>NZ_JBXARK010000006.1:291481-325824 GCF_058808175.1 Flavobacterium sp. GW821-FHT11G01 | reverse complement strand
AGGTTCAAAGGTGCAGAGGTTCATAGCCACAAAGGTTTTACACAAACTTGTCATCCTGAGGAACGAAGGATCACACTCGTAACTCGACAAAGATTGGCGATTATGCATGCGGAATTTCTAGTGTGATCCTTCGTTCCTCAGGATGACAAAACGGTATGAAAATCTAAAGTCTAAAATCTAAAATTCTAAGAAGTCTAAACTTTTGCCTACTTTTGCAGTATGGAAGAGAATTTAAAACGTCTAAATAAATTTATTGGAGAAACCGGCTATTGTTCTCGTCGTGAGGCCGATAAATTAATTGAAGAAGGACGCGTGACAATAAATGGAGTTGTACCGGAAATGGGAACGAAAGTTTCTCCAGATGATGAAGTACGTATAGACGGAAAGTTAATCGTGGAGAAACACGAAAAGTTAGTTTATTTGGCTTTCAACAAACCTGTTGGAATTGAATGCACGACGAATCTTGAAGTTCGAAATAATATTGTGGATTATATCAATTACCCAAAACGTATTTTCCCGATTGGAAGATTGGACAAAGCCAGTGAAGGATTAATTTTTATGACCAATGACGGTGATATTGTAAACAAGATTTTGCGCGCCAGAAACAATCACGAAAAAGAATATACGGTAACCGTAAACAGACCAATTACAGATCGTTTTATAGAACGAATGGGAAATGGAGTTCCGATTTTAGATACTGTTACCCGAAAATGTAAAGTAGAACAAATCAGCAAATACACTTTCAAAATTATATTAACACAAGGTCTAAACCGTCAAATTCGTAGAATGACCGAATATTTAGGTTATGATGTAACGGCATTGAAACGTATTCGAATTATTAATATTTCGTTGGATGTTCCGGTTGGACGTTACCGCGATTTGACTGATGATGAAATCAAAGAATTAAATCAGTTGATTGAACCTTCGAGCAAAACGGAAGAAGCGAGTTTGCCCAAAGTTGAAAGTCCTAACCAAGCTTCAAACAGAAGAACAACATTTATATCTAAACACGATCCCCGATTTAAGAAAAAAGGAGATTATTAAAATCATAAACAGCCACTTTTAAATTAAGTGGCTGTTCTATTTTTAAGTAAGTCTATTATTTTAACACCCGAAATTTACTGACAAAGTCTTTGTATTTTTCGCTCAGCGTAACTTTAAAATTTCCTTGCAGAACAATCAAATTATCACTCAAAACAATTTCAATAATTTTATTTGAGTTCACAATATAATTACGATGTGTCCGGATAAATTTTACAGGATCTAAAAGCTCTAAAATTTTGGTTAACGATATTAGAATTACAAATTTTTCGGTTTCTGTAATTATATTACAATATCTGTCTTCAACTTCAACATATGAAATATCTTCTGTTCTTACTTTTTTGAGCGCTTTATTTTTCTTTATAAAAAGATATTTATCACTCATTACCGCATTTTGATTTTTGCCTGTAAAAACATTATTCTGTCCGTAGAATTTCTCAATTGCCATTTCCAACGCATATAAAAGTTCTAATTCGTTGTACGGTTTTAATAAAAAACTAAAGGGACGAGTGAGTTTTGCCCTGTCAAAAATTTCGCGTTCTCTCGAATTGGTTAAAAAAACGAAAGGTCGCAATGCATCAGGAACAGTATTAAGTGTTTCTGCAAATGATATGCCGTCTGGCTTGCCGTCTAAGTAAACATCAATAACAACGAGATCGACTACATTATTATAGAACAATAAAAGGGCTTCATTATAAGTAGTTGCAACGCCAACGACAGTATAGTTATTCTCAATAAGCACTTTAACCAGCCTGTCACTTTCTGAAAAAGTATCTTCGATAATAAGTATATTGATATTATCCATGATTTTTAAACTTTGGTAGTATTATAATAATCTTAGTTCCAACATTTTCTTCACTTTCTATTTCTAGTTTTCCTTCATTTTTATGAATCAGGCTTTTACACAACTGCATTCCTAATCCAGTTCCTATTATATCATCATTTTTCTTTTTTGAAAGCAGAATAGTTTCTTTTAAGAGCTCTTCCTGTACTGACTTATTCATGCCAATACCCGTATCTTCAACAACCAGATAACAAAACTCTTCTGATGAAGTACGGCTATAAATCGAAATTTTTCCGTTTTCTTTTGAAAATTTAATTGCATTGTCTAATAGATTTCTGATTATAATTTTCACAGAATCCAAATCTGCAAATACATAATCTTCAGTCGAGACATTGTTTTCGAAATTAATATTTTTGTTTAGCATTAGTGGTTTGTAATTGTATTCTACATGTTGTACAACAGTCGCTAAATGAAGTGATTCCTGAAAAAAATAGGCTTTTTTAGTTTGTAATAATGCCCAATTAAGTAAATTATCTAATAAGTTATAAGCGCCATTAGCAATTGTACTATTATGATGTAATAAAACATCGAGTTCAGTAAAATTTTTGTTCTCGAGATTTTCTATTAATTTATTATTGCTCATTTTCAGAGCATTTACCGAAGATCGTAAATCATGACTCACAATAGAAAATAATTTATCCTTTGTGGCATTCAATTCATCCAGCTCATTTTTCTGAGCGAGAATAATTTTATTATTCTTAGTTTTTTGTTGGTAAAAATAAACTCCGGTTCCAAACAAAACGAAAAGCAAAACCGAAGAAATGAGAAAACCATTTCTTTCGGCCACTTTCACTTTATTTTCTGCTGCAAGTACATCAACTTCTTTTTGTTTTTGTTTTACGGCAAATTTCTTTTCAAGATCTGCAATTGCCCAAACTTTATTCTGGTCGTTTAAGGAATCTTTCCAGGTTTCGTATTCTTTTCTGTAAACTAAAGCGAGCTGAAAATTTTTTCTGTTTTCTTCTACAGCTGCCATATTTTTTGCAGCCATCCTTTTAATCTCAAACGATTTTACTTTTTTAGAAAGAATATAGGCTTTCTCAAAGTAAGGTATTGCCTGATTATCTTTATATTGTACGTAATACAAATTAGCAAGAAGCAGATAAGACTCTGCAAGCAATAAAGTATCTTTTTGAATCTCTTCTAATTTAGAATTTTGAATTAAATACGTTTCTGCTTTTTGAAATTTATTAAGATGTAGGTAACAGGAACCTATATTTTGTAAAACAGCACTTTTTTTGAAATCATAAGTGCTTTCAGGTAATTTTTCGATACTATTAAAATACTGTAAAGCAATTTCAAATTCATTTTGTTCTAATGCTATTTCTCCTAAAAAAAAGTTTACATTATTATAAAAAACAAATTTCTTTGAAACCAATTTTAATTCATTTTTTGCTTCGTTGAAAAGTGTTTTTCTTAAAAAACTAACCGCTCTAAAATAATGGCAATAGTCATTTAATTCCAGAGTATTGGTCTTACTCAGTTGTTTCATAGAATAAACTAACGTTGAATCCCACTCCTTCTCAAAAAAGAATTTCTGGGCTTTTTCAAAATTAATTTCTTCTTTATATTTAATTATTTCTTTTTTTATTTCGGCCTTCAATAAACCGTCGTTATGTCCTTTTTGAGGAAAAAGGATAAAAGGAAAACAAATTAATAATAAAACAACTAAAAAATTTATTCCTAATTTTTTTTCTTTTAACATCTTAATTATATTGACCTAACAGGCGTTTCTGTGCCTCTTGAAGTTTCAGGATCAGAGTCCCAAAGAAAAGTCTGTATTTTTTCCAGATTAGAGAATCCTCCAATAAAACTGTCACTAGCGTTAAATACTATTTCATAAATGAACAAATCTGCTGATAATTCTTCAGGCATATTGTATACTATAAAAAATTGTAATTGGGGATTCCCTTCAATATCTATATAAGTATTTTGAAATATTTGATAATGGAGTATTTCATTTTCGACAAGAGGTGAATCAACATACACAACAGCTTGTATCTGAAGAGAATTTTCATGTGCATCATAATATGCCTCAACATATGGAGATAAAACCTCTGCCGATTTTGTCTTTTTAAATGTCACACTTCCTATAGAATGAACAGCATCTTTATCTTTAGGAGTAATATCTAGTCCCGGAGGAATAGTTGGTGCATCAATAGCGATATTAATAGTAGATTTTGTCATGGTATTTGTTTTTAGGTTAAACATTATTGATTATTTATATTTTTTAAAAAATATTCTAAGCAAGTAAAAGCAAAAACAAACGGGAAAAATTGTTTTTTGGGAATCAAATATAGTAAACATTTTCCTAATAACTTTTAACAATTTGTAATAACTATATTAATTAACAGTCTGTTATTTCTTTTTTTGAATCCAAAAACCATCATAAATAATTATTAAAAAAAATCCCATTAGCCTTCACTAATGGGATTCCCTGTCTCAACTCAACTATTTCTTCTTGTTTAAAAAATCGTAATATAAAGCTTTCGATAAAAAAGTAGAATTTTGATAAAAATCAATCAATTCTTCTCTTTGCATTTCGGTTTTACCTCCATCTAAATTATTTTGTAAAAAATAGGCTCTTCGAGTGTCATCATTAAAATTCAAACTGCTCAAGAATTGTGGTGTTACCCCTTTATTTACAGCAATATTGTAATTTGTAATTAGATTTCCCCAATTTACATAACTGCAAAGAAGAACCGTTCCATAAAAGTACCAAACCATTTGATTGACCAAATAAGCATTAGTTTTTTGCTTCGTAATTTTTAAAAAAGCATAAACTAAACCAATAATAGCCAAAATAAGAAAAGCGTAAACTCCCAGACGTTTGTAAGTCAGACCAAAAAATGAAATGTATTCTGAATTTTTAATGATGGTACTTACAATCAAAATTCCATTTAAGAAAATCCAGATTTTCGCAAGTGTTTTAAGAAAACTTGCTTTTTTATCAAAATTAAATCCGCCTTTAAAATAAAACATAATTACACCAACTGCCATCAGGATTGAAAAGATAACAGCATTTACTCTTTCATGCGTATCAGCACTCAATTTAGAAGCCTGTGCTGTGACTACTTCAAAAAATTGTTCATAATTGTATGTTGCTATAAAGACCAAAAGCATCAAATTTAAAAGTGCTAAAGTAATTTCGCCACTTCTTCTTTCGAAGTCAATATCGAGAAATGAAAAAGTATTTTGGTTTTTAATTTCAGTTATGTTTTTAAAATCATTATCGAGCAGCTCGTTTTTCTCATAGCAAATTTCCGGTACCCAATAATTCCAAAAACTAAATGAAATATAGAAGCCTGCAATACTTAGTAATAAAAACTGCGGAACATCGATATCCAGTTTATAATCTGTAAATAATGATGAAAAATGGTCGCTTCCAAAAGAATATACTATAAAAAACAGTCCAAGAAAAATAGCCGGAATTACGAAAAAAGCAATCAGTTTTTTTGCAAAATTATTATGGATTTTCTTTTCCGGAAGCCATTGTTTAAATATCCAAATGCGTCCCAGAGAAGTAATTCCGTTTAAGAATACCAATGGAAAAATCTGAATGATTTTTAATTTATTATCCTGAGTTTTAAACTGTAAAAATAATATTGACAGCGCCATAGCGAAAAACGAAGCGGCATCACCGTACCATCCAAAAGCCAGACAAGATAAAACGGATGTGATAACTAAAAGCAAATGTGATCTTTCAGTAAATCGATCCTGAAAGAAATAACAAATAAAACCAGTTAAGACAAGTCCAAAAATAGACCAATTAAGACCTGGATCTTCTCTATAAAAAAGCAGTAAAAAAATCAAACTGCAAACAAAAATAACGTGGTGTTTTTTCATGATTGTTAAATTTAAAAGTACTTTGTATTTCAAAGCAATTAAACAAAAAATTTTGGTTACTAGGATTTCATTAATTTTTCAAGGTACGACAAGTGTTCTTTAAAGGCCAAACGACCTCTTTCGGTAACGCTATAAGATGTTTTGGGCTTTTTGCCAACAAACTCCTTCTTTACTGCAATATATTCTGATTTTTCAAGCGCTGAAGCATGACTGGCCAAATTACCATCTGTAATATTTAATAAAGTTTTCATTTCGGTAAAATCGACCCATTCATTCACCATCAGAATGGACATAATTCCCAATCTGACGCGGCTTTCAAAATCTTTATTTAATTTATCAATAATTCCCATTGCGTGGATTATTTATACTTTTTGAACATTATTAATCCGTACAAGATATGCAAAACACCAAATCCAATGATCCAAAAAACTAAACCATATCCAATTAAAAAAAGAGAAATAAAGCCTAAAATTAATTCACAAAAACCTAAATATTTAATATCAGAGAAAGTATATTTCTCGGCATTAATAAGTGCCAGACCATAAAAAATTAAAGTTGCCGGCGCCACTAAACCATAATTTTGATGGTATAAAAGTGACAAACAAAATACACCTCCAGATATTAATGGAACTGCAAGATTAAACAACATTTTTTTTGTTGCCGAAGTCCAAATTGGCAAATTGTATTTTTTACTTTTTCTGATTGTAAAAGCAGCTCCAAAAACAAATGCACAAATTAAAATAACGATTCCTGTTACAATTAATTCTGAAATCAACTTAGACGGAATGGTATAAACTACATTGTCATAAGCTCCATTGCCAAAATAATCAACTCCATTAATTCTAAATAACTGGTAAGCATATAAACCGCCAATTAAAGCAGAAAGTCCGGCAAAAACTCCTGAAAGCCCGCTTAGGGATATAAATCTTGAAGAGCGCTCCATCATGGAACGAATATGTGCTAAATCTTCTTGGTGCTTCTGATTCATAAATAAAGTACTTTGTACTGCAAAGTTATATTTTATTTTGAATTGACAAGCTAAAAAAGTGATTTTTTATTTATCGCATTAAAATTATACCTAAAAGATTTTGTCCCGAAGCTTCGGAATTGCAGGAAAGGGCGATCTTAACAACTACGAGTCGCGTGAGGGATAGGAGCTGTCCGCCGCGGCGGAGCGGATAGCCCGACCCTATTTGCAAAAGGCGCACATAAGCGGTTTGTTAAATAGCGCCTTTTGCAAATAGGGTCACGCCCAAAGTATGAAATATAAAAGCCCATTCGCAATGAACAGGCTTTTATATTTGTCACTTCTATTTTTATTAAAACCATCTTCTTCTTTTGAATAAAAAGACTCCAAAAGTGGATAGAATTATGGAAACTAAAAGCAAAATCCAGATTCCGTATTTACTTTCTTCTAAACCGTTCGGTACGTTCATTCCGTACAAACTGGCAATTAGGGTCGGAATCATTAAGATGATTGAAATTGAAGTCATCTGCTTCATGATATTATTCATATTATTTGAAATTACAGAAGCATAAGCATCCATCATTCCGGTCAGGATATTGCTGTAAATATTGGCCGTATCCTGTGCCTGACTCAATTCGATTTCAACATCTTCCAGTAAATCTAAGTCATAATTTGCCTTATATGCTTTTAAATTTTTTATACGCTGAAACAAAACATCATTTGCCTTTAATGAGGTTATAAAGAATACCAAGCATTTTTCGATTTGAAGCAAAGCCTGCAGTTCTTCATTTTTGATAGATTTTTCTAAATTATCTTCGGCCAGTTTTATCTTTTGATTGACTTGCTTCAAGTATTTTAAATACCAAACACTCGATGACAAAAGCAATCTTAAAACCCAGTCGAAATTATCCTTAATCTGAATGTTCTTGCGGCGTGAATACAACATAAAATCATGTATGACCTCTGTTTTGTAAAAAGTGATTGTTACACAAATTTCATCTTTAAAAATTACTCCTAACGGAACGGTTTGAAAAGGTAATTTTATGTCATTGCTTTTTATGGGAACGCGCATAATGATTAGCGTCCAGCCGTCTTCTATTTCTATACGCGGTCTTTCATCGACATCTTCAATATCGTTATAAAATGCTTCGGGAATTTGAAGTTCTTGTAGTAAGTATTTTTTTTCTGTTTCTGATGGATCTTCAATGCTAATCCAGCAATTTGGAGTCCATTTTGGTATTTCCAGTAATCCGTTGTTGTTTGTGTAAAAGGCTTTCATTTCAAAATACAGGGTGTTATCGCAGCATTTTGAAAATTTCAAAAGCTACTTTAATTTAATACTAACGAATAATAATCGTCCATTTGGAGAAGTGTTTTTTAAGTGGTGCAAAAGTATCCTTTATTTTTAAGAACCAAAAATTTACACTATTAATTAAATATTAAAATGATTTTTAAACACATAGAAACATAGATATTACAACTGTGAAATAGGCGCTTCACTTTTTTCAAACAAACATAGTGGGAGTTTATAGCTATGTGAGAGAAATTTGTTTCTCTTTGAATTCTTTTATAGAACTTAAATTCTATGTTTCTATGTGTTTAAAAAAATAATTGTGCAATAAAAAAGCCTGTTCATTTGAACAGGCTTTTTTAAGTATTTTGAACATAAATTATTTATTTCTTGCGCTTCGCATTTTTCGTGCTAAAAGTGTATTTTTTAATAACATCGCAATGGTCATTGGTCCTACTCCACCAGGAACTGGCGTAATAAATGATGCTTTTTTGCTTACTTCGTCAAAAGCAACATCCCCTTTTATAACATAACCTTTTGCGTTTGATGCATCGTCTACGCGAGTAATTCCAACGTCGATAACCGTTACTCCTTCTTTTACCATATCCGCTTTCAGGAATTCAGGAACTCCTAAAGCAGTGATTATGATATCTGCATTTTTAGTGAATTCGGCTAAGTTTTTAGTACGACTGTGAGTTAGTGTAACTGTTGAATCTCCCGGATTTCCTTTACGGCTCATTAAAATACTCATTGGACGGCCTACAATGTGGCTTCTTCCAATTACAACCGTATGTTTCCCTGCAGTTTCTACTTTATAACGCTCTAACAATTCCATAATTCCGAATGGTGTTGCCGGAATGAAACTTTCCATTTCAAGCGCCATTCTTCCGAAGTTTGTTGGATGAAAACCATCTACATCTTTATCAGGATCAATTGCTAAAAGAATTTTTTGCTCATCGATATGTTTTGGTAAAGGCAACTGAACAATATATCCATCAAGATTATCATCTTCGTTCAATTCTTTTATTTTAGCTAATAAATCTGCTTCGGTAATATCTTCAGGCAAAGCAACTAAAGTTGAATCGAAACCAATTTGCTGGCAAGATTTTACTTTACTTCCTACGTAAGTTAAACTTGCTCCGTTGCTCCCCACAATAACGGCTGCTAAATGAGGCACTTTTCCTCCGGCTGCTTTTATGGATTGAACTTCGGCTGCAATTTCGTTTTTAATATCTTCTGCTGTTTTTTTACCGTCTAGTAGTTGCATTTCTTTTAAGTTAAATGTTTTATGTTAGAAGTGAGAAGTTAACTGCTTCTCTTTTATTAATATAATTATAAAATTTAAGGTCTAAAATCCCAAGTAACTTGAAACTTTAAACCTTAAACAAAATTTTCTTTATCTCGGCATTCCGCCTGGCATTCCTTTCATGCCTCCCATCATTTTCATCAGGTTTTTTCCGCCCGGACCTTGCATCATCTTCATCATTTTGCTCATTTGGTCGAATTGCTTCATTAACTGATTTACTTGCTCGACTTTCGTTCCGGAACCTTTAGCGATTCTGGCTTTCCTTTTTACGTCGATTATGGCGGGTTTGCTTCTTTCGATTGGCGTCATCGAGTGAATGATCGCTTCAATATGTTTGAAAGCATCATCTTCGATTTCTACATCTTTCATGGCTTTTGAAGCACCTGGTATCATTCCAACCAAGTCTTTCATATTACCCATTTTCTTTACTTGCTGAATTTGCGTTAAAAAATCATCAAAACCAAATTCGTTTTTAGCAATTTTCTTTTGAAGTTTTCTGGCTTCTTCTTCATCAAATTGCTCTTGTGCTCTTTCTACAAGCGACACAACGTCACCCATACCAAGAATACGCTCAGCCATACGATCCGGATAGAAAACATCAATTGCTTCCATTTTCTCTCCAGTACCCACAAATTTGATTGGTTTGTTTACAACCGATTTAATCGAAATTGCAGCTCCACCACGAGTATCTCCATCTAATTTCGTTAAGATAACTCCATCAAAATTCAAGATATCATTGAAAGCTTTTGCCGTGTTTACAGCATCTTGTCCTGTCATTGCATCAACAACAAACAAAGTTTCCTGAGGCTGAATTGCTTTGTGAACGCGAGCAATTTCATCCATCATTTCCTGATCTACTGCCAAACGTCCGGCTGTATCGACAATAACTACATTGAAACCGTTTGCTTTTGCATGTTTGATTGCGTTTTGAGCAATTTCAACAGGATTTTTATTTTCCGGTTCTGAGTAAACCTCAACACCTATTTGATCTCCAACAACATGCAACTGATTGATCGCCGCAGGACGGTAGATATCACACGCTACAAGAAGTGGTTTTTTATTTTTCTTAGTCTTTAAAAAGTTGGCTAATTTTCCTGAGAAAGTAGTTTTACCAGAACCTTGCAATCCTGACATTAAGATCACAGATGGAGTTCCTGAAAGATTAATTCCGGCAACATCGCCACCCATTAATTCTGTCAACTCATCTTTTACCAGCTTCACCAATAATTGTCCTGGCTGAAGCGTTGTTAAAACGTCCTGACCAATTGCTTTTTCTTTTACTTTGGTTGTAAAATCTTTGGCAATTTTAAAGTTAACATCGGCGTCTAATAAGGCACGACGAACTTCTTTTAAGGTATCGGCAACGTTTACTTCTGTAATTTTACCGTGTCCTTTTAATATATGGAACGCTTTATCTAACTTATCACTTAAATTATCAAACATACTATTTTCTTTATTTGAAGTGCAAAGATAATCTAATTAGATATTTCAGGCAATTTTTATTTAACTGCAATTTTGCCACGAAGACACTAAAGCACAAAGTTTTTATTTCACGCAGATTTAAAAGATTTAAGCAGATATTAAAAATCTTTTAAATCCTTTAATCCGTGGCTATAAATTAAAAAGCGCAAAGGATATAAACCTTTACGCCTTTGTAACTTTGCTCCTTTGAACCTTCTAATTAAAATTGGAAATAGATAAACGGCTGTGACCCTGCGACAGCTGTTGCGTAAACAATCCAGTAAACGAAGCCCAGAATTACAGCTTTTAATAACAATGGTGTATTATCGAAAACCCATTTCATTTTGTCTGTGACAACTTCTGGCAAGAAATGCCAAACGTAACCAAACAGCATTAATAAAAATACGTTTTTATAGCCTAAAATTATTGCTTTCCAATTTTCTGGTTCGAAAGTTAACTGGCCGATATTGTTTATCACTTGCAACGCTGTTTCGAAGTCTCTGGCGCGGAAAAAGATCCAGCAGAAAACTACGAAATGGAATGTAATTAAAATGGAGAAGAATTTCCATAACCAGCCTGGACCTTCTTTTTTGGAAGGAAAAAGTTCCATGAAAATTTTATGAACTGCTAATGCTAATCCGTGTAAAGCTCCCCAAACTATAAATTGTGCTCCGGCTCCGTGCCACAATCCTCCTAAAAGCATCGTTGTAAACAAATTAAAATTGGTTACCAACGTTTGGTTTTTCTTCTTTGAAAGCAAAAAGGAAAGACAAAAAACAACAATTGATCCAATAGCTATTGCTAACGGAATAATACTGGTATTGACATTGGTAATTCCCCAAAGCAATAATCCGAAGAAGAATAAACTTGGAAATAAGAATCCGGCGAATGAACCTTCACGATTTCCTCCAATAGAGATATATAAGAAATCCTTAAGCCAGGTTGAAAGCGAGATGTGCCATCTTCTCCAAAAATCAGTAATAGAAACCGATTTATAGGGTGTTCTAAAGTTGGCTGGTAATTTAAACCCTAGCAATAAAGCAATTCCGATTGCCATATCTGAATATCCTGAAAAGTCACAATAAATTTGAATAGCATATCCATAAGAAGCCATTAAATTTTCGAATGAGGTATAACTCATCGGCGTATCAAAAACACGGTCAACAAAGTTTATTGAGATGTAATTTGAAATAACGGTTTTCTTGATTAAACCTCCAATAATCAAAAACAAAGCGTTGTTTACATCTTGCTTTGTAAGGTTTAATTTTTGATAAATCTGAGGCAGAAAGTCTTTCGCTCTTACAATTGGTCCGGCAACTAGCTGCGGAAAAAATGAAACGAAAAATAAATATTCGATATAGTTTTTTGTTGGCTTAATTTCTTCACGATAAATTTCAATAATATAACTCATCGACTGGAAAGTATAAAACGAAATCCCAACCGGAAGAAAAACATCATGCAACTGGAAATTTCCCTGAAACATATCATTGTAAGTTACAATCATAAAATTCATGTACTTGAAATATCCCAATAATCCCAAATTCAAGATTACACTTATTACCAGATATATTTTCTTTGTACTGTCTTTTGTTGCTTTAAAAATGATTTGGCTTAAGCCATAATCTACAACTGAAGAAAGTAATAATAGTAAAAAGTAAATTCCGCTTGACTTATAATAAAAGAAAAGCGAGAACAGAATAACATACGTTAATCTCAAATAAAATGTCTTGCGTAAAAAGCCATACACAAAATAAAAAACCAGAAATAAACCTAAAAATAAACCGGTATTAAACAATAATTTTTCGTCGGGATTATAAATAAACCAACTTTTAGCCTGCTCTAAAGTAACTTCCCCAAAGTTTTGAACAAACCAATTATTTATGCTATCAATTGTAATCAACTTAATTTTTTAATTTAAAATTATCGTATGCTTTTAAAAACGCCTGTGTAAACAAGTTTCCTTGTTTTTCATATCCTTTTTTAGAATAATGAACATAATCCGGACCAATTATTTTTTCTGCTTTTAATTGTCGAACACCTTCCATCCCACCAAATTCATCATATAAATCCCAAACTGCAAAACCATCTTCTTTTGCAATTCCGAGGATACTTTTTGCATAATCATGAACGTAAATATTAGGTCTTCTTGCTTTTAGGAAAGAAGGTGGCGGCGTCATCACAATTATAGGAACATTGATATTTTGCTCTTTTATATTTTTTATAAACTGGCGTAATTCTTTGATATAGGCCGAAGCTTCCATATGATCATAGCTTTCGTTTGTTCCTAGCGAAAAAACCAGCAAATCCGGATGCAAAGCTTTTAATTGCTCAAAGAATAACGGATATTTATTATAATCTGAATATTTTGCTCCGTTTACACCAATACTGCTATAAAGTACTCCCGGCGCATCTTTCTCTAAAACAATTCCGTTTAATTCAAATTTCGTCGCCTCTTTATTCGGAATCAAAAAGATTTTATCTAATGCTTTTTCAGAATTGTAATAATGACAAAATGAATCTGATTCTACATTTAAAGAAACAAACGCTGAACTTTTAATTGTTTTTGGTTTTGTTTCATTCGTTGGAATTTTTAATGTTCTTCCGGCGCGAATATTGTTTGATTTTAATCTGTTTGCGCTTTTTATTTCAGCAACCGAAATATTATATTTATCTGCAATTGTTGAAATTGCTTCTCCTTTTTTTATTTTATGCGTAATTACTTTTCGCTCTGTCGACTGAATAATATTGGTTTGAGACGATGTTGCCAAATCAAACATATTCTGGTTTTGAGGCGTGATAATCTTAATTGTATTGAACTTGTAAGCAGGATCTTTTACATTCAGTTCCACTGCAAAACCGTCATTGTCTCTCCAAAGTCCAATTCCGCTCAAACCAACCGGATAATTTTTATGCGGGTGAATATTTCGATAACTTTCCCAGGTTCGGTTTGATCGGAAACGTTCATTATAAGATCCGTTTGTTTTGGCCAATTGATAAGGAAAAACCAAACCTCGTCCTGCGTTTCCAAATCGTTGCTGCAGGTTTTTTCTAATTTCATTGGTCATTAAATCACCCTGAATATGAGAATCGCCAATATGAACAATATTTATCTTCTGACTTTTCTGGCTTTCATTTTCATTTAATTTTTGAAAAATCCTTTCTAATGCTTTTGCGTTATAAATCTTATCATCAGAAAAAGAATCAACTGTGGTTGTATCAATTTTACTACTCATAGGCTTGGTTATTGGAAGCGGGACT
This sequence comes from Flavobacterium sp. GW821-FHT11G01, assembly GCF_058808175.1. Lineage (NCBI taxonomy): Bacteria > Pseudomonadati > Bacteroidota > Flavobacteriia > Flavobacteriales > Flavobacteriaceae > Flavobacterium > Flavobacterium sp. GW821-FHT11G01. Next base: position 311,810 of record NZ_JBXARK010000006.1, on the reverse strand, counting down.
GTCTTCTGAATCTTATCATTTGGCGATAAAAAGAGACAACAAAAGAAAATAATTAGTTTATTCATTTACACTATCTTTTTTTACAGAAACGGAATCTGTGTTTGTTTTTCGTGCTGCTCTTTGCTGACGAGAAACGGTGTCACGTTTCTCTCGCAATATTTTATATTCTTCGTAACCTTTATTTAACTGATCGTATAATAATCTTCCGATAGCCTTCGCTCCGCGTTGATTAAAATGCGTATAATCTTTATTGGCTCTTGCAGGCGTTTCATCAACCCATTTTACCATAGAACCGTCACCGCCCATTAACGTATACAAATTCACAAAACCAGATTCTGATTCTAAAGCATATCTTTTTTGCGCCTTCATTAAAGGAACAACGGCTGAATCTGTTTTCATTTCCAGATCATATTTCGTTGATTTATCAGCAGTCGAAACAATCAGAATAGAAACTCCGGGAAAAGATTCTCTTATTTTATTCACAGCTTTTTTCATTCCTTTTTCATACCAATAATAATTTTTGGTACCATAATTCAAAACGTTGGTTCCGTAATGCAGGACAACCAAATCATATTTTAAATTATTATTGAAAGCTCTCATTACATCGGCATCAAACATTGAAATTGGGAGGCCCGAATTTCCTCTTTGCGAAAAATTATCTACGTGAACTCCACTTCCATTATCGAAATTAAATCCATAAATAGGAATAGAATCGGCATGGACAAAATTGGCTTTGAATGCTTTTATACTTCCTGAAGTTACTTTTAGGCTGTTAACCAAATTACCTGGAACAAGATTTTTTCGAAGTGTGTCTTTACCAATAATAAAGTTTACATTTCCTCTCTTAGCTGATTTTCCGTAAAACAATACCGGATTGTCTAAAGTCGTAGAATATTTATTCGTTCCTGCTTCGTATTGCACCCAGGTTGCATTGGTTTTATCGTTTGCAAAAAACACATGACCATTTACTCCGAAAGGACTTATTGGTCTTTTTACATTTAAATACGATTGTGTTTTCCAGTTTTTAGAATAAACTGATTTTACTGAACCACGCGATGCGGCAGATTCTGAAGTTATTGATACAAATCCAACTCCATTTCCTCCAAAGCGTTCCTGATAATTGGTTCTTACGTCCTGAACAATTAAATCGCCATCCGTCATAGAGTCGCTATAATAAGCGATTCGGACTTTAGATTGTGGATTTTTTTCCAATTGATATAACTTTTCGTAAAAAGAAACCAGATATTGATATCCTTTATAGTTTTCAAAAGTTTCTGATGGAAATTCAATTCCTTCTGTATCTTCAAAAACAATTTCTTTCTGTGCTTCCTCTTGTTCTGCCTGAGCAATACTATCACTTTCCAAAGACAAAGAGTCATTAGCAACCGACTCTAAAAGTAAACTATCAATTAATACATTTTTAGAATCTATTTTACTATCCGAAAAGATTTTATCCGGTAAAACTTGTTTGAATCCAATAAAGGCGATGAATGCCAGTGCGACAATTGCGAAAGACTGAAAAAAATAGGACTTTGTATTCACTTATTACTTATAATTTGAAGAATGGCTTGGACTGAAAAATATTAAAATTTCCTGTTAATTCCATATTAAAAAAACATGTGCAAAGATAGGGTTAAACATTAATTTACAACCCTTTTTAACATTAAAATAAAAAACAAAAAAAGAGGTTAGATTTTATCTAACCTCTCTCAAAAAAAATAAAAAAACAAAGCTAATGATTAACTAATTTTTAATTCGGAATTGTTTCAGAGTTTGAATTATTCCTGTAATTTTTTTAATGATTTTTTGATCTGTTTTTATTTTAATATTGCATATTCTAAAGTAGTATTCCCTCTTAAACCTGCATCATTTGTCATAGCAAGGAATTTAACTTTGTAGTAATTTCCAACTGCATCTTTAACAACATAAAAACGATCTGTTCTAATACTTGGCAATGAAGTTGGTCCACCACCATTTCTCCAGTTTGCTCCAATTACTCTTTGATCTGTTGCAGAAACAGTAAAGTTTGCTTCAACTACATCTGCTTTTACAAAAGCTTCGTAAGTTTTAACAGAAGTTAATACCTGGTATACTTGTGTTCCTCCTTTTGAGTTTGTAGTAATAAAATCAGCATAACCGTATGTTACCTCGCCGCTACCCATGTTTAAGTAATTCGTAAAAGTGGTGAAATTTAAATCCCATTTCGCTTTTGCAGGTTCAACTGAAACAGTATTGCCTGAAGTTAAACTAAAAAATGTGAAATTAAAATCAGCATCTTTTGAGATTGTTTTCTCTGTAAAAGTTGCAGAAGTTAAGTCAGCGTATTGAATTTTATATCCATTTCCACTTCTTAAGATTCTAACTTTTTTCCATCCTCTTGCTTCTCCATCAACACTAACTGAACCAACAGCTGGCTGAGTAGTAGAAACTGCAGATCCAAGATTTACTAAGTATACTTTGTTATCAGCATCTGTAGCAGAAATTTCTGCAATTGCTGTTCCTGTTAAAACTCCATTTGGATGATCAACAAATCCATTAGAAGCAAGAGTTTCACCAGCTCCAACTGAAACATTTGCATCACTTGCCTGAGATAAAGTAATGTCTGAAGTAGCAAGCTTTTTAACAGCCATTTTAATTGAACCGTTGATGATTACTCTAAATTCTGAACCAGTAGAAAATCCGAAATCCCAAGAAGCTCTGTTTACTGATTTAGTTTCTGCAGCACTTAAATCAAGATATAATTGATTTGGTTGGTTTGGCCCACCAACAGAAGTCTTCAAAGTTTCTCCCACCGTTGGGATTTCAACTTTAGTATCCTCATCACTTGAACATGATGCTAATGATAGTAACGCGATTGATAAAAATAATAACTTTTTCATTGTATGTGTATTTATATTTAAAGATTAAGGTTATATGCTAATTTCAAAAAATAGGAACGCCCGTAGGCAAGCATTACTTCGCCAGATCCTGCATGCCCTGCAGCACTACCGGTTCCCGTTTGAGTTACATTCGTTACGTCAAGAATATTTCTTGCACCAACCGTTACTTCAAAATGATCTTTGAAGAAGTTTTGGCGAATAGAAGCATCGAGCCAATTACTTGGGTCAATTTCAGATAAAACATAAGATGAGCTACCCGCAATATATTGCTGTGTTTTACCATTATACTTATAGTATGCTGACATAATCGTTTTCCATTTTGGAAGCGTATATGAAAAACTGGCATTTAAATTAAAAGAATAAAGAAATTTATCATCTGAAGTAAATTCCAGATTTTCAAGTTTCTGAGAAATTCCAATTAGTGCCGCTCCAAAATTAAAAGTGAAATTGTCTTTTTTCAATTGATTCATTGTAGAGAAATTCCACATCTTATATTTACTGATGTTGATATATTGATATTCCGGATTTCCAGTATCTGGATTGAATCTTACCAAAGCCATTCCGATTCGGTCATCAACATTTAAATAACTTCCGGCAAATGTGTTTGAAAGTTGCAATCCTGAAGAAAATAATGTCATTTTCTTCAGACTTGTTTCATATGAAGTACTTGTTTCCGGAATTAAATTCTCATTTCCGGTAAAAAAGTGTCCGTCAAAAATTTGTTTTGAATACAATTCATCAAAAGTTGGCGTTCTGAAAGAGTTTCCATAAGAACCGCGAAGTTCAATTCCTTTATCAAACAAATATCTTAACCCTAAAGAAGAAGCATATTGATTATCAAACTGAGACTGAGCAGAAAATCTTATTCCTGGTCTTATAGAAAATTTATGAGTTGCCATAATCTCAGAAGAAGCAAAGAAATCATAGTTTTCAAGCGTTTTGCGAACCGGACTAAAAATATTATTTGCTTCCTGAACTAAAGAATAACCACGATTGTTTACGAATTCATACCCTAATTGAAGATCGATTGTTTTATCTGAAAAGAAGTTGTTCAAAGTTCCTGTAGAATAAAGAACTTCCATTGACTGGTCTTTCACAGTAACATTCATGCTTTCTGTTTTAGTAGACAAATTATATCTAAAATCTTCAACATCACGCGCTTGTTTTTGATGAGAAAGCGAAACATTATAATTCAATTGCGAGAACAATCTACCTGTAGCATTTAAGTTATGAAAATACCTGTTTGTAAAATACCTGCTATCTTCGCCATAACGATAAGAGCCTAATATATCATTATATCCAGATTGTACAGTACTGTTATAATAATCTACATCTTCATCCAAAAATTCAAATTTATAAAAGAAACGAAAGCTATTTTTTTGATATGCGATGGTCGCCGTACCATTTAATTGTTCTTTCGGGAGCCATCTGTAACCACGCGTACCATCATTTTGAGCATAATTTACCCCGTTCTTATCATCTAAAAAACCCTGAAAATCGTTACGATTAATTCCGGCCGATACGTACCAATTATTGTTGAATGAATGCGTAACCCTGAAAGATTGGATATGACGTCCTTTATCAAAAAGAGCATATTCATTATTAACCGTTTCTTCCTGAACGTACGCCGTAATTCCCCACTTATATTTTGAATTTTTCTTTGTAATGATATTTAAAACACCACTTACCGCATTGGCTCCGTAACTAACTCCCATTGAACCTTCAACAATTTCAATATGATCTACATCATTAAGGTTAATTTGTGATAAGTCTATATTATTCCCCAGACCTGCCTCATTTATCAAAGGAACATTATCAACCAAAATCTTAAAATATTGCGCATCTAAACCAAATAAAGAAACTGTAGATCTCCCGCTTGTTCCGCTTGGAGTTACGGTAATATTTAAATATTGATTTAAAACATCAGATAAATTATTTGCAGCTAAATTTTGAATATCCTGGTTTGAAATAACACGAACATTAAATACTGATTTTTTTATGGATTGAGGTTCGAACTGTCCAGTAACAACAACCTCTGAAAGTTTATTTACAGCTGTAGTATCTTTCTTCTGGGCAAAAGAAATTTGATAAAAAAGTATCGCTATAAAAAGAGTAATTTTAATTTTCATTATTTTTATTAAGTCTGAATAAGACCGCAAATATAATAACTATTTTTATTTGTTCTAAATAAAATTTATATATTTGCAAAAAATTTTTAAAACAAAACAATAAGTTATGATTACAAAAAGCCTCTATTTTTCGGCCGTAATGGCTTTGACTTGTACTCTTGGTTTTAGCCAGGATAAAAAGCAGCAAGACATTAAATCAATAAAATCAATGTGTGGTTGTTACGAAGTGAAATTTAATTTTACTGAAACTTTTTCATATCCAAAAGACACTCTTACGTACAAACCGTCAGAAACTAAACATGAGTCTGCTTTAGAATGGGTTGATTTATTAGAAGATACGCCAAACAAAATTGTGATGCAGCACCTATTAATAGTAAGTGATGATATGATTATCAAACACTGGAGACAAGACTGGCTTTTTGAAAACACAGACTTATATTCATTCGATAAAGCAACATCGTGGAAATACAAAAAATTAGACAAGAAAGCTGTTAAAGGACAGTGGACTCAAAAAGTATATCAGGTAGATGATAGTCCAAGATACGAAGGATCATCAACCTGGGTACATGTTGACGGAAAAGATTATTGGGCAAACGTTGCTGATGCTCCTCTACCAAGAAGAGAACAAACGAAACGTAATGATTATAATGTTTTAAAAAGAAGAAACATTCATGAAATTACCTCAACTGGATGGAATCATGAGCAAGACAATGACAAATTAGTTAGAGATGACAGCGGAAAAGATGTATTGTTAGCACAAGAAAAAGGATTTGATGTTTATACTAAAGTTCCGGATATTAAATGTGCTGCTGCTCAAAAATGGTGGAAAGAAAATAATGCCCTATGGAAAAATGTTCGTGACAAATGGCAAACGCTGTTTGACAGACATCAAGACTTAAACTTAGAAGCTAAAGTGGATAGAAAAGCTTTGTATTCTCTTTTGTTTGATTTAAAACCAGACACTTCAAAAGCAGAAACAGACAAAATTATCGATAAGTTCGTAAAATAAAAATGGTTTGTGTTAGTTGTAAAAAAGCCGATAGTTTTAATGCTATCGGCTTTTTTTTATTCTATATATTTTAAACAAGTATTATTTTGACTCTACACACTCAGAGTAAGAAACAACATGTTTTGTTAAATCTGTCCACTTAGGCTCAGGATTTGCAGAAATTACTTTTTCACAGCTACCCCATAATGGTGCAAATTCTTTTTTATACTCTTTTTTCTTTAATAAAACTGCTGGCGCATCTTTTTTAGCTACATAGTAAGATTTTGCATCTCCTCCAACAAATTTAACTCCACCAACTCCTAATGAAGTAGTTTCTTTTGCATGTGGATCACAGTATATTTTGCACTCTTTACTAAATCCCGGGTTTAAGAGTTGCATTAATAATTTTTCTTTTTTCTTTTTGATTTGTACATCAGCAGTTTCAAAATAGGCGTAACCTTCTTTTATGTACTCTTGGTTCAATTTATCATCGCTCCATTTTTGAAAATCAGAAATAAAATCTAAGCTTTTAGTTAAATTATCAAGTCCGCTTGGTGGCAAGTACATAAACTTAATATCTTCTGGTTTTAGTTTGTGTTTTTTTCCTGCTGCGTCTTGTAATTTAATATACTCAATTAATCCTTTTTCTCTATCAATATCTTTGATAGTTCCGTTAATTTCTGTACCATCTGCCAAAGTAATGTAGGCTGTTTTACTGTGAGAGAATCCATAAGAAGGAGAAACTAAATCTTGTGCATTCATTGTACTAAGCGCAAATAAAAATGCCAGTACGAAAAGAGGTTTTTTAATCATTTTGTTCATGTTTTTGGTTTTGCTTACTCTTACGATTTTCAGCTTCCTCGATTATTTTAAATCATAAAAGATCTGGGGATCTCCTCTGTTTATTGGCTTTTCAGAATATTTTTATAAATCATTTTCTTACTGTAAACATAAGTATAATATTAACATTTACAAATCTAAAGTCATTTTTTTTAGAAGAAAATTCAGTCTAACAAATCCTTAACCTATTCATCATATTAATTTTATTCGTTGATTGTAAAGATTTATATTTCTCAATTTTTGCCAAATATTACGCATAAAAAAAGAGCCGATAAAAAATTATCGGCTCTTTACTTTTTATAATTAAACGTTTACATTCTCTCCGGAACTTCGATTCCTAATAATGTAAATGCAGACTTAATAACCTCAGCAACTTTTTGCGAAAGCTGCACTCTGAAAATCTTTTTAGTTAAATCAACTTCTCCTAAAATATGCACCGACTGATAAAATGAATTGTATTCTTTTACCAAATCATAAGTATAATTGGCGAGCAAAGCCGGACTGTGATTTTGTGCTGCATTCTGAATTACTTCTGGGAAAAGTTCGATTTGTTTCACCAATTCTTTTTCTTTTTCGTGAAGCTCTTCGGTATTTGTTGTTGCAGAAAAATCAAAATCAGCTTTACGGATTATCGATTGAATTCTCGCATATGTATATTGTATAAACGGCCCTGTATTTCCGGCAAAATCAACAGATTCTTCCGGATTAAACAAAATACGTTTTTTAGGATCTACTTTTAAAATATAATATTTTAAAGCTCCTAAACCTATTGTTTTATAAAGTTTAGCTTTTTCTTCTGTAGAATAATAATCTAGTTTTCCTAACTCTTCAGAAATTCTTTTAGCCGTATCAGTCATATCCTGCATCAAATCATCGGCATCAACGACAGTTCCTTCACGACTTTTCATTTTCCCTGAAGGCAAATCAACCATTCCGTATGATAAATGATATAAGCTTGAAGCCCAGTCAAAACCTAATTTTTTCAGAATTAAAAATAATACTTTAAAATGATAATCTTGTTCGTTTCCAACGGTATAAACCATCCCACCAACATCTGGCATGTCTTTCACACGCTGAATTGCAGTTCCAATATCTTGTGTCATATAAACCGCAGTTCCGTCAGAACGCAAAACGATTTTACGATCTAAACCTTCATCGGTTAAATCTATCCAAACTGAACCATCAGGATCTTTTTCAAAAACACCTTTATCAAGTCCAACCTGAACAACATCTTTTCCTAATAAATACGTATTACTTTCGTAGTAATATTTATCAAAATTAACTCCAAGATTAGTATAAGTTGTTGCAAAACCATCATAAACCCATTGGTTCATCATTTTCCAAAGCTCAATTACTTTTTCATCACCAGCTTCCCATTTCTTAAGCATATCTTGTGCTTCAACAATAATAGGTGCTTGTTTTTTTGCTTCTTCCTCAGTTTTACCGGTTTCTATTAATTGGTTAATTTCTGCTTTATAAGCTTTATCAAACTCCACATAATATTTACCAACTAATTTATCTCCTTTTAAATTTGAACTTTCAGGAGTTTCTCCATTTCCGAATTTCTCCCAGGCCAACATCGATTTACAGATATGAATTCCACGATCGTTGATGATTTGCGTTTTGTATACTTTTTTACCTGAAGCTTTAATAATTTCAGCAACAGAATATCCTAACAAATTGTTACGAACGTGACCTAAATGTAAAGGTTTATTGGTATTTGGCGAAGAATATTCCACCATTATAGCTTTATCCTCTGGATTTGGGGTTACGTACCCAAACTTTGTATTGTCTTTTATTTCATTAAAGAAATTCAAATAATAACTATCTGCAATTACAATATTCAGAAAACCTGAAACCACATTAAAGCGGGCAACTTCAGAAACATTTTCAACTAAATAATTCCCGATTTTATTTCCAAGTTCGCCAGGATTGCTTTTGATTACTTTCAATAATGGAAAAATTACCATTGTAATATCCCCTTCAAACTCTTTTCTGGTTGTTTGAAATTCGATTTTATCAACAGTAACATCAAATAATGCTTGTATTGCTTTTTGTATTGAAGGTGTAAGAATTTGTGATAATGACATGTAAACTTATTTTAAAGTGAGCAAAGATACTGCTTATTCGTCAATTACAGAAAATGAAAAACATATAAAATTGAATAAAACGCTTAGAATTTCTTAAAAAGTATTTGGTTTTGAATGTTAAAATTATCAAAAAATTAAAACGCTAATCTCCTATAAAACAGCACAAATAAAATAAAAAAGATATTTTTTTGGTTTTTCCTTGTAACATATCAACAATAAAAGAGTCTTAATAGGAACTTTGAATTCATTTAAAGCCAAAAAAAATCTAACAAAAACAAAAAAACAATCATCATCAATCAAATCAAAATAATCAACTAGCACTATTATGAAATTAAAATTCTTTCTGTTCGCATTACTAGGAGTAATTGCAACAGCTCAGGCCCAGAACACAGGAACAGTGTCGGGAAAAATCTCCGAAAAATCGAATAACGCACCAATTTCTTACGCAACAGTTTCTATCAAAGACAACGGAAAAGTAGTTTCAGGAGTCAATACAGATGACAATGGAGACTTTACAATTAAAAATTTAGCTTTAAAAAGTTATACAATCGAGATTCAATATATTGGATTTAGAAAATACATTGGTTCTGTAATTTTAAGCGACAATAAAAAAACGGCAACTGTTAATGTTTCTCTTGAAGAAGAAGCTACTCAGCTTAAAGGTGTAAACATAGTTGCTGAACGTTCTACAATGGAACAAAAAATTGACCGAAAAGTAATTACTGTCGGAAAAGATTTAACAACTGCCGGAGCTTCTGCATCTGATATTATGAGCAACATTCCGTCAGTAAACGTAGATCAGGACGGAAAACTTTCACTTCGTGGAAATGACAATGTACGTGTATTAATTGACGGAAGACCTTCAAATATTGATCCTGCTCAATTGTTAAAACAAATTCCATCGACTTCTATCAAAAAAATTGAGTTGATTACAAATCCAAGTGCAAAATACAATCCGGAAGGAATGTCAGGTATCATCAACATCATTTTGCACAAAAATGCTAACACTGGTTTCAACGGAAGCTACAGTGGTGGTATTACTTTTGGAGACACTGCAAAATACAATCAATCATTAGATTTGAATTATAAAACCGGGAAAGTAAACTTTTTTGGAAATGCTGGACAAAATTTTGGTACATATTATAATGAAGGTCATATCGTAAGATTAGATCAGCCGGTTAATCAAAATTTAGATATTTCGAATGATAATGATAACTACTTGTATAAAGTGGGTATGGATTATTTAATCAATGATCACAATACGTTGTCTTTTTATACCAATCAAAATAAATCGACCGGAACCGGAATTGTATTAACCGATATTGATTACAATAATGGTGATCCAAATATTTTGAACATCTATCAGAATTCAAGATACCATGGTCCAAGTAAAACCGGAACTTACAATTTAGCCTACAAACATATCTTTAAAAAAGAAGGACATACTTTAGATTTTGAAGGAAACTATAGTGATACTAAAGTAAGTCAAGATGCAAGTTTCGACACGCAAACAACACGACCAGACAATTCAACAAATGATATCGTTTATAGTGATTTTATTGGTGACAAAAGAAAATTAAGCACAATCAATGTTGATTACGTAAATCCGTTAAACGACAAAACGACTCTTGAAGCTGGTGCTGAAGCCAGAATAACAAGATCAAACAATGATTATACCACTGGAAATCCTTTAGTTGCTACTGAAGACCAAGTTTCTAACTATACTTATGATACAGATATTTATTCAGCTTACGTAACTTTTGGTCAGAAATTCAAAAAATTCAGTTACCAATTAGGAACTCGTTTTGAGAGCTATAAAGTTGCTGCAAACTTAAATCATGGTGAAACAAAATTTGATGATGATTATATCACATTATATCCTTCAGCCTATTTAACTTATAATCTGAATGAAAAAAATGTATTGCAATTAAGCTACAGCCGTCGTGTTGACCGCCCAAGTTTAGAGCAGACAAAACCTATTCGTGAGTTTTCTACTCCGTTAGTAACATCATACGGAAATCCTGAATTAAGACCTCAGTTTACAAACTCTGTAGAAGTAAATTACACTAAAACTCTTGAAAAAGGAAGTGTAACAGCGGGTGTTTTCGTAAGAAGCATTAATGATCAGATCAGCAGAACATTAAGTCCTGATCCTAATGATCCTTCAGGATACAAACAAATTTTAAGTTTCACGAATTATGACCACAATAGTGCTTATGGTTTTGATTTATCTCTTAATTATAAAATTGCAAAATGGTGGGATATCCAACCATCTATTGATTTTTCAAGCATAAAACAAGAAGGTGTTGTTTTTGAATTTGATCCGGCAACAAGCACAAGTTCGCCACTTCAAAGAAGTGTTACAACTTCAGCATTTAATGCTCGTATGAATTCAAATTTCAAACCTACAAAACGTTTAAGCTTTTTATTATTCGGTTTTTTCAGAGGACCAGTTAATGAGATTCAACAAAAAAGAAATGAAATGTACAAAATGGACATTGGTTCGCGTTATACATTGTTAGACAACAAGATGAACATTAGTGTACGTTTTAATGACGTTTTCAATACGATGAAATATTCTTTTGACGGAATTTATCCTTATCCGCAAACAGGTGAGTTTAGATGGGAAAGTCAAACGGTTTATGTTGGTTTAACCTACAACTTTGGTGGAGGAAAAATCAAAAATTTACAACGTAAACAAAGAGAAGATAACACTAACAAAGGTGGTGGTGGAATGTTTTAATCCCGCTTTTATTAGTAGATTTTAATAGTTCTTGTAGAAAAAGAAAGCCTAGAGTATGCCAACTCCAGGCTTTCTTATTTTATATCCTGATTATAAAAAATTTCGCAATTCTTTAATTTCTTCCGGATTTGCAGTTTCCGTATTATCTGTTATTGCCGATGAATGATAAAATGTTGGCTCGAGTTTATCCTGCAATAATTTAATATTAGAGGATCGCAAACCTCCACCAGGCATAATTTCAATTCGGTCTTTGGCCCATTTTTGAATTTTTTCTAAATCAAATATTCCTTCTTCAACATTTATTCCCTGACCAGAAGTGAGTATTGCATTAAATCCGCAGTCAATTACATCTTTAAGAGATTTTTTGACATCTTTTACAACATCAAAAGCACGATGAAAGGTACATGAAAGTGGATGCGCTAAATCGACTAGTTCTTTATTTCGTCTTTTATTTATATTTCCATTTTCTTTTAAAATTCCAAACACAAAACCATCAACTCCAAGTTTTTTAAATTGTTTGATGTCTTGTTTCATTTCAACAAACTCATCATCTGTATAAACAAAGTCTCCACCTCGAGGTCTTATAATAACGTGCATTTTTATAGATAACTTTTCGCGTACTCTAACTGCCAAAATCGGATTTGGTGTAGTTCCGCCAAGTTTCATATTATCACATAATTCGATTCGGTCCGCACCATTTTCCTGAGCGATTATTGCCGATTCGTAATTAAAACATGCTATTTCAAGTTGATTTTTTTTCATTTTGATTATAATCTATTTTCTCATAGTTTGTCATTGCGAGGAACAAAGCAATCTCATTTTTAATTAGTAACGTAATATTAGCTGTGAGATTGCTTTGTTCCCCTCAATGACAGTACTAAAGTATAAAAAAACCTGCTCTTAACAGAGCAGGTTTTAAATATAATGCAAGATGAATTAATTTACCATTTAATAATAGCACTCGCCCAAGTGAATCCACTTCCGAAAGCGGCTAAAACAACTGTGTCTCCAGATTTGATTTTTCCTTGTTCCCAAGCTTCTGTCAAAGCGATTGGAATCGATGCTGCAGTTGTGTTTCCGTATTTTTGAATATTATTATGCACCTGATCATCAGACAATTTAAATTTATTCTGAATGAACTGTGAAATTCTCAAATTTGCCTGATGCGGAATCAACATATCAATGTCTGAAACTTGTAAACCGTTTGCTTCTAAACCTTCATTGATTACTTCAGCAAAACGAACTACTGCATTTTTAAATACAAATTGTCCGTTCATGTACGGATAATAACTTTCGTCATTCGGATCATTATCAGCAATAATATCGGTTACCCAACGTGCTCCCATTCCCGGTGCCTGTAATGCTAATTCTTCAGCATGTTGCCCTTCTGAATGCAAATGAGTTGATAAAATTCCTTTTGTCAAGTCTTCTTCACGACTTAAAACAGCCGCTCCTGCTCCATCACCAAAAATTACCGAAACTCCACGCCCGCGTGTTGTCATATCCAATCCGGTTGAATGTACCTCCGAACCAATTACCAAAATATTTTTATACATTCCGGTTTTAATATATTGATCTGCAACAGAAATTGCATAAACAAAACCTGAACATTGGTTTCTAACGTCTAGTGCTCCAACTGTTCTTAATCCTAAATCACGTTGTACTAAAACTCCAGGACCTGGAAAATAGTAATCCGGACTTAATGTAGCAAAAACTACAAAATCAATATCTTCTTTGGCTACGCCAGAACGTTCTATTGCAATTTTAGCTGCTTTTACTCCCATTGAAGTTGTGGTATCCTCTCCACGAATGATGTGTCTGCGCTCCTGAATTCCGGTTCTTTCCTGAATCCATTCGTCATTGGTATCAATTAATTTAGACAAATCATCGTTGGTCACAACATTTGAAGGAACATAATATCCTAAGCCCGCTATTTTTGAATGATACATATTCTTTTATTATTTGTTAAAAAATTGGATTGCAAATTTAAGTATACTTTAAAACATAAGCGTACAAATTACTATTTTTTTCGTTATTAGCAATTTAATATAGTTTAATTATATATTAGATAATGTTCTTTTATTAATTGAAAAAACAGTTTTTACAGCAAAAACCTGAAAAGTATTAAAAGAGAAGAAAATTAATGTAACGTTATTCTAGTACTTTAATTAACCATTTTAAATACCATTTTCAAACTCATAAAATTCTAATTATAAATTAGACATAAAAAACAAACCCGACAGGTTTCAAAACTTGTCGGGTTTGCTATTTTAAAAAGTCAGAGAATTATCTAATTATCCAAATTGAGACATTTTCTCATTACAGATAATTTAATCCTAAGAAAATTTCTTGTTCCAATGGCAAATCAATTTCACTTTCAAAAAAGATTAATTGCCTTTTATAAACGGTTTCGATCAGATAATGATTTCCTCTAAAATAAGTTCTTCTGATTTTAACCGGCAACTTAGATTCCGTAAGCATTTTAAGCTGATGCGGATATACTAATGTCTTATGAGTTTCATCTTCATAATCAAGCAATAAATGAGTTGGTATTTCATTTACTTCACCAAATAACGAAGCGACATATTTAGTTTCAGGATCTTCGTAAATCTTTGTCGGATTATCTTTTACAATAATTTCGCCATTACGCATTACAATCGCTTCATCAGCAAATGATAATGCATCTGTACTATCGTGTGTTGCGATGATACAGGTAATTCCTTTTTGTTTTAAATATCGGAACAAATTTCTACGTAAAGCATTTTTACGAAAAGCATCAATTTGACTAAACGGTTCGTCAAGTAAAATCACTTCCGGTTCTAAGGCTAAAACGCGAACTAACGCTACACGCTGTTGTTGTCCTCCACTTAAAAATTTAGCTTTTACATTAGAGAACTGTTCCATTTCTACCATCTCCAATAATTCCTGGACACGTAGTTTTTTCATGTTGGCAAAACCATTCGATAGAAATTTTCCAACATTTTCAGCAACCGTTTCATAGGGAGACAAGTCAAAATCCTGTGCCAAATATTTCATATAGGGCATTCCCGGAATCAAATTATATTTTGGTCCTAAAATTGGTTTTTCATTATAAAAAATCTTGCCTTCATCTAAATCATACAAGCCGTACATTAGCTTAAGAAGCGTACTTTTTCCGCAGCCACTTTCGCCAATAATAGCAATGTTTTCACCTTTATTTATAGTAAATGAAACGTCTTTAATAACGGGTTTATCGGTATATGAAAAAGAAATATTCTGAATGTCGAGCATGGGTTGTATTTGAAAGTCCAAATTTACAATGTTTAAATTCTAATGTCAAAAAAAAAGCTGCTTCAATTAAGAAACAGCTTTTAATTTTTTTTATTGTATTCGAAACTATTTACCAGCTTCAGTTTTTGCATCATTTACCATTTTGTCATTTGCTGTAATAGCAAACTCAACACGACGGTTTTGGCTTCTTCCTTCGGCAGTATCATTTGTAGCAATAGGATCAGCAATTCCTAAACCTGAAGTTTTGAAACGGCTTGATTTTAAACCTTTCGAAACTAAATAAGCTTGTACAGATGCAGCTCTTTGTCCTGAAAGTGTTAAATTGTATTCTGGTTTTCCTGTATTATCAGTGTAACCAAAAATTTGAATATCAGTATCACCGTACTCAGAGAATACAGGAATCAATTTATCTAAATTTGCTTTTGCAGTAGAAGTAAGAGTTGATTTGTTAGTATCAAAACGAACTGCATTTTCGTTCAAAGTTAAGTGAATTCCTTCACCTACTCTTTCAACATCAGCACCTGGAAGCGCCTGATCGATTTCACGGGCTTGCTTGTCCATTTTATTTCCAATAAGCGCTCCTGTTCCACCACCAACGGCAGCACCAATTGCAGCACCTAAAGCAGCGTTTCCGCCTTTTCCTAAATTATTTCCTAAAATACCACCAATAAGACCACCGGCAACTACTCCAATTCCGGCTCCTTTTTGTGTGTTATTTGCATTTTTAACTGAATCGCAGCTTGTAAAAAAACTAACTAATACAAGTAAACTACTCAACCCTAAAACTGTTATCTTTTTCATGTGTATATATTTTAATATTAATTGGCTCTTTGAAATTGGTAAGTAACATCTTTAGTTTGTCCGCCTACATTAATGTTGTCTATTAATTGAAATGAATTATCACTCAAACCTGCAACTTTTAATAAATATCCTTCCTTAACATTTTTTGATTTTGTTCCCGGATTGACAATTTTCAGTACAAAAAGACCTTGATTATTGATACTCCATACAATTGGAGAAGTAAATGCCGTACAACTTGGTGCGGTTAATGTCATTGTACCTTTATTATTATTTGAAATAAAATTCCAGGTACTACCTATGAAACATTTAGAATCTGCAAGATCAAATGAATTGACTTTTATATAATCAGAACCCGGATAAGATACATTGGTAAGAACCCAATTTCCTTTGATAGCTACTTGAGTCGATTTATCAAGTTTAGTTGAAAGCGTTGGTGCTTCTGTAGAAGCAGTTGTAGACGAAGCTGATTTACACGCGAATACCATCGTGGCGATCATGCACATGAAAATGATTTTCTTCATTTGGACATTTTTTAAGTTAATACTTACACCTTTAACAATTAGTGTACCACAAATATACGATTCATTGAAATATTAACAGTTCCAAAATCTAATTATTTTCTTTCAAAATTAACACTTCGGTCATTTTGTCACCCAAAAAACAATTGGTATTCTATTTGAAGGAATGACAATCATCACATTAAACTAAAAAAATAAATAAAATATGACAACAGGTAAAATTAATGTTTCAGTAGAAAACATCTTTCCCTTAATCAAAAAGTTCTTGTACAGCGATCACGAAATCTTTTTACGTGAGCTGGTTTCAAACGGAACCGATGCTACTTTAAAATTAAAACACCTTATTAGCATTGGCGAAGCTAAAGTTGAATACGGAAATCCGGTTATTGAAATCAAAGTTGATAAAGAAGGTAAAAAAATCCATATTATCGACCAAGGTTTGGGTATGACTGCTGATGAAGTAGAAAAATACATCAATCAGGTTGCTTTTTCAGGAGCTGAAGAATTCCTTGATAAATACAAAGATTCTGCTAAAGATTCTGGAATTATTGGCCACTTTGGTCTTGGTTTCTATTCTGCTTTTATGGTTGCTGAGAAAGTAGAAATTATTACAAAATCATACAAAGACGAACCAGCAGCACACTGGACTTGCGATGGAAGCCCTGAATTTACTTTAGAGCCGGCTGACAAAACTTCACGTGGTACAGAAATCATTCTTCATATTGCGGAAGATTCTCTTGAATTTTTAGAAGATTCAAAAATTGCAGGATTATTGAATAAGTATAACAAGTTTATGCCTATTCCAATTAAATTCGGAACAAAAACAGAAACACTTCCAAAACCGGAAGATGCTCCTGAAGATTATATCAATGAAACTATTGAAGTTGATAACATCATCAACAATCCAAACCCAGCTTGGACAAAACAACCAACTGAATTATCTGATGAAGATTACAAAAACTTCTACAGAGAATTGTATCCAATGCAGTTTGAAGAGCCTTTATTCAACATTCATTTGAATGTAGATTACCCTTTCAACTTAACTGGAATTTTGTATTTCCCTAAATTAGGAACAGATATGCAAATCCAGAAAGATAAAATTCAATTGTACCAAAACCAAGTATATGTTACTGATAACGTAGAAGGAATTGTACCTGAATTTTTGACTATGTTAAAAGGTGTAATTGATTCTCCGGATATTCCTTTGAATGTTTCTCGTTCAGGTTTACAGGCAGATGGTGCAGTTAAAAAAATCTCAAACTATATTACTCGTAAAGTTGCTGATAAATTAAAAGCTTTATTTAATGAAAACCGTGCTGATTTTGAAGCAAAATGGAACGATATCAAAATTGTTTTAGAGTACGGAATGCTTTCTGAAGATAAATTCTACGAAAAAGCTGGTGCCTTTGTGTTGTACCCAACGGTAGATGACACTTACTTTACTTTAGAAGAATTAAAAGAGAAATTAAAAGAAAACCAAACTGATAAAGACGGAAAATTGGTAGTTCTTTATGCTGGAAACAAAGATGCTCAACACTCTTATATTGAAACAGCAAAAGAAAAAGGATACGAAGTATTGCTTTTAGATTCTCCGATTATCTCGCATTTGATCCAAAAAATTGAAGGCGATAATAAAGATGTAACTTTCGTGCGTGTGGATTCTGATCATATTGATAACTTAATCAAAAAAGACGAAAACACAATTTCTAAATTATCTGATGAAGAAAAAGAAACGCTTAAAACTTCATTAGAAGCTTACATTCCAAAAGCATATTCTGTGCAATTAGAAGCTATGGACAGTCAGGCAGCTCCGTTCATCATCACGCAACCAGAATTTATGCGTAGAATGAAAGAAATGAGTCAATCTGGTGGTGGCGGAATGTTTGGAATGGGTAACATGCCTGAAATGTACAATTTAGTAGTTAACACTAACTCTGCTTTGGCAACAAACATTTTGAATACAGAAGACAAAACTCATCAGGAACACTTGGTAAAACAAGCTTTAGACTTAGCAAAATTATCGCAAAACCTATTAAAAGGTGAAGCTTTAACTGCTTTTGTAAAAAGAAGTTTCGAAATGATTAAATAAGATTTTCAAAAAAAAATAATTTTAAAATCCTGTGGGTCTGACTCACAGGATTTTTTTATTGTAATTCATTTTTTTTATTACATTTGAATGCCTTTAATCTAACTTAAAAAAAACTACTATGAAAAAAACAGCTTTTTTACTTGTAAGCATTTGCGCTACAGCGTTAATTTATGTTTCATGTTCAAATGACAATGTTGCCAATCAAACTGACACTACGTCTGTAGCTGCTTCTGTTGCAATTGATGCAGCAAACGAGATGGATATTAACACTGGTTTACGTGTTACAAACAGTTCACCAACAGCAAAACAAACTGAAACTCCAGCTGGAGTTTGTGCAACAGTTACAGTATCAGGAACCACATATCCAAAAGTATTTACAGTTGACTATGGAACAGCAGGTTGCGCAGATAATCAACTTACAAGAAAAGGAAAACTAAAAATTACACTTTCAGGACCAATTATTACTACAGGAAGCAAATTGACTATCGAAAGAATAGATTATTCTATTAACGGAATAAAACTGGAAGGAACAATTGAATATACCAACACTACAACGGTTCCAACTGTACCACAATGGACCAGAAAAGTAACTAACGGAAAATTTACTGATCTTCAGGGAAAAGTTTACACGAATTCAGGAACACATACTGTAAAACAAACAGCAGGTGTTGATACTCCTTATGTCCTAGAAGATAACGTTTATGAAATGACAGAAGGAAATCATACTGTAACTACAGATAAAGGAGCGACATTGACTCTGACAGTTCAGGAAACATTGGTTAAAAAATATTCTTGTGTTTATATTTCGAAAGGAAAACTAAAAATAGAAGGCGGATTTCTAAAAGGAGTTATTGACTATGGAAACAATGATTGTGACAACAAATTCACGTATACACATGAAACAGGAGTAAGCTATAATTTATCAATGTAAAAAGCTCATTTTTATAAAAATACAGTAATCCCAATTTAGAAATAGATTGGGATTTATTTTTTATTAAAATTTAAAGTACGAATCATTACATTCAAACTATTTTCTTTATTTTGCACCAAAATCTAAAAACCAATGAAAAAATCAATTATTGCTTTTGTTGCACTTGCCCTATTCGCATCATGTAGCAAAAAAGAATCTGCTGACAACCTGCACATCACAGGAAACATTAAAGGATTAAAGAACGGGACTTTATATATTCAAAGAATTGTTGACACATCGCTTGTTGCAATTGACAGTATTAAAATTGATGGAAACTCAGCTTTTGAGCGTGATATCAAATTAGAATCTCCAGAAATGCTTTATTTATTCCTGGATCGTGGAGTAACCAACTCAATGGACAACAATATTTTATTTTTTGCAGAACCTGGAAACATCAATATCGAGACTAATTTAGATAATTTTATTTACGGTGCTAAAATCACCGGTTCTAAAAATCAGGAATTATACGAAGAATACAAAAAAATAAATTCTCGTTTTAATGATGAAAACCTTGCAATGGTAGAACCAAGATTTAAAGCCATTAAAAGACAAGATCAAAAAGCCATTGATAGTCTGGATGCAAAACAACAATCTAACATCAAAAGAAAATATTTATATGCTACAAACTTTGCGATTAACCACAAAGATTACGAAATAGCACCTTATATTGCTTTAGCTGAAATATATGATATCAACGTTAAGTTTCTTGATACCATTCAAAAATCAATGACTCCAAAAGTAGCAAAGTCACTTTACGGAAAAAAGCTAACCAAATATGTTGCTGAAGTTAAAAAGCAAGAACAAAAATAGTTTTCACCATAAAAAAAGCCTTGAATATTTTCAGGGCTTTTTTTATGCAAAGAAATTCCAAAATTGAAGTCCCAAATTCCAATCATAAATATTGATCGAATTTGGGACTTCAATTTTATTTTTTTTTTAAAGTTTGAATCAAAAAAAAACCACCACTAAAAAGTGATGGTTTCATGTTGAGCCGGCGGAGGGACTCGAACCC
>NZ_JBXARK010000006.1:0-291384 GCF_058808175.1 Flavobacterium sp. GW821-FHT11G01 | reverse complement strand
CCCACGACCTGCTGATTACAAATCAGCTGCTCTAGCCAACTGAGCTACGCTGGCGACTCATTACGGGTGCAAATATAAAATGGTTTTTCGTATTTTCCAAAATAAATTTACACATTATTTTAAATAAAAAACCATCACTAAAAGTGATGGTTTTATGTTGAGCCGGCGGAGGGACTCGAACCCACGACCTGCTGATTACAAATCAGCTGCTCTAGCCAACTGAGCTACGCTGGCGACTCATTACGGGTGCAAATATAAAGCGGTTTTTCGTTTTACCAAAATAAATTTGCACTTTTTTATACTTTTTTTTGCTTACAATTCGTTGATTTTAGCAATCAATTGATTAGCAGTTTCTTCCAATTCAACATTGATTTGTTTGAAATGCGCTTTTTTGTTTTCAACGTTCTTTGCGTTCACTTTTGTGATCAAAGTATCGAAAGCAGCAATAGCCTGATCGATCAAAGCATTCGTTTCTGGAGTAGGATTTCCTGTTGTAGACATTTCAAATAAGTAAATTGCCTCAATAATATCTCCTAATACGAAGTTGATGTCTTTCTTTAAATTTTTAACGTTTGCCATTTTTATTTTTATTTTAATTTGCGTCTGCAAAAGTACATATAATCTTTATATTTAGCCCTATGAAATGTAAATTTCTAAAATTGAAGCTTTTCCATCCAAAATAAATGCATTTATCTCAGCCGGAACCAAAACGGTATCTCCTTTTATATAGGTTTGTTTAAAACCATCAAATTCAATTTCGAAACTTCCTTCGATACACATATAAACAGTAAATGACTCTCCTGATTTAGAAACTTCCAATTTATTTTCTAACGGAATAAAATTGGTAGTGAAATAAGGACAATCTACAACAGTATTTGAAGTATTGACTTTTGTTTCGTATTTTTTCTGAGTCTCTACTTTGTTATAATTGATAGCATCAAGTGCCAAATCAACATGCAATTCTCTCTTGTTTCCCTGAGCATCTACACGATCAAAATCATATAAGCGATACGTAATATCCGAAGTTTGTTGAATTTCGGCTACAACCAATCCGGCGCCAATTGCATGAACCGTTCCGGTTTCCAGAAAGAAAACATCTCCGGCTTTTGCTTTTACATCATCTAAAATCGAAACTAATGAATTATCATGTAAGTGTTTTAGATATTCTTCTTTGCTTGAATTTTCTTTAAAGCCAACAATAATTCTGGAATCGGCGTCAGCCTGCATAACGTACCACATTTCGGTTTTTCCAAATGAGTTATGACGTTCTTTTGCTAATTTATCGTTTGGATGAACCTGAATCGAAAGGTCTTCACGAGCGTCTAAATATTTAAAAAGTAATGGAAATTGTTTTCCGAAGCGTTTGTAAACTGCTGTTCCTAAGATTTCATTTGGTGTTTCATCAATAAGATCCATCAACGATTTTCCTTTTAAAACTCCATTAGCAACAACACTCACATCGCCTTCAACAGTTGATAATTCCCAGCTTTCACCAGTAATTTTAGAAACTATTGGTTTATTAAGAATTGTTTTTAATTTTTCTCCGCCCCAGATTCTGTCTTTTAAAATGGGTTCGAATTGTAAAGGGTATAAGTTTGGCTTCATTTTTTTGGCTACTATCTTTATTAAATTGCTATTGAACTACTAATTCTTTGATTATAATACTAATTCTCTAATTGTTTCTAAGGCTTTTTCAATATGTCTGGCTGCATTCATACTATCAAAAATATAAATTACAACACCATTTCTATCTATAACATAAGTTACTCTTCCTGGCAAAAGACCAAATAAGTTATTTCGAACTCCAAAAAGTTGTCTCAGTCTTTTATCAGGGTCTGATAACAATATAAAAGGCAATTCATGTTTCTTGGCAAATTTATGATGCGATTTTACGCTATCACTACTTATTCCGATTACCTCAGCACCTAAATCTTTGAAATCTTCATATTGATCCCGAAAACTACAGGCTTCAGTGGTGCAACCGGGAGTATTATCTTTTGGATAAAAATAAATCACTAGCGGCTTTCGACCCAAAAAACTTTGGCTTTCAAAAACTTCTCCATGACTATCTTTCGCAGTAAAATTCGGAACTATATCTCCTATTTTTAATGACATTTATTATTCTCCTTTATAAGTTACAAAATTGCGGTCCGTTTCATTCAAAACGATTTCTAAATCAAAATCGGCATGAATTTTTTTTCTAATTTTATTCCATATCACAACTGCAATATTCTCAGCAGTTGGATTCAAATCTTGAAATTCCGGAACATCCAGATTCAGATTTTTGTGATCAAACGGTATTTCTACTTCTTCGTGTATAATATCCGCTAATACTTTCACATCTAAAACAAAACCAGTTTCTGGGTCAATTTTTCCTGTAACACTCACTGTTAAACCATAATTATGACCATGAAAATTGGGATTATTACATTTTCCAAAAACAGCATTGTTCTTTTCAAATGTCCAATCTTTCCTGTGCAATCGATGTGCAGCATTAAAATGTGCTTTTCTTGATATGGTTACTTTCATTTGGATTATTGGTTGTCTTGGTTAAATTTTATGGTCTTCTAAATAATGATAAAATTCATCAAAAATTATTTTGAACCAAACGGTATAAATTTCGGGCTGTTTTTCAATATCTTCTTTAATATCTTCAATCTTCATCCATTTCCAGTCTTCTACCTCATCATGATTAATGGCAGGACTTTCATTAAAATACCCAATCATAACATGATCGAGCTCATGTTCGGTTAAACCGTTATCAAAAGGAGCTTTGTATATAAAATGGAAAAGTTCTTTCAATTCCGTTTTAAAACCCATTTCTTCAAACAATCTTCTGCTTCCTGCTTCGATGTTGGTTTCACCTTCACGCTGATGACTGCAACAGGTGTTTGTCCAGAGTAAAGGAGAATGATATTTTTGATGAGCACGCTGTTGTAACATTACTTCGTTTTTACTGTTTAAAACAAAAACAGAAAATGCACGGTGCAAAAGTGCTTTTTCATGCGCTTCTAATTTTGGCATTAAGCCAATTTGTTCATCATTTTGATTGACTAATATTACGTTTTCTTCTATCATATGGTGTTTTGTACAAACAAAAATACGAAAAAAGAAATGGCTTGAAAATCCTGAAAAAGATTGTGAAAAGTTTAACGAGCCTTCATTTTCACAAGTCTTTAATATTCAAAACTTTAAAAACAGCTATTTATTTAAAATCCTTTAAAAATAAGCTTAAAAAACTATATGCAGTGCTTTTACGTAAATAAAAAAAAGTTAAAACATACTTAAAAAAACCTCAATTGTAAATTAGGCGACATTTCGAAACTAACTCTCGTCGTACCTTTGATTTACAAAATTAAAGCCTCACAAAAATTATGAAAACAAGAACCCAATTTTTCAGCCTTTGCTTTTTAATTCCGCTTTTTATTTTGCAGGCATGTGGCCAATCAACAAAAAAGCAAAATACAACAACTATTGTTATGGAGAACAAAATCAATAAACCCGGAAATCCTTATTATTCAAATACTGATACAACCGTATTACATGTAAGCAATGCAGAGTGGAAAAAAGTGCTGCCGGAAGATGTTTATGCAGTAATGCGCGAGGCCGACACCGAAAGACCTTTTACAGGAAAATATTGGAACACCGATGAAAAAGGAACCTACTATTGTGCTTCGTGCGGAAACAAGCTTTTTAGATCGGGAGCCAAATTTGCAAGCAGTTGCGGATGGCCAAGTTTCTTTGAACAAGACAATAAAAAGAGTGTGGTTTACAAAGAAGACAATTCACTTGGAATGGAAAGAATAGAAGCATTATGCGGACGCTGTGGCGGACATTTAGGGCATTTATTTGATGATGGTCCGGAACCAACCGGAAAACGCTATTGTATGAACTCCATTGCACTTGACTTTATTCCTGATAACAAATAACAAAAACATGAAAAATACCATTTTAATTTGCCTTTTTGCTTTATCCTTAAACGGATTTGCACAAAATAAAAAAGCCTCAAACCTTGAAACTATTACGCTTGGCGGCGGATGTTACTGGTGTGTTGAAGCAGTTTACGAGAATTTAGACGGGGTAAAATCTGTTGTTTCAGGTTTCTCCGGAGGAAATGTTGCCGATCCTACTTATGAAGAAGTTTGCACGGGAGAAACAGGTCACGCAGAAGTTGTTCAGATTACTTATGATAAAAACGTAACCGATATTAATGAAATTTTCAAAGTTTTCTTTACGGTTCACGATCCCACAACTCTAAATCGTCAGGGAGCTGATGTTGGAACACAATATCGATCTGTAATTTTTTATAAAAATGACGAACAAAGAAAAGCAGCTCAAAGTATTATTGCCGAACTTAATAAAGCAAAAGTTTACAGTAGCCCGATTGTGACTAAAGTAGAACCTTTTAAAAAGTTTTATAAAGCCGAAGATTATCATCAGAATTATTATGCAAACAACAAAAATCAGCCATATTGCAGAATGGTGATTCAGCCAAAAATAGACAAATTTGAGAAAGTTTTTAAAGACAAACTCAAAAAGAAATAAAACCACAAAAAAAGGGAAATGACTAAATTCATTTCCCTTTTCTTTTATATTGATTTTAAAACTATTGTTTTGCCACTTTTTTAAATCTCATCATAGGCACATCGCCCTGGATTAAATTTAGTTTTCCATCTTTATCAATAGAATAACTTGTTATTTTTTTCATTTGCTGCAAAAACTGTTGCTCTCCTCCACCATCGCAAAACATCATTGTTGCTGGTCCCGGTTCTCCAAAAGTTAAAGATTTTCCATTTAGGGTATATGGCGCACTATAACCGTTACATCCATTATTACCATACACTTTTGTTTCTTTCTGATCAAAAGTAATTTGTGGTTTTTTATTTGGATACAATCCTTCAAAAGCAATTCTTGGTCCGGAAATATATTCTAATTCCCAAGTTGTATCGTAAACATTTGCTGTGTTTTTGGCTTCTTTTGATGCCATACATGAAGTAATTAATAAAGTTAAAACTGAAACGACTGCGATTGTATATTTTTTCATAAAATTTACTTTTTAAGATTAATGTCTATTTTTTTTAGATTAAAATTGTTTTACAATCTATTCTCTTCTCAATATTCGTGCCCCACAGCCAGTTTTATAAAATTTAATATTCCATAAAAAGTCTCAGATTTCATTATTAATTTGCAATTTCTGATCTCTAAGTTACATTATTTTACTTAAAAAACTACAAATCAAATACTTAAATTAAAACACACGATTACATTTTTTTTGTAATTTGCGATGATCAAAAAACTAAAATCATCAATAAAAAACTAAAAAAAATGAAGCAATTTCTTTTATTGTTTACTTTATTTATTACCGCTATTCATATTCAGGCACAAGAAAATTTGCCAACAGATTATCTTTCAAAAGAATTCCATAAAGGCCGCCGTGAAGCTTTCAGGAATCTAATGCCCGCTAATTCGGTTGCCGTAGTTTTTTCTTATCCGGAAAGAGTTTTTTCTAAAGATGTTAGCTATAATTTTCATCAAAATCCTGACATGTATTATCTAACTGGCTACAAAGAACCAGATGCTGTTTTACTAATTTTCAAAGAAGCTCAGGGAACAGGCGAAACTTATAATGAAGTATTATTCGTTAGAGAAAGAAATGCCTCCAGAGAAATTTGGACAGGAAGACGTTTAGGTGTTGAAGGAGCGAAATCAAAATTAGGTTTCACAACTGTTTATAACGGAAAAGATTTTAAAGATTTTGCTATCGATTTCAAAAAATTTGATAAAATAATTTACGACAAAATTCCAACAGATCTTGAAAATAATCAAAGCGACTTTGATCTTTTAGGTCTACTTCAATCTTTTAAAACAAAGGCAGGAATTACTAACGGAGACAAAAATTCATTAGAAACTTTTACCAATATTACCAACTCTCTTCGAGAAATCAAAACTCCCGAAGAAATGGAATTAATGCGTAAAACCGTTAAACTTTCCTGTGTTGCCCACAACGAAGTCATGAAAGCCGTTGGTCCTGATATGAGTGAGAATGAAGCTGACGGAATTCATGCTTACATCCATAGAAAATACGGTGCTGAAGGCGAAGGTTATCCTCCAATTGTTGGTGTTGGAGCAAACGGCTGTATTTTGCATTATGGCGAAAACAACAGTACAAAAATGGACAATCAATTATTATTGATGGACGTTGGTTCTGAATATCATGGTTATTCTGCCGATGTTACAAGAACAATTCCGGCAAACGGAAAATTTACCGAAGAACAAAAAGCCATTTATCAATTGGTTTATGAGGCTCAGGAAGAAGTTTTTAAAATTTGCAAAGAAGGAACTCGTATTCAGGATTTACATACAAAATCAAGAGACGTTATCGCTGCCGGATTAATCAAACTCGGAATTATTACAGATCCTAAAGATGTTAGAATATATTATCCGCACGGCTGCTCACATTTTCTTGGTTTAGATGTTCATGACAAAGGAAATTATATGGGTAACCTAAAAGAAAATATGATTCTGACTGTAGAACCGGGGATTTATATTCCTGCAAATAGTAAATGCGATAAAAAATGGTGGAATATAGGTGTTAGAATCGAAGATGATATTGCGATTAAAAAAGATTCATACGAAAATCTATCTGCAGAGTCACCAAGAAAATGGGAAGATGTCGAAAAAATGGCGGCACAGAAAAGCAGCTTTAATGATATGAAATTCCCAAAAATATAATTTCAAAACAAATAGAATTCAAGACCTCGTTTAAAATAAAAACGAGGTTTTTTTATGCATTTTTAAGAAAAGCTTTTCAAACTTCAACTGAATTTTACCGTACTTTGTATCCTCAAAATTTAAAAAAATGAAAGCACTTACCTTCTCTTCTTTCGGAAATTCAGATGTTTTAGAATATATCGAAATTCCGAATCCGCAATTAAAAAACGATGAAATTTTAGTCGAAATGAAAGCCATCGGATTAAATTTTGCCGATGTTTACAGACGAAAGGGAAATTATCATTTAAAAGGAAATCCGCCTTTTATTGCTGGTTATGAGGGTGCCGGAATTGTAGTTGATACTAATAATCATCCTGAATATAAAGTTGGAGATCGTGTGGCTTTCGCCGATGTTCCTTTTGCAAATGCAGAATTGGTTGCTGTAAATATAAATCACGTTTTGCCTTTGCCGGAAAACATTTCTTTTGAAACCGCAGCTTCGATTTTATTGCAAGGTTTAACCGCGCATTATTTAGCAACTGACAGTCATAAAACTCAAAAAGGCGAAACCGTATTAATTCACGCAGTTGCCGGTGGAGTTGGGCAAACTCTGACACAAATCAGTAAACTTTTAGGCGCCAATGTTATTGGCTTAACATCTTCTGCAGACAAAGCAAAAGTTGCCATCGAGCAAGGTGCAGATCAAGTTTTTCTATATAATGAAGATTGGAAAGCACAAATTTTCAAAACAATCCCAAATGGTGTTGATGTTGTTTACGACAGTATCGGAAGCACTTTAGCAGAAAGTTTCGAAGTCACTAAAGAATGTGGACAAGTCGTTTTCTTCGGAATGGCGGGTGGTGATCCCGCACCAGTAGACCCAAGAATGTTAATGGACGGTTCTAAAACTTTAACCGGAGGAGATTTATGGAGTTATTTAAATTCAAAAGAAGAACGAATTAAACGTGCAACTCAATTATTCAATTGGATTTCAGCAGGAAAAATTACACTTTCAACTCCAACTTCTTTCAAATTGTCCGAAGGTAAATTAGCACACGATTTTCTGGAAAGTCGAAAAAGTACAGGAAAAATAATCTTGATTCCGTAATTTTTTTTCGCCACGAATTCACAAATTATTAAAAATAAAATTCGTGAATTCGTGGCGATTATTTTCACAACACAAATCTCTTTATTTCAAAGTCTCCGCAATCATAAGGGCACATTTTTCTCCATCAATTGCTGCAGATATAATTCCGCCAGCATAACCTGCTCCTTCTCCGCAAGGATACAAACCTTTTATTTGTAAATGCTCATAAGTAATTGGATCTCTCGGAATTCTAACCGGCGATGAAGTTCGACTTTCCGGCGCGTGCAAAATTGCTTCATTAGTCAAATAACCACGCATCGATTTTCCAAATTCTTTAAAACCTTCGCGTAAAATCTGCGATAAAAATCCTGGAAAAACTTGTCCCATTTCAACCGAAGTTGTTCCGGGAACATAAGAAGTTTTTGGAATATCAGCAGAAACTTTATTTTGTGTAAAATCGACCATTCTTTGTGCCGGAACCTTTTGAGTTTGTCCCGCCAAATGCCACGCTTTTTGTTCAATACTTTTTTGAAATTCCATTCCGGCCAAAGCACCAAATCTGGCAAAAGGTTTAAAATCTTCCAATTTCAATTCAATCACAATTCCGGAATTTGCTGTAACCTGATCTCTTTTTGATGGTGACCAGCCGTTTGTAACCACTTCACCCGGACTTGTAGCACAAGGCGCAATTACACCACCCGGACACATACAGAAAGAGTACATTCCACGACCGTTAACTTGTTTTACGATTGAGTATGGCGCCGGTGGTAAATGTTCGCCACGATAATCGCAACTGTATTGAATACTATCAATTAATTGTTGTGAATGCTCTGCACGAACACCTAATGCAAAAGGTTTTGCTTCTATAAAAATCTTCTTCTTATCTAATAATTCAAAAATATCGCGCGCCGAATGTCCCGTCGCTAATATTAATTTATTTGCCAGAATCTTGTCTCCCGTTTGCGTAACAATCCCTTCAACTTCATTATTTTTTACTAAAATATCTGTTACTCGGGTATCAAACAAAACCTGACCACCAAATTCGATGATTTTGTTTCGAATGTCTTCAATGATTTTAGGCAATTTGTTGGTTCCAATATGTGGATGCGCTTCAACCAAAATATCTTCAGAAGCACCAAAAGCAACTAAAAGTTCTAAAATTCTGGTAACATCGCCACGTTTTTTAGAACGCGTATATAATTTTCCGTCAGAATAAGTTCCTGCTCCGCCTTCTCCAAAACAATAATTCGAATCTTCATTAACCAAATGATCCACATTTATTGCTTTTAAGTCACGTCGGCGTCCGCGAACGTCTTTTCCTCGTTCAATTACTATTGGCTTTAAGCCTAATTCAATTAATTGCAATGCTGCAAAAAGTCCGGCCGGTCCAGCGCCAACAACTATTACTTCTTGTGCTGAAGAAACATCTTTATATAGAGGAAGTTCGATTTTAGTTTCCTGAAAAGGTTCTCCTTTTAAATATATAATAACTTTCAAATTGATTTTTATCGCTTTTTGGCGGGCATCAATCGAACGTTTCAAAATTGTAATATGCTGAATTTCGTTTGAAGAAACCTTAATTTGTTTAGACAAATAATCTTTAAGCAACACTTCGTTTGCAGCAGTTTCTGGAGTTACCTGAAGTAAAAGTTCTCTTGGCATTGTATCTTAATATTAGCTTTTCTTTCTATGAAAAGAAGACGCAAAAATAACATTTTAAACTGACTTTATATAATTAACCGCAAAGTACGCTAAGATTTTTAGGCTATTGTTTTACAAAAACACAAAGTTCGCAAAGCTTAATGTTGATCTAGCTTTGCGAACTTTGTGTTTTCTATGCGTAAAGTAAAATTAAATCTTAGCGTACTTTGTGGTTAATTATGTGGCAACTTTTCTCTTCTTCGTAAAATAGACTTTGTACCTTTGCTACTTTGAACCTTTGCACCTATAAAAATAATGTCTAGAAAAATAAAATTGATTTGGGATTTTCGTGGTCCGGCTTCGGCAAAAACAGCTGAACATCACGAAATTCATCTGAAAGAATATATCGCTATAGAAAAAATTCCGCTAAATATTACGGGTTTTAAAGTTATAAACGACATGCACGCAACTGCTTTTATGGTTGTAAACGAAGAAAACATGATTCCGGTAAGAGATGCTTTGAAACCGCATCGAGGAGAGATTTATGTCGAAAGTCAAAAGTCTTAAAGTCAAAAGTTTTTAGCATAAACTTCAGACTTTAAGACTTTCGACTTTTTAACTTTAAGACTTAATTAGCTACTTCACTAATAAATTTGATTCTCATCAAACGCAATTCATCAATATCATAATCGCCATCGAATTCTTTTAATGCATCTTCGATTTTATCTGATTCTGATTCCATGAAATAATCGTGAATTTCTTCCTGTTGATCATCATCAAGCATATCATCAACCCAATATTTGATGTTTAATTTGGTACCGGCATAAACAATCTGCTCCATTTCTTTGATTAAAGCATCCATTGAAAGCCCTTTTGCAGAAGCGATATCACTTAAAGGCAATTTTCTGTCAATATTTTGAATGATATATAATTTATTAGCAGAATTTACTCCGGTAGATTTTACCACCAAATCATCTGGACGAATAATATCATTATCTTCAACATAACGGCTGATTAGTGCGACGAATTCTCCACCGTATTTTTTAGCTTTTCCTTCTCCAACACCGTGAATATTAAACAATTCAGTTAACGTAATTGGATATTTTAAAGCCATATCTTCAAGGGAAGGATCCTGAAAAACAACAAACGGAGGAACGCCTAGTTTTTTGGCCACTTTTTTACGCAGTTCACGCAACATTCCCATTAAAACTTCATCAGCAGTTCCGGATGATTTTGAAGCTGTTACAATTGCTTCATCTTCAGATTCATTGTATTCATGATCTTCAGACATCATAAAGGATTCTGGTTTTTTAATAAAGTTCAAACCTTCTTTCGTGATTTTCACCACTCCATAAGTTTCAATATCTTTAGATAAATAGCCTGCCACTAAAACTTGTCGAAGCAATGCCATCCAATATTTTTCATCATGATCTGAACCTGAACCAAAAAACGACTGAGTATCTGTTTTGTGTGCTTTAATAACGGCATTAATACGACCAATTAAAGTAAACACAATTTCTTTTGATTTATAAATATGTTTGGTGTCGCGAACGATTTCCAATAATTTAACAACCTGATCTTTGGCTTCAACTTTATGTTTAGGATTACGAACGTTGTCGTCCATATCTGCGCCTTCTCCAGTTTCGCTGTCAAATTCTTCTCCGAAATAATGAAGAAGAAACTTTCTTCGTGACATTGAGGTTTCGGCGTAAGCCACAACTTCCTGCAAAAGAGCAAAACCAATTTCCTGTTCCGCAACTGGTTTTCCCGAC
This sequence comes from Flavobacterium sp. GW821-FHT11G01, assembly GCF_058808175.1. NCBI lineage: Bacteria > Pseudomonadati > Bacteroidota > Flavobacteriia > Flavobacteriales > Flavobacteriaceae > Flavobacterium > Flavobacterium sp. GW821-FHT11G01. The sequence goes on along the minus strand of NZ_JBXARK010000006.1, from coordinate 280,173 downwards.
ATGAATTTTTCCAGCTTTTCTACATCTTTATAAGAGTAATAAGCTAGGCAATGTCCTTCTCCTCCATCACGACCGGCACGACCAGTTTCCTGGTAATAACTTTCTAATGATTTTGGAATATCATGATGAATTACAAATCTAACATCCGGTTTATCGATTCCCATTCCAAAGGCGATTGTTGCCACAACGACATCAACATCTTCCATAAGAAACATATCCTGATGTTTAGCTCTCGTTTTTGCATCTAAACCTGCATGATAAGGAACAGCACTGATTCCGTTAACTTGTAAAACTTCGGCAATAGATTCGACTTTTTTACGGCTTAAGCAGTAAATAATTCCGGATTTGCCTTTATGTTGTTTGATAAATCGAATGATATCCGATTCAATATTTTTCGTTTTTGTGCGAACTTCGTAGTATAGGTTCGGTCTGTTGAATGATGCTTTGAAGGTATTTGCATCAGACATATCAAGGTTTTTCAGAATATCTTCCTGAACTTTTGGGGTTGCAGTAGCGGTAAGTCCTATAATAGGAACCTGTCCTAATTGTTTAATTATATTTTTCAGATTACGGTATTCCGGCCTAAAGTCGTGTCCCCATTCTGAAATACAGTGCGCTTCATCAATAGCGACAAACGAAATGGGCACACTCTGTAGAAAAGCCACATATTCTTCTTTAGTCAAAGATTCCGGTGCTACATACAAAAGTTTGGTTAAGCCAGAAGTGATGTCTTTTTTAACCTGAGCAATTTCTGTTTTGGTGAGAGAGGAATTTAGCACATGGGCAATTCCGTTTTCTGAAGAAAGGCTTCGAATCGCATCAACCTGGTTTTTCATCAAAGCAATCAAAGGAGAAACAACGATAGCTGTTCCGTCCTGAATTAAAGCGGGTAATTGATAACAAAGAGACTTTCCACCGCCTGTTGGCATAATTACAAAAGTATTCCCTTTACCTAAAATACTCGTAATGACTTGCTCCTGCAAGCCCTTAAATTGGCTAAAGCCGAAATACTTCTTTAATTCCTTGTGTATTTCAATTTCGTTTGAATTCATTCTTTATATTAATGGATATTTTGTATAAATTTGCAACACATAAAGATACAACTTTCTTTTATACATACAAATTTTAAATATTCTGTTTTGATTTCAAAAGAAAATATATTGGCGATCGCCAAAAAAACTATACTGTCTGAAAGTGAAGCAATTATAAAGTTAATTGATTTTCTTGACGAAAATTTCTACGAAGCTGTTCAACGCATTTACGAAACCAAAGGCCGACTGATCGTTACCGGGATAGGAAAAAGCGCCATTATTGCTCAAAAAATGGTTGCTACTTTTAACTCAACCGGAACACCTTCTATGTTTCTACATGCCTCAGAAGCTATTCATGGCGACTTAGGAATGATTCAAAAAGAAGATGTCATTATTTGTATTTCAAAAAGCGGAAACAGTCCTGAAATAAAAGTCCTTGTTCCTTTATTAAAACGTTTCGGAAACATTTTAATTGCCATCACAGGAAACATAACTTCTGCTTTAGCTAAAGGTTCTGATTACGTTCTGAACACCACAGTTAAGATGGAAGCCTGTCCAATAAACCTCGCTCCAACAAACAGCACAACGGCACAACTTGTAATGGGTGATGCATTAGCCGTTTGCCTGATGGAAATGCGAGATTTTAAACCAGAAGATTTTGCCGTATATCATCCAGGTGGTGCTTTAGGAAAAAAACTATTGCTTCGTGTGAAAGACATGATTGAACATTCGTTAAAACCGATGGTAAGTCCGGATACTTCAATAAAAAAGGCGATTTTTGAAATCTCAGAAAAAAGATTGGGCGTAACAGCTGTTATTGAAAATGATAAAATTATCGGAATTATTACTGATGGAGACATCCGAAGAATGCTAAATGACGTAGATACTATTGCTGACTTAACTGCAAGAGATATTATGTCTAAAAATCCTAAATTAGTTTCTTCGGAAACCATGGCAGTTGATGCCCTGAACATTTTAGAAGATTTCTCAATAACGCAACTAATTGTTGCTGATAACGGCGAGTACAAAGGAGTATTACATTTACATGACATTTTAAAAGAAGGAATCGTATAATGGCAAAAAAGAACCTTGGCGAGATGTCATTTTTAGATCATCTTGAAGAATTAAGATGGTTATTAGTTAGAAGTACAACTGCAACAATGATAATGGCACTTGTTACTTATTTCATTAGTGATTATTTATTTGACAAAATCATTTTAGGTCCAACCAGACCTAGTTTTTTTACTTACAGATGGTTTTGTGATTTATCACATCAATTGGGTTTTGCGGATAGCATCTGTATTACCGAACTGAATTTCATTATTCAAAACACAGAAATGGAAGGTCAGGTAAACATCTTTGTATGGATGTGTATTTTGGCCGGTTTCATCTTAAGCTTTCCTTATATTTTATGGGAAATCTGGAAATTTATCAGCCCTGCATTATATGAGAAAGAAAGAAAAAATGCGAAAGTATTCATATTCACATCCTCTTTACTTTTCTTTTTAGGGGTATTATTTGGCTATTTTGTTGTTATTCCAATGTCGGTGAATTTCGTTGCGACCTTCTCTGTGAGTGATGTTGTAAAGAACCAATTTACACTTGACTCTTATATGGGAATGGTAAAAACAAGTATCCTGGGTAGTGCCATCTTTTTTGAATTGCCAATCGCTATTTATTTCTTAACCAAATTAGGATTAGTAACACCTGATTTCTTAAGAAAATATTGGAAGTATGCCGTGATTATCATTTTGATTATTGCCGCAATCGTAACTCCTCCGGACGTAGTAAGCCAGACCATTGTAGCAATACCAATGTTACTTATCTACGAAGTGAGTATCCTGATTTCAAGGATTGTTTATAGAAATAAATTAAAAGAAAAAAATGTCTGAATTAATTCAAGAATTTAACGACTATCGTTCTAAAATGAACGAAAAATTATTAGCTGACAACAACAAAATTGTTAAGCGAATTTTTAATCTTGATACCAACGCGTATGCGGCGGGAGCTCTTGATGTAAAAACAAAAGAACTTTTAGGATTAGTGGCATCAACCGTTTTGCGTTGTGATGACTGTGTAAAATATCACTTGGAAACTAGCCATAAAGAAGGCGTTACAAAAGAAGAAATGATGGAAGCAATGGGAATCGCAACTTTGGTTGGAGGAACAATTGTAATTCCGCATTTAAGAAGAGCTTACGAATTTTGGGAAGCTTTAGAAGAAGAAGCTTCTAATTAGAAAATGAGATAATTAGTCAATTAGATAATTTCAATAGGATATGTTAATTCCTTTACTTGATTGATTAATTTTAACTTATTTTGCCTTTCTGAAAGCTAAAAGATAAATTTTCCCATAAAGTCAATTATCTAATTTTCTAATTGACACATTATCTAATTAAACAAAAATGAAGCTAAGAGCCGATAATTTAATCAAAACCTATAAAGGACGTAGTGTTGTTAAAGGAATTTCTGTCGAAGTAAATCAGGGAGAAATCGTGGGGCTTTTGGGTCCGAATGGTGCTGGAAAAACAACTTCGTTTTATATGATTGTGGGATTGGTAAAACCAAATCAGGGAAACATTTATTTAGATGATTTGAATATTACCGATTACCCAATGTACAAACGTGCACAACAAGGAATTGGTTATTTGGCACAAGAGGCTTCCGTTTTTAGAAAATTAAGCATTGAAGATAATATTCTGAGTGTTTTGCAATTGACTAAACTTTCAAAAGAAGAGCAGATTGCTAAGATGGAAAGTTTAATTGAAGAATTCAGTTTAGAACATATTCGTACGAACCGAGGCGATTTACTTTCGGGAGGAGAACGCCGTCGTACTGAAATCGCACGCGCTTTGGCAACAGATCCAAAATTTATTTTGTTGGATGAACCTTTTGCAGGAGTTGATCCGGTTGCGGTTGAAGATATTCAAAGAATTGTAGCACAGCTAAAAAATAAAAACATCGGAATTCTAATTACCGATCACAACGTACAGGAAACTCTCGCGATTACGGATAAAACATATCTAATGTTTGAAGGAGGAATTCTGAAAGCAGGAATTCCGGAAGAATTAGTAGAAGATGAAATGGTTCGCCGTGTTTATCTTGGACAAAACTTTGAATTGCGTAAAAAGAAACTTGAATTCTAAAAAAAAGTGGTCAGTGTTCAGTTTTCCAGTAATCAGTTTTTTACTGAACACTAAAAAACTGAACACTGAATACTATTATTCTACTGTAATAAACTGTAATTGTTCTAAATCGCCATTATAAATATTTACATCAACACGATGTTTTATTCCTGGCAAAGAAGCTTTTTCTGTAAACTGCCAGAAAAGCCAATCGTCTTCAATTTTTTCTCTGTAGAAATTGTAATTGGCTATCCAAAACAAATATTCGCTAAATTCTTCTTTTAGGAAATCAGCATAATATCTTTCTCCTGAATAAATTATTGGACGAACCTGATAATGTTTTTCAACTTTAGTCAACCAGCGTTTTAATCCCTTTTTTAAACTATCTAAAGGTTGGTTTTTTGGTAATTTTTCGATATCTAAAACCGGAGGCAAATCGCCTTTTTGCAATTTTACGGTTTTAATAAAAAGATTCGCCTGCTCAATAGAATTTTCGTTTGGACGATAATAATGATAAGCGCCGCGCATAATTTTATTTTCTTTTGCGCCTTCCCAATTCTTTTTAAATTGTCCATCAACGCGGTCATTTCCGGCAGTTGCTCTTATAAAAACAAATTGCACCGGATATTTTTCGTCCAGAATTTCAACTTCTTCCCAATCTACTTTTCCCTGAAATTCAGAAACATCGATTCCGACAACTTTTCCTTTATGATTTTCAAGAACACGGATATTTCGAACATCTGACAAATGTTTATCGACCTCATCTTCATCTAAAACTTTTTCTGATTTAAATCCTAAATAGTACGCCAGTCCTTTTCTGTAATGATAGACGATTCCGATAAATAAAAGCGAAAAAAATAGTACTAAAAGTCCTCGAAAAACCTTGCTTAGAAAAGATTTTCCAGCTGGTTTTCTTGAATATGTTTTACGATAAGTTGTTTTTCTTGCCATTACAATAGGAACTACTTCTTCAAAAACAAATTATTAATAATAGACAATAAAACATAAAAGACAATAATCAAAGGAATCGCAATATAATGAAGCAAAATAACCATCAATACCGAAATAATCAAAAACACGATTTGAAGTGCATTTTCCTTAAAACTAAATTTCTTGATTTTTAAAGAAAATAACGGAATTTCGGCATTCAAAATATAAGCACTACATAAAGTAATTGCCAATAAAACCCACTGATTGGTTAGAATCTCTAACATCAATAGCGAATCAGAATATTTTAAAACCAAAGGCAAACTCAAAATAAACAATGCATTTGCAGGTGTTGGTAAACCAATAAACGAATCTGTTTGACGAGTGTCAATATTGAAATTTGCTAATCTGTAACAAGAACCTAAAGTCACGATAAATCCTAAAAAAGGAATTGCAGGATTGTTTCCCAATTCATGAGCACTGTTCGTAAACAAACTATACATAACATAACCGGGCGCAACGCCACTGGTTACCATATCTGCCAAAGAATCCAGCTGTAATCCCAGCGGACTTGAAACTTTGAATAATCTGGCAAAAAAACCATCAAAAAAATCAAAAAAGATTCCTAAACAAACCATATAAAAAGCCATTTCGTAATTGGCTTCAGAAATAAAAACAACTGCAATACAACCGCAGAAAAGGTTGATTAATGTAATTAAATTAGGAATGTGTTTTTTAATATTCATCTTTATAAAATTTGATAATGGTGAGGAACAAATTTAGTATAATAACTGCATGTACAAGTCGTTTTTATAAGAGTTTTTTATTTGAAATTTTGACTTATGCAATATTTCACAAAAGGAATAAATTAGCTGAGTAAAATATTATATTTTTGATAAAAATTAAAACAGGCCTCAGTCTGCAAAAAAATATACGTTGAAGAAAACCTTACTGCTTTTATTATTTTGGAGCTGCACGCAACAATATGCACAAACTGTTCGAAAATATTCGAATGAATTTATGAATATTGGTGTTGACGCAGCTGCATTAGGAATGTCGAGTGCCGTAGTTGCTTCAACAAATGACGTTAATGCAGTTTACTGGAATCCAGCTGGTCTGACACATCTTGAAGATCATCAGATATCCTTAATGCATGCCAATTATTTTGCCAATATTGCGCAGTACGATTATATTGGATATGCGAGTCCCATTGATGACAGAAGTGCCTGGGGGATTTCGATGATTCGTTTTGGAGTTGATGATATCATGGACACAACTGAATTAATTGATAGTCAAGGAAATATTGATTATAACCGAATTCGCTTGTTCTCAACAGCAGATTATGGTTTTACCTTTTCGTATGCAAGAAAGTTGCCTGTAGAAGGATTTCAATATGGTATTAATGCAAAAGTGATTCGACGTATTATTGGAAAATTTGCGAATTCATGGGGTTTTGGTTTTGATTTCGGATTACAGTTTGAACGAAATGACTGGAAATTTGGATTGATGCTTCGTGATATTACGACAACTTACAATGTCTGGAATATAGATGAAGAAGAATATGCGAAGATTGCCAATGCTATTCCGGGAGAAAATAATGAATTACCGGAAAGTACAGAAATCACTTTACCAAAAGCACAATTAGGAGTTTCAAAGAAGTTTGACTTTCACAATGATTACAGTCTTTTGGTTGCTACAAATTTGAATATGCGTTTTGAACAAACTAACGATATTATCTCATCAAAAATAGTAAGTATTGATCCGGCAGTTGGTTTTGAGTTTGGGTATACCGATTTGGTTTTTCTAAGAGCCGGCGCTGGAAACTTTCAGAATGTGATGCAATTAGATAATACTGAAAAAGTAAATTTTCAACCTAATATTGGACTAGGGTTTAAATACAAAGGCATTCAGGTTGATTATGCTTTAACTGATTTAGGAAACCAAAGCACGGCTTTATATTCGAATATTTTTTCGTTAAAAGTAGATTTAGGTATCTTTAGATAATTTTTACAAACCATTAAACTTCTTAAAATTTTAAATTATGAAAAATGTCATTTTCAAAAAAACACTTTTTAGTTTACTATTATTACTAAGTTTTATTGGTTTCAGCCAAAATTTGCCTTTGTCGAAAGATGCCAAAATAAGTGTTATTACCTGCGGATTAGGCAATGAATCTTACTCTTTTTTTGGACATACAGCCATTAGAGTCGCTGATCCCGCCAACAATATTGATGTTGTTTACAATTACGGAACTTTCGATTTTAGAACCCCAAATTTTGTTGCGAAATTTGCCAAAGGTGACTTACAATATTTTGCAACTGCACATTCCTTTGGAGATTTCATGAATGATTACACTTATGAAAAAAGAAGTGTTTTTGAGCAGGAATTACTTATTCCGCTAGAATTAAAGCAAAAGCTTTTCGATAAACTAAATAAAACTATATTCTCTGAAGATCGTTTTTACACCTATAAATTTATCGATAAAAATTGTACTTCAATGGTTGTCGATGTTATTAATTCAAGCCTGAATGGAAATGTTATTGTAAAAAAAGGTAATACAGATATTACTTATCGCTCCATTTTATTTCCTTATTTTGATGGACATTTTTATGAGAAATTAGGAACCAGTATTATTTTCGGAACCAAGGTAGATCAATTGGGAACTAAAATATTTTTGCCTTTTGAATTAAAAAACAGCTTAGAAAAAACTTCTTTTCAAAATCATCCTTTGGTAAGCAAAAGCCAAACTTTGTTAAGTTTTGAGAAAGAAACACCAACTTCATGGTGGAATAATGTATATACCTATCTCTTTATACTTGCCTTTGTCATTTTGGCCCATAATAAAATAGTAGACAAAATCTATCTTTTGATTTTATCTTTAATGGGAATCTTCTTTGTCGTTGTGGGATTTTATTCTTTTCACCATGAACTGGCGATGAATTATAATGTACTTTTATTTAGCCCTTTTTTATTGATTTTGATTCTTTTATCAATTCTTAAAAACAAAAGGTGGACGTATCGATTTGCTGTTTTACATATCATCTTTTTAATTGCATATAGCCTCTTTATGATCAATAAAGCTCATTTCTTGATTGTTTTACCAATGATTATAACAAGTGGTTTTGTTTTAGTAAGAGTTGCAATCAGAAACAAAAAACGTATTCCTATTATTATCTAATGACTTTACTGTCCGCGATAAAATAAGACCGTGGTAATCGTTTTGAAAGTAATACTCAAATCGAGAAAAATACTTCTATGTTTAATATAGTACAAATCGTATTGTAGCTTTATTAAACTTTCCTCGATCGATTCTCCATAAGAATAATTTACCTGCGCCCAACCGGTAAGACCTGGTTTTATAACATGTCTTGTTTCATAGAAAGGCATAATCTTAGCAATTTCATTGACAAAGTAAGGGCGTTCAGGTCGTGGTCCAATAACAGCCATATCGCCCTTTAAAACGTTAAAAAACTGAGGTAGTTCATCTATTCTTGACTTACGCATAAATTTACCAAAAGGCGTTATTCTTTTATCATTAGACGAAGCAAAAGGTCCATTAACGTCAGAGTTTTTGACCATTGTTCTAAACTTATAAATCTTAAAAATAACGCCGTGCTTTCCTACCCGTTCTTGCGTATAGAATAAGCTTCCTTGGTTGGCAAAAAGATTTCCAATAAAAATTAAGGGGATAAAGCCAACACAAAATATCAAGCCTACTGAGGAAAGAAAAAATTCGATTAAGCGAATTAAAATCAGATATAGTTTATTACTATTGCTCCGGCTAAAAGGGAAAAAACGGTAAAAATCACGCTCGATATAATGTACAGGGATTCGTTGTGTTTTGCTTTCGTATACTTGTGTATATTCACGAATAATATTTCCAGACTCTAATAGATGTAGCAGTTGTTGATATAAATCAGCCGTAATTCCGTCTGTTTTTTGTGATGCAATTACGATCTCAGAAACATTGTTTTTAGCCACAAATAATTCTAAGTCATTCTTTCTAATTTCTTTTACATAATGAAACCCAGTGCCTTCTTGCGAAGCTAAATCAGAATTGACAAACCCTAAAATTTTATAATGCGGATCAACATTTTCAAGTCCCAAAACTAATTCTTCAACCTGATTGTGATCACAAATTAAAATTACATTTTGCGAAAAACGATGTGAAGCCAAAAAATATACATAAAAAAAACGCCATGCCAGTAAAGCACCAAGGATAGTAAAATAAAAAACCAGAATAACCAAACGTTGTTTTGGAAGTTCTGGCGATAAAATTGGTGTAAATAAATAAACTAAAATTGAAGTAGTTGTAGTAAGAACGACACTTCGAAGTATTTGAAACTGATTACTTGCTACCTGAAGATCGTACATTTCGAAAATTGCCCCAAACACAGTCAGGTATACAATTAACATAATTGGTCTGAAATAATGTGCCGAATCTAAATTAAAATACTGAACTTCAAATAAAAAATTCAATAGAAACAATGCCGATAAAACAAAAATAATATCAAAAAGACGAAGTAGTACTTTCCTTTCCGAAATTTCGAAATGTATTCTTTTGGATACCATGGTTTTCTATGTAGTTTTGGGGAGACTATATTTCAGGCAAATGTATTATAAAAAAAAGAAATTAAGTGTCTGATTTATTAGCTTTTTCAGGAATTTTAACGTGAACTGAAAGGAGTGTAAGAGCATACACAAAAGCCGGTGCAGCTGTTCGCATTGCAGCATGGTTTATGGTTAATAACCAAAAAACAAAAAAAGACAAAAAGTACAGGTGCTGCCTGTTATAAATGTATAAAACAAAAGGCGTTATAAAAAGTATCAAAAGTCCCAAAACACCAAATAGACCATGCTCGGCCAACATTCGGGTTATTTCGTTATGTGAAGCAACTGCAGTACCAAAAGTTTTTTGTCTCATTTCTTTTCCCATTCCAACACCAACCCCCGCTATAGGATTATCTAAAAAATAGGTGATTTCGGACTCAATTATTTGCTCTCTCCCACTTAATTGACTTTTTTTCTCCCTCCCTCTTGCATCCTGATTTGCATAACGTTTACCTATCAATCCGCTTGTTTGAATGGAACTATAAGTCCAGATACCAACTCCCATTAAACCGGTCATTATAAAAATCGGGATGAATTTACTTTTACCTTTTGCATTTGAAAAATAATATAATAAAACTAAAAGGCAAACAATCATAAAAACTCCAGTTATTACCCCTCCTCTTGAGAAAGTTACAATTCCCCTATAGCTTACAAAGAGCAACAAAAATCCATTTAAAATTATTTCTTTTTTAGTTTTCGAAAATAAGATTAATTGGGCAAAAAAGATAAAAATTCCTAATCCTAAAATAGTAGAAACCTGATTTGGTCCAAATCCTCCAGATGTTTCAAAATTAGACTGTGTTCCTGTTACTACATCTTTTACACTCGGATTATATAAAAACAAATAAACTGTTGTTGTCAAGATTGGTAATCCCATACTGAGCACAATATTTTGCAAATCTGAAAATAAAACTTTTCTCTTAAACATATAGATTGCACAAATAGCTAAACATACTGGTCCTGATAAGTTAAAAAACAATGCTTTTTTTACGTCTATATTGTAGTCGCCTATTGTTGAAACTATCACAATTCCAGGGATGAGAAGGATTAGAAAAAACCAATAAATGAGTGCATTTAAAGAAAAATTGCTGTACATCATGCCCAACAACATAAAAAACATGACGCTTATTTTAACATATTCATTGTTAAGATTTCCACCAGTCATTCTCAAAAAAACCTCAATGCCAACTAAATATGCTGATATTAGGAGTACTTCATTGTTCTTGTTTTTAGTCTTACTTACGAAATAAAAGCCTATTATCGGAATTAAAAATGCCAGTATTTTAGACAAAAAAGGTACTACAAAAATGATCAAGGCAATAATGCAATGAATTAAAACAATATGAATATAAGACAATCTAAAGTTTTTCATTATTTACTTTTTTTGTATGCTAAAATTAGCTTTTCAATTACTGATTCTTCAGAATAATTTTGAATAACCGTTTTTTTAAATTTCTCAGCTAAAGTATTTCTTAAAATTTCATTGTCAACTATTTTTTTTAATTGATTTTTAACTTCTAATTCTGAAAAAGGATCAAACAATAATCCATCAATCTCATTCTGAATAAGAACAGAACAATACCCAACGTTGGTAGAAACTACGGCAACATTTTCTAAAGCATATTCGAGTAAAGTTACCGGAAAACCTTCTTGTGTTGAAGCTAATACGCCAACTGAAGCCTGAGATAAAATATTTTTAATATCACTTTTCTCACCATATAAATAAATATGATTCTCCAAACAATATGCTTTTATAAAGCCTTTTAGTGCTTCAGAATAAGAATCAAAATAATCTCGACCTATTAAATGTAAACTCCAACCTGATTCAAATAGTTTTAAATCAGCATAAGATTTTAAAATTAAAAAATGATTTTTAGGATTTTTTAAATTAGCCAGAAAAACTATTCTTTTTCCATCTGATCCTTTTAAGTGTGTTAATAATTCACTTGCAGACACATTTTGAAATCTGGTAAAGTTGGGAATAAAAATTACTCTTGAACAATTCATGTTTTTCTCATTCCATTTTTTTAACTGCAGATTCACTACTAAAATAGAAGAAAAAAAAGCTGATAAAAAAACCAAAATTATATTCTTTTTTTTACTTTCTTTTGATCTTGAACCATAGTGATCGTGCCAAAATATTTTTATTCTTGGCAAAGTAAGCTTTACCAAAACGGCTATAAAGAATGAAGAACTATGTGAATGTATGATGTCAATTTTATTTTTGACCAGATATTTTCTAAAGCGAAAAACAGCACTCAGATCTACACGCTTTTTTCTTTGCAAAAATAGATAAGCAACATCCGAATTTATTTGATTTTTTAAACCACCTTCTTTTCTTGTTGCAATTAAACCTGAAAAATCTATATTTTTAGCCAGCGCATTAGCATAATTTATTGCCATTCGTTCTGCACCGCCAATTTCTAAAGAATCTATAATTTGCACAACTCTCATTTTATCAGCAATTTTTTTATTTCGGATTCAAAAACTTCGGTTGTATATTGCTGTGACCAGCTTGCTGCTAGTTTACTCTTTGACAAAAAGTTATCTTCGTTTTTTATTATGTTCTTAATTTGAACTGCATCTTTTTCTAAGTCCATTTCAAGCAAAATACCCCTATTCCCGTAATCAAGCATAAAAGGCACACAAGACACCTCTGTCGCTATTGGTACACATCCCCAAAACATACCTTCAGCAATGGCTTTGGGCCAGCCTTCACTTTTAGATGGCAAAACAACAAAATGGCTTTTTTGATAGGCTTTTTTAATTGTCTCCTGGTTTTGATTTCCATTTAAAAAAATATAATTTTCTAGCTTATTTTTCTTAATATATTCTTCCAAAGCCATTCTTTCACTTCCTTCTCCATATAAATTTAGAACTGCATTTTTATTCTGCTTAATACATTGTTCAACTAATTTTATAGCATACATTGGGTTTTTCCCAGAAACAAGAGTTCCTACAAAAATAAATTCTACCGAATTCTTAAAATCTGTTTTATAAGGCAACGCTTTTTCTGATTCTGAATATGTAGCTGTAAAAAAAGATTTTATATTCTTGGACTGATTCTCCCAATCTCCATATACTAGAACTTTCATATTTCGAGTTAGAAAGGAATTATTCAAAATTTTCTTTTGTAATTTATATGTCCATGGCTGAATACTATTCGAGTCCCAATTTCCAGCGTATTTGGTGGTTTTTATTTTTCCTGGAAATAATATCTGAACTAAACTTCCTATTAAACCAACATTTCCTGGACAACGTAAATGAATATGATCAGCATCTTTCATTGCCCAAAATATTTTCCAAAAAATTATTGGTAACTTAAAGAGTGAAACTATATTAGTCTTAGAACTCGTAAAACTAAAATCAGGAACTTTTCTAAAATCAATCTTATTATGATTATAAGCAATATCAATTATTTCCGGGTTTCCGTTTAACAGAGGCCCAACTACTATGAGTTCATCAACATATTTTAACCAAATATTCATTTCACGCACATAAGGTGCATAACCAAAATATTGATTGTTACTTTTAATATGATTAACATGAGTAATTATTACAAATTTCATTTTATGTATTTTCCAGTAATCTTGTAATAACTTTTTTTGGCGCTAAATATTGGTCAAAATAATTTTTACTTTCTAATTCCAGTTTTCTTTTAAAATCAAAATTTTTTATTATTTTTTCTATTGCTTTGTTAATATCATCACTATCATTTACATAAATGACATCCACATTATCTAACAAATCTTTTGGCAATACATTATGGTGAGGAGTTGTAATAATTGCTTTACCTAAAGCCAAAAACTCAGCCAATTTCCAACCGTGACAGGAAAGAACTGCTGGAGTACTAAATACAAAAGCAGAATTTTTGATTTTTTTAATATAGGTTTTTAAAGGTATTTTTTTTGAATACACTAAATCATCAAAGCCCAAATTATCTCCATTACTTCTCGCAGCAAATCCTCCTTCAAAAATAATATTCGAATTATTTTTACACGATTTTATAAATAAAGCACGATTTCTATTCGTTTCATTTTCCTGTTTCCAAATACTATTTATAAAAAAAACTTGATTGTTAGATGATTGAACTGGATCATATTTTTCTAATCTTAATCTTTTATACTGCCTCCAATAATTGGCAATAAATTCTCTTTTGTTTGAGATAGAATTTTTAAATCTAATGAAATTTAAAATCAAATAGCTAAATGTTTTAAACAAGTTCCAAATCTTAATACCAAAACTAGGACCAATAGCAATAACCTTTTTGCTATTCTCAACAGGTAAATGATTCAGATTATAATTTACCTTCCCGTATATATCACACCATTCAAACTCAATATTATTAATTTGATTTGAATCTTTTGAATCAATAATGATTTTCTTCGAATAATTATCATTTTCAATAATAAAGGCAAAAGTACCCTGATTGAATTTAGGAAACTTTGAAATATTAAATTCAAAATCCTGATAAATTTCTTTTATCCCCTGAATATAATAGCCATCATAAAAAACATTACAAAGACCGTATATATAGATTTTTGATTTCATCATACCTCACCAGGTTTTTTAAAAAACAAACTCCACCATCCTATTGTCCTTCCTAATGCTTCTGTAAAAGCAGCTTTTTTATTTTTATCAGTAATAACATTTGTAAAACGAATTAAGGTAAGTAAAATGGTTATTGCATTCCATTTTAATCTGGCTTTAAAATCTGGCTTTGCATTTTTAATGCGCCAAACATACCAGCCATTTCTCACAACCATTTTACCATATTGATATTGATTTGGCCGTCCGGATACAGCGTGAAAATGATGCAATTTAGCCTTTGTATTCAGATATAATCTTCCGGTTTTAGCAACTCTTAAAGTAAAATCGGCATCTTCATATAAACCGTAGCCTTCAAAATAAGTAGAGAATGAAAGTTTTTCAAAAATAGATTTTCTAAAAGATGAAACACCTCCCATTAATTGTTCTACTTCATAAATCTTATCACTAGGTGGCAGAAAACCAACACTTCTTCCATGCGAAAATAATGGCGAAAAACCAGGCATGCAATCGCTATCAAGATTTAGTTTTTTTCTAAGAATAAAACGACTTCCATCTTTTCGTTTCCATCCATCAAAATAAAATTCATTAATTTTTGGAATATAATTATTCTTTGTTTTTTCCCATTTTATTTCATTGTATATGTAGCCTCCAGCTCCTAAAGCTTCTGGAAAAACTTCATACGTATTTAGTAAATTCTCAAAATAATCTGGTTCTAAAATCGTATCATCATCTAAAAAACAAACAATTTCAGTATCATCGGTAACTTTTTGAATTCCAAAGTTTCTTTGTTTTGTGAGACCGCGGTTTTGATCATCAACTAAAAAATATTTTAAATTCTTAAATTGATTTGAACTTAAAACGGCTTCTGTTTCGCCATTTTTAGATCCATCGATAATTAAAATTTCATCTGGATATAAATTTTGCATCTGAATCGATTTCATCAACTTAAGCAATGGTTCCGGACGCATGTAAGTACAAATGATTAGGGAAAATTTCATACTTTATTAATTAATTCATTTGCCCAATACAAACTTTGTCTCCATTCTTTTTGAAATTTAAAAAAATATTTTATTGGATTTTTAATGGATTGTCTACTATAATATTTAAAAAACAAAATTATTTGATATCCTTTTATTTGTTCTTTAGTTTCATGCAATATTTTATAAATTATTACTGTGGGAGATGGTTTGGGTTTAATTTTATCTTTATTCCAAGCTAAATCTGGTTTTGTTCTAAAACCTCCTACAGGAGCTTTTAAATGTAAAATTTGAGGAGTAGGAAAATGTAAAATATCATATCCTTTATTTCGAATCTGCATTCCAAAGTCACTATCTTCTCCAAATCCAAACTCGTATTTTAAATTAAAAGATATATTTTGAACTACTTCTTTTTTAGCAATACTGCATCCTGACCCAAATGACACCCATTGAAAGATCTCTTTATTAATCGTTTTTTGATTCTTTTGTAAACAACTAAAAGTCGCGACCTTGCTTTTATATTTAGCAATCAAACTAAAGGAAGCTTCTATAAAAGATTCTTCTATTCTAATATCATCATCAGCAAAAAAAAGCCATTCGCTTTCAACTTCCTTAAGTGCCAAATTTCGAGCATTACAAGCTCCTGCCTGATTTGTAAAAGTATGTTTAATTTTAAAAGGCCAAACTTCAGAGACTAAATAGTCCAATTCTGAAACACTTTCTGGTAAAGGATTTTGTTCCACTATTATTACATTATTAGGCAAATAGGTTTGTTTCGATAAATCTTTCAAAAAATCATACAAATATTTTTTTCTTCCAATAGTTGGAATTATTACATCGATTGTTTCAGAATCGTTTGTTTTCAACAAAGAAAAAGCACTTATTTTATCTAAACTTATGTTTTTATCATTTCTATTTTTAAAAAACCAACTATACATCAAAGCTAAAAGTGGAAATTTAAACTCAAAAACCATTAAATTAAAAAATAGTAAAAATGTCCATCGCGTTCTGTAGTGCTGTTTTACAAATCTAAAAAGGGTAAAATTTGAATATTTTTGAGCAACCTTTAGGTCAATATCTTGTATAAACAATTTTCTTTCTGAATAACATAATAATCCAAGTGGCATACAAATTTTAGCTACTGAATTTAGATAATAATTAAAATTTGAATCAGGTCTTATTTTCTGATTGATTTCAATCAATATTTTGGCGTGAATGGCTCCTGCTAAACTGCTCATTTGCCAAGTTGGATAAGTTACGTCCTTATTGATTTTAATAAAAGGAGATTGGTCGATATAACCTATTTTTCTACCTAAAAACTCATTATGATTTGGATTATATGACAACATCATTTTATCATGATGAAAACTTTCTTTTATTCCCTCTAAATTAAGATAGTTTTGATAATTTTTATCACACCAAACTATTTTTGATTCAGGATACTGCAAAGCTAATTCAGTTATTACTGTTGCAATTTGAGCATTACTATTATGCGTTAAAACTTCATTATCTTCTGAAGTAATTTGAACTACATGTTTATTATTATGGTAAACTATTATCAAAATTTAAATTTTAACTGATTCATAAAATTCAATGTTCTTCTTTACTAAAACTTTTGTATCAAAACATTCTTCCACTTTTTTTCTTGCGAATTTTCCAACTCTGAGACTTAACGTTTCATCATCTAAAATAGTTACAATTTTTTTTGCAAAATCATAATGACGTTTAGGATCTATTAAAAAACCATTTTCTTTATCATCAATCACTTCGTATGCCCATCCTATATTTGATGCGACAATTGCTTTTCCCATGGCCATAGCCTCCAACCATGAAACTGGAAAAGCTTCAGCAAAGGAAGGAAAAACACAAATACTTGCCTCTTGTATTTTTTGTTTTATTTCAACATGAGGAATAGTCCCCAAATAGGTAACGTTACCAATGGCTTTATCAGAAAACAACTTCTGCATCATTTGCCAGGTAGATGAATTACCCGAAATAATATCAGGAACATCTTTACCAATTAAAATTAATTTGATTTCAGGATTGTTTTCGATTACTTTATTAAAAATTAAAGGCAGTTCTAAAAGTCCTTTTTTACGAATTAAACTTCCAAAATATAGAATGCTTTTTTCTTTTTGACTATAATTACTATAATTAGTGTCTATTTCAAATAAACTAGTATCAATAAGATTTGGAACAATTGTAAATTCTTTATTTAAGTCAAAAACTAAATTTGTCAAATCTGCGGTAAACTGACTTACTGATAATAAAGCATCTGCCTTTCTTAATGCTCTTTTTTCATGAAATTTATTTATCCATTTTACAGGTCGATTATCCAAATGACAGAAGTAAGTATCAGAACCATGTAATCGAATTATAATTGGACATTTATTTGGTTTAATAAATGATGTAATTCCAGTCCAGTCAGGTGCTTCTATTAAATCAATTTCCTGGGTAGAATATAATTTATTAATTATTCTTTCTAGTTTTTTTCTTGTCAGAAACCAGGATAATCCCTTGAACTTTATATTTTTAATCTGTTGAATTAAAATTCCATTATCATCAAAAACAGCATCTTCTTTTTGGCCATAAACCAACACTCGAACCGAAATACCTTTTCCTAAAAGTCCGATCGCTAAATTTTTAATACTTGTACCTATACCTCCAGAATTACCTGTTTTAGAATGTGGATATTCTGGTGTTAAAAAGGCTATTTTCATGGTTTTACTTCTTAAAAAAATCTTTTAAAATCCTTGCTGTAAACATATTTGCTCCTGTATCAGTCATGTGTCCGCAGGACGAAAAATATTTATTTTCTACAACTACATTTTCATAATTATGAATTTCGGGATATGCTTTTTTAACTTTTTCAAAATAATTCATACCAACAACATTTTCGCACATTGGCGTCATAACTGCAATAAATTTTATATTGTTTGCTTTACAAATGTTTTTAATTTCTTCATAATATTTATTGTGAGGTAAAGGATTCAAATTGACAATATTATTCTTCATATTGCCATTTTTGTGCTTTTTTAATGGATAAAATCCAAGATTATCTAAAGCATTTGTTGTTTGATGCGTTACGATTTTATAAGTTTCTCTAAATCCTATTTTTGCATCATATTTTATATATCGGTAAAAAGGAATATAATAAAGCTCTTTAAAATTTTCCTGAGATGCAAAATGATTTTTTATAACTTCAGAATTATAAATAAAGGGTAGAAATTTAGCAGAGACGCCTTCAGACTCCTGATCATTAGATAAATTTAAATCAGCTTCGAGAATGACGTTTTTAATTGTATATTTTCTTTCAATCATCAATTTTAGCATTAAAGAAGCTTCAAACAAATGCCCGCCACTCATACCGTAATTAAAAGTTTTTAATCCTTTATCTTCAAACATCTTCGAAACAAAATGATTATTTGCTCTCGACGATCCTAAAATTACGACATCATATCGCTGTGGTTCTGAATTGAAAACATTTTCTATTTTTCCTCTATTTTTAGATTGCAGAAACACTTTAGTATATAATCCGTCCAGAGCAACCGCTAATAAAGCTGTTACGATTAAAATTTTGGTTGTATAAATTAAAAAGCGTTTCATTAAAACTGAAAATATATAAATTCTTTATAATCTGAAAAAGTTCCAAAAGCCATTATGGTAAGAATGGCCAACGCGACTTTTAACAAGCTTCTTTTTCCTGAAAGAGGTTCGATTTTGCTACGATTAAACCATTCGACCAAAACAAAAAGACCAATCATTGCTAATAATTCATAACTATAGCGTTCATTATCTAAATATTGAAAACTAAAATCTCTACTAGTTAAAATTCTTTTTAGGTATAAAATCGCATCATTAATTGTTCTGGCTCTAAAAAACACCCAGGCTATGCAAGTCAATAAAAAAGTATAGAAAATACTAAGTATTACTTTAACCGAATCAAAATCAAATTTTAGCTGAATTGTATCTATATTATTTCGATTACTATTTGATAAAAGCAACGGTAAAAAATAAACGGCATTAATGAATCCCCATACTATATAAGTCCAATTTGCACCATGCCAAAAACCACTAACTACAAAAATGATAAAAGTATTTCTGATTTTCATCCAAAGTCCGCCTTTACTTCCTCCTAGTGGAATATAAAGATAATCTCTAAACCAAGATGAAAGCGAAATGTGCCAACGACGCCAAAATTCAGCAATATCTCTGGAAAAATAAGGATAATTAAAATTTCGCAATAAATCTAAACCAAACAATTTTGAAACTCCCAACGCAATATCTGAATATCCTGAAAAGTCACCATAAATCTGAAAAGCAAAATAAACGGCCCCTAGTATTAGAGAAAATGAATTCATTGTCGTGTAATGATCAAAAATGGCATTAGCATAAGTCGCACAAGTATCTGCAATAACCACTTTTTTCACTAAACCCCATATAATTTGATATATGCCTTCTTTGGCTTTTTCTAAATCAAATTCCCGTTTTACTTTTATTTCCGGTAATAAATGTGTAGCTCTCTCAATTGGGCCAGCAACTAAAAGAGGAAAATAGCTTACAAACAAAGAATAATCTACAAAATTATATTCAGCCTTTATTCTTTTGAAATAAATATCAATAACATACGATAAACCATGGAAAGTATAAAATGAAATTCCGACTGGAAGGATAACATCTAATAAAATTGGACTTGCATGAACTCCTACTGAACTTAATAATTCAGAGAATGAAGCTGCAAAAAAATTGTAGTACTTAAAAATTCCCAGGAAACCTAAGTTGACAATAATACTTAACCAAAACCAAAATTTACGGCTCTTATCCGATTTTCCTTTCTCGATTTGAATTCCGGTATAATAATCTAGAAAAGTAGAGAAAACCAATAAAAATAAGAACCTCCAATCCCAACAGGAATAAAAATAATAACTGGCAACAATTAATAAAGCATTTTGTGTGCTTTTAGTTTTATTGAAAACAAACCAATACAAGAAAAAAACGATTGGTAAAAAAATAACAAATGCTAATGAGTTAAAAAACATCTTTAAGATTTATGGAATTTTAAATTTAATAGACTTCTTTTAAAATTAATTTCAAATGATTGTCTACCATTTTCGGCAAAGAAAAGGAATTGGCAATTAATTCTCTTGTATTAGTAGATATCTTTTTGTTACCTAAATAAACATCTTCGAGAATTTGTTTTAATTCCTGAATATTTTTTGCCTGAAAAACATATCCATTTGTTCCTGATGAAACAACTTCAGTATTTCCGCCAACATTTGTTGTAATTACAGGTACATTTGCCGCAAGACTTTCTAAAATTGATAAGCTGAAACATTCCATATGTGTGGGTTGTAACAAATAGTCATATTGAGAAAAGATTTCATTTAGATTTGGCTTATTACCCATAAAAATGAAGCATCTCTCTAATTTATACTGTTCAATTTTTTTTAATAATTGTTCCTTATATGAACCATCTCCATAAATTATTATTGAAATTTCTTTTTTAATATCATTCGAAAGAAATGAAACCGCCTTAATTAAATCTTGTATTCCTTTTGATTCCCTGAGATGAGAAGCTACTAAAAAAGTTGGCTTTTCACTATTCCGATACTCTCTTGTCAATATCGTGTCTAATATAACTCCGTTGTAAATTGTTTGTGTTTTTGATTTTAAATGAGAACCAAAATCTTTTAAAATTTGTTTTACAGTATAATTAGATACGCCGACAAAAACATCAATATATCTCGAAAACAAAATCCCTTTTATTTTTTTATTTATCTTTTTTTTGAATGAATATCCATTTAAAGGTCTTGGATTATGGTCGACAGCAATAATTTTTGCGTTTGATACTTTCTTGATTTTATAAAAAAATGGTGTGCATAGTTCTACAAAATGAGTGATAATATAAGTGTATTCTGTTTTGTTTTGTTTACAAAAAGAAAGGAAATTATTTTCAACACTCTCAGTAGTATTTGTATAGATATTTAAGGAAGTGTAATTTCCATGATTTGATTTATTTGGAAAAAACCAATCAATTTCAATACCTAATTCCTTGCACTTTTTATCAAAATTCCAGAAAAAATAATCCATTCCTCCTACTCGTTCCGAGAGGAGTTGATAATTACAAAGAATGGCTATTTTTCTTGACTCCATTTTCTTAAAGTTGTTGCAATTCTTTCTGAAGTTCCTTCAAGTGGTTTTCCTATTTGAAGTTGAATTAATTTTTTTCTGGATTCTAAGTCTGTATCTGGATTCTTAATATATAATACTATTGAATCTATTAGTTCCTGCTTATTTTTAACAATTCTGGTTGCATTTGACATTATCACGTTTTTTATATGTGCATAGCGCAAAAACCTTTGATCGTCATACAGACCATTTTCTAAATTCCCAAAGGCGGGATTAATTACAGGTTTATTAAATTGCATAAAATCAAGACTCATGGTAGAAAGCATATTAATATTCAAATCTGAAAATTCTAAAATACTCCTCAAATCTATGATATCTTCAATGGTAGGGACTCTTTGAGACCATTCTTCCTGATGATTTTTTCTTAAAAGTTCCCACTTAGGAAAATTCCACTTGATCGAAGGATACTTTTCGAACAAATCTCTAAATCGTTTTCCATCTTCAGCTGGAGAAGTTCTAACCAAAAAGTTAACTTCGGGAATTTTTTTATCTATAATAGCATTGGCAATAGTATCAATATACAAGACATCATTCTGACTTGTAGAAACATCACCACAACTAAAACAAATAGTTTTAAGATTTACATTTATATTAAATTTATCTGCAAAACTAACCTTATCAGTCTTATATCTATCTAACACATACGGTTCGAACTGAGGAGTTCCTACAACTTCAATTTGATCATTAGAAACAGAAGAATAAAAATGTAGAAGTTCTGATTTCATCAAATCGCTCCAAACCAAATAATAATTAAAATTTCCAGACATTCTGCCTTTAGAAGCTAAATTATCCCAACTAAAAATAAAAGAAGCAGTTTTTATTTTAAATTTTTCAGCCTGATATATTAATGGTGCTATAAAAGGAGGCCTTTGATGCGTAAAGAACAAAATATCAACATTCTCGCTTTTAAGAATGATTGCATATTCTTTAACGATTGTATTGTTTTTAAAGGACCATTGTTGCCATTTATTGAATCTTTGAATCCATTTTTCTGAATTTAGAAAGGAAGAAATCTTAAATATAAATCGTGTTGAATAGCCCCTAATGCTTTTTGCTTTTGATTCATTTTTTTTCAAATTCGAGCTTATTCCCTCATTTTCACTTTTGTGAAGTTGTAAATGGGCTACTTCTTTTATTTTTCTAAAAAACCAAGTAGGAAATTTTTCTTCAAAAACAGGCAACTCAATAATTTTAAAAACCATTTCAAGATCTTTGTAAGCTTCCTTTGGCAAACAGGAAAATATAGTTATCTCAGTAAAAGATTCCTGAGCCTTCTGACAAAAATCAGTAAGCATGAAATTTCTAAATCCAACGCCATCTGTGATAACTATTCCCAGTTTACTCATCTTAATTTCCATTTATCATTTTAAAAAGCTTCCTAACCACAAATTCCTCTGTCATTTCCATTGACTCATAAGTTGCTCCAGCAATATGTGGCGTTAATATCACATTATGGTTTTGTTTTGCCAACATCACTAATCTTTCATTTTCCAAATTATTCTTAGAATTAATTTCGTTTTCTAAAACATCAGAAGCATAACCTTTTATCATTTTTTTTTCTATCAGTTGACATAAATATAGTTCATCAACCACAGCACCTCTTGAAGTATTTATTAGAAACGCATCACTTTTAATTTGATCCAATAACGCTCGATTAACAAAATGAATGTTTTCATTGTTTAATGGGATATGTATCGAAATTATATCGGCCCAACTAAACAGTTCTTTTGGATTATTAAAACTTTTACAATTTGTTTTTTCTATATTTTTAAGATCATAAAAACCGATTTCCATTCCAAATGCTTCTGCATAATTGGCTACCTGAAAACCTACTCTTCCTAATCCTAACAAACCAATTTTTTTTCCTTTAAGATTATTTCCTTTAAACAGGTCTCTTCTCCAAAAACCATTTTTAACGTCGTCAAATGCTTTAGTCACATTACGCATCAAAATTAAAATTAATCCCCAAGTATGTTCTGCTGTTGAAGGAATTGAACTCAAAAAATCATATTCTCCTTTCAAAGAAATAACTTCTCCGCCTTTACTTTCAAAGTAGTCTACATCAATATGATCTAAACCAGTTGTAGCAGTTAAAATATACTTTAACTGAGGAGCAGAATCAATAATTTTGGCACTAATATGAAAGCGAAGCCTTATGAAAACAACATCAGCATCTTTTAAGTAATCCTGCAAAGAATTTTCATCCTGGACATCTAACAAAATCACTGTTCCAATTTCTGAAAGTAACCTTAAAGCTTGCTTACTAAAATCTTGAGATTCAACTACAACTATTTTCATTTTTCCAATCTTCATACAACATTTCAGCTATTTTAAAGTCACGAAAAGAATCAATATTCACTAACCAATTTTCATCCATCACATACGCTTTTTTATTTTCAACCATAAAAGATTTTTCTTTTAAAAAAGCTTTTACCCGTACTGCATAAAAACATCCATTTCTAAAATACACAGGCACCAGATCTTGTCTTCTTTTACTTTCTCCCTCATTTATAAAAGGAATCAGCTTATTATCTTTTTCTAAATTATACATTCTTGCTGGATGATAATCTTCTAAAGGAACTACACTAATAACCCCATCAATAAATTCGTCTTTTTCAAACATTTTTATTATGTTCTCCAGATCAATTGAAGTTCTAAGTGGTGACGTTGGTTGCAATAGAACTATTAAATCATATTCTTCTTCGAGTTTCTGATAAACTTCGGCAACAGCAGTTACAACATTACTTGTGTCTTGTGCTAAACTTGCATTTCTTTTAATAATTTCTGCCTCAAACTTCAAAGCAATATTTAAAATCTCATCAGAATCTGAAGAAACAATTGTTTTCGTAATCTTATTGCATTTTTTAGCACACTCGATTGCATGAGCTATCAAAGGTTTTCCTCCTAATAATTTAATATTTTTCCCCGGTACACCTTTGCTCCCTCCACGTGCTGGAATAATGGCTAAAACTCTCATTAATACATAATGGTTTTATGAAACTGCAAAGGCAAATCAGCAAGTAATTCGGCTATTTGTATACCTGCTTTTCCGTTTCCATAAATAGAAGATGAAATAGTTTTTCCTTTTTGTACTAAAGAAACAATTGCTGCTTCTATCTCTTCCTGTGAATAATCCACATCTACACTGTTTCCTCCGCGATCTCTTCGATTTTGACGCGAACCAATATTAATTACAGGCACTCCCAAGAATGCACATTCTCTAATACCAACACTAGAATTACCTATCAGGCAATCGCTATGTTTCAGTAATTCTAAGAAATCTTTTCCTTCCATGTTCTTGAAAAAATGGACATTTGGCAATTGATGTTGCTCTCTAAAAGCTCGTATTCCTGTTGAAGTACCGTCTGCTCCTGCATCAACATTAGGCCAAAACCAAAGTGTAGGTTTATTTATTTTATAAATAGCTTCTAATGTGGCTTCTATATGTTTTCGGGAATCTTTGTATTCTGTAGTAACGGGATGCTGCATTACAACTAAATATCCGTTCGATAGATCAGGTGTTGCTCCCACGCCTCCATATTTTTCATAAGGATTAAATGGAAGTGATTTACTTTGAATGATCTCTTCTGCTAAATCAATAGAAGGACAGCCTGTATTAAAAACCATTGCTGGGTCTTCTCCTAATTTTATAACTCTGTCTTTAGCACTCTCAGAAGCTACAAAATGATAATCAGATAACTTAGTGATTGCGTGACGTACTTTTTCATCAATATTTCCGGTAACTTCACCTCCTTGTATATGTGCTAAAGGAATATTCATATAAGAAGCTGCAATAGCAGTTGCCATAGTTTCAAATCGATCAGCTACCGTTACTACTATATCTGGTTTTAAATTATCAAAAACGGTAGATAATTCCAAAATACCAATTCCAGTGGTTTTTGCCGCAGCAGTCAAATTTTCTCCTTCTAATACATTAAAAACCTTAGCCGAAATTTTAAAACCATCTTTTTCAATAAAATTCACGGCAGAACCGTATCGATCCAATAAGGCTGAGGCCGCTACTACTAAAAGCAGTTCTAAATCCGGATGATTTTGAATAGCAGATAATACTGTTTTTACACGACTGTAAGAAGGACGCGCCGTGATAACCACAGCTATTTTTCTTTTTGGCATTTTTAATTTATTAAAGGGCTAAAGTAGGTAAAAAAGAGGAAAGGTTAAACGTAATTTTTTAGTATTATCTATCCAATTTTATAGGATTAACAGAACTTAAACCTGGTTTATAATAAATCAGCTTCATTCAAAAAATCCCATTGTTTTAAATCTTTATTCAATGTTTTCCCTATTATTTCCTGAAAACGAGAAGCATCTATTCCTAAACCTTTTGGCTTTTTTGATTCCAAATCATCAAAAGACAAAATATGATTTTTAGGCAAATCTTTGTTTACTGCCAATGATTTTTCAAAAATTTGCTTTAGTGAAGAAAAAGCTTCATTACTATTTTTATCAATGTTATTTGATAAAGCAGTGGCTATATTCCGAACAGCAATTACCAAATCTTTAGTCTCTGAAATTGTCAAAGAAGACATTGAATCCGGACCAAACATTTGCCTGTCAAATACAATATGAAGCTCTAGAATAGTGGCCCCAAGCGCAGTTGCAGCTATACAAGTTTCTATTTTTGCAGAATGATCTGAAAAACCAACGGATACATTGTAACGTTTTTTCAACTCCTGAATAACATTCAAACCATATTGTTCTGGTTGTGTTGGATAAGCTGTAGTACATTGCAAAATTGAGAAATCAACATTTCTTTCTTTCAAGAAAGCAACTGTCTGATCTAACTCGTTATAAGAACTCATACCTGAGGACAAAATTACTGGTTTGCCAGTTTGGGCAATTTTTTCTAAGATCAAAAAATTATTAACTTCGCCTGAACCAATTTTGTAACATTCAACACCTACCTCCTCCAACCAGTCTACAGCCAAATTGCTAAATGGCGAACAAATGAAATCTAATCCAACCTCATCACAATGTTCTTTAATCTTTTTCCATTGTTCCAAAGAAAACCCCATACGTTTCCAATAATCAAATCTTGTCTTGTCTTCTAATGAAAACTTTACACGAAAAGGCTCCTGTTCACTACTTTCAGCTTCTGCAATGTGCATCTGAAACTTTACAGCATCGACGCCAGTTTGCGCTACAGCATCAATATAAGAATGTAAAATCCCTAAACTGCCTTCATGAGCCTGGCCAATTTCGGCAATTATATATGGTGATGTTTTTTTTGATAGCATATTTAAGTTTTCTTTTTTATAACAAAAATACTTTATTGCTGATATTTTTATTCCATTTTTGATTTCTAATCGTAAAAATTTTAAAATTTTAAACTGGATAAATTTCTCATTTTTAGAATTAAAGTTTTATCAACAGCATTTCGATATCTTAAAATTTTAGGGATATGAATTAAAACCACAAAAATTGTTTTAATATATTTTTTGAAATATACCTTATCAGTCAAGGCGTATTTTTTAAAATTATGCCAATACATCTTTACTATATTTAAAACAGGAAGCGGATAATAAACCAAAAAATAATATGTTGAATTTTTTAATTGCTTTTCGAATCTAAAGTAACTATGGTTCCCTAATTTTCTTATTTCTTTATTGACTCTATGATTTATTTTAATTTCATTTGAGTACAAAATATCAAAACCTTTAGACATAACCTCAATAGACAAGCAGGATTCTTCTCCATAAATATCGATCCAAACCGGAAAACCATTGGTGAGGTTATAAACTGATTTTCGAATAGCAAAACCACAACCAATAAATTCAGCAGTTAGGAATTCTTTCTTTTCTTTTTCAGATATTTCTATTGCTTCTGAATCTGATTCAAAGATTCCTTTTATTTCTTCAAAAGCAATAATACCTACATTTGGATTTTTATCAAACAAGTTTTCTGTTATAGAAACAAAATCAATATTTAATGGATGTGCATCATCATCTAAACCAATTAATATTTCAGAATTTGCCACTGGGTAAATCTGATGTCTTGCTGCAGAGGCTCCTATTGACTTTGTAGAAACAAACCATTTTACCCAAGTCAATTCATTTTGAAGACATTCAGAATCATCTGTGCATCCATCCAAAAAAACTAAAACTTCAACTTCAGATTTAACTATTAACGAATCTAATATTGTCAATGTCTTAAGTAAATCTTCTTTTCTGTTTTTTGATACGATTAATATTGAGGCTCTCATTCTTGTAATTTATGGATTTTATTCAAAACGATTATAATCTTTTACTTCATTAGTTACCATTGAAACAAAAAATTTAGGGTAATAATCACACACGTTTAGAAATTAAAATTGTATCACGAATCTGTTCTTTGAATTAGGTTTGATATTGATTAGCTAACATGCTATTCAATATCTCTTTTAAATGCCCAGAAGAAACATATTCGACTAAATCTCCTCTATTTAAATTTAAATTAACCGAATTTTCTTTCCACAACAAATAAAGTTTTTTTATTAATGATGCGATTCGCTCTATATCATCTACTTCTGACCAAAATTCATAATCTTTCCCTAACAACCTTCTTGTTTCACTATAATAAGGAGCCAGCAAAAGAATAGCCTTATTTGCTTCAACACAATGAGGAAATTTAGCGGGAAGAAAAGGACTAATTTCTCCTTTTGCTTCTAAAATTATGTTAATAGCTACATTCTTCTGTAAATTATAGACTTCGTCAAAGGGTTTGTTGCCATTGTGAATATAAATTTCAGAGCTATTTTTTTTATAATTTTCCAGCATTTCAGTATGATAGGAGGCATTGCCTAATAATAGAAGTTTTGCATCTGTTTTTGCTTCTGGATTTTGTTCTAAAAACAAATTAAAGCCTTTTATCAAACCTTCAGGAGAGCGTTGTTTCATTAAATTTCCGGCATGGAGCAAATTAAATTTTGAAACATCAAAATAAGATGGGAAAACAGTATTTTCAATTTCATATTTTTCATTTTGATGAGGAATAATAATTCCTGTTTTTTCAAAATTGGGAAAATAACTGCTCATCCATTCTTTTAATAATTGACTAGGAAAGGCACTATATCTCGCTTTTACAGCAACTTCATTAAAGAATTTTTCTTTTTGTTGATAACTTGATTGTACCCAATTGTATGGTCTCGGATAAAAATGAAATGGGAATGGATCATGCACATATGCGATCCATTTATTATGTAAATATGGTAATTTAAGAACTGCATAATGTGATCTAAAACTTGCTCCCTTACTTAAAGTCAATACGAGATCTGGCTGAAATACAATTTTTTCTATTGCTTTTTGAATACTGTTGGTATCGTTAAAAAAAGTAAATGAAAAACCAAATTGTCGTTCCAAAAAGGGAGCTAGATTGACTTTCAAATTTCGGCTTATAACGCGTTGCAATCTGCTTAAAAAATAGTTTACACTTGTTTTTATTTCAGGAATTGCATAAGTACCTATGTTTTCTAATTTAATATCTTTTAGTGTATAATGATAAACCAAAACTTCGAATCCCTCTTTATACAAATTATTAATTAAGGCAACATTGGCTTTAGATCCACTACTATCTTCTATGTTTATCGAATCTACAACTATGAGTATTTTTTTCATTGTTACCAATTTATTCTCCAATCAACATCTTGTTTTACTACTACAGCAGGATTACCTGCAATGATAGTTTTATTCTCTAAAAAACTCTTTGTTATCACACTTCCTAAGCCAATTAAGTTTTCGCTTTCTATAAATACTCCAGGCGCAAAACATGAAGCTGACCCAATATAAATGTCGTTTTTAATTTTAATTGATAAATCTTTGGTTTTTAATTTTGTATAAATGGAACCATGTGTCCAAAATTGGCTGCCTTTACCAGCAATCCAGGTGTTATTTCCTATTTCTATATTATGATACAAATCGAAATAATGATTATTTATAATTCTTGAGTTTGTACCAATAGAGAAATTAGCACTTCCTTGAAATACATTCCCAGAATGAATTGAAGTATTTTGTCCTATTGACAATTGATTGCATAAAACTAGATTATTATTTGCAATATAAACATTATCTCCAATTGTTACTTTATTGCAGTTTATTATGACTTTGCCAATTTTGACATTTTTCCCAATAGAGTAACCGAACATCTTTTTCAATAAAAAAATTCTGAATGAGTTAACGGGTATATGCTTTATTGTTTTTAAAAACAAAGATTTTCTTTTCCTCTTATTAAACATAATTAACGACTTAAATAACTGACTATCTTATCTGAAGCATCGCCATTTCCATAAGGATTTCCTAGATTTTCAAAACCTTTAAAATCATTTAAAATTTCCTTTATTTTGCTTATTATTTTATCTTTATCTGTTCCTACCAAAGTTGAAAATCCTGCTGTTACACCTTCGGGCCTTTCAGAAATTTCTCTGGTTACCAAAACAGGTTTTCCTAATGATGGCGCTTCTTCCTGGATACCTCCAGAATCTGTTACAATTAAAAAAGATTGCTGCATTAACCAAACAAAGACAGGATATGAAACAGGAGGAATTAAAAGAATATTTTGTTTGTCAGACAATAAATCATAAACCGTTTTTTTGACATTTGGATTTAAATGAACCGGATATACAATAAAAACATCTTCTCTTTCTGAAATGTCTAAAAGTGCTTCACAAAGATTTTTTAAACCCGATTCAAAGTTTTCTCTTCGATGACCTGTCACTAAAACTATTTTTTTATTTTCAGGAATTTCTTTTTTTAATTTTTCAATTTCGGGATGGCTATAATCCGGTTTACCAATTTTATTTGTTGTCCAAAGTAAGGCATCAATTACGGTATTACCTGTTTGAATAATATCTTCTTTTAGAATTCCTTCAG
Organism: Flavobacterium sp. GW821-FHT11G01; assembly: GCF_058808175.1. Classification (NCBI taxonomy): domain Bacteria; kingdom Pseudomonadati; phylum Bacteroidota; class Flavobacteriia; order Flavobacteriales; family Flavobacteriaceae; genus Flavobacterium; species Flavobacterium sp. GW821-FHT11G01. The sequence goes on along the minus strand of NZ_JBXARK010000006.1, from coordinate 249,899 downwards.
TTAATAAATTTTCTGTCGCTTCAACTGTTGGTGTAAAATGTAAATCTACTAGTCTACTGGTTATTTGTCTGTTAACTTCTTCCGGAAAAGGTGCTTTTTTATTATAAGTTCGTAGCCCGGCTTCTACATGACCTACTTTAATACCTAAATGGAAAGCTGCTAAAGCTACCATTGAAGAAGTTGTCGTGTCTCCATGTACTAAAACTAAATTTGGAGATGTTTTTCGAAGAACATGATCCATCTTAGATAAGATTAACGCACTTAAATCATTTAAAGATTGATTTGACTGCATTACATCTAAATCAAAATCAGGTTTAATTTCAAAAAAATCTAAAACCTGATCCAGCATTTCACGATGCTGAGCTGTTACACACACAATAACTTCAAAATTTTCTTTTTGAAGCTTATGATATAATGGTGCCATTTTAATGGCTTCTGGACGTGTACCGAAACAAAGTAGAATTTTCATTACTTAAATCTTTTTTTTATTTTATAAATGGGCAAACGTAAAGGATAAGATTGATAAAAAAAGATCCATTTTAAACTTTTAAAAATACTTAAATTCAAAACATTCAATATTCTATTAAACAAATTATACTCTTTGAAACCGATAGAAATAGTAATGAAATATTGAATCAATGAATTTGTAAGTAATTGTTTTTCTTTAAGATTTTGAACGACTAAAACAACTGCATCGGCTTGAGAATTCATTCTGACAGGATTATTTTGAAAAAATTCACCAGTATTTGAATTGTCGTGCTTTCTTCCGTAAAACAAACATTTGTTTATAGAAATACCTTCAAATCCTGAAGATATAATTTTGGAATATAGTTCCCATTCTTCAGCATACATTAAATGTTCTACAAAACGATTCTTTTCAAAACATATTGCTTTCCACATTACGGCGCATGAATTAAACGGTAATTCATGAGTTAAGATTCTTTCAACATCATTTACCCCAACTTTAAATGAAGAATATTCTTTAGAATAATCAAAATTATAATGGAATTCATTAAAAAAAACCTCTCTCTGATATCTACAAAATGCAACTTTATTTTTATTTAATTCAGTAGTACACAATTCTAAATTTTGTGGGTGCACAATATCATCATCATCAAAAAATATGATATAATCACCTTGTGCTAAATCAATTCCGTAATTTCTACATCCAGGTAATCCTTTTGCATAATTTTTAGGCCGTTTTAAAAACTTAAAACGAGAATCTTTATTTAAAACTGGAGTAATAACTTCTAAAGTATTGTCGGTTCCTCCGTCATCAATTATTAAACATTCAAATTCTGAATAGGTTTGATTCTGAATTGACAGTAAAGATTCCAAAATAAAATGGCTTCTATTATAAGTCGCCATTATTATAGTTACTTTTTTTTTCATTTAAAAAAGGAGTACTTTATTAAAGTTTTTATACTGTTTTTATCTAAAAATGGATAATAGTTTTTAAATATGAAAAAACAATACAACTTATTTTTTTTTCTATCAAAATCTGATACCATCAGCATGATTATCTGACTCAAAAAAACTTTTCCGGTTGCTTTTTTATTTTGAAAGTTTTTATTTTTTGAAATTTTTTCTTGAAATTTTTTAATAGTAGAGTAATTTTTTATAATCCACTCAAATTTTATTTGTTGAGAACTTAATATTTTAGTTTGCAGTTCTGAAAAAACTTCAAAATCGTGATCTATGAAATTTCTTGAAAATTCAATATACATAGTTTCTATATTTTTTTTCCAAATAATTTGTTTATCACTAACTGTTTTAATCTGGTTGGTTAAACTATCTTCATGTTTCCTATAATTGTACAAAAACTGATCAAGTTTATAATATTTACTATGTAAGATGGCGCGTAACCAAAAGTCATAATCTTCAATTAAAAATAAAGTTTCATTATAACCATTGTTTTTTTCAAAGACATTTCGTCTATATAAAAAACAAGATCCAATAACATTTCCAAAAATTAAATTTTCTACTCCTAATAACCTAACTTCTCTTATTCTGTTGCCTAAATTATCAATTAAGAAAATATTACTATAAACAATATCTGCTTCATTCTCCAGCAATGCTTTTAAAAGTTTTTCTAAGGCATCAAGCTCATAAAAATTATCATCGCTTGTCCAGGTTATAAAATCTCCACTTGCTTCATTATGACCAATATTTAAACTTGCTGGTAACTTCTTATTTTCAAAATTACTTACAACCTTAATCCTATCATCTTTTTTTGCATATTGGTTAGCAATACTTAAAGTGTTATCAGTAGAACAATCATTTACTATGATTAGCTCGATATTTTTAAAAGTCTGATTGAGGCAACTCTCTATAGATTGAGAGAGATATTTTTCACCATTGTAGACAGGAAGAACAATAGAAATTTTTAAACCCATCATGCTCTAAGTAATTGTAAATATTCTTTTTCCCAAACACTATCAATATAATTTTGTGAAAAATGTTGTTTTATAAAATCTTTTGTATTCATACTCATTTCTATTCTAAGTACAGGATTAGAATATAATAATTTGATTTTTTCTGACACTTCTTGTATATCATATTCTTTACAAATTAATCCCGTTTTTTTATCTTTAATAGTATACTTTACGCCACCCGAATCAAAGGCTACTACTGGCAATCCACAGGCTTGAGCTTCAAGAGTAGCTAATCCCTGCGTTTCTCTCCTTCCATCTCCTAATGCAACAGCCGTTAACACATAAACGTCGTGTTCCCATAATTCCTGTCTAACTTCTAATTGGGATTTTTTCCCTTTCATAAAAACCTTATCTTTAAGTTGACATTTTTCAATTAAATCTTCTAGATTTCTACGCTCTGCCCCCTCACCAATGATTGTCAATGTTACATCTATCCCTTTATTAATTAAATCTGCCACAGCCAAAATACAAAAATCATGACCTTTGACCTTGTCTAAACGACCAACTGTTATTAATTTTAGTGTATGATTAACTGTTTTACTTTCTTTTTTTGGATAAAAAAAATCAGTATCGACACCTACAGGAATAGTTGAAAGTAAATCTTTTGGACAACCTAATTCAATAATTTTATTAGCTAAATAAGAAGTGTTGGCAGTTATTAAATCTGCATACTTAAACAAATTGTCATAATAACCATTATTAGGTATATAACCATTTATAGGAAAAAATGCGTCATGTCCATGAAAAGTAACAATTACTGCGGGTTTAAAACCTGTCTTTTTTAAAATATCTAAAGGTTTAGAATTGGTTCCATATTGAACGTGAAAAAGAGCAACATTCTTAAATCTTTGAAAAAAAAGCCATTGATATAAGTGTGTCAGACTAAATTTAGAAAATTCTTTATAATATTTTACTATAGAGCTTAAATCTGTAAAATTTAATACTAGTAAAACAATCCATTTAATTAAACGTACAAATCTATTTTTTGGAATATTATAATCTTCAATAATTATTTTATCAAGTAAACCATAATCCTTAATTAAAATAGAATTAATTGCTGTATCATTATCAAGAAACTTTCTAATCAATATTTTTACTTCATACCCAAGCTTTATAGCTGTAATAATCTGTGCGACAATAAATGTTTCTGAAAGGTGTGGAAATTCAGGAACTTTAAAAATTATTTTTTTTGACTCATTCATTTTAAGATCCTCTTTCTAATTTCTCGTTCTTTTAATATTAATATAAATAAGAGATCACTCATTGATAACTTAAACAGCATCTTTATTCTCCATTTTTTTGTTATACCTATGGATGTTTTTTTAAAGTAAAGAGAAAAAAGAATTGATCTCTTTATAATTTTCAAAACTTTCTTCAACTCAATTGGAGAATAGATATGAGTTTTGTTATTCAAAAAAATTAATTGATTAAGCCATTTCAAAAATAACTTGAAGTCCTTTAGCTCAATAGTTCTATCCAATAATAACATTTTTGTTATTATTTCATCCGAAAAAACTTCAGTATTATATTGCAACTTTTTAAATAAAAACAATTTTATATCTATGTCTCCTTTTATTTGAGCAGTTTTATAAATCATAGAAACTTGTGACTTATGAACTCTATAATGATACAATACTTCCTGAATATTATAAAACTTTCCAGACCATGCCATCTTTGACCAAAAATCATAATCTTCTACATGCAATTTTGTTTTATCAAACCTGTAATTTGTGATCCATAATCTCTCTAGCATAACGCTACCTAAAGACATTGAACATGACAATAGAAGTCTCGAAACAATTTCATCATGATTTTCTTTGTGGAGTATTAATTTATTTGAATAACCAAACTCTTTAAGCCAGCAACCACAAGCTTTTATATTGGGATTATTTTTTAAAATTTCATATTGTTTTTGAAATCTATCAGGCAAACTAATGTCATCTCCATCCATCCGGGCAATATACTTTCCTTTTGCCTCTTTAAAACCTATATCTAAACTATCTATAAGACCTGTATTTTTAGTTTTTTTTACTATTCTTATTCTTGAATCTTTAATAGATTCTATGACATTAATAGTATTATCAATTGAACAATCATCAATTACAATAATTTCAAAATCTTGAATAGTCTGATTTAAAATAGAATTTATAGCTTCTTTAATATAGGAATCAACATTGTAAACTGGTAGAACAACCGATATAAGAGGAATATTTGAATCATCAATAATTCTACTGTGATTACTCTCTATAGTTTCTTCTATATTACTTTTTGTATCAGGATTAATTAGATTTTTTTTTAAGGAATTAAAATTCATATTTTTGCTTAAACATCAATAATTATGTATATAAATTATATTCTACTAGTTCATAAAAACCCTACTCAGGTTAAGAGATTGATAACAAAATTAAATGATGATAATGTGAACTTTTACATACATGTTGATAAAAATGTAAATATAGATTTTTTTAAAAAACAGATTATAGGGCAAAACATTTTTTTTATTTCAGATAACAAAAGAGAATACGGAATTTGGGGAGACCTTGGAATTGTGAAAGGTACCATTGAGGCCTTAAAACTAATAAACAAACATAACAATAGTGGTTTTTGTGTATTACTAAGTGGTCAAGACTACCCTTTAATGACGAGACAAAAAATAAAACTTTTTTTTACACAAAACATAAATACTATTTTTATGCATATTTTCCCTCTTCCTCATGAAGGATTTGGAAAGTATGGAGGTCTAGACCGAATCAATTTTTACAAAATACAGTTTTCCAAAAACAGGCAAGATTTCATTCAACTAATTCCTTTTTTCAATAAGTTTTTTTTTAATAAAAAAAATTTATTGAACTTCACTAAGTTCTTTAAAATTTCTCCTTTAAAAACCATAAAATTTTTATTCACTAAAAGAACATTACCCGCTAAGTTAAAACCATATTGTGGCGGTCAATGGTGGGCCATTCCTACAAATACTGCTCGAGATATTTTATTGTTTTTAAAAGACAATCCGAATTATATTAAGCAGCATAAATACACATTATTACCGGATGAAATTTTTTTTCAGACTATAATAAAACATTTAGAAAAAAACAATCCCGATTTAAAAACAGAAGTGAGCATTACCTATGTAAATTGGGTAAGAAAGAACACTTCTCTTCCTGTCACATTTACAAACACTACTTATGATCAAAATGAGCTCAAAGAACAATCTAAAACAAAATTATTCGCAAGGAAATTTGACATAGAAACAGATGAAGAAATTCTAGATTGGATAGATGAAAATCTTATTTAATTTTGTTTACTAATTTTTCACCTTTACCAGTAATAAAAACCAACAAATATCCTGTAATCAACAATAGAAGATTTTTAAGCTTATAAAGATGTAAAGTTTCTAAAAGTATTTCAGGCAATAAATTCGAAACATACTTATTTCTCATCAAATAAAAAGAATGATTTATACAACCCTTGAAATAATTCTTTTGCTGGTTTAAATTTAGTTTAGTTTTTAGCTCCTTGTATGTATAAAATTTTGCAAACAGCAAATTTTTATGAAATTCACTTTCAGATTTATGTATGTTATCTTGAATTGAGTTTTCATGCAATCTTCTATAGGTTAAGATTTCATCGATAAATATTCCATTATTAGAAATGCTAAGCATTTTAGCAAAATAGTAATAGTCCTGCCAGGATTTCATTTTCTCAAAAAAGCTAATTTGCGACGCTACCTCTCTAGATAGCATACAATCATAAGTATACCAATGGATATGCCTTATTAAAAATAAAAACAAATCAAAATTATTTTCTGTAAGATTATATTTGTATGGAGATTGAAAGGAATTGTTTGTAAAATTTTGAGTCTTGGAAATAACAAAGTCACATTTAAATGAAACTATAGTATCAAGCTTCTTCTTAATTTTATCTTTATCCATTAAATCATCATCGTCAAACCATTGTATATATTCTCCTTTACTCAATTCAAATCCGTAGTTTCTCGCAGCATTACCTCCGGCCATTCTATTTTTGGGTCTAATGTGGTATTGAAAACGACTGTCTTTTTCTTTATAATAATCAATTATAACTTTACTATTATCTGTACTCCCATCATCTACCACTATGCACTCCCAGTTTTCGTAGGATTGCATAAGTACTGAATTAAGTGTCTCTTCAATCAGATTAGCACGATTATAAGTTGGAATTATGATTGACACAAGAGGATTATTCATCATTATTTTTTAATCGTTCTTTCAATTAAATCATCAATAACATTTAGATATCTCTTTAATGTAAAATCGCTTTTTATTTTCTCTTTTCCTTTATTCCCTAATGCTTTAGCTAATGTTTTATTTTTCAAAAGCACTATCATTTTTTCAGCCATAGCCTCTACATCATGTTCTTCTACTAAAAACCCTGTTTCATTTTCAACAATTACATCGGGAATACCAGCATGTTTTGTCGAAATCACAGGCAATCCAGCAGCACTCGCTTCCAAAATTGCAACCGGAGTTCCTTCCTGATCACCATTTAAGGCAGTAACAGAATGTTGTACAAAAGCCAATCCTTTGGATAAGTATTCCGCAAACTGAGTCCTATCAATGACACCTGGTAACAAAACTGCATCTTGTAGTTTTAATGTTCTTATTAAATTAACACAGACCTCTAGTAATTCTCCATTACCGCCTATAACCAGTTTCGCATCAGGAAATAAATCATGTACTTTTTTAAAGGCTAATATCGTGTAGTAAGGTGCCTTTTTATTTACAAAACGCCCTACTGCAATAAATGTTGAGTTACTAAATTGAGGAACAATATTCAAAAACAAATCATTAGGCCCATAGGTATTGTATATTATTTTTTCTTTGGGACAACCTAATTCAATTAATCGATTTTGCATCGCAAATGAAACTGCAATAATATAAGTGCTGTATTCAAAAACATTTTTATAATAATTACAATTTTTAATTACAGTTTCAATGGAAGCATCATAACCATGAAAATGTGTTATTAAAGGGATATTTAATTTTTTGCAAACATTCACAATTTTATCAGCTGTAGTTCCATACTGTGCTAAAACGACTTGTATTGCGTTCTTTCGAAGTGAATTCATAAAAGCCGTTTCCGAAGCTGAAAGCGTTTTAAATCCTAGTTTACGTTTTATTTTTATTGACCATACAATGGCACGATTACCTAATTTACCAAATCTTTCTAAAAATTGTGGCACTTGACCTCCATAATAATAAAAAACTTCTCCTTTTAGTCCTTCTTTTTGCTCCTGAATAAAGGTTTCGGAGTAGATATTTTGAGAAGGAGAAACTAGAGCTATTCTATTTTTTTGCAATTCCATATAAATTATAATACAAATTTGAATTTCTGTTTAAGCATAGACAATTTAGATTTACTTTGAATATACATCTTTATAAAAGAGAAAAAAGATATATTCTCCAATTTTATATTATAAAAAGATTTTCCCAAAATTGCCCGAAAACTATGCAAATTAAACCATTTAGAATATAACAATTGTTCTGATTGTAAATTCACAATTTGAACTGAGTGCAACAAGGAGCGTATTATTTTTTCTTCAAGCAATCGCATTTTTTTCTTATATAAATCGCTATGATTGCGAGTTATAGATTGATGTTCCCTAAAATAATTCAACGTTTCAGACAGAAAACAAACTTTTGATTTTAAAGCTAACTGTATCCAAAAATACCAGTCTCCACACATTTTCATCTGTATTAAAGATGTTGAAAAAAAAGAATCTTCTACCAATTCTTTTTTAAAAATAACTGCACTTGCATTAGGAATAACATTAAAAAAACTCAAATACTGTTCTACAAATTCTTGCCCTTTTTTTACGAAATCCGTTTCCCATATATTAGGCTGAAATCGATTTGTGTAATTGATTCGATTGTTTAAATAAACTCCATTTTCATTAACATCATTTGTCTGACAGTAAGCAATACCAATTGAAGCATCCTTATTGATATAGTTCATCAATTTTGTTAAAAAAGTCCATTCACAATAATCATCACTTTCGGCAATCCAAATGTATTCGCCTTTAGCCAATTGAATTCCTCTTTGCCATTGTCTAAAGGGACTTCCTGAATTTTCCTTATTAATTATAAAATGTGATACTTTGGGATGATCAATATATTGTTCTAAAACAGTTACACTATTATCGGTGCTTTTATCATCTAGAAGTATGACCTCAAAGTCTTGAAAAGTTTGATTAAATATGCTATCTAATCTTTGAACCAAAAAAGTGGCATGATTGTAATTAGGGATAATTATGGAAACTTTTGGATTCAAATTTTATTATTTTTAAGAATTCGCTAAATTAATTCTTTGTTGAATCATCGCATTTTCAATGATTATGAACAATCTTATATTATCTATTACACTCAAAATCTTAGCAACTTTTAATGTTAAATAAATCATTCATAAAAATTTTACTTTTAGAATTAATTCTAATGCTTAAAAAAATGATTTATAATAATTGTAAATTTCCCTACCCTATTTATTACTCAATAATACAATTTACAATTTTATCAATATCATTTTCACTCAATTCATAGTACATAGGAAGACGTAATAATGTGTCTGTAAAATTATCGGTATTAGCGAGAATTCTGTCATCGTGTTTAGAAGCATAAAAAGAGCTAGAATGTAATGAGATATAGTGAAAAACCGCCAAAATGCCTTGTTTTTTTAATTTTTCTATATATTTAGTTCTTTCTTCCAAATTATCAAGTCTTATGTAAAACATATGACCATTATTAGTTGCATAATCTGGTATTTCGGGCATTTTTATGTTTAAAATATCTGCTTCACCTTTTAATCTTTCATAATAGTATTGCCAAAGACGTTTGCGTTTTTTTTGTATTATTTCTAAATTTTCGAGTTGCGCCCAAAGAAAAGCGGCAATAATTTCAGATGGCAAGAAACTAGATCCAGTATCTACCCAGCCATATTTATTTATTTCACCTCGAAAAAATTGCGCCCTGTTTGTTCCTTTTTCCCAGATTATTTCTGCCCTTTCTGTAAATCGTTTGTCATTAATTGCGATCATTCCTCCTTCTCCTGAAATTATATTTTTGGTTTCGTGAAAAGAAAATGCGGCCATATGTCCAATAGACCCTAAAGGTCTTTTTACTCCGTCTCTACCAATATAAAAACTATCAATGGCCTGTGCAGCGTCTTCGATAACCAAAACATTATATTTACTGGCCAATTCCATTATTTTGTCCATATCACAGGCAACACCAGCGTAATGTATAGGCACTATTGCTTTTGTTTTTGGAGTAATTAAAGCTTCAATATTGTCTGCATCAATATTTGGATTATCAGAATAAGAATCTGCAAAAATAATTTTTGCCCCTTGTCTCACAAAAGCCAATGCGGTTGAAACAAAGGTGTAACTTGGTACAATTACTTCGTCACCTTCTTTAATATTAGCCAAAATTGCAGCCATTTCCAGAGCATCGGTACAAGATGTTGTTAACAATGCTTTTTTGAAACCATATTTTGTTTCGAAATATTGTTGACATTTATTCGTAAACATTCCATTTCCTGAAATCTTGCCAGAATGGACAGCTTGCTCTATATATTTTAATTCACTGCCTATTAAGAATGGCTTATTAAAAGGAATCATTTATTGTATTATAAAATTTTTATTATTGTTCCTGCCCATGAATAGCCCACTCCAAAACCAGCCAACAAAACATTATTATTTTGCTTTAACTTTTTTTCTTTTTGAGCATAATACAAAGCAATTGGAATAGTCGAAGAAACAGTGTTTCCACAATTATCTAAATGAATATAAAATTTTTCATTTTGTATTTTACATTTCTTTTTTAAAGTATCAAGCATAAATTTATTTGCCTGATGCAAAATAAATAAATCAATATTTTCTTTAAGCAAATTATTCTTTTGAATTGTGGTATCAATCAATTTAGGAACCGATTCTAATGTAAACAAAAAAATTTCTTGTCCGTTCATATATAAATAATCATCAGAATGATAATTCCCATACTCATCTAAAAAAGCTTCTTCATTGGTTTTCTTATTTTTTAAGCCTCCATTTCTAACAATTAGATTGTCTGCTCCTTTTCCGTCTGTACCGTATTCAAAACTACCAATTTCAGCAAAACCACCTTCAGAAGAGATTAATGTTGCTGTTGCTGCATCTCCAAAAATAGTTTTATTGCTTTTATCTTTTGGATGAATAAATTTACTGTAGGTTTCTGATGTTATAAAAAGAATATTTTTAGCCTGATCAGAAAAAATCAAACCTTTTGCCAGCCCAATTCCATAAACAAAACCGGAGCATCCTAAGTTTATATCAAAAGCACCAATGGACGTTTTTAATCCTAATTTTTCTTGGATTACACAAGCAGTTGTTGGTAAAAAATAATCAGGACTTTGAGTGCAGAGTATTAAATAATCAATTGTCGATTTATCAATATTATGTTCTTTAAATAATTTTTCAGCTGCTTTTACTGCCATGTCTCCAGATGTTTCATTTTCTGCAGCAATAAATCTGGAATTAATACCTGTTTTTTCAGCTATTTTATTAATACTCCATTCTGGAAATTCTTTTTCAATTACATCATTACTTAACTCATAATTTGGTAAGTAATACGAAATAGCCTTTATATGTGATTTCATTTTAAAAAGGAAATTATTCTTGTTTTTTTTAAATAAGGCTTGTGTTGATAAATATGTTTCTCACAGTCTTTTAAAATTATAATCTCTAATAATAATTTATTATTGAACATCATTAGGATCTACTTTTAAAATTCCAATAGTCAAAATTATTTTGTTTTCAAGAGAAAAAGTAAACTTTTTATTAAATTTCTATTAAATCAAGTACTGCTAAATTTTCTGTGGTGAGATAACAACTTCCCCAGGACAGCCCTACACCGAAACCACAAAGCAAAAGTTTATTTTCATCATTTCGTAATTGATTCTTTAATTCAGTTACCATTGTAATTGGGATTGATGCAGAACTTGTATTCCCAAATTTATCTAATGAGTAAGGAACTTTTTCTTTTTCTAATTTTAACTTTTTACGAATCATTTCGTTCATCATTTTATTAGCCTGATGAAAAATTGCAAAATCTATTTCTTCAATATTTATGTCCGTAAAAGCGAATAATTCCTTTACTGACTTTGGTGCTTGTGTAATTCCAAAGCTAAATACGTCCATTCCATCTAAGGACAATTCACATTGATTCCTTTTAATTCCTTCTCCATAATCAACGATTTCAAGAGAATTTTCATTAAATGGTTTTCTAGAACCTCCATCATTTACAATTATAGATTTATAACCGGATCCGTCAGAACCAAGGTTAAAATGCATCATAGAATTAATTTCTTTTCTTTCGAGAATTGATGCTGAGGCTGCATCTCCAAAAAGTAGTGCTGTACTTTTATCATTATTCCCAACAATTTTGCTAAGTGTGTCTCCACAAATAAGCAATCCTTTTTTTATAGCCGGATTTTGCATATACGAAGCAATAGTACTTAATCCGTATATAAAGCCCGAACAGCCTAATGGCAAATCAAAAGCTAAACATGCATTTGACAATCCTAATCTGTCTTGAATAATTGGAGCAGTATTTGGGATATTTGCATAATCAGGTGTTTGAGATACAAAAACTAAAATGTCGATATCGTTTTTATCAATATCCATTTCTAAAATTAATTTTTGTGCTGCTTCAAATCCTAAATCAGATGTTGTAGTTGTTTGATTGGCGGCTCTATATTCTGAAATACCAGTAGTTGAAACAAATTTACTTATATCTTCTTTAGAAAAAAAAACGTTATCAAGATTGTTTTTTTTTGTTTTGGGTACAGCAACTGCTATTCCTGTCAAAGCTACATTTTGGATGCTAAAATTAGCCATAATCTTATCCTAGTTAATCTCTAAATACTTAATAAGTCTGCTTATTTTTTTATTCGTGTAAAAATCTTCTTTTGTCAACATTAATTCGAAACTAATTGAATCTGTTTCTAAATTAAGAATTTTAAATCCCATTTGTTGATTAAAGACCAAAGCTTTTTTATTAGATTTTAAAACATGACATTTTAAAATCTCCAGCTTTAGTATTTCAAAAGCAAAGTTTATTATTCCAATAGATCCGCGCATTGAGCTGTCGGATTCCCATACATTACTGCTACTTAAAAAAACTCCTGATTCTCCTATTCCTTTCTGGAAATCTACATCCTTAATATTGTACATGCCAAATGGAATTTGATTCATGTAAGTAACAAAATAATAATTTGTTTCTTTGTCTAATTGATTAAACCAGATTTCTTGTTGTTGTGGAGTAATAATTTCCTGATATTGCATAAACAAACGGACATCATTAGAATTTCTCCAGCCCCTTACCATTTCTAAATTCTCTTGAGATAGTGGCTTAAAAATAACTCCAAACTTAGAAAATTCAGAAATTTTCATTTTATTTTAAACTTATTTTATCAAAAAGATCTTTTACGGTAGTTGACGTTCTAATATCATCTCCGGAAAGTTTGATATCATATTCATCGTCTACCATCGCAATAACTATTAATGCCATTAATGAACTCCACTCTTCCAAATCTCTAAATTTTGTTTCTGCGGTAATACTTCCTACCTCAGCTTGATCTAATAACAATTCGAAATCTTGAATAAATTTTGTAATTTCTAAATTCATAATCTTTTATTTAAGCATTAATTATTTCGTCAAATATTTTAGCAGCAAACTCAAAAGAAGAATACTCTTTGATTTGATTAACTGCATTTTTAGAATAAGAATTATATTCTAAATCTGTAAGATCAAGTATTTTTTTAATACCCAAACTTAAGTCATGACTATCTTTCAATACAGCTTTATAACCATTAAAATCATTAATAACCATATTATTTACCACTCCCATATCAAATCCGACTACTGGAGTGCCACATGCCATCGCTTCTGATACCATCATTGGTCCTGAATCTTCTATAGAAGAGTTTACAAATAGATCTACAGCCTGGTACAGCAAAATCAATAATCTATAATCAGTAATGTAATTGATTTTTTGTTTTTCAAAATTTAAAGTTTTAAACTCTTCTGTCACTTCTCTAGAAACTACGACAATAACAATTTTATTTTTTTGCTCAATTGTTAATTGAGATTCTAAGCTTTTTAAAGCTTTAATAAAATATGAAAAACCTTTTCGAGGATCGTGTGAATTTTGACTCCCTGCCAATATATAAAACTTCGATTTGTCAAAATCAAAAATTCGCTTGGCTATATCTTTATTTTTTGCATTAAATATTTCTGTGTCTATTAAACTATTAATGTTATAAAACACTTTTTGATCTTTATAGATTTTAGAATCCTTAGCTTGCTTTAGAGTCCAACCAGAACCAGAAATTATATTAAAGTTTCCTTCCTTCGCATTTTTAAGTTTGGTTTCGAAATTAATTTTTGCCAGGTCTCGACCATTTTCTCCTATAATTGCAGGACATTTTTCATCGCATCCTTTTATATAACCATCGCAATCCCAAGCATAATGACATCCTCCAGTAAAATGATTCATATCTACAGTTATATTAAAAATTTTGGCACCTGTATACCGATACAAATTTAATAAGTCAGTGCTATTAATGAAGTCATTCGTCATCCCTGAAATGATAATTTCAGGGATGAAACCTATTTGTGCAATTACATTCTCTGGAGATATATTTGCTTTAGCTTCATCTCTGCTTTTAAAGGAATATTTATTATCAAAATGAATTGTATTTGGTTTTTCTTTTAATTTTTTTTTTAGTTTATGTATAATTTTGATTAGTAATCGTACTATTATGGATCTTTTAGGAATTTGCTTTTTATTTTCATAATACTTAACAACAAACTCGTCACTTTTTGTTTTATGCTGTACCAACATACTAACAGTATGTCCTTGATTTTTAAAAAAATAACCTAATTTATAAATTGCCTCATAAGCACCACTTACATCTCCTGTCGAGAGCAATAAAATTTTTTTATTTAAATTTCCCATTTTACTGGTATCTTAAAAATTCCATTTTCTGTATCTCCATCTTTAAATTCTTCTTGAGCCAGATTTATAATATTTAGCCTTAATTTTTCCTGAGGAAGGTCTAACAATTTGATTTTTGGTATATCTAGCGCAAAGCCTACCATATAAGAATTTGCTATTAAAGAATTCCCGGGTACTTTAACTACCCACTTAATTAATCCAACAAAATCTAATGCTCGACGATTTATAAAAATTACATTTTCATATTTATCTAAAATTGAAAAATTTAAGCGGGCATTTTCTTGAATAAAATTATTTCTAAGAGTTATATTAATAAAAATATCTTGATTAGCAAAGTACTCAATAACTTTCTCATCATTTTCATTTCTGAGTTCAACTTCTAAAATTTGTGCTTCTTTACTAGTATCTTCTTCATAAATTATTTTGCTAAGATTTTCCTCTGTTGAATTTATTTCTAAATATTTTGATAATGCATCATCAATATTGCCGTCAAATTTGACTTTCCCATGTTCCATAACAATCCCTCGATTGCACAATTGTTTTACCGCCGACATATTATGACTCACAAACAAAACAGTCCTTCCTTCACCTCTAGATATATCCTGCATTTTACCAATTGCTTTTTTCTGAAACTCAGCATCACCAACAGCCAAAACCTCATCTATAACCAAAATTTCAGGTTCAAGAAAAGCCGCAACCGCAAAAGCCAGACGAACAGTCATTCCACTACTATATCTTTTTACTGGTGTGTCAATATAACGTTCACAACCAGAGAATTCTATGATCTCATCTAATTTTGAAGTGATTTCCTTTTTTGTCATTCCAAGGATAGCACCATTTAAAAAGATATTTTCCCGCCCGGTCATTTCACCATGAAAACCAGTTCCTACCTCGAGTAATGAGGCTATACGACCGCGAGATTTTATAGTTCCTGTTGTGGGTGCAGTAACTTTTGAAAATATTTTTAACAATGTCGATTTTCCTGCTCCATTTTTACCGATAATTCCTAAAACTTGTCCACGTTCGACTTCAAAGTTAATATTCTGCAATGCCCAGACATAATCTGAAGTTCCCTTAGTAGAGCGATCATTTGTATCCCCAATTTTTAAATAGGGATTTTCTTTGCCACGTATCTGATGCCACCATCTGTTAAGATCATGACTTAATGTACCCGTACCTACTTGTCCTAAACGATATTGTTTAGAAATATTTTCAGCCTTTAAAATAATATCTTTTTTCAACTTTTAAGTATAATTGTAAATTATCGAAATGAGATTTTTGCTAACTAATTTAAACCGTATCTATAAAGCTCTTTTCAGTTTTATTAAAAACTAAAAGTCCTAAAAAAAATACTGCAATAGTAAATACAAGAGTGTAAATTAATCCTAAAATGGAAATTTGTCCAACATCTAGAAGCATATAACGAGAAGTTTGTATGATGTAAGCTAATGGATTATATTCTACAAGCCATCCAAATGTTGGTAGCTTATCTTTGATTAATTCCATTGGATACATCACTGCTGATAAATACATTAGCAACTGTATTCCAAAACCTACTAAATTACTAATATCGCGGTATTTAGTTACCATTGAAGAAATTAACATTCCTAATCCAAGACCTAGAATTCCCATCATAACAATCAAGATAGGGAAAAATGGAACCAGAATATTTAAGTGTAAATCTGATCCTTTAAAATAGTAATAACAATAAAAAAATACAAAAATAAAAAATTGTATTCCAAATTTAATCAAATTAGAAATTACAACTGACAGAGGTGTAATGATTCTTGGAAAATAAACTTTGCCAAACATACCGGCGTTCCCTTTAAAAGTATCTGATGTTCCATTAAGGCAAGCTGTAAAATAATTCCAAACTGTTATTCCTGCCAAATTAAACAAAAATGGAGGAATTGTTCCTGTATTTATACCTGCAACATTATTAAATATTATAGTAAATGTAATCGCAGTAAACAAAGGCTGAATTAAGTACCAAAGAGGTCCCAAAACTGTTTGTTTATAAACTGTAATAACATCCCGTTTTACGAAAAGAAATAGTAAATCACGGTATTGCCAGACTTCTTTAAGGTTTAGTGAAAAAAATTTATTTTTAGGTGTTATTTCAAACAACCAGTCCTTCGAGTCATTGTTGGTATTCATTGTTTTTTCGATTCTTATTATAGTATTGGTTATAATTGAATAACCACTGTATTGCTTCTTAGACATCAAAAATCTTTCAATTTAACAAGATTTTTAGTCTTTCGAAAAATCCCAAAAAAGCAAAAAGGCGTTTTTACAAAACACCTTTTATTATCATTTATTTGAATTAAATTATAACTCTATTTTATTTATCCAAAACTTCAAAAGCAGAATTCATACTTTTAAATTCGGGGACAATTTTTTTCATTTTGGCCACGATATCATCATTATCGTAGAAATCAGCAATACCAATAAGTTCATCTACCTCAGTATGCAAATTTTCATATTCATCCTGAATTTCCTGTGCTATCATGATTTTGTTATGATATGTCGGCAACGTTTTAGAAGTATCATTTAATAATTCTTCATAAAGTTTTTCACCTGGTCTTAGACCTACTATTTTTATTTTGATCTCTTTGTCAGGAATAAAACCTGCTAATTTTATCATTTTTTTAGCCAAATCGATAATTCTTACCGGCTTACCCATATCAAAGATGTAAATTTCACCTCCATTACCCATTGCTCCAGCTTCTAAAACTAGTTGACAAGCTTCAGGAATTGTCATAAAATAACGAATAATATCCTGATGGGTTATGGTAACTGGTCCACCTTCCGCAATTTGTTTGGTAAACAATGGAACAACGGATCCGTTTGACCCTAACACATTTCCAAAACGAGTCGTAATAAATTTTGTAGCCCCTCCGTTATTTTCACGTTGATTTTTCAGGAAAAGAGATTGAACATATTTCTCTGCAATACGTTTACTTGCTCCCATAACATTGCTAGGATTCACAGCCTTATCTGTCGAAACCATTACAAATTTCTTGACATGGTACTTGCATGATAGGTCGGCTAAATTCTTAGTTCCTTTTATATTTGTCAGGATTGCCTGTGAAGGATTTTCTTCCATCAAAGGAACATGTTTGTAAGCCGCGGCGTGAAAAACAACGTGTGGATTATAATTTTTAAAAACTTTTTCTAATGCTTTTTTACTTCTTACATCAGCAACTACTGCAACAATCTTAGTTTCAGAATTCATTGCAAAAGTTTCTAAACATAAATTATGCAATGGTGTTTCAGCATGATCTAAAATAATTACAACCTTAGGATTAAATCCAAGAACTTGTCTTACTATTTCACTTCCGATTGATCCTGCTGCTCCGGTAATAAGAATTGTTTTTTCTTTCAATTGTTTAGAAATTGATTTGCTATCTAAAACAATAGGTTTTCTTTCTAATAAATCTTCAATTTGGATATTCTTAACTTTCTGAGAAATTTCTTTTTGATTTTCCCAATCTGAAATCAATGGGACAGTATATACCCTGTAGTTGAATTCTAAACATTGATCAACAATAATTAATTGCTCTTCTTTAGATAAACTTTTATCAGCTATAATTACACCTTCTGCAGCTACTGAACGCATTAGTGCAGGTAATTTTTTTCGGAGAATCAAAATCGGTAAATCCAACATTCTCTTAGAAGCATTTTGATTATTTTTATCTACAAATCCAACAATTTTAAATCGGGAAGGAGTTTCGAATTTTAATGCATTTGCAACAGAAATTGCATTAGCATCTGTACCATAAATTACTGTTCTAATCAGTTTTGTACTTGCTTTTTCTGAAAAATATAATTCAAAAGTTTGCTTTACGATTACACGATATAAAAACAAACCACAAAATGACAAAACCAAATTAATAAAAAGTGCAGTATTTAAAAAAGCTTTATGTCCTGTGTACAATTCAAAAACAAGATTAAAAAACAAGAAAAACACCAAAACAGACATTTGGGAAAATAACAATTTTATAGCATCAATGTAAGAAGAGTGCCTGATAATTCCCGAATAGGTTCTAAATAACCAAAAGAAAAATATATTTACTATTAATAAACTACCAACAAAATAGAAATCATGTGAAGTAATAATATATCCTAACGCTGTACCTTCAAACAGCATGTAAGTAAATGTAAAAGAAAACGCCAAAACCATTACGTCTATAGCAACAATTATCCACCTAGGCAGATAACTAAGGTTATTGATGTGCGCCCTTAGATTCCTTGGAGAAAATGAATTATGCAACAAATCTGCTACTTTGGTTTGTTTATCTGTATTCAATTTTAATGATTTTGATTCTGCAAAATTTGTATGTCTTACAAAAATACAAATTAAAGGTATTAAAAAATTATTTCTTTTAGTATTTTAGGCTTTAACACCTTTTCTCTTTTGTTTTAAAAATTCAATTAAGTAGGAACCGTATCCTGACTTAACCAAAGGTAAAGCCAGATTTTCTAACTGATCATCCGTTATAAATCCTTGTCTCCATGCAATTTCCTCAATACATCCCACTTTTAATCCTTGTCTTTCTTCCAAGACCTGAACAAATTGTCCTGCTTGCATTAAACTATTAAATGTCCCTGTATCTAACCATGCTGTACCTCTGCTTAAAATACCAACCTTAAGGTTTCCTTTTTCTAGATATACTTTATTAACATCTGTAATTTCATACTCTCCACGGGCGCTAGGTTTTATGTTTTTTGCAATTTCTACAACTGAATTGTCATAAAAATATAATCCTGGTACTGCATAACTTGATTTAGGTTCTTCTGGTTTTTCTTCAATCGAAATAGCTTTAAGATTTTCATCAAACTCTACGACACCATATCTTTCTGGATCTGAAACATGATATGCAAAAACAACTCCACCCTCAGGTTTTGTATTTGATTTCAATAATTCCTGCATATTAGACCCAAAAAAAATATTATCTCCTAATATCAAAGCAACATCATCATTCCCAATAAATTCTTCTCCAATTACAAAAGCCTGTGCCAGACCATTAGGGATAGCTTGTTCTGCATAGCTAAATTTACATCCAAGAGTATCTCCGTCTCCTAATAATTTTTTAAAATTTGGCAAATCATGTGGTGTCGAAATAATTAAAATTTCATTGATACCAGCCATCATCAAAGTAGATAATGGATAATAAATCATAGGTTTATCATAAACCGGCATCATTTGTTTGCTCATTGCTAGTGTTAAAGGATGCAAACGGGTGCCAGAACCTCCAGCTAATATAATTCCTTTCATCTGTTTGATTTTATATTTTAGATTCCTAAACCAGGAAACTTAAAATGTTACTTTATTTAAACATTTTTCTCAGGCTTTCTTTATAATTTGGCACATTCAAATTATAAATCTCTTTAATTTTTTTCTTATCTAATAATGAAAATTCCGGACGTTTTGCCGGGGTTGGGTAAGATGATGATGGAATTCCACCAACATTACAATCGTATCTTCCCAATTCTTTTATTGTCAATGCAAACTCATACCAGCTTATTTCACCTTCATTTGAATAATTATAAATTCCAGGTATCCAATTAGGAAATTGGATTATATCAATCATCGCCTGTGCTAAATCAGCTGCATAAGTTGGCGACCCAATTTGATCGTTTACAACATTAATTTCATCTCTTTCCTGCATCAATCGCTGCATAGTTTTAACAAAATTATTACCAAATTTACTATATACCCAAGAGGTTCTTATAATAATTGAATCGGGATTTTCTTTTAAACAGGCAATTTCGCCAGCTCGTTTACTTTCACCATAAACATTTATCGGATTTGTTTTTGCTTCTTCATTTAATGCCACAGAAGACGATCCGTCAAAAACATAGTCAGTAGAAATATGAATTAATTTCGTATTATTTTGTGACGCATATTTTGCAATTAATTCAACTGCTGAATAATTTATTGTAAAAGCCAGATCTTTTTCAGTTTCAGCTTTATCAACAGCTGTGTGAGCACCACAATTAAAAATTATATTTGGGTGAAGATTTTTTAATTGAGACTCTAGTTTCTCTAAATTATCTAAAGTTATAATCGTTCTGTCAGCAAAAATCCATTCATAATTTGGGTAATTGGCTGATAAAACTTTTAGTTCAGAACCTAATTGCCCATTTGCTCCTGTTACAAGAATTTTTTTCATTAAAACAAACTATTACAATTATCAATAAATGGAAGAATTTGATCTTTTTCAGAAACAATTGCCTCTTCTAAATTCATTCCCCAATCAATATTTAAGGATGGATCATCAAATTTAATTCCACCTTCAGAAGCTTTATTATAAAATTGATCACATTTGTACATTACTGAAGCAGTTTCACTAATAACTGAAAATCCATGTGCAAAACCTTGTGGAACTAGTAATTGTTTTTTATTTTCCGCAGTTAATAAAACACTAAAAGATTTACCATATGTTGGAGAATCTTTTCTCAAATCTACTGCTACATCTATAATTTCACCTTCTAAAACACGAACTAATTTAGTTTGTGCAAAAGGTGGATTCTGATAATGTAAACCTCTTAAAGTTCCTTTTTTTGAAAAGGATTGATTATCTTGGACAAAATCAATATTAATTCCTAAATTTTCAAATTTAGTTTTACTATATGATTCAAAAAAATATCCTCTCTCATCCCCAAAAACACTTGGCTCTACAATAACTAAATCTTTTATAAATGTTTCTTCAATTCTCATATTATATTTTATTGTATTTTATGATTTAAAAAAAGTGGTAATTACTTCTCTTATTCTATTTTTATCGTACATTGTTAAATCTGAACCAGATGGCAAACATAAACCTTTTTTAAATAAATTCACAGCTACAGTAGTCCCATAATAGGGATATTTTTTAAAAATTGGTTGTAAATGCATTGGTTTCCAAAGTGGACGACTTTCAATGTTTTTTGCTTCTAGTGCTAACCTTAAATTTTCTCTATTTTTATCTGGGCTTTCAGTATTTATCAAAATAGTGTTCAACCAATAACTTGAAAAATAATCTTCATTTAAAACATCAAAAAGTTGTACGGCTTCTATCTCTTTAAAAATTTCTTTATAAAAACTATGATTTTCCGTTCTTTTTGTAATATTGTCCTCTAGAATTCTCATTTGTCCAAGACCAACTCCTGCACAAATATTACTCATTCTATAATTGTATCCAATTGAGCTATGTTGATAATGTACCTCATTATCTTTTGACTGAGTAGCATAAAAAATTGCTTTTTCTTTGAGCATTTTAGAATTAGAAATCAATGCTCCGCCACTAGAGGTTGTAATAATTTTGTTCCCGTTAAAAGACAAAATTCCTAGGTTGCCAAAAGTTCCACATTTTTTGCCTTTATAAGTACTGCCTAAAGCTTCGGCACTATCCTCAATAATTGGAATTTGATATCGATCTGCTACTGCATGAATCTCATCTACTTTGTAAGGATTTCCGTACAAATGAACTGCTATAATCGCTTTTGGTTTTTTGCCTTTTTTTATTCTGTCTTTTATTGCTATTTCAAGATTTTTGGGGCAAATGTTCCAAGTTTCTTCTTCGCTATCAATAAAAACAGGAATTGCTCCTTGATACAAAATGGGATTTGCAGATGCAGAAAATGTCATTGTCTGGCAAATAACTTCATCATCTTTCTCGACCCCCAATAAAATAAGTGCTAAATGAATTGCTGATGTTCCAGAGTTTAATGCCGTTACAAATGAATTTTCACCTAAATAGTCTTTAAGTTCTATTTCGAAATTATCTACATTTGGTCCTCCAGAAGTTATCCAATTGTCTTCTAAGGCTTTTGAAATGTATTCTTTTTCAAAACCACTTTGTTGAGATAATGATAAATAAATTCTTTTATCCATTTATATTCCAATAATCTGAAGGATAACGAATATCGTCATTAGCAACATCTGATAAAGGCAAAGTAGAAAACGAAATCAATTTTGAATTACTTTCTAAAGATTCCACAGCATTTGCGTATCCTGCTGGAATATGAACAATCTTACTTTCAGATTCAGATAAGAACACTGTTTCAATAGTAAGATTTTTTGAGGGCGCTTCCCAATTATCAACCTTTACAAAATGAATTTTAAAAGATCCTGTAACACAATAAAAGTTTTTAGCATCTAATTTATGACCTTGCCATGCCCTAATTGGATTTTCATCAGAATTACTTATAATATAAAACCTTTCGATATCTTGAAAACTAAAATCATTTACAAATGAAATAGTTCCGCGATGGTCAGAGAAATTTCCACCTTGAATTATTGATGGAATCATGTATTTAACTTTAAATTAATTTTGTTTAATAAATAAAACTTTAGTGTATAAACCAATACTAAAGGTGCTATAACAATTACAAACAATAATACATCATCAACTTTCTGATATAAAAAGATAACTAAAATTGAAATGGCTATTTGAACTAAAGCATAATAAAGAGAAACTAATCTGTGCTGTATTTTATATTCATTACTTAAAACCTGATATAAATGTAAGCGATGTGCTTCAAAAATATTTTGTTTTAAATATAATCTGTGCATAATTGTACAAACCGAATCTATTCCATAAACAGCTAAAAACAGCAACCAGATCAAAGAACTAGTGACTAGAATAAGTTTTAATACCAAATAAATGATGTAAAAAGCAATTGCAATACTCCCAACGTCTCCTGCAAAACATTTAGCTTTTTTTCTATAATTAAAAAATAGAAAAATTAAACTCGCAATCATTCCGTATTTAATAAAACTACCATCAATAAACCATTGAATATTGGAATTGACGTACAAAAGAGATCCCAGTACTGCCAAAGTATAAAGTCCTGTAATACCATTTATACCATCCATAAAATTGTAGGCATTAATTAATCCAATTGCAAAAATATACGCTATCGCTATTCCCCAGATTGGAACTAAATTAAATAATCCTAAATCATAAAAAATTAAGGTAATGGATAAAAAATGAATTGAAATTCTGACCTTATTTGACAAACTTTGAATATCATCCCAAAAACTTACAAAACTAACCAGAGTAATTCCAATAAAGAAAAAATAATTGTTTTGAATATGCTGTAGAAAATACAAAAGAGCAGAGAACCAAAAGATAATTCCTCCTCCTCTTAATGTTATTTCTGTATGAGAACTCCTTAGATTTGGTTTATCAATGATATTAAATTTGTCTGCTACTTTAAAGTAAAGAAGCATTATAATCATTAAAAGAATTCCTAATATTGTGTATTCCATTATTTATTTATAAAAGCTTTTATCGTTTTTTCTAATCCTTGTTGAGCTGTAAAAGGCATTTTTTGGATTCTTAATGCTGTCTTTATTTTTTGATTTGAAACTCTGTAATTTTCAGTCAACTTTTGAATAGTTTCTGTATTTAAAGGAAAATGAACAAAATCACCAATTTTAGCCACTCCATTAATTATATATTTTGGAATTGCAATTGATAAGTTTCTTTTATGAGAAACAGAAGATATAATTTGGATCAATTTATTAGTTGATAAAACATCATCATCTGAAAAATTATAAATCCCAGAAGGAATTTCTTTATTCTGAAGAATTTCTTTAATCAAAAAATTAAGATTGTCAATTCCTAAAAACGATCTTTCATTATGAAATGCTGCCAAAGGATAAGGAATTCTCTTTTTCACCACATTATAAAGTAAGTTTAAATTCCCTTTATTTCCCGGGCCATGAATCATACAGGGTCTAATAATGAAAACTCGTTTTCCGGATGGAATTTCCTTAGATAAAATATATTCTTCTGCTTTCAGTTTTGATTGCCCGTATGGTGTTTTTGGATTAGGCGTAACATCTTCATATAAAATTTCTGAAACTTCGTCTGCAACAGCTTTTACACTACTGAAATAAATAAAATCTTTAATTTCGCTTTGCAAAAAAACATCAAACAATTCTTTGGTTAATTCTGTATTAACTTGAAAATATTCTGAACTATCACTTACATTTTTGGTATCATGTGCCTTTCCTGCTAAATGGATTACAGCTTCTCCCTCAAAATTATTTTTCCACTCTAAATTCCTAAGAGATATAGCGTTTATTAAAAAATAATAATGTGAAAGATACTGTGAAAGATTTTGACCAACGAATCCTGACGTACCTGTAATTATTATATTTTTCATTTTTCGAATTGCTCTAATACTTCTTTATTTATTTTTTTCCTCTCAGAGTCAAAAAACCAACCCCATTTGTTAAAATATGTTATTGCTGAATTTACAAATATCTTGAATAATTTTCTGCTTTTATTTGCCCCCGATTCATATCCATGATAAACAGAAACGATCGGAAAATAAATTGTTTTATAGCGTTGATGTATTCTTCTGGAAAGGTCCCAATCTTCAAAATACATAAAATAGGCATCATCATACATTCCTACTTCTTTAATAGCTTTAAGATTTAATAAAGTAAAGCAACCAGAAATTATAGGTACACTATAAATTTTATTTTTTTCAACAAATCTTAATTCATATTTATCAATAAATTTTTGATAATAATTTTGAGGGATTTTAAATTTCCTAAGTAATATACTAAAAGGATTTGGTAGTAATTTTGGAAGATATTGAATCGTACCATCTATATTTAATATTTGCGGCATCATCATCCCTACATCACCATTTTGTTTCATATAATCAATCATTGGACTAATTATATCAGTCTCAAAATAAATATCGGGATTAACTACAAAATGATATTTTATTCCTTCTGCAATTGCTTTTTTAATTGCAATATTGTGAGCTGATCCAAAACCAGGATTAGACGGATTATGTATATAAATTACATTTTCACGGTTACCCAGACTTGATAAATCATCAGTTGGGGAATTATCGACAATATAAAGTTTAAAGTTTAAATCATTTAAAGAAATATTATTAATTAAATTATTAAGTTCTTCCTTTTCATTATTATAGCTAACTATACTTAAACTAAATTCATTCATTATATTTTTTTTATTAGCGCTAAAATTAGGTTAATCCTAAACATCATTTTTTGAGTCAAACTGTAATTACTTTTCCCTGTTGAAGTACTAGAAGAATTATTTGAATGCTTCCTATGCAAAATTAAGGGAGTGTTAATAAACTTTACTTTAAATTTTAATTCTCCAACAAGCCCAATATAAGAATCATGCATTGGTAAATTACGAGGAAATGGAAGACATATGTCTAATAGACGCCGCGACATTGCCATGCAGCATCCCATGTAACTATTTTTGAAAATATTTTTCACTATTCCTGGTCCCGAATTATTAAAATGAAAATATGATGAATTCCATCTAACTAAATTTTGATCTACTAATTCACAATCGGAAACAACAAGATCATATCCTAATTTCATTTGTTCTACCATTATTTTAACCTTATTATCTAACCAAACATCATCTTGATCGGACATAAATATATATTCACCTGTAGCGTGCTTTAATGCATTTTCAAAATTATAGATAGGGCTCTTGAAATTATTGCCTTGAATTATTTTTATTCTTTTATCATATAATGATTCAACTAACCTTATTGTTGCATCTGTAGAACCATCATCCGAAATAATTAATTCATCACAAATATCTAACTGATTTAAAATAGAACGAATTTGTTGTAAAATAAATTCCTCTCCATTAAATGTAGCAATGCATACTGATACCATTATTATTTAATAAAACTTATGATTCTAAACTTAACCAATAAGATAATCTGTAGGATCTTATTAAAAATTGTATTGCTATAATTCGAACGAATGCTATTAGTTTCTGATATAAATAAGTCCTTTCTTGAATGACTTAGACCATCATTAGCACAAACTGAAATAAATTGATCTGTCGTTATTATTTTTAGTTTAGCTCTATCGAGATAACACATTAAATTTAATTCATAATCTGCAATTGTCTTATATTCTATATTATATCTAAATTCCTTAAATAATCTTTTATTATAAAAGGTTCCCTGATGGTGTATAGTATTGTGCAAAAATAACAAAGAATTAAACCTTGGCTTAACGACTATATTATTAGTATATGTCATATTTCCCAATAAAAGATCTGGTTTATGTTCTTCTAGAATACCAGCCACTTTACTTAAAACATTATTATCGTATAAAATATCATCCGATCCAATAAAATAAAGAAATTGACCTTTTGAAGCATTAATACCTTTGTTCATTGCGTCATAAATTCCCCTATCCTTTTCGGAAACATAATAATTAATAGATTTTTTATATTTTTCTAAAATATTAACTGTATTATCCGTCGATAGGCCGTCAATAATAATCAATTCATAGAAAGGAGATTGATTTAAAATACTATTTATACAATCTTCGATAGTTTCCTGTGCATTAAAGACAACTATTATAATAGATATTAGTGGTTTATTCAAAATTAAATTTATTATATGAATAGAAAAAAATAAAACTTAGTGAAAGCATCGAAAACATGTCTTCAATTCCTGGTCTTTGTAGATAACTAACAAGAAGAACAAGCACCAAAACAAATTCCTTAGTTTTAATATACCTTAAAACTATAGAATAGATTGGTGTAAGAAAGAAAATAATACCATAAAATCCATAATTAGCTAAAAAACCAATAATACTGGGATTATAAAGTTCATATTTTGTCTTGATTTCTAAGTTATCACCTAACCCTAAAAAGAAATTATCTTTTATAGCCTGCCACTGTAAAATAAATGATTCAGACCTATTATCTCCTTCAAAAGTCCCTGATTTATCATTATATTGAAATCTACTGAAAAAAGAATCAAAAATTCTTGAAAGAGCTTCTATTGGGTACAAAAAATTAAATATTAGAACCACAGTAACTATAACTATAGAAATCCAAAATAGCTTTTTAAAATTGATAACCTTTGCGATGATCCAATATATTAAGAACAATATAAATGTCAAATAAAAAGCAAGAGAGAAAGTTAGAATTCCTGCGATAGAAAAAACCCATCTATATTTATTATTTTTAAAAGTTATTTCATTAATAAATAAAAAATAATTCAGCATTAATGCAAATGCTCCTGGCTCATCTGCAAATCCAGCGGACCTTAATGTCGTAATTCCACCCCAATTATATACTGCATTACTAGCTCCAATAAAAAAAAAGTAATGTGGCCTACTATCTAATTTTGTGAATATAAAATAAGGAATAGGTGCTCCTGCTGTCCATAAAACAAAAAGTATAATCGACAATACTGCTATAATATAATTTGCTTTTAAATATATTGTAACGAATTTATTACTTTTAATGATGAGAATAAATGCGGAAATCACAAAAAGTATCTTAAAAAATAACCCTATAAATCTTCGAAAATCAAATAAAGTACCCTCTCTCAAAAAAAGAAAGACAGCATAAATAAATCCCGAAAAGAGATAGATTATCCAGATAATAAACCACTCCTTATCTTTCTGAGCTATTATTTCCTTACTATAAAAATTTGGTATAATTATTATTGATATCAAAAGGATAAGCCCTGATGAGATCAATATATAGAATGAACCAAAAAGGTAATTCCCTATGTAAGGAAATGACGAAAAAGTTATAACAAGAAAAATCCAACAAAAAAATTTGTTCATGAATTCGCTAATTTATTTGAAATCCTGTTATAAACTTCAAAATATTTATAGGAAATTACCTTATAATCAAATTTATTAACTGCATATTTTCTTGAATTCTGTTTAACCTCTAAAACCTTAGAATTATTAATCGCCCATATAATTCCTTTTGCGAAATCATCAACGATAAATGATTTTGCAATATATCCATTCTCTAAATGATTTACTATATCAACTGTTCCGGAAGAATCAAAGCACACTACTGGTTTCTCCATTGTAATACCTTCTAATGCAGTTTGACCAAAACTTTCAAAATAAGAAGGTACTAGAATTACATCACTAGCTGCAAAAAGTATTTTCAAAACAAGTTCGTCAGAAATTTCACCCATAAATTTAGTTTTGACTCCTGATATCATAATATCCTCGCCGCTCGTTCCAAACATAAGAATTTCTAAATTATCTTTCATTTCATCAGGAACTATTTTAATTGCCTCCTTAAGCAACGAAAAACCTTTTCTAATGTCAGAGGTTGGATTTACAGCACCTAAAGTTAAATACATTTTTTCTGATGATAGATTAAGAAGGTTTCGAGCAAATTCTGTGTCAATAGGCCTCCAAGAATCGGTATTAATTGAATTGTGAATTCTAAGCAGATTATTTCCCTTAAAAATTTTGCTATCTTCCACCTCTTTCTTTAGCCAATCTGAAACACATATAATTTCCATATTAAGATTTTTCCACATTTTGCTCTTAATCTTCTTTAAATAAATATCAATAGATTTATTTGTAGCTTCACTATCATTAAAAATCTGAAAATGATGTCTGCCTAGATATGACCAACTATCATGCAGTGTCCACACTATTGGTTTTTTAATTCGGCGAAAGTCTTCTATAGAAATAGTTTCACCTCCGATCCAATGAAGATGTACCAAATCAAAATCAGAATTATTTATAAATTTAATGATTTTTCTTGATGATAGAATATTATATGATTCAGTGCCGACACCGCTTGATCTAAAAATCAAATTCATTAAAACTCTAACGATTCTTGGTCTAAGAAAACTAATTAATTTATCCCAGTTACTTTTAATAGGGGTAACATAATTTGAACGATCATTACTTACTGGATCAATTATCAAATAAGAAGAAGAATATTTTTCCGAAAAATTAAGTCGTAATGACTCATCAATTCTTCTAAGCGCTATAAATGCACCTCCTCTATCAGTATAATTTACATGTAATACTTTCATTTCTTTCTACAATTAGATACGAATAAAATCATAGAGAACTTAAATAAAAAATAAGGCCAATAATAATTAATTTTATTTTTAAAAATAATACTTAAATATTCTCGAATATATAATCTATCCATTTTTGATGAAACTCCGCCACCTTCAAAAATTGCAATAGTTGTATTTTCATAAATAAAACTTTTTTTATCCTTAATTAATCTCTGAAACAAGTCAAAATCTGCAGCAATTTTATAATTTGAATTAAAGCGATATTCTTTCATTAACTGAGTCCTAACAATGGCGGCTTGATGACAAAAAGGCATTGCATAACCAATTGTTTTTAAATCATAAGGAAATACAACTTTATTATTTTCTAAAAGAATATTTCCATAAAAAACATCTTTATTTTTAGTAGATCTCAGGAAATTGAAATTGAAATCTAAAATTTGATCTCCAGCATTGATATAAATTAAATATTTACCATTAGCAATATCAGCCCCCTTGTTCATTGCATCATAAATTCCTTTATCAGGTTCACTAATCCAATGAGAAATTTTATCTTGATAATTCTTTATAATTTCTACTGTACCATCATTACTTCCTCCATCAATTATTATGTACTCATAATCATTGAAGTTTTGATTAGTGACACTTAAAATTGTCTTCTCAATAGATCTAACAGCATTAAATGAAACTGTTATTATAGAAATTAAAGGAATATTGCTATCGTTATTCATCATATACAGAAGGTGATTATTCAATCACTTACTTTATTATTTATAAAAAATTATTAGAATTTTGCTTCATGAAAAGTAAATACTTTCCTTCATGACTTTAACTTAACTTACTTCAAATAGATTTGAATATTTAATGAGAACACGTGCAGCATTCACTAAAAAAGTTATTTAATTTTATAACACGTGCAAAGTAGAATGGTCGCTAATAACTTCTACTTTTAGAAATATATTCTAAGAATAATTAAGAATTAATAAATAGACCAAGGAGGAATTGAAAATTTCACATCAAAATGTAATTTTAAAAGTTGAATATTTACTAGCTAGTTTATATTATATCTAAATTCGCTCTCGCATCCAATCAATTTCATTTTTAACAACTTTTGCTGGTATACCTACTGCAATTGAATTACTTGGAACACTTTTGGTAACTATAGAACCTAAACCTATTATACTATTGTTACCTATATTAACTCCTTTTAAAATTATGGAATTTCTCCCAATCCAAACATGATTGCCAACTACAATATTTTGAGCAGTATTTATTCTTTTCTTATTTAGATTATCAATTATAGAATGAGAATCTCCTGTTCTAATCTCAATTCCGCTTGAAAACATGCAATCTTCACCAATAGTGATAGTTCTTTCCGGTTCCGTAACCGCTAAATGAGCAGATTCTATTGTTGTATTTTGTCCAATAGTTATTTGACAATGATTATCTTCAAACCACACTATTCCATCTTTAAAAAGACAGCTTTCGCCAATTATAAATTTATGATTATCACCTCTAATATAAATTATTAAATTAGATAATCTCGATCCTTTCATAATTTCAATAAGGTTATTATTACCAATAACATCATATTTCACATTGGATAACATACCTTTATTGATGATTTTGTTATCCTTTCCTATTATTTGTTTTCTATATTTAGCCCTTAAGTTTTGAATTCTAATTTTGATCAAACGAATCAAAATACTTTCATTAAGAATTATTTTAATTTTATTTTTCATTACTATTGAAATTTAAAATTATTTTTTATCAATTCCCAGAGATCTAATTTCTTCATCAATTAACATATCTAAAACCGAATAAAAATCTAAATCATAACTCCACTCTAACAGTTCTTTTGCGGGAATATTATCTCCATATATATCTTCAATATCCGTAGGTCTCATTAATTCCTCGCTAACAAGCAACTTATCAAGTGAAATATTTAATGATTTAAAAACATATTCAATAATGGAACGTAGTGTAATGCTTTTTCCAGAGCATATAATAAAATCAGCAGGTACATCTCTTTGGAGCATCAGCCACATGGCTTCAACATATTTTGGAGAATAGCCGAAATCTCTCTTTATATCAATATTACCAACTTTTAAATACCAATCAGGATTATTTCTATTATGAACAGACTCAGTCAAAACTTTTTTTACAAAAAATCCACTTGACCGTAAGAAAGATTCATGGTTAAACAAAACCCCATTACATGCAAAAACATTGTATGATTCTCTATAGTTAACAACAGTCCAATGCGCAGAGGCTTTTGAAATTGCATAAGGACTTAGTGGATGCATTGGCGTGTTAATAGTAATAGGTAGATCCTTTACTGTTCCATACATTTCGCTACTTGAAGCTTGATAGAAACGAGTATCTGGTTTTATAATTCGAATTGCTTCTAATAAATTTATTACAGAAATAATATTAAAATTTACAGTTCCGATAGGTTGTTTAAATGATAAACCTACTGAACTTTGAGCTGCTAAATTATAAATTTCATTCGGTTGATATTTAGTAATTAATGAAATAATACTTGACAAGTCAAGTAAATCGCACTCTTCAATCACAACATTTTCACTTACTTTTAAATAACTGATTTTCTGAAGTATATCTGAATGATTATTTCTAGTTATCCCAATAACTAGATAGTTTTTATTAACTAATAATTTGGTCAAATATGCACCATCTTGTCCACTAATTCCTGTAATAAAAGCTACTTTCATAAAATTTTATTATAAACTTTTATTGTGTCATCAAATGTCTTATCCCAAGAAAAGTGCTGTAATCTTTTAGTTCCTTTTTCAATCAATTCTACACGCAACTGCTGATTATTAATCATACTTGAAGTTGCCTGATAAAGTGAATTCTTGTCGTTAGCATCAAAATAAACCGCTCCAGCTCCACCAATTTCAGGTAACGATCCACCATTACTTAATAACGTTGGACAACCTGAGCCAAAAGACTCTAGAACAGGAAGACCAAAGCCTTCGTATAAACTTGGAAAAGCAAAAAATAAGGCATTTTTGTATAAGTTTGACAAAATTTTGTCATCAATTTTTTTTACAAGGATTATTGTCTTATTTAAACCCATTTTATTAATAAAATCGACCTCGCTAGTAGAAAATTCACCTCCGCCTGCACAAACTAATTTTAAGTTATTTTCAGTTAATAATGAAGAAATCACAGTAACAAAACCTTCAAAATTTTTATATAATGAACGATTACCAACAAATAATATATAATCTTGCTCAACAAATTTATCGACCTCCGCAAGGTTATTTTCCAACGAATTACCTAAATATACTACGTCAATTTTTTCCTTTTCAATACCATAAAGATCAATTATGTCATTTTTGGTTGTTTCGGATATTGCAATAATCCTGTTGGCCTTTTGAGCTAATGTTTTCTTAAATTCATAAATCTTGGTATCGTTAGCGAATTCAGAATATTTATCTGCAAATTTTTCTTGAATCAAATCATAAAAAGTAACTACAAATGGTTTGTTTTTTATGTACTTTAGGAAATAATCATCATAATACGTTGGATGAAAAACATCAAATGCGCCTTTATTAACAGCATTTACTGATGATCTTATATTAAGACTTTTTGTTATTCTAGCCTTTCCTCTAAAATTCACATCATGTAGTACTCTATTTAGTTTAGGATTAAATTCTTTATTATAGTATGCATTCTCTGTAAAAAGAGTCGCTACCTTACAGCTATCATTTACATCATCAAACCTTTTGATTAATTCAAAAAAATATCTCGAAATTCCTCCGTATCGTTGATGTGTAAAGATTTGATGATCAAAAAGTACTTTCATAATTTAAGACTTATTGTGATATTAGAAATGTTAAGAATTTTAAATTAACTTTTATTTCCCCTATTATTTTTATAAAATAAATACACTGGATATAATAAATTTACAAGAAACCATTTAAATCGATACTTAAGTGGGAAATTAAATTTATTTTTATAAAATATTTCTCGATTATTTTTATTTTTTTTAACATCACTAACAAGCTTTAATAAAGGGAATAAATTAAAAATATTGTCTAAATATTTGGCATAAGCTATATCCGAATATGGTTTAATCTTGTTTGGCAATAGTTTAAACCAAATTGGAATATCTTGAAAATAAATTTTAACAGACATATCCTGCCAGGTCTTTTCGACTTCTATAGTTTGTATAATTTTAGTACTAATTACTCCAAATTTACCGGTTGAATATTGACTTAATGCAAGTTCCCATAGTACTCCAGAATAAACATGATTTGTTGTATCTATATATTTTGAATAATCCTGCTTATCAAGAAGCTTCGCTCTATCAACATTAACAACAACATTCCCGAAAGGAATCTTATCCCATAAAGATAAAAACGCACGGCCAACGCTATCTGAATCATGTATATCATGAATTCCCTCTTCATAACTTTTTATTGTATTTCCATCGAGGAGCACAATAAAATCAAGATCCTTTTCCAGATAAGAACTTAGTGTTGAATTTGAATTATCGTTTAAACAATCATCATCTCCAAGTAACCAACAATATTTACTTTTACATAGATCTAAGAATTTAATCATATTTCTATCAATTCCTATATTAGTAAAATTTGGCGAATATTGTATATATTCAGATTTAAATTCATCTACAACATTTTTAGCTAAATCATCTTCATTATTATCTGATACTATTATTTCATATAAACTCTCAGAACTCCAATATTTAAAAACACTTTTTAAAGTTTCTCTAAGTGAATCTTCGCGCTTATATGTTGGTACAAAAAAGGATAAATTCTTATCATTCATATTAACTTAATATTTTTGTTAGTCGCTGACTAGTTTTTGTGCTAAAAATAAAATAATAAACTTGAATAGGAGACAAAATAGAACTAATCCCTATACAAATAATGTTACTAATAATAATTCCGTTTAAGCCAAGACCGCAATATTTAGCGAGATAAATAGATAATGGCACATTTAGAATACCTTGAAAAATTGTTGAGTACATACCAAGATTAATTTTCCCAATACTACCCAAAACACTACCAAAAATATTATTCCAAACAGTAATTATTGAATACACACCAATTAACATTGGCAAATATTCGGGAATTTCCAATGTGTCTCCAATCCAAATTTTAATTATATCAGCAAAAAAATATATGACTATACCGATAGTAATAATAAATGGAATCATCAGCTTGCATAACAAAAGTATTTTAGATTGTATCCAATCTAAATTTCCTTTAGTATATGCCTCTGTATATGAAGAGTAAAAAGGCATCATAACAATATTAGCTAACATAGCAATATTATTAAAAACTAAAAAAGGAATATTATATAACGTAATAAATTTAGGACCAAATAACTGAGTTATAACAACATTATCGGTTGAGAATATTATCATAACCGTAATTTGTATTATAAAAAATTTACCTCCTAAGGAAAGTAATGATTTAACTTTATCTTTTTTAAAATACTCTAATTTAGGAATTAAGTTATTATATACTTTGTAAAAAAAATAAGACACTAAAGATATGCCTAAAATTAAAGCCAAACAATATATGATTGATACAAATAATAATCCCCCCCCATGTGTAGGAAAAAAAAAATAAATTGTAGCTATAAAAAATAAATTTGTAATTATAGGTGAAATAGCTGTCAGCGAATTACGCTGAACTGCATTCATTACCTGATTTAATAATGATAAGACAAAGTAAATTAACATTGAGTAGATAAATATCATCATAATCCATCTAGACTCTTCAACTGTCAATAATTTGTTTGAATTAAGAACTTGATTTAAATCAACTATAAAAAATAACGGCAGCAAAATTACAATCAAACAAACTGCAATAGATGCCATTAAATAGTAAGCTGTTGAAACATACTCTCTTGCATCCTCAATTTTATTACTGGAAAGTGATTCTGTTAATTTATTTCTTAAACCATTTCCTATACCAATATCCATCAATGAAACCCATTGTATTAATGATAGCAATAACGACCATATTCCATAATTTTCTTCACCTAGTTTATTTAGTAATAGGGGGACCAATGCTATACCCATCAAAACAGATAATGCTTTAAAAGAAACTGAAGAAAAAATTTGCTTTATTAGATTCTTATCTCTGGCTTTTCGGTCAATTTTATGTATTTCTAATTGATTTGATTTAAAAATATTTAATTTGATTTTTCTCATTAAAAATTAAAATTCTGAAAACAGGATGGTGTCCTCTGGTAAATATAATTGATCTGAATATGCTAACAATATGAAATCAGATAAATTGTGATTAATAAAAATATGTGCTAAATGGTTAGGTACATAAATAGTTTCAGCCCTTTTTGATGACAAACTAATAGACATTTTTTCTCCGGTTACAATGTCAACTAATTTTAGCTCACATTCTCCAGTAATGAGTGTAAACCACTCATTAGCTAACCTATGATAATGTCCTCCCTTAGCCTCGCCTCCTTTTGCATTAGTAAGATAAACTTCTCCTGTAAAAGTTGGTAAGTTTTCTTCCAAACCATTTATTACTTTTAAAAACCAACCTCTAGAATCTTCAATTTTATTTCTTTTTATAATTCTTATTTTGGATGATATAGTCATATTTTATCGTATGATTGAATAGTTATTTTTAATCCTTCAACAAGATTAAATTTTGGAGTCCAACCTAGATTATTTAGAATTTGAATATCAGCATTTGATTTCATTAATTCAGTTTCTCTCATTGGTATTTTACCAAATAATAATTCCGTTTTACTTCCCGTAAGTTCTTTAATCTTTTCAACAATTTGTCTTATAGAAACAACCTCACCAGACCCTAAAGGCACATTGTTAAATCCCTCAAATTGTGAAATATTATTAATCATAAATGAATAAGCATCTAAAACATCATCTACAAAAATAAAATCTCTTAATTGGATTCCAGCAGTTAGTTCTATTGACGATGTGCCATTATTCATTTTAGCAATCATACTAGAGATAAATTTAGATTGATCATCTTCAGGACCATAAAAATGCTCTAATAAAATATTAATAGATGTTATTTTTGAAGAGTAAAACTCCAAGCATTCAGAAAATTGATTTTTAAATAATGAATAATGATTTGTCAAATATGGTAAAGAAGTTCCAGTATTTATAAAATATTTTACGGAATTTTCCAAAGCAAATTTTAATACTAATAAAGGAAAATCTAAATTTGCTTCTTTAATTTCAAATATAGTTTCTCCCTTTCTGCCGTAAAGCGTTGCAAAATGAATTATAATATCTATCTTATTTTCATTAAACAAATTTTGCAAACTTTGCTCATCATTATTATAAACTTTGACTGCATCAGATGTCAGTTCAATTTTTGAAATATCAGAACTTTCCCTTTTAACAATGCAAATCTTGTAATCGTCTTTTATAAGTTTTTTTAAGAATTTATTTCCTAAATATCCAGTTGCTCCAGTAAGTAGAATTACTTTATTCATTCAAATAAGATTTAATTTGTACCTCTGTAAAATCATTTATATCCATTGTAGACTGAAACACTTTGTACCAATCAATCGTTGCCGTTATTGTTTGTAAAGCATTCATTTTCGGTTTCCAACCTAATTCAGATAAAACTTTACTAATATCCAACTTCAGCAAACCTGCTTCATGAAGTTGATCAGGCGACTGCTGGATATCAAAACTACCAGTTCCAAATGCATTTATTGCTTGCTTTACCATATCCAAAACAGGAAGGGTATCTGAAGTATAAGGTCCAAAATTATAAGCTTGGGAATATTTTTTTGGAGAGTTAGACAATTTAGATCCTAACAATAAATACCCGATTACTGGTTCCAACACATGTTGCCAAGGACGAACAGCATTTGGATTTCTAATTACAACCGATTCATTATTCTTCAAAGCTCTAACTATATCCGGTATTAATCGATCTTGAGACCAGTCGCCTCCACCTATGACATTACCGGCTCTAGCGACTGCAATTGCTTTCTTATGAATTTCGTATCTATCAAGATTGAAAAAGGAATTTCGATATGAATCTATTACTAATTCAGCGCAAGCTTTACTGGCACTATAAGGATCATATCCTCCTAAACGATCATTCTCACGATAAGGATAATCCCATTCATTATTATGATATACTTTATCAGTTGTAATCATTACAACTGAGCAAGGTTTATTCAACAAATTAATCGAATCTAAAAGATTAGCAGTTCCTATTGCATTAACTTCAAAAGTCTCCGATGGTATTTGATAGGATAAACGGACTAAAGGCTGAGCTGCTAAATGAAATACAAAGTCAGGTTGAAAGTCTAATACTGACTGTGTAAGTTTCTTTTTATCACGTAAATCACCAATAACAGACTCACAGATTGAATCTCCTTTTATTACATAATATAAATCATTTTCTGTATTAGGTTTTAACGCATATCCTTTTACTTCTGCACCCAAAAGTGTTAACACTTTCAACATCCAAGAACCTTTAAAACCAGTATGGCCAGTTAAAAAAATTTTCTTTCCTTGGTATACATTTGTTAATTTTTCTAACATAATTACCAGACTTTCCAAGCAGCTTTACCTACTGTCCAACTTTCTTCTAATTCAGTTCTATCTCTTAGAGTATCCATTGGCTTCCAAAAACCTGAATGCTTAAAAGCAACCATTTGTCCCTCTAATGCCAGTTTCTCCATTGGTTCTCTTTCAAAAGTAGTAGAGTCACCATCAATATAATCGAACACTTTAGGTTCACAAACGAAGTATCCTCCATTGATCCAAGAACCATCTCCTTTTGGTTTTTCTAAAAAAGAATGTACTTCATTATTTTCTTTAATATCCAAAGCACCAAATCTTCCTGATGGTTGAACTGAAGTAACCGTACATAATTTTCCGCTTTTTTTATGAAAATTAACTAAATCTCTGATATTTACATCTGAAACACCATCACCGTAGGTTAGCAAAAAAGGTTCGTCTCCAACGTGAGATTTAATTCTTTTAATACGACCTCCAGTCATAGAATCAATTCCGGTATCAACTAAAGTAATTGTCCAAGGTTCTGCTTGTGAATCATGAACCTTTAAAGAATTATCTTTTAAAGAAATAGTTACATCTGATTTATGCAAAAAATAGTTCGCAAAATATTCTTTTATAACATAGCCTTTATAACCACAACATATAATAAAATCATTGAAACCGTAAAACGAATATGTTTTCATAATATGCCACAAAATTGGCATGCCCCCAATCTCAATCATTGGTTTTGGTTTTAATACAGTTTCCTCAGAAATTCTTGTACCTAACCCACCCGCTAATAGAACTACTTTCATACTTAGAATAAATAAAATTTAAAAATCTCTAAACAATTTTAATGAAATGAATAAACTACAAATAATAATTAATAACCAAATTAAATGCAAAACACATATCCGACATTACTCAAATTATTGAAATACTATACAATTTTTTGCATTTAAGATTTAATTTTAATACAATTTTAAATCACTTGCAATCATTTCTTTAATCAATGCAGATAAATCATATTGAGGCTCCCATTTCAATTGAGTTTTAGATTTTGTAGGATCTCCAATAAGCAAGTCTACTTCTGTAGGACGATAATATTCTGGATCTACCCGAACCACAACTTTCCCTATCTCCAATTGATATAGTGGATTATTACACACAGCAACTTTAGCTATTTCACTTTCATTTTCGCCCTCAAAAATCAATTCAACTCCTACCTCTGCAAAAGCCATTATAACGAAGTCTCTAATATATGTAGTGACACCTGTTGCAATTACATAGTCTTCAGGCACCTCTTGTTGTAAAATTCTCCACATTGCTTCAACATAATCTTTTGCATGTCCCCAATCCCTTTGTGAATTTAAATTGCCAAGATAAAGACATTCTTGTTTTCCTTTAGCAATAGCAGCAGTGGCCATGGTAATTTTACGTGTTACAAAAGTTTCTCCTCGTCTTGGAGATTCATGATTAAATAAAATACCATTACAGGCAAACATATTATAAGCTTCACGGTAATTTTTCGTTATCCAAAAACCGTAAATTTTAGCTGCACCGTAGGGAGAACGTGGGTAAAATGGTGAGTTCTCATCATAAAAACCTTTTTCATTTTTATTTTCCGCTAAACCTCCATAAAGTTCAGAAGTGGATGCTTGATAAATTCTAGTTTTTTTTGCTAACCCTAATATTCTTACAGCTTCTAAAATTCGTAAAGTTCCAATTCCATCTACATTTGCTACATATTCAGGAGAATCAAATGATACTTTCACATGAGACATTGCTCCTAAATTATAAATTTCATCTGGTTGAACTTCCTGAATAATTCTAATAATATTAGTTGAATCAGTCAAATCTCCATAATGCAATTTAAAATTCACATGTGTCTCATGTTGATCTTGATAAATATGATCTATACGCTGTGTATTAAAAGAAGATGCTCGGCGTTTAACACCATGAACCATATATCCTTTTTCTAATAATAATTCTGCTAAATAAGATCCATCTTGACCTGTGATTCCTGTAACAAGTGCTATTTTCATTTTCTCTTTTTTTAATCATGAAAGTAAAGAAGTATAAAAAAGACTCCTTTATTTCAATAATATATATTTACAATTTTACTTCTTTATAATTCCCTTCATTTGCAATAAACCAATCATAAGTCTTCTGAATCCCTGATTGCAAGTTTACTTTATGATTCCAACCTAATGTATGCATTTTTGAAATATCCATTAATTTTCTTGGTGTTCCATCTGGTTTGGAATCATCCCATATTATTTCGCCCTTATGGCCTACAATTTTTTGAATAATTTCCGCTAACTCCTTGATTGTTAAATCAACTCCTGTGCCTATATTATACAAATAGTCAGGTAGTTTATTTTCTAATGCAAAAACGACAGCTTCTGCCATATCATCAACAAATAAAAATTCTCTCATTGGGGCACCACTTCCCCATAACATAACAGGACTATTATTGTTTAATTTTGCCTCATGAAATTTTCGGATCATTGCTGGCAAAACATGCGAAGTATTTAAATCGAAATTATCATTAGTCCCATACAAGTTGGTTGGCATTAAACTAACATAATCTCTACCAAATTGCTTGCGAATTGCTTGACAGGCTTTTACTCCAGAAATTTTTGCAATAGCATACCATTCATTTGTGGGTTCTAAATAATTGGACAATAAGTACTCCTCTTTCAAGGGTTGTGGTGCCAATTTAGGATAAATACAAGAACTTCCTAAAAAAATAAATTTCTCTACATCATTACGGTGGGCGGCATCAATTAGATTATTTTGAATTTGCATATTCTCCATAATAAATTGATATGGATAATCATTATTGGCTAATATTCCGCCTACTTTCGCTGCCGCATCAATTACGATTGAAGGTTTCTCATCTTTAAAAAAAGTAGATACTGCATCTTGATTGCGTAAATCTAGTTCTGAGCTTGATCTACCAATTAAATGTTTATATCCCTTAATTTCCAAAACCTTCCAAATTGCGGCACCAACCATACCCTTATGCCCAGCAATATAAATTTTAGTATCTAGATTCATATTCTATTATTCAAAAATTATTTTGTAAACTCTTTTTAAAATCAAAACGAAAACAGTTAAAAATCCTGCTAAAAATGCTCCCAATAATAAGCCTTTTCCTTTTCCAAAACGTTCTTTAGGTAAAGGTAGAATCGGTCTATCAACAACCTGAATTAACGGTGTTTCTTTACGTAATGTAACTTTAGCCAGTTCAGCTTGTTTCACTAATTCTGTAAGTATTGCAGTATTTGCCTGAACATCAACTTGTCTCCTAGCTGAAGGCGCGCGACGAACATTTAGCGCCGGATTTAAATTAAAAGTATTATCATTAGCAACTGCCACCCCTGTAATAGCCCCATTTAATTCTCCTCTAATAGAATCAACTTGACGTTCTAAAATATCCATATTTATTCTTGCTTTTTTACTTTTTGTATCAACGTAAAATGTTCCTACTTGTTTAGCTAAAGCTTCACAAAAATATTTTGAGAACATTTCGTTTGTAGAAGAAACCTCGATACTTGAAATATTTGATTTCTTATCCTTTTGTCCTACAAATAAATCTGATGCTGATAAATGTTCATACATTCTACCAAGTATACTATCTTGTGTGCGAGTAAATTTTTTACGATCAGGATTAGGTAAAAATTCAATGTTTGATAATTTCGGATTTTCTTTCCAAGTTTCTCTCCAATGATTATTTTGTATATACATCTCCGCTAAAGAAACTTGTTTTCCATTTAAATAAACTGGAGATAATAATGTTTTTTCAACCATAATTCTTGACTTAAATAGCTCTGTTAGATTAGATCCTGCAAAAATTCCTCCACCACTTCCTCCAAGATTTAATCCGAATGAGCTAGCCAATCCAAGTGCGCCCCCTACACCGCCACCTTGTTCATCCTCTAATGCGAAAGATAATGTTGCAGTATAGATCGGCTTTTTTGTAAAGGAATATATTAATCCCAATGAAGCTCCAATGATACCAGCTAAAACAATAATTTTCCATTTCGAAACTAAGTAGAAATACCATTCTTTTACTTTTTGCATCAAATCTTTTAACGAAATTTCATCGTTTTCAATAATTCTATTCTCCATGAAATTGATTTATTTAAAAGCTGTAACAATTAATAATGCTAAACTAGTAAGAACACTACCAATACTAACCCACTCTCCGGTACTCATTTTCTTAGTCTCTGGTTTTTCAGGAACAACAATTTGAGAATCTGGCTCTACGGTAGGATAAGATCGAAAAAACAAAAATGATTTTGTTACATCGGCTTTACCATTAGGATAAATAATGTATGCTTTTTTCTTCCATCCTTTACTATCTACCCCACCAACAGCATTAATATAATACTTAAATCCTTTACCACCACGATATGGGATCTCAGATGTCAACAATACATTACCTGTAACTTTGACTCCTTCATTATAAACCGCAACCTCTATTTCGTCTCCTGGAAATAAAGTCACATTCGAATAGTGATTTTTATCTTTTACAATTTTTTCCCAGTTAACAGGGATGGTTGCATATTTTAGATCTTCTTTTAACTTTTTAGTTAATTTTTCTTTTAGTGTATCATTTTTAGATAAATTCAAATCAATACTTTCTATTTTTTCAATTTGCTCTTCTTTAATAGGTCTCTTAATTTTCATTCCATCTAAATTTGCAATTGAAGTTAGTCCGCCGGCTCGCATGACTACATTGTAAACTGTTTCCTTTTTATTGGCCAAAACATATTTTCCAGGATAACCAACTGCTCCTGTTACCGTTACCATTTGTGGTTTTTCATAAACAGCCATTCGACGAATATTAATAACATCAAAAGGTTTTAAAACAAAGTTTTTAATTTGTTCATTGTTATCAGCTGTAATTTCAAGTTCAATTAATTCAACACGTTTTGGATCAGCATCATCTATTACATCCGATTTTACCATTCGGGCAATTTCTACTCTTTTAGATGCAGAACCTGTCAAACCTCCGACTTGTACTACCAGGTCATTTAAAGTTAAATTTTCAAAATATTCATATTCACCTGGATTTTTAACTTCTCCATCAATAGTAACTTTGTATTCTTCTCTAAAATCCAGAATAGAATAAACTGTTATTATATCTTCTCTTTTTAATTCAATATCAGCATTTAAATCACCTGATAGTGCAGCACTTAAATCTACGTTTACAATTTCTGTGGTTAAATCTGTTTTTAAACGAATAATTCTTGCTCTTTTAGTGTACGCATCTTCCTTAAGGCCTTCAGCTCTTGTAATAAGATCAGAAATTCGCATTCCTTCAGTGTATGAATAATAATCTGGTCGAAAAACAGCCCCTTCAATTTTTATTCGATTTTCAAAACGATTTAAAATCTTAGTTACTCTAAAAACATCTCCCGATTGTGGTATATATGAACTATATTCGCTTTCATTAATATCATGAACTTTAAATTCCTTGCCTGTCTTCTGTATAACATTTACAGAAGCTGTATAGGCAAATTCATTAAAACCAGAAGCAAAATTTAATAAATCAGAGAAAGTTTCTCCTTTTTTCATTTCAAAAATACCAGGACGTTTTACTTCTCCTTCTACTACTACCTTTTGACTATATGCTGGAATTCTAATTACATCATTGTCTTTCAAACTAACATTATCAGATTGATCTCCTTTAACTAAAAATCTATAGATATCTATATTTCTATAAACTTTATTGTTTCTTATTAATTCAATATTTCTGTAACTTCCATTTTTACCA
Source organism: Flavobacterium sp. GW821-FHT11G01 (assembly GCF_058808175.1). Taxonomy (NCBI): domain Bacteria; kingdom Pseudomonadati; phylum Bacteroidota; class Flavobacteriia; order Flavobacteriales; family Flavobacteriaceae; genus Flavobacterium; species Flavobacterium sp. GW821-FHT11G01. The sequence goes on along the minus strand of NZ_JBXARK010000006.1, from coordinate 206,314 downwards.
GGACCTCCTGCTAAATGCAATGCATTGTAAACTGTAGCTAAAGATGAAATCGAATAATTGCCTGGCTGTTTACCTCCTACAACTGTAACTTTAATTGTGCGTATACGCCCCAAACTTACACTAACTTGTGATTGACCTGATCGAACTGTGCTATAAACTCTAGCAATTGCAGCTTTAATTTTTTGAGTAGCTGCCTCAATTGTCATACCAGAAACAGCAATTTGACCCACATATTGAATTGTTATTTTTCCTTCAACACTAACAGGAATACTCTCGTTATACTCTTGAACACCGTAAACACTTACTTGTAATTCATCACCTGGTCCCAAAACATAGTTCATTGGAGTCGCTAACTTCAAATCAGGTTCAAAATTTAAGGTTGGATTATCAAATAATTCTGAACCAAAAATTAATGCGTTTGCAGAATCTTTTACTTTCTCATTTTTGATTTGTTCCTGTTTTCTTCCGAATTCAGAATCTTTCTCTTCTAATTTTGGTTTAATACTTTTATCATTCCCAGAATCCTTAGCATTTTTTTTCTCATATGCATTAAGCTTAATCTTAAGCTTATTGAATTCTGCTTGACTCATACCTTTTGACAAAGCCATCGCCTCCACTTGATCAATGGTTGCATTATTGCTTTTTAATTGAGCACTAATTTTCGCTAAATCATCGTCTGAAAGATAATCTACCTGTACTGTACTCAAATCTTTAGATTTCATTATATCCTGAGCATGTACACTTAAAGACATTGATAATATCAAAAAGAGAGTAAGAACGTATGTTATTTTTTTCATATTGAATTAAAATTTAAATCTTAAATTTTTATGATTAATTATGAATATTGTTTTTGATAATAATCCTTATATGTACCTGAAGTTACATTTTTCAACCATTCTTCATTACTTAAATACCAATTAATTGTTTTTTCCAGACCTTCTTCAAAAGTTACAGATGGCTTCCAGCCTAATTCCTTATTAATTTTTGACGCATCAATAGCATAACGTAAATCATGTCCCGGTCTATCCTTCACATAAGTGATTAATTTCGCCGAAGTTCCTGTATTTCTATTTAGTTTTTGATCCATAATTTGGCATAACAATTTAACCAAATCAATGTTTTTCCATTCATTAAAACCACCAATATTATAAGTTTCATGATTTTTACCCTCATGAAAAACCAAATCTATGGCAATAGCATGATCTTCTACAAAAAGCCAGTCACGTGTATAATTTCCATCTCCATACACTGGTAATGGTTTATTATTTATAATGTTGTTTATAAAAAGTGGAATTAATTTTTCAGGAAAATGATACGAACCATAATTGTTTGAACAATTTGTTAAAACATAAGGCAGTCCATAAGTCTCACCATAAGCTCTTACAAAGTGATCTGAACTTGCTTTTGAAGCAGAATAAGGCGAATTTGGATCATAAGATGTAGTTTCAGTAAAAAGCCCTTCAGCACCTAATGAACCGTATACTTCGTCTGTACTAATATGATAAAATCTTTTACCCTCAAAATTACCTTTCCATTGATTTTTCGCTGCATTTAGCAGATTCATAGTCCCAATAACATTGGTTTTCACAAATGCTAAAGGATCTTCAATCGAACGATCAACATGTGATTCAGCAGCTAAATGCAAAACACCATCAAAATTATGTAATGAAAAAAGTTCATTTATAAAGTTCTCATCAACAATATCCCCTTTGACAAAGGTGTAATTTGATTGACTTTCAATATCTTTAATATTCTCCAAATTGCCTGCATAAGTTAAGGCATCTAAATTGAATATTTGATATTGTGGATATTTGTTTACAAAACGTCTAACTACGTGTGAACCAATAAAACCCGCACCACCAGTTATAAGAATTTTTTTCATTGTAAATCTGAATTAATTTAGTAAATCTGAATTTATCTTTTCTAACTCACTGTAGATATCCTTAACATCTTGTGAGTTTTCTTTTTGCAAAATTAAATTTGCAGTATCAGTATATACAAAAATAGTATTTTTTAATCCCAGAAAAGTTGTATGCTTACCAGAACCAATTACCATATTACCATTCTTATCAATAGGATGATTTCTTGAGACCAAATAGTCGTAAACTGATTCAAACGACCCTAAATCTGACCATGAAAAAGAAGCTGGTACTACTTTTATTTTTTTACTGCGTTCCATTACAGCATAATCGATACTAATTGAAGGAATCTCTAATGATAAATTCAAGTCTAAAAATCCATCTTTACTAACTTCCCAAACTGCCTTAGACTTCTCATAAACATCTGGTTGAAATTGTTTCAATTCCTCTAGAAGAACACCTGCTTTAAAACAAAACATACCGCTATTCCATAGAAAGTTACCTTTTGCAATAAATTCTTTAGCAGTGGTTTCATTTGGCTTTTCACGAAATGAAATCACCTTATCTCCTTTTGATTCAATATAACCATAACCCGTTTCTGGTTTAGTCGGTATAATTCCGAATGTTACAATAAAACCATCTTTCGCTTTTGATACAGCTTCATCGATAGCAGAATTATAATTATCCATTAAATCAATAATATGATCTGAAGGAGTAACAATTAAAACATCCTCAGGATTAGATGCAAACGCAGCGAATGCAATTGCAGCGGCAGTATTTCTAGGGGTTGCTTCTACAATATTCACATAAGAAGTATTGGTTTTATCCATAACTTTACCACTCAAATGATGATTATCAACATTCCCCACTACCATCACCTTTTCTGCCAAATGACTATTTCTATCAACAGTCATTTCGAATAAAGATCTACCCTCAAATATTTCTAAATATTGCTTTGGCTGGCTTTTACGAGAAAGCGGCCATAATCTACTACCTACTCCTCCAGTTAATATTACATGTGTAATTGACTTGTCTGTACTCATATTGTTTTTAAATAAAAAAAAGAATTTTAGGTACTATAATCTATTATCAGCTACAGTACCTAAAACTCCCTTTACATCGTATAATAAACTATTTTCTTTTTGCAAATCTGAAAAATTTAGTTTTAAAAATTCATTGTGTGAAACTCCTAAAACAATAGCATCGAATTTATCAGTTGGAACAGAATCAACAGTTACTAAATTATATTCTTTTTTTACATCTTTTACACTAGCGAGAGGGTCGTAAATGGTTACAGAAACACCATATTCTGTTAATGCTGTTATTACATCGACAATTTTAGTATTTCTAACATCCGGACAGTTTTCTTTAAATGTAATCCCAAGCATTAGCAACTTAGCTCCATTTACTGAAATCCCCTTTTTAATCATCAATTTCACTACTTGCGAAGCTACATATTCTCCCATACTATCATTCAAACGACGTCCTGCTAAAATTATTTCAGGGTGATACCCAAATTCCTGAGCTCTTTGTGCTAAATAGTAAGGATCTACACCAATGCAATGCCCTCCAACTAAACCAGGCTTGAATGGCAAAAAATTCCATTTTGTAGCGGCAGCCGCTAATACTTCCTGAGTATCAATATTCATTAAATTGAATATTTTAGCTAACTCATTTACAAAAGCAATGTTTATATCCCTTTGAGAATTTTCGATGACCTTAGCTGCTTCAGCTACTTTTATTGTGGGAGCCAAATATGTCCCTGCAATAATAACAGATTTATATAAGGCATCAACTTTTAAACCGATTTCAGCTGTAGAACCCGAAGTGACTTTTAAAATTTTCTCTACTGTATGTTCTTTATCTCCTGGATTTATTCGTTCAGGAGAGTATCCTGCGAAAAAATCTTCATTGAATTTTAGCCCTGAAACTTTTTCTAAAACCGGAACACATTGCTCTTCTGTTACACCAGGATAAACTGTTGATTCATAAATTACAATATCTCCTTTTTTCAATATTTTACCGACAGATTCGCTCGATTTATACAATGGCGTTAGATCAGGACGATTATTCCTATCAACTGGCGTTGGAACAGTTATTATAAAGTAATTACAATCTGCGAGATCAGTGAGAGCAGTTGTACAGAATAATCCTATTTCAGCCTTGGCATTATTAACCAATACTTCTTTAAGTTCTTCCTCATCAACTTCTAATGTCGAATCTATTCCTGATCGCAGGCTTTCTACTCTTGATTCATTAACATCAAAACCAATAACTGGATATTTTGTGGAGAATAATCTGGCCAATGGAAGACCAACATACCCCAAACCTATAACAGCTATTTTTATGTTCTCTTTCATTTAAAAAATATTAGCTTAAGTAACAACTGAACACGGCTTCGCCATTCCAAGTCACATCTATTTACTTGGCTTTTAAAAAGTATATTCTCGGCAAATATAACATATTAAGTCAATTTATTCAATACGGTTTCCCGTAATACAAGAAAAACAAAAGTTAAAAAAGTAACTAAAATTAGCAACTCCCTATTTGTCAGTATGTAAAAAATTACATTATAAAAAAAACAGAAAATAAAATCTCAAATTAGTAAAATTTTATCTTTCTGTTTTTGACTTTGGCTAAAATAATTATATCTTAACCTATTTATATTTTATTTTAAGTACACATCCTAAAGATTCCAAAACCAAAGTATAATAAGTTTTTGATATTTCCTGAACAATTGCAGTTTGGTTACTGAAAGCTCCAGAATCTAATTTTATTCTATCCCCAACCTGAATTGAAGTCACAGAAATATCGCTTACATTTGAATCACTAAGGCTCTTCTTTATAATATTTATCTCTTCATCTCTAACAATTGCAGGTTTCCCCAGCCAAAAAAGATAACGCACAACACCTGGTGCTTGAAAAACAGCATTTCGATCTATATCTTCGAGCTGTACAAAAACATAGGAATTAAACAGAGGTACTTCTACTTTTTTCTTTCTATCTGACCATTGTTTAATTTGAGTAATTAATGGACAATAACACTCGACTCCTGATTGAGTTAGTTTTTCTGCAACTTTCTTTTCCCATTTGGGTTTTGTATAAACGACGTACCAATTCATAATTCACATTTATTGAAATAAAACTTTCAAGTCAGCATCTTTAATCATTTCACATTAATTCTAATCCAATTCAACTTTCAACTAAGAGCCTATACCTTTGTAAATAAAGCCCATATCTTCTATTTTTTTTGCATCCAATATATTTCTTCCATCAAATAGAAATGCTGGTTTATGCATTGAATCATATATTTTTTTCCAATCGTAAGTTGTAAATTCATCCCACTCTGTTAAAATTGCAATTGCATGTGCTCCTTTGCATGCTTCATAAGCATTATCAAATATTGCTAACGCATTACTATTTTCTTCAACTGATCTGGTTTCTAAATAATCCAAATCACTCAACATTTTTGTTCTTGAAACTTTAGGGTCAAAAACAGATATTTTAGCTTGTTCATTTATTAAATCATTTGCTACATAAATAGCTGCAGATTCGCGAGTGTCATTAGTGTCTTTTTTGAAAGACCAGCCCAAAAATGTAATCTTTTTGTCAGCTACCGTATTGTATAAAGTCTGAACTATTTTATTTGAAAATCTTCTCTTTTGATGATCATTCATAATAATTACTTGTTCCCAGTAATCTGCAACTTCATTTAAACCGTAAGATTTTGCGATGTAAACCAAATTCAAAATATCCTTTTGAAAACAAGAACCTCCAAAACCTACTGAAGCCTTTAAGAATTTTGGACCAATCCTGCTATCCATACCAATTGCTTTTGCCACTTCATTTACATCTGCTCCTGTCTTTTCACATAATTCAGACATTGCATTTATCGAGGAAATTCTTTGTGCCAAAAATGCATTTGCAGTAAGTTTTGATAATTCTGATGACCAAACATTAGTTGTTAAAATTTTGTCCTTATCAACCCAATTTGCATATACATCAACTAATGCATTAATTGCAGCTTCGCCTTCGGAAGTTGTATCTCCACCTATTAATATTCTATCCGGGTTTAATAAATCTGTTACCGCAGTTCCTTCCGCTAAAAACTCAGGATTTGATAATATTTGAAACTGAACTCCATTTCCTGTATTATCTAAAATACTCTTAATGGCTTCGGCTGTCCTTACAGGTAAAGTAGATTTTTCTACTACAATTTTATTTTGCTTTGCTACTTTTGCGATTTGTCTTGCACATAACTCAATATATTTCAAATCTGCTGCCATACCTTTTCCTTTTCCATAGGTTTTGGTCGGTGTATTTACAGATATAAAAATTACCTGAGCTTCATCAATCGCTTTTTCTACTTCAGTTGAAAAAAAAAGATTTCGTCCTCTTGCTTCTGCTACTATTTCTGAAAGACCTGGTTCGTAAATTGGAATATTATCAGTATTTGGATCGTTCCAGTCTTTAATTCTTTGTTCGTTCAAATCAACAACAGTGACTTGAATATGCGGACATTTTTGAGCAATTACTGCCATAGTTGGACCTCCAACATAACCTGCACCAATGCAACAAATTTTTGTAATTTTCATTTATCTTATTGTTATCTTGATCTCTTTTCTATTTCAAATTATTCCAATACCAGCTCACTGCCTCTTTCAATCCTTTTTGTAAAGAATATTTAGGATTATAACCCAATATTGATCTTGCTTTATCTATGCTTGCTAAGGAATGCGGAATATCACCATCTCTATTTGCACCGTAAACTATTTCTACATCAGCAATTTTCGAATCAAATTCAGTGAGATATTTTTTCAAATAGCCCACCAAATCATTTAATGTATTTCGATCACCAAATGCCGTGTTGTAAACTGTGTTTATTGCCTGTGGATTTTGACTTATTATAGCTAATTCATTCATCTGTATTACATTATCTATATAAGTAAAATCCCTTGAATAATTTCCGTCACCATTAATAATAGGACTTTCATAATTCATTAACTGCATAACAAATTTTGGAATTACTGCTGCGTATGCGCCTTTTGGGTCTTGCTTTCTTCCAAAAACATTAAAATAACGCAGGCCAATAGTTTCTAAACCATATGTTTTACTAAAAATCTCCGCATACAATTCGTTTACATATTTTGTAATAGCATAAGGAGATAACGGTTTGCCAATAACATCTTCAACTTTTGGCAATCCTTGAGAATCTCCATATGTTGAGGAACTTGCAGCATAAATAAAACGTTTAACTTTTGCATCGCGAGAAGCAACAAGCATATTTAAAAATCCTGATACGTTTACATCATTTGTCGTTATAGGATCATTAATCGATCTCGGAACAGAACCAAGGGCTGCCTGATGCAAAACATAATCAACTTCTTCAACAGCTGCAATACAATCAGAAATATTTCGAATATCTCCTTCTATTAATTTGAAATTTGAGTTGTTTACAAAATCTTCTAAATTATGTCGATGACCTGTCGAGAAATTATCCAAACAAATTACTTTATATCCTGATTCTAAGAAATACTCACACAAATTTGAACCAATAAAACCAGCTCCACCCGTAATTAAAATTGTATTTTGAGTTGTCGTTTTCATTTACTTCAAATTATTTCTTATTGAATTTAGCTAAAAGGGTTTTCCATAAACTTAATTTAATTTCTTCATCATGATATCCGTTTGAATATGCCCCATAGCCATAGCCATATCCGGATCCATACTTAGCTTTGTTCTCATATCCATTGAAGACAATACTGGCGTTGTTGAGTTCGCCTCTTTTTATTCTAGTATTCAACAACGTGATCATATCTTTTTTAGTATAATTTTGTCTTACAATATACAATGTAACATCTGCATATTGGGCCAATTCTAACGCATCAGAAACCAATCCAACCGGAGGTGTATCTAAAATTATATAATCATATTTCTGCTTCAATTCATCTATTAATTCTTTCATTGCATCACTTAAAATAAGCTCAGAAGGATTTGGCGGTATTGGTCCTGAAAGAATAACATCAAGATTTGGAATTTGCGTTGAGTTAGTAATTTCAGACAAGCTATTCTGTTTAATCAAATAATTTACAACACCCAATTGGGTACTTAAATTAAACTCATCAGCTAATCTTGGCTTTCTTAAATCTAAGCCTATAATTACTGTTTTCTTCTCACTTAAGGCAAAAACAGTTGCAATATTGATAGAACAAAATGTTTTCCCTTCTCCACTAATTGACGATGTTATCATCAAAGTCTTCGATCCGCTTACCTGCTGTTTCTTATACAAAAATTGTAAGGAAGAACGAATTGTCCTAAAAGCTTCAGAAAGTGCTGATTTTGGTTTATCAAATACTGCCAAACTAACATTATCTTTATTAACTCCGACAATACCAATTAACGGAATTTGCGTTAATTTACTAATATCATCAGTATTTTGGATAGAATCATTAATAAAGAAAATACCAAAAACAAATAGTAACGGAATCAATAAACCTAGAAAGAGGGCTAAAACATAATTTACAGAAGTTTTGGGTCCAATTAATCCACCTCCAATATCTTTTGCCGGGTCTATAAAATGTATATCTGATAAATTAGACGCTTTAACTATTTCTGCTTCATTTCTCTTCTGAAGAAATTCAGTATAGATATTATCGTTTAAATCATATTTTCTTTTGATTTTTAATAATTCTTGTTGCTCCTCAGGGAGTCTTTTAACTGTATTTTCTGCCTCAGCAATTTTAGCATTGACCAATGATAAATCATATAATACTGATGATTTTGCCGAAGCAATATTTTCTAACAGAACACTTTTAACTGCCTGCATTTGATTATCAAAATCCTTAAAAATCTTTTCGCTTTTTACAGCATAAGCCATTTCTGATCTTTGGGCAGAAAGCGCTATTAATTTTGACACATTTGCAACAACATTGGGATCTTCAATTCCAGCAACAGAAGGTGCTGGTAATCTTGAATAATCTACACTATTATTCAGATACATTTTTAAAGAATTATAGTACGCTATTTTTCTGGAAATCTGATCTTTTTCTACGTCAAAATCCATTATTTTATCAGAAAACTTAGCTCCTCCACCTTCTATTTCGTAGATGTTTTTATCTTTTCTAAAAGACTTTAACTCGTTGCCGTTTTGTTTCAATTGCGATTCCATTGCAACAAGAGTACTATCAATGAATCTTATGGTATTGGTTGCAAACTGATTTTTTCCGTCAAGCTGAATTTTGATCAACATTTTTACTGTCGAATTCAAATATTCTACCATTCTTGCCTTGTTAGTTCCCTGCATACCTAATGTCAATATGGAACCTCCTTTATCATCCGAATTAACATTTATTCCTTTATATCGAGAAACTGTACCATCAAAATCATTAAACCTTACAAAGTATTCATTTCCAGTATAAAGTCCTGGATTATCATTTATCTGTAATTTCCAATTTAGAAAAGGTAGTGAAATCTGTTCTCCAACTTTATATTTTTTAATAAATTCAACCGGTTGAACAGCTGTATTCGAATATGAATTTTCAGAATAATTAATTAGTGAAACCGAATTATTCTCAAATGGAATTCTAATTTCATATTCATTTGGGCTCAAAAACTTAATGCCTATTAAGGTATTCGCCAATTGTCCCTTCGATTTGTCAATATCTACATAAAAAGGAACTGCACCATAAGAATCTACCAAGTTATATTTCGCTTGTGTTAGATAATCAATATAAAATTGCAACTTACTAACGACTAATTCATTATGAGACCTTGATTGCAATATTGTTGAAATTCCATTTACCTGATCTGAAATCCCACCCCAATTAAAAACCAAACTTGTATTAGACGTAAAAAACGGATTGCTTTCTTCCTTAATAGAAATCATCGTTTGCATTCCGTAGATTTTTTCTTTTCGGATATTTACCTGATAGGCAATAGTAAATGCAATTATCAAACTAACTAAAAACCATTTCCAGTAACTAAGGATTTTCAATAAAAATCCTTTAAAATCAAAATTTGAATGATTTTCAAAAATGGAAAAATCTTTTATATCTAACATTTTTTGAATTTAATTTTTAGTTTTTGATAATTAAATATACTGTTGTCGCCAATGACAATAAAGTGATTATAGTACCAATTGACTGAATACCAGTTTGACCCGTTCCCCATGTTTTCTGTTTTAGTGGCTTTACGTAAATATAGTCGTTGGGTTGTAAATAATAATATGGTGATTTCATTACGTTAGCATCTGTAAGATCAATTTCATTCATTTGAACACCAGTTGGAGTTTGACGAATTATCATCACAGCCTTTCTATTACCCACTGTACTTATATCTCCTGCATTTGCAACTGCTTCCATAATATTTACATGCGGTTGAAACAATGTTTTTGTACCTGTACTTCCAACTTCTCCGTTTATTGTATACCTAAAACCAGCAAGTTTTACTGTTACAAAAATATTAGCTTCACTTTTAAAATATTCTTCGAGTAATTTTTTCTCAATTTTAATTCTAACTTCTTCCAGAGTATAACCAATAACATTTATTTCTCCTAAAATTGGCATTCTGATATTTCCATGATCATCAACAGTAAATCCATCAAAATATAAGGCTGATTCTGATTTTCCTGTTGTTGTACCTTCTGTTGTATTAAAAATCGAAACGAATTTAGGATCAATTGCTTTTATATTAACACTTAACACATCATTTGTCTGCAATCTGTAAGGTTTTGATTCGACTGCTGAAACTGTATTTTGCTCACCTGATTTTTTTTTATCTTGTAAATACCATAGATCTTTTACCGGAATACAGGATGTAAATAGTGCACTAAATAGTAATAGTATATAAAAGCTCTTTTTTGTCATTATTGAAAATTTATCGCAAATATAGCTTTTCCTTTAATTCTCAGGAAATCTAACTTTTATTTGATCGTATTTAATTATTTTTGAACGTTTTTTCGAATGGAACGCGATGTAAAATACTTCGTCCGAGTGTAATTTCATCAGCATATTCTAATTCATCACCAACAGCTATTCCCCGTGCTATTGTAGAAATTATAATCTCTGATTCAGCAATTTGTTTATAGATATAAAAATTTGTGGTATCGCCCTCCATCGTTGAACTTAGTGCAAAAATAATTTCTATTACTTTTCCGGTTTTAACTTTTTCAACCAAACTGGAAATATTCAATTGACTCGGACCAACCCCTTCGATTGGTGAAATCTTACCTCCCAGCACATGATATATTCCTTTATACTGCCCTGTATTTTCAATAGCCATTACATCACGTATGTCTTCGACTACACAAATAGTCTGATGATTTCGAGTTGCATTTGCACAAATCTCACAAACTTTTGTGTCTGAAATATTATGACAATTTTCGCAAAACTTAATATCCGCGCGCATGTTTAATAATGCCTGAGACAAAAAACCAGTTTGTTCTTTCGGTTGTTTTAACAAATGAAGAACTAATCGTAATGCCGTACGTTTACCAATTCCGGGTAATTGAGACATTTCGTTAACTGCTTTTTCTATTAATTTTGATGAAAATTCCATGACGACAAAAGTAATACTTTAATGTTTCTTTTTAACCCCAATAGAGGTTGAAATCCTTTTGTTTTCCCTTAAAAACAAAAAATTGAAACAGATAGCGGATTAGCTGCTAAAAAAATTAATATTGATTAGTAGCCAATAAAACCAAAGTACAAGCTACTTCAGGTTTAATATTATTCAACTCTAGCAATTGATATAATTCCGGGTTTTCAGTTCCTGGATTAAAGACAACTCTTTTTGGTTGCGCTTCGATAATATAATTGTAATAATCGCGCTGACGTGAAGGATTTAAATATAACGTTACAGTATCTATATTTTTCACAGGTATTGCTTTTGTATGAATTTTTACTCCGGCAACTTCACCTGTATTTTGACCAATTGCCAATACAGTATGTCCTTTTTGAACCAACATATTTATAGCTCTATATGCGTATCGATCTGGTTTTGTAGTAGCTCCCAGAACTAAAGTTTTCTTGTTTTTCATTATTTTTAGAATATAGTGCAAAAGTAATCAAAAAGAATGAGCTTAGTTTATCTTATTAATTTAGAATTCAATCAACAAAAACAATATCCTAACATGAATTTACTTTACACAATTAAAAAATGTCTATTTTTACTTTATTAACCAAAACTCTATGGATCTTTTTATTTATTTATTTGCCGCTCTTTTTTCAGTTTTAAACCCAATTGGAACCGTTCCAATTTTTGTTGGATTAACCCAGCATGATTCTCAAAAAGAACGTTCCCGGATTTCATTATGGACTGCAATAAACGTTTTTATTATTTTAATAGTCTCTTATTTTATAGGTCAATATGTTCTGACTTTTTTTGGAATCAGTATTGATGCGCTTCGAATTGCCGGTGGAATTGTAATTGTAAATTCAGGATTTTCATTACTTTCTGGTAAATTCAACAAAAAACGAGGGATTAATAAAAAAATTGAAAATGAAGCACAACAACGAAATGACATAGCCTTAACTCCATTAGCAATTCCGATGCTTGCTGGTCCAGGATCAATTTCTTTATTGATAGCTTTTTATCAAGAGCATCATGGAATGGAAGAAATTATCATTTCATCTTTAGCAATTTTTGCAATTGCCGTTGCCATTTTCGCTATTTTAAAAAGTGCTCATTATTTAGCAAGAATATTAGGTGCCTCAGGAATTGTCGCAATTTCTAGAATTGTTGGTTTTATCGTAATTTCTATCGGAATTCAATATATCGTGAGTTCGATTATTAATATTATCAAAGGAAATTTGATGTAAATCATTTCATTTCACAAATAACAAAAAGGGATAAAACTTACGTTCTATCCCTTTTTTATTTCTTAAAAAGATTTTTTTAATTTCTTGGCAAAAACACTTCAGCCATCATACATCGTGCACTTCCTCCTCCACAAGCTTCGATAGTATCTAAACTTGAACTTAAAATTTCAGCATGACTTTCTAATTGAGCAATTTGTTTTGGAGTTAAACTTTGATGAGCTGATGCACTCATCACAATATATTTTTTATCATTTGTCCCTCGAACTTCTAACATATTACCTGCAAAATTATTTACCTGAGCTTCTGTAATCAGAATAATTTCTTTTTTATCTGCTTTTAGATTTTCAAGAACCATTTTACGTTCTTTTTTATCATCAATACAATCTGCACAGATAACTGCAAAAGTTTCTCCTAAGCACATCATTACGTTTGTATGATAAATCAATTTACGTTCTCCATCGACAGTCTGAAATGCTTCGAAAATTACCGGAGCATAATCAAAATCTTCACAAAACTCTATAAACAATTCTTCATCAGCACGAGGTGATAACGCACAATAAGCCTTTGCATTGGTACGATCTAAAAGCAAACTACCTGTTCCTTCTAAAAAATACCCATCATCTTCTGCCGATGTATAATCCATTATATTAGAAATCTCAAAACCTTTTTCTTCAAGAGTGTCTAAAATATCTTCACGACGTTCCTGACGACGATTTTCAGCGAACATTGGATAAAGAGCCACATCACCATTTTCGTGAAATGAAACCCAGTTGTTCGGAAAAATACTGTCCGGAGTATCCGTTTCTAAAGTATCCTCAATAACCGTAACATCCACCCCAACTGCTCTAAGTTTTTCAACAAAAACATCAAATTCTTGTTGTGCTTTTGCATTTACTGTACTTGGCAAAAGCCCATCCAATACTTTTTGATAGTAATTATTTACTGCTGTTTGCTCATTCATTCTGAAAGCAACTGGACGAATCATTACGATTGCATTTGTTGTTTGTTTCATTTTATATACTTTTTTATTTCAGGTTTCAAGTTTTAGGTTACAATAACTTGAACCTGAAACAAAAAAAACGTGAAACTTATTTTTAGTCTCTAATTAACGGTAAAGTAGAACATCTTAATAACCCTTCTTGTTTTGCAATTTCAGCATATGGAATCTCTTCAACTGTAAATCCATTTGCACGAAGCCAGTTATTTAAACGTGTAAAATTTTTCTCAGAAACAACTACATTTTCATCAATAGAAAAAACATTCGAAAACATATTGTACATTTCATTTCTTTCAATGTGAAATAAATTTTCTTTCCCGAAAAGATTTACCAAATACAAATAATCAGCTTCTTCACGAAAACCTCTTTTATAAATTATTCCTTTATCTTTTCCAACTGGCTGAAAACAGCAATCTAAGTGCAAAGCATTATCACGAGCTTCTAATTTAGATTTCACCAAGTCAAACTCTTTAACAATTTTATTCGGAAATAATTCTTTAATATAGTTCACACCGTACATATTGGTTCTTGCCGTGATATAATCTTTATAATCACTGCCTTTATAAGTACCAATAAAAATATGATCATTCCAAAGCATTACATCTCCACCTTCAATATGAACTTCTTCTGGCGGCCTAACCACTTTTGAAGAATCCATTTGATCAATAACATATTGAATTGCATCTAATTCACGTTCTCTATCAGGTAAAATATTTGATTTTACAAAAATATCATCAATTACAAAACCAATATCTCTTGCAAAAATTTGATTGTAATTTTCAATCATTTCCGGGCGATAAACGGTTACATCATATTTCTGAAAAACAGCATTAAAAGCATCCATTTCAGCAACCATATCCTTTTCAACAGGATAAGTTCCTGCCTTAATATGTTCCAATGATTTGGGATCGTAGGCTTCATCTAAAGATGGAGTCGGCCCATTATGAACGGCAGAACCCAAAACTACGGCACGCAGTCTTGACGTTTCGTTCTTTATATTTAATTGCAACATAACTCTATTATATTTTGAGCAAATATAAAAAAAGCTTCACAGTTAAGTGAAGCTTTAAAGTTATTTTATTTATTAGACTTAAAGTCTCTTAATGGATGTCCTGTATAAATTTGTCTAGGTCTTCCGATTGGTTCTTTGTTTTCACGCATTTCTTTCCATTGTGCGATCCAGCCTGGTAATCTACCAATAGCAAACATTACTGTAAACATATCAGTTGGAATCCCTAATGCTCTGTAAATAATTCCAGAGTAAAAATCTACGTTTGGATATAAATTTCTTGATTTGAAATAATCATCTTCAAGAGCAGCCGCTTCTAATTTTTTAGCAATTTCTAAAATCGGATCATTAACACCTAAAGTTTCTAATACTTCTTTAGCTGCTTTTTTAATAATTTTAGCTCTTGGATCAAAGTTTTTATAAACCCTATGACCAAATCCCATTAAACGGAAAGGATCATTTTTATCTTTTGCTTTCGCTAAAAACTTATCAGTATCACCACCATCTTTATTGATTTCTTCTAACATTTCAAGAACTGCCTGATTTGCACCACCATGAAGTGGTCCCCAAAGTGCAGAAACACCTGCAGAAATTGAAGCAAATAAACCTGCGTGAGATGAACCTACCATTCTTACTGTAGATGTAGAACAGTTTTGTTCGTGGTCTGCATGAAGAATAAATAATTTATCTAAAGCATCAACTATAACAGGATTTGCAGAATATGGTCCTGTAGGCAATTTAAACATTAATTGCATAAAATTATCAACATAACCAGTTGTGTTATCGTAATAATTTAATGGATATCCCATAGATTTTCTATAAGTCCATGTAGCAATTACAAGAAATTTTCCCATTGTTTTGCAAATGGCCTCATACATTTCCTTTTCATTATCAACATTTACAGCTTTTGGATTAAATGCTGTTAATGCACTTGTCAAAGCAGACAAAACGCCCATTGGGTGAGCTGTTTTTGGAAAACCGTCAATGATATTTTTCATTTCTTCGTTTACCAAAGTATGTTTTTTGATACCATTTTCAAACTGCTCTAATTCATGAGCCGTTGGCAATTCGCCAAAAATTAAAAGATAAGACACTTCTAAAAAACTAGCTTTCTCAGCTAAATCTTCTATTGAATATCCTCTGTAACGCAAAATTCCTAATTCTCCGTCTAAGAAAGTGATTTCACTTTTACATGAACCAGAATTTTTATATCCCGGATCAATTGTAATAATACCAGTTAAATCACGTAATTTGTTAATATCGATAGCTGATTCATTTTCGCTTCCTGTAATTACCGGCAGCTCAATTTTTTGACCATCTACTTCTAATGTAGCTATTTTTGACATAATATATCGGAAATAATTCTTTAAAATAATAATTTATCAAATCTAAGGAATTTAAGACTAATTAAAAAAAGAATCCTGCTATGAATTTGTTAAAACTCCAAAAAAAAACCATCCATTAAGAAATGGATGGTTTAAATCTATATATAACCTTACAATTATTTAATCTTGAAAGCTTTTAACCCTGGAAAATATGCAGTACTACCCAATTCTTCTTCAATTCTTAATAATTGGTTGTATTTTGCCATACGATCAGAACGAGACGCAGAACCAGTTTTAATTTGACCACAGTTTAAAGCTACAGCTAAATCAGCAATCGTATTATCTTCTGTTTCTCCTGAACGATGAGACATTACTGAAGTATAACCAGCATTTTTAGCCATGTTAACAGCTGCAATAGTCTCAGTCAAAGTACCAATTTGGTTTACTTTTACTAAAATTGAATTTGCAATTCCTTTTTCAATTCCAGTTGATAAACGCTCAACATTAGTAACAAACAAATCATCACCAACTAATTGTACTTTATTTCCAATTTTATCCGTTAAGTATTTCCATCCATTCCAGTCATCTTCGTACATACCATCTTCGATAGAAATAATTGGATATTTAGCAGCAAGTTCAGCTAAATAATCAGCTTGCTCTTCAGAAGTTCTGATTTTTCCAGTTTCACCTTCAAATTTAGTGTAATCGTATTTTCCGTTTACATAAAACTCAGAAGCAGCACAATCAAGAGCTATCATAATTTCGTCACCAAAAGAATAACCTGCTTTTTCAACCGCCAATTTAATAGTATCAAGAGCATCCTCAGTACCACCAGCTAAATTTGGTGCAAAACCACCTTCGTCACCTACAGCAGTACTTAAACCTCTATCGTGTAATACTTTTTTCAAGCTATGAAAAATCTCAGTTCCCATTTGCATAGCATGTGTAAACGAAGTTGCCTTTACAGGAAAAATCATAAACTCCTGAAAAGCAATAGGCGCATCAGAGTGAGAACCACCATTAATGATATTCATCATTGGAACAGGTAATGTATTAGCAGAAACTCCACCAACATATCTGTATAATGGCAATCCAAGTTCATTGGCAGCAGCTTTTGCAGCAGCCAAAGAAACTCCTAAAATAGCATTAGCTCCTAATTTAGATTTGTTTGGTGTTCCATCCAAATCAATCATTAATTGATCGATAGTGTTTTGTTCGAAAACAGAAGTTCCAACTAATTCTTCAGCAATAACAGTATTTACATTATTCACTGCATTTAAAACTCCTTTTCCTAAAAATGCTTTTCCTCCGTCACGTAATTCAACAGCCTCATGTTCTCCTGTAGAAGCTCCAGAAGGAACAGCTGCTCTACCTAGAACACCATTTTCTGTAACTACATCAACTTCAATAGTAGGATTACCTCTGGAATCAAAAATTTGTCTTGCGTGAACTTTAATTATAATACTCATTATTTTTGTTTTTTATTAATAAATTATATTTTTTTTCGAAATTATAAAAATATTTAATAGAAAAAATGCATTCTTACTATTAAACACCTTTATTTATTAACTATATCGTTTTAGCAGTAGCTAGTTTTATATTCTCAACAAACTGATCAAACAGATAGGAAGAATCATGTGGTCCTGGACTAGCTTCCGGATGATATTGTACAGAAAAACAATTCTTATTTTTCATACGCATCCCGGCAACAGTATCATCATTAAGATGTATGTGTGTAATCTCCAACTCAGGATGATTATCTAATGCTTCTCTTTTAACTGCAAAACCATGATTTTGAGACGTTATCTCACCTTTACCTGTAATTATATTTTTTACAGGATGATTAATTCCACGGTGACCACCAAACATTTTATAAGTTTTAACACCGTTTGCTAAAGCTATAACTTGATGACCTAAACAAATCCCAAACAATGGCTTATCATCTGCTATAATTTCTTTAGCGACTTGTATAGCACCAAATAACGGATCTGGATCTCCAGGACCATTTGACAGAAAATATCCATCAGGATTAAATTCAGCCAAATCTTTATAAGTTGAATTATATGGGAAAACTTTAATATAGCAATCTCTTTTAGCAAGATTTCTTAAGATGTTCTTTTTGATTCCAAGATCTAAAGCTGATATTTTATAAGTAGCATTTTCATCCCCAAAAAAATAAGGCTCAGTAGTCGATACTTTTGAAGCCAACTCTAAACCTTCCATATTTGGCACATTTGCCAACTCTTTTTTCAAATCTTCAACTGAAGTTCCATCAGTACAGATAACAGCATTCATAGCTCCGTTGTCACGGATGTAACTTACCAATGCACGAGTATCAACATCAGAAATACAGATTAAATTCTGTTTGGTAAAATAATCTTCTAAACTTCCTGAAGCATCTTCACGTGAATAATTAAAGCTGAAGTTTTTACAAACTAAACCAGCAATTTTGACACTGTCGGATTCTATTTCTAAATCATTAACACCATAATTCCCAATGTGCGCATTAGTAGCAACTAATATTTGACCAAAATAAGAAGGATCAGTAAAAATTTCCTGATATCCGGTCATTCCAGTATTAAAACAAACTTCACCAAAAGTCTTACCGCTAATCCCGATAGATTTTCCATGAAAAATAGTCCCATCACTTAGTAATAAAATGGCGCTTTGTCTTGTTGTGTATTTCATTCTTTAATTTGTATTGTTTTTAATCGTTATAAAACCAGCCAGGCTTGTTTTATTTGTAATTAGATATTTTGCAAATTTACTTCTTTAAAAGAGTGCTTCCAAGATTTTTTAAAAATTTCATTCATAAAAATAAAACCTAAGTATTAAAATAAGTTATATTTTGATTTCTTTAAAAAAAATCAAAAAAAAAGGATAAACTAAAAATTAGCTTATCCTTGATTTTTATAGAATCATTACTTTCATAATTATTCAGAAGCTTCAGTAGTCGTTTCTGAATCAGCAGCTGGAGCTTCAGTAGTTTCCTCAGCTTTTTTTGCTTTACCACCACGACGGCTTTTTGCTTTTTTAACTTCTTTTTTACCTCCATTGTAAAGTTCGTTGAAATCTACAAGTTCGATCATTGCCATATCAGCATTATCTCCCAAACGATTTCCAACTTTAATGATACGAGTGTATCCACCTGGACGGTCTCCAACTTTAGCAGCTACGTCTCTGAACAAATCAGTTACCGCATATTTGCTACGTAAGTAAGCAAAAACAATACGACGATTATGAGTCGTATCTTCTTTTGATTTTGTGATTAAAGGCTCAACGAATTGTTTAAGCGCTTTAGCCTTAGCAACAGTAGTGTTAATACGTTTGTGCTCAATAAGAGAACAAGCCATATTAGCTAACATAGCTTTTCTATGTCCAGTCTGTCTGCTTAAGTGATTGAATTTTTTTCCGTGTCTCATTGCTATTTTAAATTTAATCTGCCGTGGCGGATTGAATTATTCTTTATCTAATTTGTATTTAGCTAAATCCATTCCGAAAGTTAAATTTTTAACTGCTACAAGTTCATCTAGCTCTGTTAAAGATTTTTTACCAAAATTACGGAATTTCATTAGGTCATTTTTATTGAACGATACTAAATCACCAAGTGTATCAACTTCAGCCGCTTTCAAGCAATTTAATGCTCTCACAGATAAATCCATATCAACAAGCTTAGTTTTAAGCAATTGTCTCATATGCAATGACTCTTCATCATACGATTCTGTTTGTGCAATTTCGTCAGCCTCGAGTGTAATTCTTTCATCAGAAAACAACATGAAGTGGTGAATTAAAACCTTAGCAGCTTCAGTAAGAGCATCTTTTGGATTAATAGAACCATCAGTTTTAATTTCAAAAACTAATTTTTCGTAATCTGTTTTTTGCTCTACACGGAAGTTTTCAATTGCATATTTTACATTTTTTACCGGAGTAAAAATTGAGTCTGTAAAAATGGTTCCAATTGCAGCATTCTGTTTTTTGTTCTCCTCAGCAGGAACATATCCTCTACCTTTTTCGATTGTTAAATCGAAGTTCAATTTGATTTTTGAATCTAAATTACAGATAACAAGGTCTGGATTCAAAACTTGGAAACCTGAAATAAATTTTTGAAAATCACCTGCTGTCAATTGATCTTTACCAGAAACAGAAATTGTAACTGCTTCATTATCGATATCTTCGATCTGACGTTTGAAACGTACTTGTTTTAGATTAAGGATAATTTCGGTAACATCTTCAACAACACCTGAAATAGTAGAAAACTCATGATCTACACCTTCGATACGAACAGATGTAATTGCATAACCTTCTAATGCTGAAAGCAAAACTCTTCTAAGTGCATTACCAACTGTCAATCCATAACCAGGTTCTAAAGGTCTAAATTCGAATTTACCTTCAAAATCGGTTGAATCGATCATGATAACTTTATCGGGCTTTTGAAAATTAAATATTGCCATAAATTTCGACTAAGTCAATTATTATTTGTTGTACAACTCTACGATTAATTGTTCTTTAATGTTTTCTGGAATCTGAAGTCTTGCAGGTACAGAAACAAAAGTTCCTTCTTTAAGATCATTATTCCAAGTAATCCATTCATAAACATGACTTGAATTTGACAAAGAACGTTCGATAGCTTCTAAAGATTTAGATTTTTCACGAACTGCAACTTTATCACCAGGTTTAAGGTGGTAAGAAGCGATATTTACAACTTCACCATTAACAGTAACGTGTCTGTGAGAAACTAATTGTCTAGCACCTCTTCTAGAAGGAGCAATACCCATTCTAAAAACAACGTTATCTAATCTTGCTTCACATAATTGTAAAAGAACTTCACCAGTAACACCTTTAGTAGCTGATGCTTTTTTGAATAAATTTCTGAATTGTTTTTCTAAAATTCCATAAGAATATTTAGCTTTTTGCTTTTCCATTAACTGAACAGCGTACTCAGATTTTTTACCTCTTTTTTTAGCCATCCCGTGTTGTCCAGGTGGGTAATTTCTTTTTTCGAAAGATTTATCATCTCCGAAGATTGCTTCGCCAAATTTACGAGCAATTCTAGTTTTAGGACCAGTATATCTTGCCATTTCTAAAAAATTAAATTTAAGGTAGAGATTATGAATTCAGGTCAAATCCTTCGATAATCTATATTCTACCTTGTTATACTATAATAAATAAATTAAACTCTACGTCTTTTTGGAGGACGACATCCGTTGTGAGGCATTGGAGTAACATCGATAATCTCTGTAACTTCAATTCCACCGTTATGAATAGAACGGATAGCAGACTCACGCCCATTTCCTGGTCCTTTTACATAAACTTTTACTTTTTTAAGTCCTGCCTCAAGAGCTACTTTACTACAATCTTCTGCTGCCATTTGAGCTGCGTACGGAGTATTCTTTTTAGAACCTCTGAAACCCATTTTACCAGCTGAAGACCAAGAAATAACTTCACCTTTCTTATTTGTCAAAGAAATGATAATGTTGTTGAAAGTGGCAGAAATATGAGCTTCACCCGTTGATTCAACGATAACTTTACGTTTTTTTGCAGTTGCTTTAGCCATATTACTTATTATTTAGTTGCTTTTTTCTTGTTAGCAACAGTTTTTCTTTTACCTTTTCTTGTTCTAGAGTTGTTTTTAGTTCTTTGTCCTCTTAACGGAAGACCAGATCTATGACGGATACCTCTGTAACAACCAATATCCATTAAACGTTTGATGTTTAAAGAAACCTCAGAACGTAATTCTCCTTCAATTTTGTAAAATGAAACTGCGTCACGAATCGCTCCGATCTCATCATCATTCCAATCTTGAACTTTTTTGTCTTGGCTAACTTGAGCTTTCTCTAAAATCTCAATAGCTCTACTTCTTCCTAATCCAAAGATATAGGTAAGTGCTATAACACCTCTTTTATTTTTTGGGATATCTACCCCTGCTATTCTTGCCATAATTATCCTTGTCTTTGTTTAAATCTAGGATTCTTTTTGTTTATTACGTACAATCTCCCTTTTCTACGCACAATGATGCACTCGGGACTTCTCTTTTTTACTGATGCTCTAACTTTCATAGTGAATATCCTTTAATATCGATAAGTAATTCTTGCTTTTGACAAATCATAAGGGCTCATTTCCAGTTTCACTTTATCACCAGGTAATAATTTGATGTAATGCATACGCATTTTTCCAGAAATATGAGCAATTACAATATGTCCATTTTCTAACTCTACACGGAACATTGCATTTGACAATGCTTCAATGATTGATCCGTCTTGTTCTATTGCTGATTGTTTTGCCATAAATATATTAAGCTACCGCTTTTCTATTTTTACCAGTCTTCATTAAACCATCATAATGTTTGTTTAACAAGTATGAATTGATTTGCTGAATAGTATCTATTGCAACTCCAACCATAATTATTAATGAGGTACCTCCAAAAAACATTGCCCAAGATTGTTGTACATCCATAATACTTACAACAATAGCTGGGAACACAGCAATCAAAGCAAGGAATAAAGATCCTGGGAAAGTTATTAAAGACATCACTTTATCTAAGAAATCAGAAGTTTCAGCACCTGGACGAACTCCAGGAATAAAACCACCGCTTCTTTTTAAATCATCAGCCATTTTGTTAGTAGGAACAGTAATTGCAGTGTAGAAGAATGTAAATACAATAATTAAAGTTGCAAATACAAAATTATACCAAAAACCGAACATATTACTAAATGCTCCAACAATAGATTGTGATGTGTCTGATTTAGACAATCCAGCTACAGCTGCAGGTATAAACATAATTGCCTGAGCAAAAATGATTGGCATAACTCCAGAAGCATTAAGCTTAAGAGGAATCCATTGTCTATTACCACCTGCCAAATCTTGCTCATAATCACCAGTTGTTGTACGACGAGCGTATTGAACTGGGATTCTACGTACTGCCATTGTAAGCAATACACAAGAAATAATCACTAATAACCACACAATAATTTCAATAACTAATAACATTGGACCTCCATTGTTATTGGTAACTCTCGTTGTAAACTCTTGAATAAAAGCTTGCGGTAAACGAGCTAAGATACCAACCATAATTAATAATGAAATTCCATTTCCAATACCTTTATCAGTAATTTTCTCTCCAAGCCACATAGCAAAAATAGTACCAGTAACTAAGATAATAACAGACGAGAATAAAAATTCAGGAGAATTAAAGCCTAGTAAGAATGCACTACCAGGCAATGTTCTGTATAAATTATAGATATAAGTTGGACCTTGAACCAGTGTAATAGCTATAGTCAACCAACGAGTGATTTGATTAATCTTTTTTCTACCACTTTCTCCATCATTTTGAAGTTTTTGTAAATAAGGAATCGCAATTCCCATCAACTGAACCACAATAGACGCAGAAATATAAGGCATAATACCTAAAGCAAAAACTGAAGCTTTAGAGAAAGCACCCCCAGTAAACATGTCTAGGATAGATCCTAAACCATTTTTAGTTTGTCCCGCTAAACCAGTTAATTGAGTTGCGTCAATTCCAGGTAGCGTAACGTGTGCACCAAAACGATATACTAAAAGCAATCCTAATGTAATTAAGATTCTGTTTTTCAGTTCTTCGATTTTCCAAACATTACTTATTGATTCAATAAATTTCTTCATCTTAATAGATAAGTTATATAGTTACAGCCTCTCCACCAGCAGCTTCAATAGCAGCTTTTGCAGTAGCAGTAAATTTGTGGG
The DNA here is from genome assembly GCF_058808175.1 of Flavobacterium sp. GW821-FHT11G01. NCBI lineage: Bacteria > Pseudomonadati > Bacteroidota > Flavobacteriia > Flavobacteriales > Flavobacteriaceae > Flavobacterium > Flavobacterium sp. GW821-FHT11G01. The sequence continues at coordinate 182,588 of NZ_JBXARK010000006.1, read as the reverse complement.
CAGTTACTTTTAATTTTGCTTTTAATTCTCCTCTACCTAAAATCTTAACGATTTCATTTTTGGTAGCTAGACGATTTGCTACGAAATCTGTCATAGAAACAGAATCAGTAATCACACCATTGTCTACTAATAATTGAAGCGTATCTAAATTAACACCTTCGTATTCTTTACGATTGATGTTTGTGAAACCAAACTTAGGCACACGTCTTTGAAGTGGCATTTGCCCTCCTTCAAAACCAATCTTTTTAGAATAACCAGAACGAGATTTTGCTCCTTTGTGACCTCTTGCAGCAGTGCCACCTTTTCCAGAACCTTCTCCTCTACCTAATCTTTTATTTTGATTATGCGTTGATCCTTCAGCTGGTTGTAAGTTACTTAAATTCATAACAGTATTTGTTATTTAGTTTCCTCAACAGAAACTAAGTGTTTAACTTTGTTTATCATACCAAGGATAGCAGGGTTTGAATCATGCTCTACAACTTGTCCCATTTTACGTAGACCTAAAGCTTCCAAACCTCTCTTTTGAGAAAGAGGACAGTTGATTTTGCTTCTTACTTGTTTTACTAATAATTTAGCCATAATTTCCTTGAATTAACCTTTAAAAACTTTTTCTAAAGAAACACCTCTTTGTTTTGCAACAGTATGAGCGCTTCTCATTTGTAATAAAGCATCAAAAGTTGCTTTAACTACGTTATGAGGATTTGATGATCCTTGAGATTTAGATAATACATCGTGAATACCTACTGATTCAAGAACTGAACGAACAGCTCCACCAGCAATAACTCCTGTACCATGAGAAGCAGGAATTAAGAATACACGTGCACCACCAAATTTACCTTTTTGTTCGTGAGGAACAGATTGTCCGTTCAAAGGAATTTTTACTAAATTTTTCTTAGCATCTTCTACTGCTTTCGCAATTGCTTCAGAAACGTCTTTAGATTTTCCTAATCCATGACCAACTACTCCATTTTCATCACCTACAACTACAATAGCAGAAAAACCGAAAGCTCTACCACCTTTTGTAACTTTAGTAACACGATTAACACTTACCAGACGATCTTTAAGTTCAAGACCACTTGGTTTTACCAATTCTACATTTTTGTATTTAGACATAATATATTAGAATTTAAGTCCAGCCGCTCTTGCGCCTTCTGCTAATGATTTAATACGACCGTGATATAAATATCCACCTCTGTCAAAAGTGATGGTATCAATCCCGGCTTTTAACGCTTTCTCCGCAACTAGTTTTCCAACAGCAGCAGCTACTTCAACGTTAGTACCTTTTCCTATTTCTTTTTCTCTTGAAGATGCAGCTAATAAAGTAACTCCATTTACGTCATCAATAAGTTGAGCGTAAATTTCTTTGTTACTTCTAAATACAGATAGTCTTGGATTAGTAGCAGTACCACTGATCGATTTTCTAATTCTGAATCTAATTCTCTGTCTTCTATCAGATTTTGTTAATGACATAATCTTATTTTTTAAGCTGATTTACCTGCTTTTCTTCTTAATACTTCACCCACAAATTTAACACCTTTCCCTTTGTACGGCTCAGGCTTACGGAAACCTCTGATTTTCGCAGCTACCTGACCTAAAAGTTGTTTGTCAAATGATGTTAATTTTACGATAGGGTTTTTACCTTTTTCAGATATTGTTTCTAAAGCTACTTCCGGAGCAATTTCTAAAACAATATTGTGAGAATATCCAAGAGCTAAATCTAATTTTTGACCTTGGTTTGAAGCTCTATAACCAACTCCTACTAATTCTAGTTCTTTAGTAAAACCTTCATTTACACCAACAATCATATTATTGATTAATGATCTGTATAATCCGTGTTTTGCTCTTTGGTCTTTATGATCAGACGATCTTTCTACTTGTACTTGATCGCCTTCAACTTTTACAGTTACGTCCGAAAACTCCTGAGTTAGTTGACCTTTTTTTCCTTTTACTGTAATGATACCGTCTTTAACTTCTACAGTTACGCCAGCAGGGACTACAATTGGGCTTTTACCTATTCTTGACATCTTATCTAGTCTTTAAAATTAGTATACGTAACAAATTACTTCACCACCTACATTCAATTGTTTCGCTTGTTTTCCAGTCATAAGACCTTTTGAAGTTGAAACAATAGCAATTCCTAATCCGTTAAGGATTCTTGGTAATTTGGCAGCACCTGCGTATTTACGTAAACCAGGTTTACTAATTCTTTGGATATCTTTAATTACTGGCTCTTTAGTATCTTTATCATACTTCAAAGCAATTTTGATTGAACCCTGAACAGTGTTCGTTTCAAATTTGTAACTCAAGATATAACCTTGATCAAATAAGATCTTAGTTATCTCTTTTTTAAGATTAGAAGCTGGAATTTCAACAACTTTGTGGTTTGCAGCCACAGCGTTACGAACTCTAGTCAAATAATCTGCAATAGGATCTGTATACATATGTATTTGATTGCGATTACGGTTTTCAGGAAGCACTATGCCTCCTGAACCTTTAATCAATTAAAATTATATTTTGGTTTGCAAAAGTAGTAACTTATTGCGAGATTACCAAGATGCTTTTTTTACTCCAGGAATTAACCCATTATTAGCCATTTCACGAAAAGTTACACGTGAAATACCGAATTGACGGATATAACCTCTTGGTCTACCTGTTAATTTACAACGATTGTGTAAACGAACTGGTGAAGCATTTTTAGGTAATTTTTGTAGGCCTTCATAATCTCCAGCTTCTAATAAAGCTTTTCTTTTTTCAGCGTACTTAGCTACCGTTTTCTCTCTTTTCACCTCGCGGGCTTTCATTGATTCTTTAGCCATGTCTTAATTCTTTTTAAAAGGTAATCCTAATTCAGCCAATAATGACTTTGCTTCCTTGTCTGTTTTTGCAGTAGTAACAAATGTAATATCCATTCCTGAAATTTTGTTTACTTTGTCAATATCAATTTCAGGGAAAATGATTTGCTCTAAAACTCCAAGATTGTAGTTACCTCTTCCGTCGAAACCTGTAGCTTTGATACCACTAAAATCTCTAACGCGTGGCAAAGCAGAAGTAACAAGTCTATCTAAAAACTCATACATTCTTTCTCCACGTAAAGTAACTTTTGCTCCAATAGGCATCCCTTTTCTCAATTTAAAAGACGCAACGTCTTTCTTTGAAATTGTAGAAACTGCTTTTTGTCCAGTGATCTTTGTTAACTCATCAACTGCATAGTCAATAAGTTTTTTATCAGATACAGCTGCTCCAACTCCACGGCTCAAAACGATTTTTTCAAGTTTTGGAACTTGCATTACGTTTGTATATCCGAATTCCTCTTTAAGAGCAGAGATTACTCTACTCTTATATTCTTCTTTTAGTCTAGGTGTATATGCCATTACTATAGTACTTGATTAGATTTTTTTGAAAATCTTACTTTCTTATCTCCTTCTACTCTAATACCAACTCTAGTTGTTTCCTTAGTTTTAGGATCAATTAGTGAAATGTTAGATATTTGTATAGAAGCTTCTTTCTTAACGATACCACCTTGAGGGTTTTTAGCACTTGGTTTTGTATGTTTTGAAACCATGTTTACACCTTCAACTATCGCTTTATTTTTCTCACGGTAAACACGTAACACCTTACCTTCAGCACCTTTATGGTCTCCAGCAATAACTCTTACGATATCTCCTGATTTTATTTTTAGCTTTATCATCTTAAAACGAATTAAAGCACTTCTGGTGCTAATGATACAATTTTCATGAATTGTTTTTCACGAAGTTCTCTTGCTACCGGACCAAAAACACGAGTTCCTCTCATTTCCCCTGCAGCATTCAAAAGAACACATGCATTGTCATCGAAACGGATATAAGAACCATCAGCTCTTCTCACTTCTTTTTTGGTACGTACAACAACTGCAGTTGAAACAGCTCCCTTTTTAACGTTACCGTTAGGAGTTGCATCTTTAATAGATACTACAATCTTGTCACCAACAGAGGCATACCTTCTTTTGGTACCTCCTAAAACACGGATAGTTAAAACTTCTTTTGCTCCCGTGTTATCTGCTACTTTTAGTCTTGATTCCTGTTGTACCATAATTATTTAGCTCTTTCTAAGATTTCAACTAATCTCCAACATTTTGTTTTACTTAAAGGACGCGTTTCGCTAATTCTTACAGTATCTCCAATGTTACAGTCGTTTGTTTCGTCGTGTGCAACATATTTTTTTGTTTTTAACACGAACTTACCGTATAATGGGTGTTTTACTTTTCTTACTTCAGCAATAACAATAGACTTATCCATTTTATTTGAAGTAACAACACCTATTCTTTCTTTTCTTAAATTTCTTTTTTCTTCCATCTTTCAGCAGAATACAATTATTGTAACTCTCTTTTAGTTAACTCTGTAGCCAATCTTGCAACTGTTCTTCTTACACTTCTAATTTGAAGCGGATTCTCAATTGGAGAAATAGCGTGAGCCATTTTTAGGTCAGCATATATTTTCTTAGTTTGACTAAGTTTTTCTTGCAACTCCGCTGCAGAAAGATCTTTTATTTCTGATTGTTTCATAATATAAATTTAATTATGCTTCGAAATCTCTAGCAACGACGAATTTAGTTTTTACTGGAAGCTTTTGAGCTGCAAGACGTAACGCCTCTTTTGCAACTGACAAAGGAACTCCTCCAACTTCAAACATAATTCTTCCGGGTTTAACAACGGCAGCCCAATATTCAACGGCACCTTTACCTTTACCCATACGTACCTCAAGAGGCTTCTTAGTAATTGGTTTGTCTGGAAATATTTTGATCCATAATTGTCCTTCTCTCTTCATGAAACGAGTTGCAGCAATACGTGCAGCTTCGATTTGACGAGACGTTAAGAACATTCCATCTTCATGTACAGATTTAATACCAAACATTCCATTAGAAAGTTCATGCCCTCTTTGAGAGTTACCTTTCATTTTACCTTTCTGTACCTTACGGTATTTTGTTCTTTTAGGCTGTAACATTTTTCTTTAGTTTAAAAATTTACTTTCTTTTACGAGCGTCTGGTTTTCCACCTTTATTAAAAGGCTTTCTGTCTCCTCTTGGAGAATCTCCACCTTTACCACCACCAGTTCCAGATTGTTTTTTATCCATTCCTGCAAGTGGAGAAAGATCTCTCTTTCCATAAACTTCACCTTTCATGATCCATACTTTGATACCCATTCTACCATAAGTAGTGTGAGCTTCAGCCAAAGCATAATCAATATCAGCTCTGAAAGTTGATAGAGGAATTCTACCTTCTTTAAAACCTTCTGAACGTGCCATCTCAGCACCATTCAAACGACCAGAAATCAAAACTTTGATACCTTCAGCGTTCATACGCATAGAAGCAGCAATAGCCATTTTGATTGCACGTCTGTAAGAGATACGGCTTTCGATTTGACGAGCGATGCTTGTCGCCACAAGATAAGCATCTAATTCAGGTCTTTTGATTTCAAAGATGTTGATTTGAACCTCTTTGTCAGTAACTTTCTTAAGTTCTTCTTTTAACTTGTCTACCTCTTGTCCACCTTTTCCGATAATGATACCAGGTCTAGCAGTAGTGATAGTAACGGTTACAAGTTTCAAAGTTCTCTCGATGATTACTTTTGATACACTAGCTTTTGATAAACGAGCGTGGATATACTTTCTGATTTTGTGATCTTCGGCAAGTTTATCACCGTAATCATTTCCACCATACCAGTTTGAGTCCCACCCTCTGATGATACCAAGTCTATTTCCAATTGGATTTGTCTTTTGTCCCATGCTGCTTAAGAATTGCTTTGTGTGTTATTGATAGCTCCAAGCACGATTGTTACGTGATTAGAACGTTTTCTTATTCTGTGTGCACGACCTTGTGGAGCTGGACGAAGTCTTTTCAACATCATTCCACCATCTACTCTGATCTCTTTAACAAATAATCCAGCTTCTTCTAAATTACCTTCACTATTTTTTTGCTCCCAGTTGTTGATTGCAGATAATAATAGTTTTTCTAATTTTCTTGAAGCTTCTTTAGAACTGAATCTTAAGATGTTAAGTGCTCTTTCTACCTTCTGACCTCTTACCAAGTCCGCTACTAAGCGCATTTTTCTAGGTGAAGTAGGGCAGTTATTCAATTTTGCGAAAGCAATAGACTTATTAGCCTCTTTTCTCGCATCTGCTGTTTCTCTTTTACGAACTCCCATTGCTTCTTATTTTTTACCTTTATTTTTTGCTCCAGCATGACCTCTAAAAGATCTAGTTGGTGAAAACTCTCCTAATTTGTGACCTACCATGTTTTCTGTTACGTAAACTGGTACAAATTGACGACCGTTATGAACTGCGATTGTTTGTCCAACAAAGTCTGGAGTAATCATAGAAGCTCTAGACCAAGTCTTTACCACTCCTTTATTTCCGTTTTCAATGTTTTCCTGAACTTTCTTGTCTAACTTATAATGAACGAAAGGTCCTTTTTTTAATGAACGTGCCATATCTTATTATTTCTTTCTACGTTCTACGATATACTTGTTACTCGGGTTTTTCTTAGAACGAGTTCTATAACCTTTTGCTGGTATTCCATTTCTTGAACGTGGATGTCCACCAGAAGAACGTCCTTCTCCACCACCCATTGGGTGATCAACAGGGTTCATTGCAACAGGTCTTGTTCTAGGTCTTCTTCCTAACCATCTTGTTCTACCAGCTTTTCCTGATACAACTAATTGGTGGTCTGAATTAGAAACAGCTCCAATTGTAGCCGAACAAGTTAACAAGATCAATCTTGTTTCACCAGAAGGCATTTTGATTGTAGCATATTTCCCATCTCTTGCCATTAACTGAGCAAATGTACCAGCTGAACGAGCAATTACTGCTCCTTGACCTGGACGTAACTCAATACAAGAGATTACAGTTCCTAAAGGAATTCTGCTTAAAGGCAATGTATTACCAATTTCAGGTTGAGATTCTGGACCAGAAACTAATTTCTGACCAACTTTCAATCCGTTTTGAGCAATTACATAAGTTTTCTCTCCATCAGCATAAGCTAATAAAGCGATAAATGCAGTACGATTTGGATCGTATTCGATTGATTTCACAGTAGCCGGAATTCCGTCTTTAGTTCTTTTGAAATCAATAATACGATATCTCTGCTTGTGACCACCACCCGTATAACGCATGGTCATCTTTCCTTGACTATTTCTACCTCCAGAGTTTTTTATCGGTGCTATCAAAGAGCGTTCCGGCTTATCAGTTGTAATGGCGTCATAACCATTCACAACTCTAAATCGCTGACCTGGGGTAATAGGTTTTAATTTTCTTACTGACATTTTTCTATCTTAGATATTGTTGTAAAAATCAATTGTTTCTCCTTCTTGTACTTGAACAATCGCTTTTTTAATTGCATTTGTCTTTCCACTGATTAAACCACTTTTAGTGTATTTTGTAGTTCTATCCGGTCTTACATTCATCGTGTTAACTGAAACGATAGTTACTCCATAAGCAGCTTCAATAGCTTTCTTAATTTGAACTTTGTTTGCTTTTTTGTCAACAACGAATCCGAAGCGGTTTAAAACTTCACTTTCTTTGGTTACTTTTTCCGTTACTATAGGTCTAATTATGATACTCATATTCCTATTATTTGCTTAAATTTTCTTCAATTAACTCTAAAGAACCTTCTAAAAGCACTAAATTATTAGTGTTTAATATAGCGTAAGTGCTTAATTCTGAGCTAGTTACGACATTTGAAGCCTTTAAATTGCGTGAGGACAAATATACATTTTTATTCGACTCTCCCAACACAAATAGAGATTTTTTATTTTCTAACCCTAAAGCTTTCAAAACGTTAATGAAATTTTTAGTGTTTGGCGCTTCAAAATTAAAGTCTTCAAGAACGATGATATTCGCCTCTTTTGCTTTGATTGAGAAAGCTGATTTTCTAGCCAATCTTTTCAAGCTTTTATTCAATTTGAATGAATAACTTCTTGGTCTTGGTCCGAAAACTGTTCCACCACCTTTAAACAATGGGTTCTTGATACTTCCCGCACGAGCCGTACCAGTTCCTTTTTGTTTTTTAATCTTACGTGTACTTCCTGTCACTTCAGCTCTTTCTTTAGCTTTGTGAGTTCCTTGTCTTTGATTAGCAAGATACTGCTTAACATCAAGGTATACAGCGTGATTGTTTGGTTCAATTGCGAATACTGAATCAGAAAGTTGAACTTTTCTTCCAGTATCTTTTCCGTTGAAATCTAATACTTTTACTTCCATTACTTCTGAATGATTACATAAGAGTTTTTATGTCCAGGAACACATCCTTTAATAACAAGTAGATTCTTTTCAGCAACTACTTTTAAAACTCTAAGGTTTTGAACTTTTACATTGTCTCCTCCCATTCTTCCAGCCATACGCATTCCTTTGAATACTCTAGATGGATATGAAGAAGCTCCTACAGAACCTGGCGCTCTTAAACGGTTGTGTTGACCGTGAGTTGCTTGTCCAACACCACCAAATCCGTGACGTTTAACAACCCCTTGAAAACCTTTACCTTTAGATACACCTTGTACATCTACAAATTCTCCTTCAGCAAAAATAGAAACATCAATAAGATCTCCTAATTTTTGTTCAGTTGCAAAATCTTGAAATTCAACGACTTTTTTCTTAGCAACAGTTCCAGCTTTTTTAAAGTGACCTAGAGCCGCTTTCGTGGAATGTTTCTCGTTTTTGTCATCGAAACCAAGTTGCAACGCTTCGTACCCGTCAACACCTTTGGTTCTGACTTGGGTAACAACACACGGCCCAGCTTCGATTACTGTACAAGGAATGTTTTTCCCGTTTTCATCAAAAATGCTAGTCATGCCGATTTTTTTACCAATTAACCCAGACATAAATATTAATTATTAATTACTAAAATTCCCTTCAATTTGAAAATAACAGAAATTTCCAAACAGGGAGTGCAAAAGTAGATATAAAATTTGAATATACCAAACGCTTATAAAAATTAAATCGCTCATTATCAAAATCAAAGAAATAAATCAAAGACCAACCTCATTTAATTTAACCTAAAAACAAACCATCACATCCTTAACTCTCAACAACCTTTTACTTAACAATTCCATAATTTATCGAATAAAAAACTTCGGCAACAGCCTAAATAAAAGACATTTCAATAAAAAGCGCAATTATCCCCCAAAACAAGATACTTCAATAATCATTAAAAATTAAAATTTTCAACAACAAAAAAAGCGAGACATTTCTGTCTCGCTTTTTATATAAAAAAATATAATAAAAATTATACTTTTATCTCTACTTCAACACCACTTGGCAATTCAAGTTTCATTAAAGCATCAATAGTTTTAGATGAAGATGAATAAATATCAATCAATCTCTTGTATGACATTACTTCAAATTGCTCTCTCGCTTTTTTGTTAACGTGCGGAGAACGCAATACAGTGAAAAGTTTTTTGTGAGTTGGCAACGGAATTGGACCTGTTACAACTGCTCCAGTAGTTTTTACTGTTTTTACGATCTTTTCAGCAGATTTATCTACCAACATGTGATCGTAAGATTTTAGTTTTATTCTGATTTTTTGACTCATTTTCTTAAGAATTAAGCGTTACCTTTTGCTTTTTTAATTACAGCTTCTGAAATATTAGAAGGTGTTTCTGCATAGTGAGAAAACTCCATTGTTGAAGTAGCTCTACCAGAAGATAATGTTCTTAATGTTGTTACATATCCAAACATCTCTGATAATGGCACGTCAGCTTTAATAGTTTTAGCACCGTTTCTGTCACCCATGTCATTAACCTGACCTCTACGACGGTTGATATCACCTACGATATCTCCCATGTTTTCTTCTGGTGTAATAACTTCCATTTTCATGATTGGCTCCAAAATAATTGCTCCAGCAGCTTTTGCCACCTCTCTATAACCCATTCTTGCAGCTAATTCAAAAGAAAGAGCATCAGAATCGACAGGGTGGAAAGATCCGTCTGTCAAAGTTACTTTCAAACTATCCACTTGATAACCAGCCAAAGGACCAGTTTTCATAGCTTCACGGAAACCTTTTTCTACAGATGGAATGTATTCTTTAGGAACGTTACCACCTTTTACCGCATTAATAAACTGTAATCCTACAGGAACTTTACCATCAACTTCGTCAGCTGGCTCAAGCGTAAATACGATATCACCGAATTTACCACGACCTCCTGATTGTTTCTTGTAAGTCTCTCTATGTGTTGCAGTTCTTGTAAACGCTTCTTTATATTCAACTTGAGGCTCACCTTGGTTTACTTCAACTTTAAATTCACGTTTCATACGATCTACCAAGATATCTAAGTGAAGCTCACCCATACCTGAGATAATAGTTTGCCCTGAAGCCTCATCTGTTCTAACAGTAAATGTTGGATCTTCTTCAGCTAATTTAGCCAAAGCCATACCCATTTTATCAACGTCAGCTTTAGTTTTAGGTTCAATTGCAATACCAATTACCGGCGCAGGGAATTTCATAGACTCAAGAATAATTGGGTGTTTTTCATCACACAATGTATCTCCAGTTTTGATATCTTTAAATCCAACAGCAGCCCCAATATCTCCAGCCTCAATATATTCGATTGGATTTTGTTTGTTCGCGTGCATTTGATAGATACGAGAAATTCTTTCTTTACTTCCTGAACGAGTGTTCAAAACGTAAGAACCAGCATCTAAACGTCCAGAGTAAGCACGGAAGAAAGCTAAACGACCTACGAATGGGTCAGTAGCAATTTTAAATGCTAGAGCAGCGAAAGGCTCTTTTACGTCTGGCTTACGTAAGATTTTAGTTTGATCTTCTTCTAATAATTCAGCATCATCAGGATGAATTCCTTCGATACCTTCCTTATCCATTGGAGAAGGTAAATATTTACAAACTGCATCTAACATGAATTGAACTCCTTTGTTTTTGAAAGAAGAACCAGCGATCATCGGGATGATAGCCATATCCATAGTAGCAGCTCTTAAAGCGTTGTTGATTTCTTCCTCAGTAATAGAGTTTTCATCTTCCATGAATTTCTCTAAAAGGTTTTCATCATAGTCAGCAACAGCTTCAATAAGAATAGATCTATATTCTTTAACTTCAGCAACCATGTCAGCAGGAATTTCAACAATATCAAAAGTCGCCCCTTGAGTTGCATCATGCCAAATGATAGCTTGGTTTTTTACTAAATCTACAACACCTTTGAAATCATTTTCTTCACCAATTGGTAAAGTGATTGCAACAGCATTTGATTTTAACATATCACGAACTTGTTGACAAACTGCCAAAAAGTTAGATCCTTGACGGTCCATTTTATTAACAAACCCCATACGTGGAACTCTGTACTGATCAGCAAGTCTCCAGTTTGTTTCTGATTGAGGCTCAACACCATCAACAGCACTAAACAAGAAAACTAAACCATCAAGTACACGCAAAGAACGGTTTACCTCTACAGTAAAGTCAACGTGTCCAGGAGTATCAATAATATTAAAGTGGTAAGGCAATGATTCAGGCAAAATTTTTCCTTGCTCAGTTGGAAAATTCCACTCACAAGTTGTTGCAGCTGAAGTAATTGTAATACCTCTTTCCTGCTCTTGAGCCATCCAGTCCATTGTTGCAGCACCATCGTGTACTTCACCAATTTTGTGTGACTTTCCAGTATAAAAAAGGATACGCTCAGTTGTTGTTGTTTTACCAGCATCAATGTGAGCAGCAATTCCGATATTTCTTGTATATTTTAAATCTCTAGCCATTTCTTACGAATTAAAATCTAAAGTGAGAGAAAGCTTTATTAGCTTCTGCCATCTTGTGAGTATCCATTCTTTTCTTAACCGCAGCACCTTCTTCTTTAGCAGCAGCTAAACATTCTGACGCTAAACGTTGTGCCATAGATTTTTCATTTCTTCTTCTAGAATAAAGTATTAACCACTTCATTGCCATAGAAATTTTTCTGTCTGGTCTAATTTGCATTGGAATTTGAAATGTAGCTCCACCAACTCTACGACTACGTACTTCTACGTGAGGCATAACGTTTGTTAAAGCATCTTTCCAAATTTCTAATGAAGATTTTTCTGAATCTTGCTTTTTAGACTCAATGATGTCAATTGCATCATAAAATACTTTGAAAGCTGTAGATTTCTTACCGTCCCACATTAAGTTGTTCACAAAACGTGTTACCAATTGGTCGTTAAACCTCGGATCTGGTAAAAGTGGTCTTTTCTTTGCCGCTCTTTTTCTCATGTCTTTTTTTTAATAAAAAGTTATAGGTTATCCGTTAAATGCTATATGTTAAAGATTTTCGACTTACATCTTCAATCCCAACCTTAACTCCTAACCTCCAACTCTTAACGTTTTAAATTACTTTTTTGCTTCTTTTGGGCGTTTAGCACCGTACTTAGATCTTCTTTGCGTTCTTCCTGCAACTCCTGACGTGTCAAGCGCTCCACGAACGATATGATATCTAACACCTGGTAAATCTTTTACCCTTCCACCTCGCACTAATACTATCGAGTGCTCTTGCAGATTGTGTCCTTCTCCAGGGATGTAAGCATTCACTTCATTACCATTTGTCAAACGTACACGCGCAACTTTACGCATTGCAGAGTTTGGTTTTTTTGGTGTAGTAGTGTAAACACGCGTACAAACCCCTCTTCTTTGAGGACAAGAATCTAAAGCAACCGATTTACTCTTCTTAGTGATTTGAGTTCTTCCTGTTCTTACTAATTGTTGAATTGTTGGCATAATTAATACTAAAAATTTATTATGTATATTAAATTCCCGCTTTTTACGGGGTTGCAAATGTATAAAATATTTTTCACTATACAAACGTTAATCCATTAATTTTCAATAACATTATTTAAGCTTATGATTTTACAAACAAACAATAGATATTTGCAATACATTTAATAAATGAAACAATTGCTTTTGAAACAGTTATTATACATATTTTTTCTCACAACATCTCTTGGTTGCTATGCCCAAAATTTTCATTTAAAAATAAAAGGGACAAACAACAATGAAAATCAAACAATTGATTCACTATACTACTCTTCAAAACATCAAAATTTAAAATCTTTATACAACGAGATAAACAACACCTCTGACAAGCTTTCAAAAAAAGGATATCTTGACAATAAAATACTAGAAATAAACAAGGTAAATGACACCTCTTATACCTCTATTATTCAGCTAAAAAACAGAATAAAAGAAATACATATATATATAGGTAGAAATAATTCTTTTTTTGATTCGGTTGAAACAAAAAACGACAGCGTAATTTTACCTTATGAAGAAACCGAAAACTATTTAAATCAAAAAATAATCGAAGCTGAAAAACAAGGATTTGCATTGACCAAAATAAAACTTGAAAATATTCAAAGAAAGAATTTGATAATTTTTGCAAGCTTAAATTATAAATACGAAAAAAAACGCGAAGTAAATTCCATTATTACAAATTACACAAATAGCAAAGATAAAGCCAACTTCCCTAAAGGACACCTAAAACAACTTAATAAAAAATACCTGCACAAAACTTTCAATCAGGAAATAACCAAACAACTTTATGACGAAATCAATAGTTATGATTTTGTAAACCAAACAAAATATCCAGAAATATTATTTACAAAGGATTCAACCAAAATCTACATTTATCTTGAGAAAAGAAAAGCAAACATCTTTGATGGTTACATAGGATTTTCAAATGACAAAGACAAAAAAGCAAATCTTAACGGATACCTAGACATATTACTATCAAATACTCTTCATGCAGGAGAGCAATTTTCATTATACTGGAAAAGTGATGGCAACCAACAAAAAATCTTCAACACAAAGCTGGAAATTCCTTATATCTTTAAATCATCATTAGGACTAAAAGCGCAATTAAATATTTTCAAGCAAGACAGTACTTTCCAAAACACAAAAACAGCAATCGACCTGGGCTATTATATCAATTACAATTCAAAAATTTATCTTGGATATCAAGCAACCGAATCGAGCGATATTCAAAACATAAACAATTCAACAATTAGTGACTTTAAAAATTCATACATTACATCAAGTTATGAATTCAAAAAAATAGATAATTTAAATAATCTGATCCCTAAAAAAGCGAATCTAAACTGGATAATTGGATATGGAAAAAGGAATACAAACAATGATCCCGAAACAGCAGGAAGCAGCCAACAATTCTACACGAACTTAAATGCCTCATATAACTTTGAGATAAATGACAAGAATTTCATTAACATAAATTCACAAAATTTTTACCTTAACAGTAAAAATTACATTTCTAACGAATTATTTCGTTTTGGAGGAATCAATTCCATAAGGGGCTTTTTAGAAAATAGCTTACAGTCTAACTTCAACACTTTAATTCTTACAGAGTATAGATATAAATTTTCAAAAAACATTTATGTTAACACTATAACCGATTATGGTCTGTACCAAGACTTAACAAGCACCAAAAGCCCAGACAAAATAAAAAAATTAATAGGATTAGGAATTGGCACCGTAATTCAAACTCCAAACGGATTACTTAGGATTAGCCTTACAAACGGAGGTTCAAATGCACAAGAATTACAATTATATAACACTATCATAAACATATGTTATAATGTTAAATTTTAGCAGTAACCGAAAAAAGTTTAAATTAATATTAGGATAGTTAACAAATTATTAAGAGTTTTGCGATACTAATTCAAAATATTTAAAAATGAAACTAAAGTTCAATGGATTCTTAGTGCTTTTATTAGTACTAGTGGCGCAACTTACTTTTGCGCAAGAAAGAGCTGTTTCAGGAATTGTTACCGATAATGCAGGTATGCCTTTGCCAGGTGTAAGTGTATTAGTGAAAGGAACAAAATCTGGAACACAAACTGATTTTGATGGTAAATTTTCTATCAAAGCATCAACAAGCCAAGTTTTGGTATTTAGCTACATTGGGATGAAATCTCAGGAGATAGCTGCAAGTTCATCTACAATCGACGTAAAACTAGCTGGAGATGCACAACAACTTGAAAGTGTTGTGGTAACAACAGCGTTAGGTATTAAAAGAGAGAAAAAATCTCTTGGATATTCTGCTCAACAAGTAACAGCTGAGCAAGTATCAACAGTTCCTACAGGAAACTTTGTGAATAACTTATCAGGGAAAGTTGCTGGTCTTAGTGTGACTCAGGGTACTAACTTTGGAGGATCTACAAACGTAGTTCTTAGAGGTTACAAATCACTTTTAGGAGATAACCAAGCTTTATTCGTAGTTGATGGAGTGCCAATTTTGAACAGTAACGTAAACAGTCTTGACCAAAAAAGCGGTAGAGGTGGTTATGACTACGGAAATGCCGCTTCAGATATTAACCCAAATAACATCGCAGATATTAACGTATTAAAAGGTGCTGCTGCGACTGCACTTTACGGATCAAGAGCTCAAAACGGGGCTATCATTATTACTACTAAAAAAGGTAAGGCAAGAAATGATATGTCTGTAGAAATCTCTTCATCTTATACTATGTCTACAGTAGATAAAACAACATTCCCTAAATACCAAACTCAATACGGTGAAGGATATGTTGGTGAAGATAGCTGGGGTGAATATAATGGAGAAAATATGGCTTCAACGGGTGATGATGCTTCTTATGGGCCAAAATACACAGGAGAGGCTGTTTGGCAATATGACGCTTTCATTCCTGGTTCTCCAAATTTTGGTAAAAAAACTCCATGGGTAGCTGCTAAAAACGGACCTATTGAATTTTTCAAAACTGGTACATCAACAGTAAACAACATTGCTATAAGTGGAGGTTCAGACAAAGCAACTTACAGATTGACTTATGCTAACACAAACAGTACAGATGTATTGCCTAACTCTTTGTTAAGCAAAAACAACTTCAATGCAACAGCTACTTATAAATTTAATGATAAGTTAAGCTCAACATTCAATGCAACTTATGTTTCTCAAAATACAAGAAACAGAAACTCTACTGGATACGGAGGCAACCAATTAGCTGGATTTAGACAATGGTGGCCAACGAATGTTGACATTAAAGAACAAGAACAACTTTATTTTATGAGTAGACAAAACTACACATGGAATATTGCTGGTCCAGACGATTTGACACCAGCTTTCTGGGACAATCCATATTTTCAGAGATATGAAAACTACAACAATGACAGCAGAAAAAGATTTGCTGCTAACGCAAGTATCAGCTACGATGTATCTAAAAGTATTAACTTAATGGGTAGAATTGGTACTGATGGATTTAACATGACAACTGAAAGCAGAATAGCGGTAGGATCTTACCCTAATGCAATTGGATCTAACCCTAATCTTGTTAATCAACCACCACAACCTTCTGGTTATGCTTTAGATCTTTATGATTTTAGCGAACAAAATTATGATTTCTTAGCAACTTACAAAAAAGACCTAGCTGAGGATTTAAATCTTAATTTTGTATTAGGTACAAACTTAAACGTACAAAACAATTTCTCTGAGCAACAAACAACTTCTGGAGGATTATATATTCCTGGATTGTACACAATTTCTAATTCAAAATCTGCTCCTACATTACCTAGAACTGTTAAAACAAGAAAAGAAGTTCTTGGATTATTCGGACAAGCTACTTTGGGTTATAAAGGGACTTACTATCTTGAAGGATCTGTAAGAAGAGATGAATCATCTGCTTTACCTTCAGACAATAATGCTTACTGGTATTCTGCAATATCTGGAAGTGTTGTTTTCTCAAACTGGTTAAAAGAAGTTGAATTCATTAGTTTTGGTAAATTAAGAGCTGCTTACGCTCAAGTAGGTTCTGACACACAAGCTAATGTATTATTGAATACATATAATGCTCAAACGCCTTTTGGTACTCCATCTTATTCATACAACACAACTGCAAAAAATTTCAATTTAAAACCACAACAATTAGACAACGTCGAATTGGGTGTAAATATGCAATTTTTAAATAACAGAGTTGGTTTTGACGTAGCTTGGTTCCAAAATAAAGCTTTCGACCAAATTTTACCATTACCTGTATCAACAGCTACTGGATCAAGTTTCAACAACATAAATGCTGGTACATTAACAACAAAAGGATTTGAGGTTACATTAAATGTAACTCCTGTTAAAACAGAAAATTTCTCTTGGGATATTGCTGTAAACTGGGCAAACCCTAACACTAAAGTTACAGAGTTAGCTCCTGGTATTGAAAACATCAACATCAACTCACTTCAAGGAGGTATCAGTATCAATGCTCCACTTAATCAAGATTATGGATCAATTTGGGGAACAACTTACGTAAGAGATGCTTCTGGTAACAAAGTTATTGGAGCTAATGGTGCATACTTAGTATCTACTACTACTGATAACAAATTAGGTACATATCAAGCAGATTGGACTGGTGGAATAAACAATAGACTTACTTACAAAAATATCTCTTTAAGTTTCTTAATTGATATCAAAAAAGGTGGAAGTGTATTCTCACTTGATCAATACTATGGTTACGGAACAGGTATTTATGACAATTCTGTTGGAAATAATGAGTTAGGAAACCCAATAAGAAACACTATCGCAAATGGAGGTGGAGTAATCTTAGATGGAGTAATGGCTAATCCAGCATATACACCAGGAGGTACTCAACCACAATACATAACAAATACAACAAGATTAAGAAGAGATTGGTCAAGCCAAGTTTTAGGGACAGACCCTCCTGCAGCAGAATTCGTTTATGACGCTGGATTTGTAAAATTAAGAGAGGTAGCTATAACTTATAACTTACCTACAAGTTTGTTAGGAAAATCAATTAAAGGTGGATCTTTTAGCGTAATTGGTAACAATGTATGGATAATTGACAAAAGCGTACCTTACTCAGACCCAGAAGCAGGATTATCTTCAGGAAACACTCAAGGATACCAATCTGGACCTATGCCGGCTACAAGAAATATTTCTTTTAACGTCAAACTTAATTTCTAAAAAAAAATGAAAAAGATATTAGCAATACTAACTATTGGTTTGTCAATGACAGCCTGTGTTAGTGAGGATATAAACACAGATCCAAACAGCGCATATTCAGCCGTACCTGGATCACTAGTCAACTACGCTCAAAAAGAGCTAAGTGATTATGTCAATACACCTAACGTAAATGAAAACAATTTCAGATTAACGATGCAGTATTGGCAAGAAACAATTTATGTAAATGAAAGTAATTATGACTTCGTTAATAGAAATGTTTCTAACCAAATCTATAGAGACAATTATTCAAATGTATTAAACAACTTAGGCAAAGCTAAAACAATTATCAATGCCTATGTGCCTAATGTAGTTGAAGCTCCAGATTGGGAACTTAACAAAAAAAATCAACTGGCAATGATAGACATCATGCAGGTATATACGTATCAACTTTTAGTAGATACTTTTGGAAATATTCCTTATACTCAAGGTGCAGATCTAGACAAATACCCATTACCTGCTTACGATGATGCAGCCACTATCTACACAGACTTAATCAAAAGAATAAATGCAGATATTGCTAGTTTAGATACTAGTGCACATGGATTCGAAAGTTTTGATGAAGGAGAACAGCTTTACCATGGAGATGTACAATCATGGATTACATTTGCTAATTCTTTAAAATTGAAACTTGGAATTGCAATTGCAGATTCAAACCCTGCGTTAGCACAAACTACAGCACAATCAGCTATTGCTGCTGGTGTAATGACGTCTCCTGCTGATAATTGCTCATTCAATTACAGAGAAGAATCACCAAACTTCAACCCTTTGTATGAAAACTTGTCTACCAGAAATGATTTTATTGCTGGAAAAACATTAGTTGACAACATGAATGCGAATAGTGACCCAAGAATAAGTAAATATTATACTAAAGCTGCTGATGGTTCAGGTGTATACAAAGGTCAGGTAATTGGTTTGCCAGGTAGTTTCCGTGTTTATTCTCGTGTTGCTTCATTTGGTTATACTGAAACTACACCAGGTGTCCTATTAAACTATACAGAGGTTGCTTTTTATATTGCTGAGGCAAATGCACGTTGGAATACAGCATCAGCTGCAACTGCTTATGCAACTGCCGTTACTGCTTCAATAGTAGAATGGGGTGGTACTACAACAGAAGCTGCAACTTACCTTGCTGCTCACCCATATGATGTTACTAATTGGAAAAAATCAATTGGAGAGCAAGCTTGGGTAGCGATGTATAATCAAGCTTTAACTTCTTGGAATTTCTGGAGAAGATTAGATTTCCCTGTTTTATTAGCTCCAGCTTCTGCTATTACAAATGCTGGTGGTAAAGTTCCTGTAAGAATGACATACCCAGTTCTTGAACAACAAGTAAATAACACAAACTGGAAAACTGGTTCTGATGCTATCGGTGGAGATTTATTGACAACAAAACTTTTCTGGGATAAATTCTAATTTATACTAGAAAAATAAATACCAAAGCCACTCTGTTCATTCAGAGTGGCTTTTTTTTATATAAACATTATACCTATATTTGCCCTATGGAAAAAGAACATCAAATATTTGGAATTAGAGCCATTATTGAAGCAATACAGGCAGGAAAAGAAGTTGACAAAGTATTTATACAAAAAGAGATTTCTGGAGAATTAATGAAAGATTTAATGAAGGTGATGAAACGCGCCAACATAAACTTTTCATATGTACCTGTTGAAAAATTAAATCGTCTAACACCAAATAATCATCAAGGAGCAGTTGCAACTATCTCCCCTATTGGTTTTATCGACTTAGAACATTTAGTTGAATCTACTATTGCATCTGGGTCTAAACCATTATTTTTAATACTAGATCAAATTTCTGACGCCAGAAACTTTGGAGCAATTATCAGAACTGCAGAATGTACTGGAGTAAATGGAATTATTGTTCAAAAAGCAGGTTCTGCTCCTGTAAATGGAGACACAGTAAAAACTTCTGCCGGAGCTGTATTTAATGTTCCTATTTGTAAAGTAGAACATATTAAAGATGCTATATTTTATTTGCAAGGATCGGGAATAAAAACTGTGGCTGCTACAGAAAAAACAGAACATAACATATATGATTTAGCTCTAAACGAGCCTTTAGCCATCATTATGGGATCTGAAGACAGAGGAATTAACCCATCTGTTCTTAAAATTGTAGATGAAAAAGCAAAACTACCAATGTTCGGAACAATAGGATCGCTAAATGTTTCTGTAGCTTGTGGAGCATTTTTATATGAAACTGTGCGTCAAAGGAGTTAAATCGCTTTGAGAAATAGGATGACAAAATAAAATATTCTAATTATGAATTGATGTCTTCAAAATCCACTCGAAACATATCATTCAAAAAGAACTGCTGTATACTAGCAATATTTATAATTGCAGGTATTAGTCATGCACAAACTAAAAAATACGGACAGTTCTGGAATGAAATACAATTTAACAGAACTCTAAATGAAAAATGGTCAGCTGAATTAGATCTGGCCAGTAGCTATAGCAGTACAGAATCTTCTTCAAATATTTTTCATAAAAACATTCAAAGATCATTCAGAGGATGGGGACATTATTACCTTTCTCCACGATGGAAGCTTTCTTCATTTGTAGCTTATTTAAATAATAAAGATGTTCCTGAAATTGGACAATTCGAATCGCCGGAATGGCGATTTGCACTACAGGGTATTTACTATTTTCATAAAACCGGGTACACTTTAAGTACCAGAATGAGAATGGAACTCAGACATATGAGAAATGCAGATGATGATTATGAAAACGTTCTAAGATATCGTCAACAAATCAAATATATAAAACCAATCAATAGTAAAGTTCTGCGAACGGGTGTCGTTTATGCAATTGCATCGGATGAATTATATTTTAAATCCGGAACAAAAGTAACAGGAGAAAGTTTTTTTGACCGTAATAGATTAAACCTGGGTGGGGGTTATTTATTTACAGATGATATTCAGGTTGAATTAACATATGCAAATGAATTTCTTCCAAGAAACAGTGGAAATCAAGTTGTAAACGCAGCTTCACTAACACTCACATTTAATAATCTCTTTAAAACTCTCAGTAAAAAACTTCTGCATAAAAATAAAGAAGTAATAAATGAAGATTAGTTTTTACTTTTCTTCTTCCTTTTTCAAGAAGCAATTCAACTGTTCTACTATAGCGTTTTTATGCAATTTGAAATTATAATCCCGAATAAATTCTGTTCCTTCCATATTAATTTCAGCGACGATAGCTTCAAACTTCGAAAAAGCTTCAACATCTTTGCCATCCATTAAATACAGCACCTGCATAATCGAATCATTATGCATATACTGAGTATCATAGTGCGATAGTTTATATGCCTTCTGATCAGCCAAATGAACAATTAAGTCATCTTTTATTTTCTTTCCTTCTTTCTTAGCGGGAAATGGTGTGGGTTGTAATGCAATGAAATAATGTTCTTTATCTGTTACAATATTAATTTTTAGTGATTTTGATTTAGTTGTGTAAAAGACAGCCGGATCAAAATAATACATCATACTTCCGTCCGCCAAAACTTTGTTTTTTATATCACATTGTGCCAAACCTTTTAAATTGTTTAAAACTGACAGAATCAAAATTGTAAAAACTAACTTTCTCATGAAATATCAAATAAAATTAAAATTCTTATTGTAAAAGTAATGTTTTTCAACTAATTAGAAACAACATGATGATTACTTATCCTCTGACTCTGTTTTAGTTACAATGTAATAGACAGAAACATTAGAATTAAAATACGCTGGCGAAATATCTAATTCTTCTTCAGGAACTTCAGTATTAATAAAATTTCCATTTTCATCAAAATGCTTCATAAAAGGATCTTCTTCCGGATTAAAATCTGGTTTTTGCCAATCATAAATTATGGCTTTTTTATATTCTGGAGTTTTATAAAACAATGTCAATACAAATCCGGTTATAAAACCTGCCAAATGTCCTTCCCATGAAATTGTGGCATCCACATCAGGAAAAACATACCAAATCATCCCACCATATAACAGTATTACAGATAATGAAAGAGCAACTAATCTGTAATAACCTGTTTGAATTCCTTTAAAGAAAATAAAACTAACCAATACATAAATCAGACCACTCGCGCCAATATGATAATTTTCACGGCCAATTATCCAGGTTATTAAACCTGAAAAAATAATTCCAAATATAATAACTGCTATAGCCTGTTTAGGATAAAAAAATTGCAATGCAGCTAACAAAACCAAAAGAGGAATAGAATTGTTGTACAAATGTCCTAAGTTTTCATGAATAAAAGGACTAAACAAAACACCTTGTAAACCTGAAAAATCTCTGGGATAAATTCCGTTTTGATAAAAATCAAAATCAAATCTAATTTGAAACCAATATATTATCCATAAAAAAAGGACAAAAAATATTGGAAGACCAATAACAGCATTTGAAAATTTAAATTGGTTGTCGTTCATATTTTTAGAAATCAATAATTGTTTGAACATCAAAAAACTATCCAAATACAATTTACTGATAATTTGTCAGTTGAATAATTTCTACTATCAAAGTACTTTCATGAGTAATTAACTTTTAAAAATTTATAATTAAAATTGAAAATAGTAATTTTACAAAATGGAAGCACCGTTAGCCGAGCGTATTCGCCCACAGAAATTAGAAGATTATATTAGTCAAAGTCATTTGGTTGGACCAAACGGATCTCTGACGCAACAAATTTCGAAAGGAATTATTCCGTCTTTAATTTTTTGGGGGCCTCCCGGAACTGGAAAAACAACTTTGGCACAAATTATTGCACAGGAATCAAAACGTCCATTTTATATTTTAAGTGCCATAAATTCAGGTGTAAAAGATATTCGTGATGTGATTGATAAAGCTAAACAAAGTGGAGGGTTGTTTACTGCTAAAAATCCTATTTTATTTATTGACGAGATTCACCGATTCAGTAAATCACAACAAGACTCACTTTTAGCAGCCGTAGAAAAAGGCTGGATCACCTTAATTGGAGCTACAACTGAAAATCCGAGTTTTGAAGTTATTCCCGCATTATTGTCACGTTGCCAGGTTTACATATTAAATGCTTTCACAAAAACTGATCTGGAAGCTTTATTGCATCGTGCAATGAAAACGGACAAAGAAATGGTTTCAAAAAATATTATTTTGAAAGAGACAGAAGCTTTGTTACGCCTTTCTGGCGGTGATGGTCGAAAACTTCTAAACATATTTGAATTAGTTGTCAATGCTTCTGCAGAAGATGAAATCATTATTACAAATGATCGCGTTTTTGAATTAGTGCAGCAAAATACGGTTCTATATGACAAAAGTGGTGAACAACATTATGATATTGTTTCGGCTTTTATAAAATCAATACGTGGAAGCGATCCAAACGGAGCGGTTTATTGGCTTGCGAGAATGATTGAAGGCGGAGAAGATGTAAAATTCATTGCCAGAAGAATGCTTATACTTTCAAGCGAAGATATTGGAAATGCAAATCCAACCGCATTTATTATGGCCAATAATACTTTTCAGGCTGTGACGACTATTGGTTATCCTGAAAGCCGAATTATATTGAGCCAATGTGCCATTTACCTGGCTACTTCCCCAAAAAGCAATGCCTCTTATATGGCTATTGGAAATGCACAACAATTGGTAAAACAAACAGGAGATTTACCTGTTCCAATTCATTTAAGAAATGCTCCAACTAAGCTTATGAAAGAATTAGGCTATGGAGATGAATATAAATATTCGCACGATTACGCCAATAATTTTGCTGAACAGGAATTTTTGCCAGATGCTATAAAAGAAACGGTTCTTTACAATCCGGGAAACAATTCTAGGGAGAACAGTAACCGCGAATTTTTAAAGAACCGTTGGAAAGATAAATATGGTTATTAAAACCAAGTTTTATATTTAAAATTTAACTGAAACTTTTTCAGATACTAATTTATCATTTTGATAATATTCAAAGAACCATTGATTGTCCTTTGCGTTTAATGTTCCTTGTACACCATCTTTTATAGCGATAAAAGAATCTGGGCGAGAAGTCTTTAATAATTTCATTACCACTTTTGGTGTTTTATCAATCAATTGATATCCATTTTCTGTTGGTTGGGCATACAATAAATTTGGGTCAGAAACATCTGCTACCGGAGGAGTTGCAACGGTCGCTGTAGGTGTTACAACAGCTGCTGTTGCTGCCGGAGTCATAACCGCCACTGCTGCCGGATTCAAAGCTCCCCTTCCTACTTTATTACCAACTGGTGAAACTATTTTGCCACTATATTTATAATGCAATCCATTTACAGATATAAATGCCATATTTAGGCTTTCTCTATATGCAATTTCATAATCTTTTTCTTTGCTTTTTCCAACTTCAGATGTATAAACTACGCTTCCATAACAATCTTTAAATTCTATAAAAAGTTTTGTAACTAAAAAAGCATTGTCTTTTTTAACATCAATATATAAAAGCTGGCAACGATCGCTAAATTCAGCAGGGATATCTTCATTGGCATAAAAAGCCTGAAAACCAGCTTTACTTAAGTTAGACTTAGTAATTGTAGCCAATCTATACTGATTGTCAGATTTTATAAAATCGTATTTCAAAGGTACAATAACAGCTTTATAATCATTAATAGATTGTGCAAATCCTATAACGGAGCAAAAAAGTGCAACTAACAATAATTTAATTCTCATCTCTACAAATATTTTTTAAGTTCTAATAAATGGTTTATTTGTTTAATATTTTCTGGAGCTTCTATTTTCTTTTCATTAAAAAAAATAGCATCCAAACCTGCGTTCAGTGCGCCATTAACATCAGCATCAAGACAGTCACCAATCATAATGCTATTTTTCTTTGAAGCCTTAGCCGAATTGACAGCATAATCAAAGATAATACTATTTGGCTTTTTCACACCAGCTAATTCTGAATTTGTTATCGTGTTAAAATAACCGGAAAGCAAAGCATTATTTATCTTTTTTTCCTGAACATTTGCAAAACCATTGGTTATAATGTGCAATTTATATTTTGGTTTCAGATATTCCAATACTTCAATTGCACCATCAAAAAGGTGATTGTTATCCGTTAAATATTCGATATAATCGTTGGCAATTTCATTGATGTCGTTATCTGAAATTTCAACATTTAAAGCATCAAAAGAAAACTTTAATCTATTGTAGCGAAGTTCAACATGAGTTATTTGATCATTTTGATATAGCTTCCAGCAAGCTTGATTGATTGGAGCATACTTTGTAATAAAATCTTCGATTCTAATTTCAGGGAATTTACTTTTAAAAATGCGATCAAAAGCCATTTCTGAATTTTTATCAAAATCCCAAAGCGTATGATCTAAATCGAAAAAAACGTCTGTAATTGTAGTATTCATAATTTAAAAAATTCCTTCATCTACAAAACTATAATATTTTGTTTCAGTAATAATCAAATGATCTAAAACTTTAACATCTAAACTATCACCTGCTTCTTTTATTTTTTTAGTAATTTGTTTGTCTGCGTCACTTGGTTGCAAATTACCCGAAGGATGATTGTGACACAAAATCAAACCAGTAGCTCCATTTTCGAGTGCTAATTTAAAAACCAGTCGTACATCGACAATCGTTCCTGAAATACCTCCTTTACTTAACTGCGATTTAGAAATTACCTTATTAGAATTATTCAGAAAAAGCACCCAAAATTCTTCATGAGGTAATTCGCCAATAATAGGCTGCATAATTTCGAAGACCCTTTTACTCGATGTGATTTTAATCAGTTCAACGGTATCTTCAGCTCTCCTCCGCCGACCCAGTTCTAATGCAGCAATAATAGTAATAGCCTTTGCCTCTCCTATCCCTTTAAAATTCATTAATTGCGAAATGGACATTTTTCCTAAAACATTTAGGTTATCGGCACTTGCCAAAATTCTTTTGCTTAAATCTACTGCAGACTCGTTTCGACTTCCTGAACCAATCAAGATCGCGATCAATTCAGCATCACTTAAAACGCTTTTGCCTTTTAGCATTAATTTCTCACGAGGGCGATCGTCTTCAGACCAATTTGTAATGGGAAAATGAATAGTTTCCATCTTTAAAAAATTAAATAATGGATTTACTCATACAAACACTATTGGTAAAACCTATATAAGGTTCATAGTTTTCTACAATTTCAAAACCTACCTTTTGATACAGATTAATTGCTTCGATTTGTTTATATAATGTTTCTAAAATCATCATTTTAAAACCCTGACTTCTTGCTTCTTCTTCTAACTCTTTTATTATTTTCTGAGCCAAACCCAAACCTCGAGCTTCTGGTGAAACAAACATGCGTTTTAATTCAACTGTATTTGCGTTATACTTTTTAAAACATCCACAAGCAACTGCTTTATCATTTAAATAAATAATAAAAACATTAGGATTAAATTCGATTAAATTATTTCCCCAATAATCATTTTTAAGTTCTGGATAACGCTCCCATAAAAAAGTATCGAAAGTTTTTATTAAAGAAATAAAATCGGGATTTTCGCTTGTTATTTTTATAACTTGTAATACTGTATTCATATGTAATATCTTTAAAAAGCTAATGTATTAAAAAATAGGAAAAATCATTCAATTTTAATTAAGAAATAAAAAAGTGCCAACTGCACTTTGGCAATTGACACATTCTTTAATTTTTTAATTGACAAATTATCTAATTGATCAACTCTTTTACCTCGTCAAAATTCAAACCTCCATAATTTCCTGAACTCATCAACAAAAGCGCAGAATTTTCAAGATTTAAGTTGAATAAATATTCTTTGAATTCGGCAGGATTTGTATAAATAATCAAATCTTTTCTATTAAAGGAATTGGCGATTTGCTCATAAGTTACTTCTTCTAACTGCTTAATTTTTACAGCATCTGGAGAATAAAACACAACAGCAACATCAGCATATTCCAATGCTCCTTCGTATTCCTTTAAGAATTCAGCATTTAAGCTGCTATAAGTATGCAATTCTAAACAAGCCACTAAAGTCCTGTTCGGATATTGTTCTTTTACTGCTTTTGTTGTTGCTGCCACTTTACTTGGCGAATGTGCAAAATCTTTATAAGCAACTTTACCTTTTCTTTCAGCAATTTTTTCTAATCGTTTTGAGGCTCCTTTAAAACTTGCAATTGCTTCGTAAAAATCAGCTTCGTCAACGCCCATGTTTTGGCAGATCCATTTAGCTCCGGCCAAATTATTTAAATTGTGCGCTCCAAAAACTTCAATTGGCATGTCGCCTTCCGGAGTTTTTAATAAAGTCACACCTTCGCTTACTGTATATTCTGGTGTATGATATGATAATTTACGAATAGGATTAGTTGCCGCCTCAGAGACACGTTTAACTTCAGGATCATTTTCGTTGTAAACTAAAATTCCGCCATTGGTAATTTTTCCAATAAAAATTTCAAATTGCTCTACATAATTCTCATACGTTGGGAACACATTAATATGATCCCATGCAATTCCCGAAATTAACGCAATATTAGGTTGATATAAATGAAATTTTGGTCGTCTGTCAATCGGAGAAGATAAATACTCATCACCTTCCAAAACCATAAAATCATTTTCTTCTGTAAGGTGCACCATAGTATCGAAACCTTCTAATTGTGCTCCTACCATATAATCAACTTCAATATTATGATAATGCATTACGTGCAAAATCATAGAAGTTATGGTTGTTTTTCCGTGTGAACCACCAATAACAACACGTGTTTTATTTTTAGATTGTTCGTACAAAAATTCCGGATAGGAATAAATTTTCAATCCTAATTCTTGTGCTTTTAATAATTCCGGATTATCTGCTTTAGCATGCATTCCAAGAATAATCGCGTCAATATCGGCAGTAATTTTTTCAGGAAACCAACCCAATTCAGCCGGTAAAATTCCTTTTTTCTCTAATCTTGATTTTGAAGGTTCAAAAATAGCGTCGTCGCTTCCTGTAACTTTATATCCTTTGTTATGCAATGCTAATGCTAAGTTGTGCATAGCGCTCCCGCCTATTGCGATGAAATGTGTTTTCATTTAAATTCCAATTTTTATTGCCTTTAAGCTTCAAATTTTCGCTTCAATTCCTGAGCTTTTTTAGGGTCTTTTAATTTGTTCAAATATAAATTATATAATTTTTGAAATGTAACTTTTGATTTGCCAATTTCATTTGCTTTCAAATAATTTTTTTCTGCCGTTGTATAACGTTTAAAATATTCGTCTATTCTTCCTCTCGATAAATAACCATCGACTGATGAAATCTGCATTAATTCACTCGAATATTCGAATGCTTTTGATTCGCTTCCTCCTAAAATTCCAGGTAACTGCAAATAGATTTCAATCAAAGCCCATCTGGCCGGAATGTGTTTTGGGTTCAGAATTATTGCCTTCTCAAATGCTTCTTTCATGTCTCCCACCATCCCTAAGGCTTTCAATTTATTCACTTCCATTGCTCTCATCGCCAGACAGCCTCCATATTTATAAAAATAATCCGCTTCTGTCGGTTTTAGCTCTTTCAGTTTTTTGTAATAGTCTGCTCCTTTTATCCATGCTTTTTGATGTGCGGCTATATCTCCCAAATATTCCAGAGTCTTTATATCGGATGGTTTAGTTTTTAGAATTCCTTCAAAAACAACTTGAGCCTCATCATATTTTTTAGCATGAAGGAACTTTTCGCCTTTTTCAAAATTCGATTGTGACCAAATCAAACTTGGTAGTAATAAAAAAAGAAGTAGGAGCTTTTTCATATCTCAAAAATAGCGAAATATAAAATGCATTATTTGGTTTTAGAGATAAATTAGTAATTTGTACGAAAATTATTTAAGCCGTTTCCCAACCTTTTGTCAAAAAATGCTCTCTATATTCTAAAACTCACGTATGAAAAACATATTATTTATTTTCTTATTGCTTTCGACAACTTTATTTGCACAGCAAAATGACAAAAAATGGGATAAAGTTATTGCTTACGAAAATGAAGGCAAAGTTAAATCAGCTAGTGAGATTGTAAACAAAATATACAACAAAGCAATTGAAGACAAAGAAGAAGTACAGATGATAAAATGCTTTTTTTATCAATCTAAATATTTGCAAGTTTTTGATGAAAATGCACAAACAAAAATCTTAAACAATCTCAAAACTGATATTAATAGAGTCTCCGCTCCTTCAAAAGCAATTTTGAATTTAGTTTATGCGAAGTGTCTGAATGATTACTTTATAAGAAATGATTACAAAATTCGAAGCAGAACAAATACCCTTGTATTAAACGAAGATTTTTTAACGTGGACGGAAAATAATTTCAAGGAACAAATTAACCTCGCTTTAAAAAATTCTCTGGAAAACGAAACTATTTTAAGAAATACGTCATTGCTTAAATATGAAGCTATTTTTGATTATCAAACAGTAGAAAAATTCAAAACCCTGAACTTATTAGATTATACCATTTCAGAAAACATAGCAATTTATACACAAAAACTTCATCAATGGGAAATTCAAAAAAACGATTTTGAATCCTATAAAAAAGATTTATTAACGAGTGATTTTCTAAAATTGAATTTCGACTTTGTAACAAACGAAACGCTCAGATCAATTTTAAAATTATATCAAAAGCAAGAAACAAACAATCCTAATACAGAAAATCTTTGGGAACGAATACAGTTTTGCAGACAATATTTAATTGATTTTAATGAGGAGTACTTTCAAGCTTTAATTCAAGTTGAAAAAAATACTAATGATATACTTCTAATTCAAAAAATTCAATTAGAAAAAGCTTCTTATTTATCTTCAAATGCTTCAAAACAAAATCATCCCGATTATTACATTAAAGCAATCGCTATTTTAGATAGTATTTTAAATATAAATAATCGGTCGAATGCTTACAAACTAGCTATCCAGAAAAAAGAAAATATTCAATATAAAACTTTAAGTGTACAACTTCAAAAATATAGTTATACAGATGAAAATACCCGCGCGTTTATTCAGTATAAAAATGTTGAAAATTTAAAAATCTTGTTTTTTAAAATAACGCAAAATCAACTTTTGGTATTAACAAAATATAACCGAAAAAGGGATAGTATTAAAGACTTTATTATGGAAAAAGTTCCACCGGTTGTAACAAAATCATATTCTCTTCCAAATAAAAAAGACTTCTTAGAATACTCTACAGAAGTGCTTCTTCCACAATTACAAACAGGGTCTTATCTAGTATATTTTGAAAGCGAATCAGATTTAAAGGATAGAAAAGCTGCAGCTTTTGAAACTATTACTATTTCTAACCTGACAATTTTAGCTTCTCAAAATTATGAAACTGAAAATTATCAGGTTTTAGATCGAAAAACAGGTAGACCTTTAGAAAATGTAACCTTAAAAACCCCAACTTTTACAATTAAAACAAATAAAAAAGGAGTCGCTTTTTTCAACAAAACAAAGGAAAATCCTAATTATCAATTTATTGAATTATATCATTTAAATGATACCCTTTCAATTCAAAAAAATTATTTGTATTACAACAGCAAGTACACTTCGAATGAAAATGAAAAATCTGAGGGAAAACTAGAATTTTATCTGGACCGCGCCATCTATCGCCCAGGCCAAATTGTGCATTATAAAGGAATTGCTGTTCAAAAATCAGGAAATAAAACATCTGTAGTTCCTTTTACAACATTTAACATCGTTTTTGAAGATGCTGATAATAACGATGTTAAAGATTTTAATATAACGACTAACGAGTTTGGTTCTTTTTCTGGTGAATTTGTTCTGCCCAAAACAGGTCTGAAAGGCACTTTTCGAATTACTGCCGAGGAACCAACTACTTATGAAAATGATATTGTATATGACAAAAAAGAAGATGAGCATCCGTTTTGGGACAAAGTTCATTTTAAAGATACTCAAATTGAATTTAGAGTTGAAGAGTACAAACGACCAAAATTTGAAGTTACTTTCGAACCTAAAAAAGAAAGTTTTCAGGTAAATCAATCCATTAAAATAAAAGGAAATGCAAAAGCATTTGCAGGAAGCAATATTTCTGATGCAAAAGTAACTTATACTGTGAGCCGCTACACCAGTTATTTTAGAAACTATTATATACAAGAACAAAACGAAACTTTAGAAACCGGAGAAACCAAAACGGATGCTTCGGGAAAATTTACTATTGATTTTGTTGCTTTGCCACCTAAAAATAGTACAAAAGAACAATTACCTGTTTTTAATTATAGCATAAAAGTTACCGTAACTGATATAAATGGCGAAACACACGAATCGACAACAACTGTAAAAGTTGGTTATCATGATTTGGTATTACAAGCTTTAATTCCTAATGAAATTGAAACAAAAAATAAAAATGAAATCAAACTTACAAGTACAAACTTAAACGATGAATTTTTAGCTACTAAAGGCGAACTTAAAATTTATTTAGTAAGTCCGCTTTTAAGTAAATTCAAGCAAAGGGTTTTTCCTCAACCCGATATTGAAGGAATTTCCGGCGAAGAATTTGAAAAATTATTCCCTTATGAAATCAACCAGGATTCCAAAGAAAAAACAAATGAAACTTTAGTATTTAGTAGAATTATAGATACTCAAAAAGACAAAATTATTCCATTAGACTTTATTTCAGATTACAAATCTGGAAATTACAAAATTCTATTTTCTGCAAAAGACACTTTTGACAACACAATTGAAACGATTACCAATTTCAAGCTTATACAAAGCAAAGATAAATTTGACCCCAGCAGATTATTTTCTGCAAAACAAATTAATATAGATGCAAAAAAAGATGGTTTTGCATTAATAAAATTATCATCTGTCATTCCTGAGCTTTATATAACAGTAACTGGAAATTATGACAGTTCTATTTTTTCTGAAGAAACTTATCATCTTCAAAATAATGAAATGGTGATTAAAATTCCACTAAAAAAAGAATTTGAAGGTGGAGTAAATATTGGTTTTGAGAGCATATTTCAAAATGAAAGATTTGTCAACAACCTTTACGTATTTCTAAAAACAGATTATCCTGAATTAAAATTTAATGTACAAACATTCAGAAGCAAAATTGAGCCTGGAACCAATGAAAACTGGTCATTTAAATTAAATGGAATCGCTACCCAAAAAGAAGCAGAAGTTCTGGCATCGATGTATGATAGCTCTTTAGATCAATTCAGTACAAAAGAGTGGAACAGTTTAAATTTTAATGAATATAGTGCGGGTGGCAATATTAAATCGCTTCTAGGATTTGAAAAAGAATATGTTTCAATACTTAATTTAAATACACCGTCAAAACGAATAGAATTAAAAAACGAAAATACTGAATTAATTTGGTTTGGATTTGATTTTAATAATAGCAATAATATGTTATATCTTCAAAAAGAATATCAAAGACAAATTAATAAAAAAATTAAAAAACCTTTAAATGCTAAAATGATTTCTGGAATTGTTAGTGATCAAAATGGAATCCCAATACCAGGCGTATCGATTAAAATAAAAGGAACTCAGAGAGGAACAAGCACCGATTTCGACGGTTATTACGAAATTGAAGCAATAGCAAATGAAGAACTTGTCTTTTCATTTATTGGCTATAAAAGTCAATCTACTTTCGTATCAAATAATAAAAAAATTGATTTTGTTTTAATTGACGAAGTAGATAAATTAGAAGAAGTTGTAGTTGTTGGTTATGGTACCCAAAAAAAATCTGACCTAACGGGTGCTGTAACAAAGATGAAATCAGCTCGAATGACTACTGAGCAAGTTGAAGAAGATAACCAGGTTTATAGTACCAGTATTTTATCAGGGATACTTGCCGGTGTTGAAATTTCACAGTCCCCATCAAATAAATTAATCATCCGTGGTGCCAGTTCTATTGACGCATCAAATCCCTTGTATATTATAGACGGAAAAATTGCGAGTGCAGATGAGATCAAAAATTTAAATTCCTCAGATGTTATTTCAATTGACGTTTTAAAAGATGCAGCATCAGCAACTGCAATTTATGGTAGTCGAGGTGCAAACGGAGCAATAATCATCACAACCAAAAAAGCCCTGGAAGCCCTAACTCAAGTAAAAACCAGAAAAAATCTTTCTGAAACTGCGTTTTTCTTACCAAATCTTAGAACAGATGCTAACGGAAAAGTGAGTTTCAATTTTACTTCTCCAGAAGCTTTGACGGCATGGAAACTTCGTTTATTTGCGCACAACAAAGATGCTGTTTCAGGTTATTTAGAGAAAAGTGTTCTGACACAGAAAGAATTAATGGTTTTACCGAATTTCCCACGCTTTTTTAGGGAAAAAGATACGATTGTTATTTCGGCTAAAATTTCAAATATTACGGATAAAGCCAAAACCGGAATCGCAATTTTACAATTCTTTGATGCCACAACAATGCAGCCAATCGATGCAAAAATGCTGAACGTAAAAAATGTTCGAAACTTTAATGTTGGTGCTTTCGGAAATACAACAGCAACCTGGACCATTTCTATTCCAGAAGGTCTGCAAGGCGTTCAATATAAAATTTTAGCAAAATCAGGTGATTTCTCTGATGGAGAAGAAAACATACTTCCGATTTTAACGAACAATATGCTGGTTACAGAAAGCATTCCGATTTGGGTTCGCGAGAATTCGGCAAAAGAATATACGTTTGAAAATTTGATAAACAATACTTCTTCGACTTTAAAAAACCATCAATTTACATTAGAATACACTTCAAATCCTACCTGGATTGCGATTCAGTCGCTGCCCTATCTTATGGAATATGAACATGAATGTGCAGAACAAACTTTTGCTCGTTTTTATGCAAATTCTCTGGCTTCAGAAATTATTTCTAGTAATCCGAAAATTGCAACCGTTTTTGAAGACTGGAGAAAAAACGGAAAACTAAATTCGAAATTAGAAGAAAACGAAGAATTAAAATCGCTTATTCTGGCAGAAACACCTTGGCTAAATGATGCACAAAGTGAAGACGAAAAGAAAAAGAATCTGGCACTTTTATTTGATTTGGAGAAAATGAAAACTTCTCAGGAAGCGACTTTTGAAAAATTAAAACAAAAGCAGAAATCATCTGGAGGATTTACATGGTTTAACGGAGGTGACGAAAATGAATACATCACCAGACATATTTTGGCTGGTTTAGGTCATTTATCAAAGTTGAATAAAACCGAAGATAGTGAAGATAAAATTGAACAAATCAGTAAAACTGGAATTCCTTATTTGGACGGTAAGTTTTTAGAATCCTATAAATACCGAACTAAAAATTTAAAAGCAACAGATAAATTAAGCTGGATTAATCCTAACTCTGATTTGCATTATCTCTACGCCAGAAGTTTTTATCTTGAAGATTATAAATTATCTGACACTTTAAAAAAGGCAACTAAACTATATCTTGACGTTATTAAAAAAGAGTGGTTATCCTATTCTCTTTATGAAAAGGGATTAGCTGCATTAGCCTTAAGTCGTTTTGGAGAAAGCGAGGCAGCTAAGAAAATTATGGAGAGTTTAAAAGAAACTTCTTCTAACAATGAAGATTGGGGAATGTATTGGATTGCTAATAAAGCAGGCTGGTATTGGTATCAGGCGCCAATAGAAACTCAGGCTTTATTGATTGAGGCTTTCGCCGAAGTGAATCACGATACCAAATCAGTAGACGCGATGAAAGTTTGGCTGTTAAAAAACAAGCAAGTCAAAAACTGGCCTACAACAAAATCAACCAGTGAAGCTATTTATGCTTTATTGATGCAAGGCAATGATTGGCTTTCTGTAAAAGATAATACCGTTATTAAAATTGGAGATCAGAAAATCTTAACCAAAAAATTATCCGAAAACGAGAAAGAAGCCGAAACCGGATATATCAAAATGAACTGGAAAGCTGATGAAGTTAAAAAGGAAATGGCTTCTGTAAGTATTCAGAACAAATCAAAAGTTCCTGGCTTTGGTGGAGTTTACTGGCAGTATTTTGAAGATTTAGATAAAATTAAAACCAATACCGGTGCTGTTTTATCTGTTTCGAAAGAATTATATCTGAAGAAAAACACTCTCAAAGGTGATCAATTAGAAAGAATCACCTCTAAAAATCCATTAAAAACGGGAGATTTAGTTACCATTAGATTGATTATTACTTCGAAAGAAGACACAGAATATGTTCACTTGAAAGACATGAGAGCTTCTTGTTTTGAACCTGTAAATGTACTTTCAGAATATCAATACAAAGATAGATTAGGATATTACATGAGTACAAAAGATGCTGCAACGCATTTCTTTTTTGACCAAATCAACAAAGGAACTTATGTTTTAGAATATGACATTCGAGTGAACAACAGCGGTGAATTCTCAAATGGAATTACAACAATTGAAAGTATGTATGCACCGGAATTCTCAAGTCACACTAAAGGAATTCGAGTGAAAGTTCAATAAGTTTTTCCGCCACGACCCGAGCGATAGCGAACAGACGAAGTAATTCACGAATTTTATTTCCAAAAATTGTCAAAAAATAATTTGTGAATTCGTGGCGGAAAAAAAATAAAAAACCCGATAGATTTTAATCTATCGGGTTTAATTTTAGGATAAAAATCAGATTATTTAACAATCGTCATTTCATCAATAATATTTTTTGCTCCTGCATATTTGTCAATAATCCAAAGTACGTAACGAATATCTACGTTAATTGTTCTTTGCAATTTAGGATCAAAAATAACGTCACCCGCCATAGCTTCGATGTTTCCATCAAAAGCAATTCCGATTAATTCTCCTTTTCCGTTAAGAACCGGAGAACCTGAATTTCCACCTGTGATATCATTATCCGTCAAGAAGTTTACTGGCATATATCCTGCTTTATCAGCATATTGACCGTAATCTTTTGCTTTGTTCAATTCTAATAAACGAGCCGGCAAATCAAATTCCTGATCTCCTGCTTTATACTTTTTTACCATACTTTCCATGGTAGTATAATTGTTGATTTTAGCATCATTACGCGGGTCAGCTGGCAAAGCGCGAACTTTTCCGTAAGTCAGTCTCAAAGTCGAGTTTGCATCAGGATATTTTATTGCATTCAATTTTGACTCTCTTAAACCTTCAACCAAATTACGGTAAGCAATAGCAAAACCATCATCAGCTTTAGCCTGATCATCTGTTTTAGCACGGTATTTTGTCAATAAATCATTTGAAATGATATACAACGGATCGTGTACAATCGCCAATGGTTTTGGATCAGCCATAAACGCTAATACTTTTTCCTTAGATGTGAAATAACTTATTTCAGTTGCTTTTGCTACATCTGCAGTAAAATCACCATTATTCTCTGATTTCATTTTAGCAATTTGTGGTGCTAAACCATATTCAGCAGCTTTTGCAGCATATAAATTCAATTGAGCAGTTAACACATCTTTTTCAAGTGGTGCGTAAAATTCGCCATAAATGTTATCAATCATAGCGTTGATTTTAGGTAACATTTCCGCTTTTTTAGCATCATTCTCATTATAGTAAGCAATCAATGCATTTCCTAAATTTGCTGGTCCGGCTGCATAACTTGAAGTAC
Source organism: Flavobacterium sp. GW821-FHT11G01 (assembly GCF_058808175.1). NCBI lineage: Bacteria > Pseudomonadati > Bacteroidota > Flavobacteriia > Flavobacteriales > Flavobacteriaceae > Flavobacterium > Flavobacterium sp. GW821-FHT11G01. Next base: position 146,132 of record NZ_JBXARK010000006.1, on the reverse strand, counting down.
GTAAAACCTGAGATAAATAATTATCGTGACGCGCTTTTAAATTCGTTTCCTTGTAATAATCGTTGATCGTCGGAATTACATTTTCGTATTTTTCTTTGTTAGCCGGTTTAGCAGCCCACTCGTAAAATTTATCTTCCTGGGCTGATTTTGCTTCTGCAGTTCCAGCTTTAGTCAAAGCATCAATCATTCCCTGACGGTTTTTCCAGTAATTTGCAGTTGATGCATATTTAGACGCATATTGCAAACGAACTGTTGCATCTTTGTCCATATACGTTTTCATTTGGTCCATTCCGGTTTTAGCACCTTCAACCCAAGCAGGATAAGCAAACTTTACGTTTTGCTCAATTCCACCAGCTGGCATCCAACGATTTGTTCTTCCTGGATATCCCAAAATCATTGCGAAATCATTTTCTTTAACTCCTTTAATGCTTACAGGTAAGTAATGCTTTGGTTGTAAAGGCACATTGTCTTTTGAATATGTTGCAGGGTTTCCCGCTTTATCAGCATACACTCTAAACATAGAGAAATCTCCCGTTTGACGAGGCCACTCCCAGTTGTCAGTGTCTCCACCAAATTTACCAACACTTTCAGGAGGTGTTCCCACTAAACGAACGTCTGTGTAATCCTGATAAACGAAATAGTAATATTCATTTCCCTGAAAGAAAGGACGAACAGAAACCGTATATTTTCCGCCTTCGTTATTTTCTTTTTCGATCAAAGCAATCTCTTGCTGAATAATTTTGTTTCTTTCTGTTTCTGTCATTTTATCATTTACTTTTGATAAAATTCTTTTAGAAACGTCATCCATACGAACAAAGAAACGAACGTATAAAGATTTTGGTTTCATTTCGGCACTTTTTTCTTTTGCCCAAAAACCATCTTTCAAATAATTTTGTTCTGCAGTAGAAAGTTCTGCAATTGCATTGTAACCACAGTGGTGATTGGTTAAAACTAATCCGTCTTTAGAAACGATTTCAGCTGTACAACCTCCATTAAATTGCACAACCGCATCTTTTAAACTATGATGGTTGATACTGTAAATTTCTTCAGCTGTTAATTGCAAGCCCATTTTCTCCATATCTCTATGGTTCAATCTTTCGATAAACATCAAAAACCACATTCCTTCATCAGCTCTTGCAGGAAAAGCCATAAGGCACATAGTAAAGAATAAAATTATTTTTTTCATATTATTTTGTTTAAGTCATGCGAATATAATTCATTTTCGCATTTATTATATCTTATTAATTCTTAAAATAAAATATACTGTTTCTTTTTTATCGTTTTTTTACGAATTTAACATTGAAACCAATAAAAAAGGCGTCCGCTGTAGCGAACGCCTTTTAAAAATATTTTTAAACTTTTTACTCGTTAAGCATTTTCCAAAGTTTGTCTTTTAAATCGGTCAGACCTTGTTGTGCAACAGATGAAATAAACATATATGGAATATCTTTGAAAGCAACATCCAGTTCAACTTTCAATTCAGCTTTTAGTTCGTCATCCAGCATATCGCATTTTGAGATTACTAAAAGACGTTCCTTATCCAACATTTCAGGATTGTATTTAGTCAATTCGTTAACCAAAATATCGTATTCTCCCTTAATGTCCGGCGTATCAACCGGAACTAAAAATAGTAAAGTTGAATTACGCTCAATATGACGTAAAAAATAATGTCCTAAACCTTTTCCTTCTGCGGCACCTTCAATAATTCCGGGAATATCAGCAATTACAAAAGATTGATAATCTCTGTAAGCCACAATTCCTAAGTTTGGTTTTAAAGTTGTAAAAGGATAATCAGCAATTTTTGGTTTTGCCGAAGTCAACACAGACAATAAAGTTGATTTTCCTGCATTTGGAAAACCTACTAAACCAACATCAGCTAAAACTTTCAATTCCAGAATCACATCCATTTCTACACCTGGCAAACCTGGCTGTGCGTAACGTGGCGTTTGGTTTGTTGAACTTCTAAAATGCCAGTTTCCTAAACCACCTTTTCCTCCTCTTGAAAGAATTTGTTTTTCCCCGTCTTCGGTAATTTCGAATAACGTTTCTCCGGTTTCTTTATCTTTTACGACAGTTCCTAAAGGTACTTCAATAAATTTATCATCTCCATCAGCACCAGTACTACGGTCTCCTCCTCCATCTCCACCGTGACCGGCTTTAATGTGACGTGCAAATTTTAAGTGAAATAATGTCCACAAACCTTTATTCCCCACTAAATATACGTGTCCACCGCGACCACCATCTCCACCGTCCGGGCCTCCTTTTTCAATAAATTTCTCTCTATGTAAATGCGTAGATCCTTTTCCTCCCTTTCCGGATGAAACATATATCTTAACGTAATCTACAAAATTTCCTTCTGTCATTGTTTTGAATTTCAGATTTTAGATTTTAGATTTTTAGATTGATAATCTAATTAAATCTAAATCTATCCTCTATTTATTTTTACTCTTTTAGAGCTTTAACTAATACTTTATCAATCTTTACGCCATCCATGTCTAATACTTCCAGCACAAATTTTTGCCAATATAATTTTTCGCCTTCTTTTGGAATGTGTGAAAGCTCAGTCATAATCATTCCGCTTACGGTGTTTACTTCGTAATCGTTTGTCAATTCGTCTAACTCAAAATAAGTTAAGAAATCGTGTAATGAATAATGTCCGTCAACCAGCCATGAACCATCTTCTCTTTCAATTAATTGGAATTCATCTTTATAAAAATCAGATGCATCTCCAACTAAAGCTTCCAGAATGTCATTCAATGTAATTATACCTTGAAAAACTCCGTATTCATCAGAAACCAAAGCATAATGTACTCCTGTTTTTTTGAAATTTTCCAACGCTTTGTAAGCTGTTGTTTGTTCCATTAAATAAGGAGGATCTGTCATTATTGCTGACAAATCAAAATGCTCGCTTTCGATGTTTGCGAATATATTTTTAAGCGTTACAATTCCCACAATATCATCATAGTTATCGCTGTAAACCGGATAAACAGTGTGCAGATCTTGCAAAACCAATTCTTTTATTTTGGATTTTTCATCTTTTAAAGGCAACATATCTACCGATTTTCGGTGCGTCATTAACGAATTTACTTTTCTGTCACCAATATGAAAAACACGCTCCACGATATCTTGTTCAATTTCCTGAACTTCTCCAACTTCGGTTCCTTCTTTTATAATCGCTTTAATTTCTTCTTCGGTAACTTTTCCGTCTGCCGTTGGTTTTATCTGCAAAACTTTCAACAAAAATTCAGTTGACGATGTTAACAGCCAAATAAATGGTGCCGTAATAATCGAAACTACTTTCATTGGCATTGCCACCATTTTAGCAATTGTTTCCGGATAATTTAAACCGATTCGTTTTGGCAATAATTCTCCTAAAACTAAAGAGAAAAAGGTTAAAACTACAACCACAATTCCCACTGCAACTGAATGTGCGTAAGGTTTTAAAACGGCAAATCCGGCAACAAAAGCTTCAACATCCATTGTGATTTTATCTCCACTATAAATACCCGTTAAAATTCCGATTAAGGTAATTCCGATTTGTACTGTTGATAAAAACTTATTTGGCGAGTTGGCTAAATCAAGCGCTGTCTTGGCACTTTTATTTCCTTTTTTCGCGGCAGTTTCAAGTCTGTTTTTTCTAGCCGAAATCAATGCGATTTCTGACATCGAGAAAACTCCGTTTAATAGTATTAGAAAAAATATTATTAGTATTTCCAATTTGTGGCTTGTTTGTTAAATATAATAGTTCGTTAATATAATTTGCAATCTCTCTTGTATTCTTAGCCCAGATGGAAGTGAAGAGCCCGGAGCTAAAAAAACTAATTTTTCTTGCCAGAAAACAGCGACCAGCGGAAGCTCGTTTTATGGTTAGAAAAATAGTTTTTTTAGCGAGGACTCGTAACGTACAGCTGGAATAGCTTCTACAAATTATCTATAACTGACGTTAATCGCTCTGTAATTTGTTCAATAGTACCTATGCCATCTACAGCATGAAACTTATTTTGTGCTTTATAATATCCAATTAATGGAGCTGTTTTTTCGTTGTATTCCTGATATCTTACACGAATTTTTTCTTCGTCCTGATCATCCACTCTTCCGCTTGTTTTTCCTCTTTCAAGCAAACGCGCAACCAAAATTTCATCATCTGCTTCTAATGCAATAGTTGCTGTAACACTTGACCCAATTGTTGGTAAAAATTTATCTAAAGCTTCAGCCTGATCTAAAGTTCTCGGGTAACCATCGAACAAAAATCCATTTGAGTCTAAATGTTTATTCACTTCATCAATTAACATTGCAGTTGTAACTTCGCAAGGAACCAATTCTCCATTGTCCATAAAAACTCTTGCTCTTTTACCTAAATCTGTATCATTTTTTAAATTAAAACGAAAAATATCTCCTGTAGAAAGATGTGTTAATTTGTATTTCTCTTTTAAAAATTCTGCCTGAGTTCCTTTTCCTGCTCCTGGCTTTCCAAATAAAACAATGTTAATCATAATATGTGTGAGTTGTGTGACTTCTTATTTTAAGAAGTTTAAAATGAATATATAGTTGTGTTTTGTTTACTGTTATTCGGCTAACTTATATACTTCGGTTAAATTTCTTCCTAAACCATCGTAGTCTAAACCGTAACCCACGATGAATTTATTTGGAATTCTGATTCCGATGTAATCAATTTTAATGTCTTTTTTATATGCTTCAGGTTTAAAAAACAAGGTCGCAATTTTAAAATGCTTTACGTTTTGTTGTTTAAACAAATGTTTTAATTCTTCGATTGTATTTCCGGTATCGATAATATCTTCAATTATCACTACAGTTCTGCCTGAAAGATCCTGATTAATTCCTATTAATTCTTTAACAGTATTAGTCGTTTCAGTTCCTTCGTAAGACGCCATTTTGATAAATGAAACCTCGCAAGGTTTTTTATATTTTTTCAGAAAATCGCTAACAACCATAAATGCACCGTTCAAAACACCAATAAAAATTGGAGTATCATCTCCAAAATCATCTTCTACTTGTGCAACTATTTTGGTTAAAGCAAAATCAATTTCCTTAGCCGAAATAAACGGAACAAATTGTTTATCGTGAAGTTGTATCATTATTTTTGATTTTAAAATAATGCGCAAAGATACAGAATTACAACCAAATTGTCAGTATCAAAATACTACTGAAGAAGTTCTTTTTTGGAAATGTTAAATATCAGTTAATATCTACAAATCATTTCCTACAACTATGGCAAAATTTACTAAATTGTTATTTTATAAATATTTAACTCCAAAAATACCATGAAAACTACGATACAACTGTTATCTATATCGTTATTAACTATAATAACAGCCTGCAACGGGCAAGTAAAAAAGGAAGAGAAAGAAGCCCTGGCAAAACAACCTGCCAATGTTGTAAAAACTGCAATTGGAAATATTACACTTCCTCCGCCTTATGCAACTGAATCTAAATCCAAAAACAGTAAAGTGATAGGCTGGCCCGAAGGAAAAACACCAAAAGCACCTGAAGGCTTTACGGTCACAAAATTTGCTGACGGATTTGAAAATCCGCGCTGGACATATATAGGTCCAAACAATGATATTTTTGTTGTTGAAAGCGGCACAAGAACAAGCAAAAATCAAATTATAATTTTACGTGACAACGACAAAGACGGCGTTTTTGAAACCCGCGAAGTCTTTTTGAAAGACCTCAACAGACCTTTGGGAATGCTTATTCTAAAAGACTTTTTTTATGTTGCAAATACTGACGGACTTTACCGTTATCCTTATAAAAACGCACCATTAAAATTAGAAACCCAGGGCACCAAAATTGTTGAACTTCCTGCTGGAGGATACAACAATCACTGGACCAGAAGTTTGCTTGCTAACCCTGAAGGAACGAAAATTTATATTGGCGTTGGTTCAGGAAGCAACGTTGGAGAAAATGGAATGAAGGAAGAAATACGCCGTGCTGCAATTTTAGAAATCAATCCTGACGGAACCGGTGAAAAAATTTATGCTGAAGGCCTAAGAAATCCAATGGGAATGGACTGGAATCCCGCCAATAAAAAAGAACTTTGGACTGCAGTTAATGAGCGCGATGAACTAGGTGATGATTTGGTTCCGGATTATATTACAAGTGTAAAAAGAGGTGGCTTTTACGGATGGCCGTATTCTTATTTCGGCAGTATTCCTGATCCGAGATTGAAAGGCGAACGTAAAGATTTAGTCGCAAAAGCAATTGTTCCCGATGTTCCCGTTGGTGCTCACACGGCATCGTTAGGATTGGCTTTTTATACTAAAGATAAATTTCCGGCAAAATATAAAAATGGCGCTTTCGTAGGACAGCATGGTTCTTGGAATCGTTCTGTAATTTCCGGTTATAAAGTTCTTTTTGTCCCTTTTAAAGACGGAAAACCATCCGGAAAACCAGAAGATTTTTTAACCGGATTTATTTCGGATGCTGACAAAGCCCAGGTTTACGGACGCCCTGTTGCGGTTACGGTTATGAATGACGGATCGCTTTTAGTAAACGATGACAGCGGAAATACGATTTGGAAAGTGACTGCTAATAAATAAATTCCAAAATTCAAATTCCAAATTCCAACTCGGTGGCAATAATTTAAACACATAGAAACATAGTTTTCTGGGACTCAAAAAAGGCATTTCACTTGCAAAAAGACACATAGCTATGTGTTTTAAAACAAGTGAAACGCCTTTGTACGCAAACCAAAACTATGTTTCTATGTGTTTAAATTTAAGCTCAAAAACTAAATTATTTTTATGCTTTTAAAAAAATATTGTTTTCTCCTTCTTCTCACAATTCTTTTCCAAAGCACTTTTGCGCAGGAAGAAAAAAGCAAATCTATTGATTCTGTGAAAACAGAAAAACTGGAAGAAGTTATTATCAGTTCTTTTCATATTAATGACAGTTTGCAGAATGCTCCGGCTTCGATTGGAATTTTATCCAAAAAAGAACTGACGCAAAATAATGCTACAGATATTACGACTGTTGTTAATACAATTCCGGGTGTTTTTATGCAATCTTCGAATTTTACCACAACCCGAATTTCGATTCGCGGTATTGGTGCAAGAACGCCTTATGGAACGAACAAAATAAGAGCTTTTTATGGCAGTATTCCGCTGACTTCCGGAAATAGCGAAACGGTTATTGATGATATTGATTTGGAAAACCTCAACCAGATTGAAATCATTAAAGGTCCGCTTTCGAGTATTTACGGTGCCGGTTTGGGCGGTGCAATTTTGATTTCGCCTCAACTTTCAAAAAATAAAGGACAAACTGCCGGAATTAGTACTGTTTTTGGTTCTTTTGGATTATTAAAAAACAGCTTGAATTATAGTTTAGATGATAAAAATTCAAGCTTGAATTTAAGCTATCACAATCTAAAATCAGATGGCTGGCGCGAAAACAGTTCTTATAAACGAGAAGGATTTACGCTTGCCGGAGAATTGTTTAGAAGACAAAACAGTAAACTGACTTACTTCACCAATTACACTTATTTAAAAGCTTTTATTCCGAGTTCGATTAGTAAAGAAGTTTACGATTCAAATCCTGAATTGGGCGCGCCAACCTGGGTGGCTTCAAAAGGATTTAAAGAATACAAATCGACTTTGGCAGGATTGGCTTATGATTTTAAGATTACTGATAATCTAAATAATTCCACTTCTGTTTTCATCAATTATAAAGACAGCAATGAACCGCGACCTTTTGATATTTTGCGCCAATATACTTTTGCAACCGGAGCAAGAACACAATTTTCAGGGAATTTCGAAATTGGAAAACTGAAGAATCAATTCATTTTTGGAATGGAATATTTTACGGACAATTACAATGGAAACACTTTTGAAAATTTATACAAACAAAATAACGGACAAGGCAGTTTACAAGGAAATCAATTGACAGAAAGCGATCAGAAAAGGCATTTTTACAATATTTTTTCGCAAATCAGATCGTTGCTTTCTGAAAAATTTGAACTTCAATTTGGCCTAAATTATAATGAAACGCATTTTGAACTGACGAACTTTCTTCCGCAAAAAACGGCAACAGAAAAATACAGTTATGACGGAATTTTTTCACCACAACTTTCTTTATTATTCAAACCAAATCAGCAACAAACAATATATTTTTCAGCAAGTCATGGATTTTCACTTCCAGCCACAGAAGAAACTTTGACCAGTAATGGAACCATCAATCCGGATATTAAACCTGAAAACGGTTATAATTTTGAATTGGGTGGAAAATTCTACTTTTTCAATAAAAATCTTTATTCTGAAATTGCAGTTTACCGAATGGAAATTAAAGATTTATTGGTTGCCAAAAGAATTGGAGACGATCAATATGAAGGTGTAAATGCCGACAAAACATTGCATGAAGGAATTGAAATTACGTTGAAACACAACTGGCAAATCAATCGAATTTTTAATCTGAATTCTTATATTGGAACTTCCATTGGAAAATATGAATTTAAGGAATTTGTAGATAATGGAAATGATTATTCCGGGAATAAATTAACCGGAGTTCCAGCCAATAAAGTCAATGCAGGATTAATTTTAAATACTCGTTTTGGAATTTATTTGAATGCCGATTATCAATTTGTGGATGAAATTCCGATGAACGATGCTAATTCGGCTTTCTCGGATTCTTATACTATTATCAATTTAAAAACCGGTTATCGTTTTGAAATTCTCCACAATCTAAACACCAATTTAGCTTTTGGAATTAATAATGTAACTAATGAAAAATATGCTTCCTTAATTTTGCCGAATGCACTTCCTGTTGGAACTTCATCTCCAAGATATTATTACCCAGGACTTCCTGTAAATTACTACGGAAATGTCTCATTAAATTACTTATTTTAGTCGCAGAATTAAATCTATTAACGATGCTATCTGAACTACAAAAGAAACTTGATTACGTAAGTGCTTATAGAGAAAACCGTTTGAAAGCGGCACAGGAAATTTTAGAAAATCCTTCTTTATTTACTGAATTGGTTTCGATTTGTTTTTCTCCATCCAATAAAAACAACCATAAAGCCTGTTGGATTTTAGAATTTGTATCTTATGAAGAATTGATTTGGCTTCAGCCCCATCTTGATCTTTTCTTTTCTAATTTGAAGCATTTAAAAGATGAAAGCTCGATTCGTCCCATTGCAAAAGTGACTCAGCTTTTAGTAAAATCACATTATAAAAAAGATGAAAACTGCATCAATCTTTCTGAAGAAAACCTTCAGGATTGCATTGAAGCTTCATTTGACTGGCTTATAAATGATGTCAAAGTGGCCACAAAAGCCTATTCAATAAGAACATTATATGTTTTAGGAAATTATTACGACTGGATTCATCCTGAACTGAAAATTATTCTGGACAAAGATTATGGCGATCATTCGGCGGCTTATAAAGCTGTTGCGAAGGAAGTTTTGAAGAAGATGAAATAGTTTTTTCAGCCATGAATTCACAAATTATTTTTAGCATGAGTTTAAGAAAAATTCGTGAATTCGTGGCGAAAAAAAATTAAAAAGTATCTTTGCAAAAACACAACACAAAATGAATTATTTTTCTTCTGATTTTAAATTAGGAATATTAGGCGGTGGACAATTAGGCAAAATGCTTTTGTTTGATACGCGAAAATTTGACATACAAACTTATGTTTTAGATCCGAGTGACGAAGCTCCGAGCAAAATTGCCTGCAATAAATTCTTTCAGGGCGATTTAATGGATTATGAAACGGTTTATAATTTTGGAAAACAGGTTGATGTTTTGACTTTCGAAATTGAATTGGTTAATCTTGAAGCTTTAACACAATTAGAAAATGAAGGCTTAAAAGTATATCCTTCTCCAAAAACCTTAAAAGGAATTCAGAATAAAGGAACACAAAAAGATTTTTATACCGAAAGCAATATTCCAACCGCAGCATATTTACGATTTGAAAGTCCGTTGCATTTGCAAAAATCAGTTGGAAATAATGAAATCACGATTCCATTTGTTTGGAAATGTACGGAGTTTGGTTACGACGGAAATGGCGTAAAAGTAATTCGCCAGATTTCTGATATGGAGGATTTGCCAAATGTCGAATGTATTGCCGAAACGATGGTTCCGTTCAAAAATGAATTGGCGGTAATTGTGGTAAGAAATCCATCGGGAGAAATTAAAACCTATCCAGTTGTTGAAATGGAATTTCATCCGGAAGCTAATCAGGTAGAATATGTAATTTGCCCTGCAAGAATCGACGAAAAAGTAGCCGAAAAAGCAAGAGCAATTGCTTTGAATGTATCAGAAAAATTCAATCATGTTGGACTTTTAGCAGTGGAGATGTTCCAAACTAATGAAGATGAGATTTTGGTAAATGAAGTTGCCCCTCGCCCACACAATTCTGGACATTATTCTATTGAAGCAAGTTATACTTCACAATTTGAAAATCATTTACGTGCTATTTTAGATCTTCCGTTAGGAAATACAGACAGCAAAGTTGCCGGAGTTATGGTAAATTTAGTGGGCGCCGAAGGTTTTTCCGGAGATGTAGTTTACGAAAACATCGAAACCATTTTAGGATGGAATGGTGTTACACCACATATTTACGGCAAAAAACAAACAAGACCTTTTAGAAAAATGGGTCATGTAACTATCGTAAATGAAGATATGCAAGAAGCAAGACGAATTGCAGAGGAAGTTAAGAATACTATTAGAGTGATTAGTGCTTAGTGATTAGTCGTAGTTAACAGTTTTCACTAACTTAAATCAAAATATAAAAATGGGATTTCTGGATTTTTTTGATTTACTAGATAATGCCTCAAAAGTGGCTGATAGTTCAAATTTGATCAAAACTCACTTTGAAAAATTTACTGATAAAAATGAATACGTTGGTGAGAGGATCAAAAGTTTTATTACATTCTTAATTCTAACATTATTCTTAATTGCATTAGGTTTTGTAATTATATTTATATTTTATAAAATCATAAAATAGTCTTAAATAAAAAACTTTAAGATTTCCGTTTGACAAACCTGAAACAAAACAAACAAAAAACATGAGCAAAGTAGCCATCATAATGGGAAGTATCTCTGACATGCCAGTCATGCAGGATGCCATCGACATATTAAAACAATTTAATGTAGAAGTTGAAGTAGATATCGTTTCGGCACACAGAACGCCGGAAAAATTATTCAATTTCAGTAAAAATGCACATACTCGCGGAATTTCGGTAATTATTGCTGGTGCGGGTGGTGCAGCACATTTACCTGGAATGGTTGCTTCAATGTCGCCGCTTCCTGTAATTGGAGTTCCGGTAAAATCGAGTAATTCTATTGATGGTTGGGATTCGGTATTATCGATTTTGCAAATGCCTGGCGGTGTTCCTGTGGCAACTGTAGCTTTGAACGGCGCAAAAAATGCCGGAATTTTAGCAGCGCAAATTATTGGAAGTCACGATAAAAAAGTACTTGAAACCATTATTTCTTATAAAGAAGAATTGAAAGCTGCGGTTAATAAAGCGGCTGAAGGTTTAAATAAATAATATTATTTCGCAGAGATACACAGAGAAAAGCGCAGAGATTCACTAAGGTTTTTACAATTATTATTTGAGAAAAATTTTGCGAATCTCTGCGCTTTTCTTTGCGAGTCTTTGTGAAACAAAATTCAAAAGGCTTCACATAATGCGAAGCCTTTACTATTTTTTAAAACTTATTTTGAAACTTCATCTTCAATTTCCTCCAAGACAGATTCAAATTCATATTCTGTAATATCTTCTTTATTTATCCAATTCTCTGAAGTAACCAAGTTATAATTTACATCATCTTTTGTTGTCAATTCCCAGATAATACTTTCTGCTTCAGGAAAGGGAATATTTTGAGACATTTGATTTTCAAACAATCTTTTGATTAGATTTCTGTCAGATAAACCGTTATTCAATAACTTCAATATATTTTCCGCTGTCAGTTTTTGTACTTCACCAGTAATTGGTGTCATAGAAAAATGAACCACAGATGCTTTTGCATTTGGAAATTTCCCATTGTAAGCTTTAAAAAGTAATTGATTGACATGAAATAATCTGCCTTGCATGTGAATTTCGGGATATTCCTCACATACTTTATCTATCAACATATTGTTCGATATCTGTTCGATTTGTCCTTCACTTAATTCGTCTCCCAATTTATATTCTAATACAATCTGCGCAGCTTCGTTTGCTTCGTAATCCGAAATAGCCATCTCTAATAATTCCGGTAAACTGCTTTTTTCGGCTGTAGCTCCATCCGGATAATTGAATTTTTGCAATAAAACAACAAAATCTTCATCTGACCAATATCCTTCAACTTCATTAACCGTGTCAATATTCTTTATTACAATTTGATAATTCATAGTGTTATATTTAATTATGATTAGTGCTTTTGTTATTCTAACCGTATTTTTTCAATTTACGCTTTTAATATCGCCTGCAGCAATAAATAACATATCTATAACACAATTTAAGAGGATTTTATGCCGAGAATCAATGTTATATAGTCGATTAGATTTTTATAAATTGTTATCTTTGGAATTCAAAAATTACGACTTCAATTAATAAAAAATAGTATATCATAATGAGTGTTTTACTTTCAAAATTCAATACCAAACATAACACCGCACCTTTTTCACAAATTAAAATCGAAGATTATGTTCCTGCTTTTCAGGAAGGAATTTCTTTGGCTAAAGCTGAAATTGATGCCATTGTAAATAATCCGGAAGCTCCAACTTTTGAAAATACCATAGTAGCAATGGATTTTTCTGGCGATATTTTAGATCGTTTGTCTAGCATTTTCTTCAATTTAAATTCGGCTGAAACGAGTGACGAAATGCAGAAAATCGCTCAGGAAGTTTCGCCTTTACTTTCTGAATTCGGAAATGACATTACTTTGAACGCTGCTTTATTTGCTAAAATAAAAGCCGTTTATGATCAAAAGGAAAGTTTAAATCTGAATCCGGAACAAACAACTCTTTTAGATAAAAAATACAAAAGCTTCTCCAGAAACGGAGCCAATTTACCGGAAGACAAAAAAGATCAATTACGAGAAATTGACAAAGAATTATCGAGATTGAGTTTGCGGTTTGGCGAAAATGTTTTGGCTGAAACCAATGCTTTCGAATTGCATTTGACTGATGAAAAAGATCTATCCGGTTTACCGGAAGGAACTATTGAAGCTGCCAGATTATTAGCCAAAAACCAGGAAAAAGAAGGATGGATTTTCACATTAGATCATCCAAGTTATATTCCGTTTTTGACATATGCGGATAATCGTGAATTGCGCAAAAAAATGGCGATTGCTTTTGGCGCAAAAGCATTTCAGAATAACGAATTTGACAATCAGGAAAATGTCTTGAAAATTGCTAAACTGCGTTTTGAAAGAGCTAATTTATTAGGCTATAAAACACATGCGAATTTTGTTTTAGAAGAAAGGATGGCCGAAAGTCCGGAGAAAGTTTTCTCTTTCTTAAATGATTTATTAGCAAAAGCAAAACCAGCTGCTCAAAAAGAATTTGCAGAATTAACTGCTTTCGCTAAAGAACTGGACGGAATCGAGCAATTAGAAAAATGGGATGGTGCTTATTATTCTGAAAAATTAAAACAACAGCTTTTTAATTTGGATGATGAAAAACTGAAACCTTATTTTCAATTAGAAAAAGTTTTAGAAGGTGCTTTTACAGTTGCCAACAAATTATTCGGTTTGACTTTTACGGAAGTTTTTGACATTGATAAATACCACGAAGAAGTGATCACTTATGAAGTGAAAGATGCTGAAAACAATTTAGTTTCGATTTTCTACGCTGATTTCTTCCCAAGAAAAGGAAAAAGAAACGGTGCCTGGATGACTTCATTCAAATCGCAATCTATAAAAGACGGCGTAAACGAAAGACCGCATATTTCGAACGTTTGTAATTTCACAAAACCAACAGAAACAAAACCTTCATTATTGACTTTTAATGAAGTAACGACTTTATTTCACGAATTTGGTCACGGTTTACACGGAATGTTGGCGAATACAACGTATCCTAGTTTATCCGGAACTTCTGTTTTTTGGGATTTTGTTGAATTACCAAGTCAGATTATGGAGAATTGGTGTTACGAACCAGAAGCTTTGGCTTTGTTCGCAAACCATTATGAAACCGGAGAAATCATTCCGATTGAATATGTACAAAAAATTAAAGAAAGTGCCAGTTTTCAGGAAGGATTGGCAACTTTACGTCAATTGAGTTTTGGACTTTTAGACATGGCTTGGCACGGACAAGATCCAACCAATATTACCGATTTGAAAGCTTTTGAAACAGAACAATTCGCCAACACACAATTGTATCCGGATGTGAAAGAAAACGCTATGAGTACCGCTTTCTCTCATATTTTTCAAGGCGGATATTCTTCTGGATATTATAGCTATAAATGGGCAGAAGTTCTGGATGCTGATGCTTTTGAATATTTTCAGGAAAATGGAATTTTCAATAAAGAAATCGCGACCAAATTCAAAGATAATGTTCTTTCAAAAGGAGGAACAGAACATCCGATGATTTTGTACAAACGTTTTAGAGGTCAGGAACCAAAACCGGAAGCTTTGTTGAAACGTGCAGGACTATTGTAAATTTTAAATTTTAGATATCAGATTTTAGATTATATCCGGAGTAGAAATACTTCGGATTTTTTATTCAATCTTGATTCAAATATTACAAATCATTTTAATTATCTTCGTTAATTTTTTAAACCTAATCTTACAAAATACAATTTGAAAAAATATTTAAAAATACTCGCTTATCTTTTTATTCTAGGATTGATTGCTGTTGTCTCTGTGAATTTATATGTAAAGTCTACTACCAAGACACATATTCATCATTCATTAAAAAGATTTCCTAAAAATGATGTCGGGATTATTTTCGGTGCGGGAATTAAAGGAGATCAGCCGAGTAAATATTTAAAAGACAGACTCGATGCCGGAATTTTATTATACAAGTCCAAACGTATCAATAAAATTTTACTTTCCGGAGATAACGGCCGTGAAGAATATGATGAATTAATGGTAATGAAAAATTACTGTTATACTCATGGCGTTGATACGACCAAAATATTTATCGATTATGCTGGTTTCGACACGTATTCTACAATGTATCGCGCTAAGCATATTTTTAAAATAAAAAAAGCCACTTTAATTTCTCAGGAATATCATTTGAATCGAGCCATTTATATCGGACAAAAACTCGGAATTAAATCGGTTGGATATTCAGCCAATAAAGGAGAATATTTAGGATATAATTATGTTTGTTTTAGAGAATATGGTTCTATTTTTAAATCTTTTTTTGATGTTTTGAGAAATCGGGAACCACATTTTTTAGGAAATACAATCGATATTAATGGAGTTTCAAATTATTCGAAAGAGGATAAACGATAAATCTTTGACATTTAATGATTTCTGAACAAGTCAATTAATGTCATTATCACTACATAACAAATCTCTTAGATCAGTACCACGTGGATAGTTTTTTCCCCAGTCTTGTCCGTAGGAACTCCAGCCATTATTAATATCGTAGGAAACAGTTCTTTTATTATCAGCATTTGTACTTAAATCAACCAGTATCCCTTGATTTTCGGATTTAAAAATAACAGTGTTAGTTTGCATTTCGCTACTGGTAAACATTAAAAACGCCTTATTTAATGGTTCAACATTAATAATATTATTTCCATTTGTTTCAAAAACACAATTACCAGAATATTGATCTTCCACACTATCATAGATACAAATCCCGGTGGAATACTCCCGATTCGCATCATTTTGAATTAAAACAGTTGGAGAAGGATTATTTGCATCTACTGAAACCTTTCCAAAATTCTCAATTAACATTCGATGTTTTAGCTCAATCTCATAATTTGATCCTGCACTATTTTTAACTTTTGCACTGTAACCGGCACTTATTATTGGTTTTAAAGATGCTATTTGTGGAAAACGTATAATTCCATTTTCAACAATTTCACTTGTAGACAGATAGGCAGAAAGTCTAAAGTCCCATTCTATCCAGACAGATTGCAAAAAATCATCAGTCACACTCCAAACTAAAGGTGCAAATAAAGATTTATTAACAGATTTACAGGCAAGAAAACAACATAAAGTATAGTTTCCTTTATTTAATTTTTCTACCGTTTCTTGTGATAAATTTATTATTAATGAACTCTTCATCGCCCGCTATTTAAATTAATTTATAAATAAAAGAATTACCCTTCATCTTATTTGACGAAGAGTAATTCAATCCCCCAATACAATAAATTATACGGCGTATTTCTCGCTAATTGCTTTTTCTTGACTTGATGTATTTTCAATTAACAAAGATTTTAAGTCGGCAAGAGCATTAAAGTTTTTCAACCATGTTCCACCACCTGCACTCCAGCCATTGTTTACTGAATAATTTGTGTCTCTTGAACTTACACCAGTAAGATTAATCAAGGCACCAGCTGACATTGCTTTAGTTATTACTGTTGCAGTTAATACTTGTTCTGTAGAAAAAATTAGTGCAATTTTTGTGATAGGTGTGATAACTCTTGAAGAACCAGCTCCTAAAATAGGAAATGCACATAAAATATTTGACGACCCGTTTACCATCTGGTTAATTCCTACTGTAAATTGTTGGTTGTCATTGTTAAGAAAAGCTACGGCGCCATCGATACCATCTGAACTGGAATCTAAATTACCTGATCCTTGTTCTATAGTAACTAATTGTCCTAAATCTGTATCGATAGTGTTGCTTGCTACAATTACTGTTTTAGGCTTAATTGTAGTAGTCGAATTGTAAGCTTGAAATTCTTCTTCCCAGGTAACTACTGTTTTCCCTAATAATTTTTCAGCCGGCAGATTAAACCAAACTGTAGGAGAACCGTCCCCGGATGCCGCTACGGACTTAAATCCGTATAAAGAATATCCTTGACTTTTTAAAGTTTTTACGTCTTCCGGGCTAATGTTAATTGTTGTGCTAAAAGTTGCCATAATATATGTTTTTGATGTGTTAGTCCCTACTCATAAGGCTTTTCAGGTTACGCCTTCACATTATTTCCTGAATGCAAACAGTATTAAAAGATCATAAAAATGGTAGTCATTTTTATTTCAGCCTGAGTTATCTATCGTACAATTCTAAATCAATCAAAATGTGCGTATCGTTTTTCTTTAAGATAAAAATCTCATTACATTGTTGAATTGAATTATAGTTTAAACTACTCTTAGTTGTATCATGTCCCCGATCTGCAGTATTAGTCCATGATTGAAATTCTATTTGTACAAATAATGAATATTGTAAGTTTAAATGCTATGCTACTTCAAACTAGCCCAATATCCACTTACCTGATTGGCACATGCCGACCAGTATAATTTTAATTTTTCACCTTTGCCCAGTTTACTTAACGCTTCTTTGATTTTCTGATTAGACGCAAGTAATTCAGATAATAAGGTATCATTATCAACGGTTACAACATTCTTTTTATCGCCTATAGTATCTTTTCCCCATTTTGAAAGGCTTCCAAGATTATATAATGTAAAATTAGGCGCAAGAGAACCTCCCTTATATATTCCCACTGCGGGTTCTATGTTTCCGTTAGGACTATTATCGTGATGCAACACCAGATTGTCAATTTTCTCCTGATGAATCAACGCTGCTGCTACATCAGTTGTTAAAGAATACCCGACAGGTGGCAAAAGATAAAGATCAACATTGTCTGGGAGTTTTGTATTTGTCGCTCCACCCGGATAACTACCGTGACCCAGCAGAACTATGTCTTTATTTGTAACTTGTACGCTCATGATTAATTTTTTTAATAGTTAAATGATTAATTTTAAAAAACGCATGCCCGGGCAATTCTAAATTGTACAATTTTGAAAAGTAAAATTCACGCTAGCTTCTTTTTCTTTTCTTGACCAAAACTACATCTGATAATCAATCGCATATAAAAAAATGTCATAAGAAGAAGATTTCTTGACATAAGAAATAAAAAAATAGACATAAGATTATCATCATTGAAAAATCAATCATATAAATAAACTTTCATTTATTTTTGAAAGTTTAAAAACTTTTGCTTACATTTGATCTATGGAATTCAAAGAAGCAAAAAATAAGTTTGTACAAACCTGGGGAGCATTAGGTTCTCAATGGGGAATTAATAAAACGATGGCACAAATCCATGCTTTATTAATGGTCTCGAACGAAGCTGTTTCTATGGAAGACATTATGGATGAATTGCAGATTTCTCGCGGAAACGCCAGCATGAACCTAAGAGCTTTAATGGATTGGGGAATTGTTTATAAAGAATATAAAGCCGGAGAAAGAAGAGAATTTTTTACTGCAGAAAAAGATTTAGACGAATTAGCCGTAAAAATTTCGAGAGAAAGAAGCAAAAGAGAAATTAAACCTGCTCTTAAAATCTTAAAAGAAGTTTCGACAATCGAAGCGAAAGATTCCGCAGAAGAAAAACACTTTGTAGATCAGACCTCTAAATTATACGATTTCGTTTTAAAAGCAGATAATATGTTAGATAAAATGACCGAATTCAATGAAAACTGGTTAGGCCGTTTGGTTCTAAAAATCATGAAATAAAAAAATTTAATCAAAACTTTCATTTTTTTCTGAAAGTTTAAAAATTTAAAAACTAAAAAAACTAAAAAAACTAAAAACCATGAACACAACTATACCAAACTGGCTAATAATCCTAAGCGGAATTGGCCAAATATTTACAGCCCTTATCTATCCATACATTCGTCACAATGTTTTTGATTGGTACAATGATGTAAAACAACTGAAACCACTAAATCAGGAAATTGCTAAAACTTATGGAAGATATATTCAGGGATTAAACTTTTGTTTTGGCTTAATTGCGATTTTATTTACAACTGAATTAAAAGATCAATCAGCTTTGGCAGTTGCATTAACCGGCTTAATTGCTTTGTATTGGGTAGGAAAAGTCGCTACTCAGATCGCGTATTATCCAATGTATCAGATTCCCCAAAAACTGCTTTTTAAAGTAGGAAGCTACTTTATGAATATGCTTTTTGTGTTATTCGCAACGGTAAATACAGCGTTGTTCCTTTATAATTTAATTGGTCATTATAAATTGCTTTAATCATGAATCTCAACATCATTGGATATTTCGCCTATCTCAGCATTACCATTTTCATCATTCTGAAAGTAGGGAAAATATGCTACAAAAACGGAAATATTTATGTCGCTGAACTGATTCCGAATCATGCTGACATCTGCCAAAAAATAAATCAGGTTTTGCTTTTGGCTTATTATCTTCTCAATATTGGTTATTGTGCCATGACATTGATTTCCTGGCAAAAAATTTCAACTCTACCCAATCTTATTGAAACAATCGGGATAAAAACAGCCATCATCATTTTTATCATTTCAATATTACATTATCTCAATATCATCATTCTAACTAGGTACATTCATAAATTAATCAAATAACATCTAATATTAAATATCATGGAAACTACAAAAATCTTAATCGGCTACGGCATCTATTTACCAATCGCTTTATTCCTTACTTATTATGTTTCTAAAACGCTTTTCAAAAACGGAAAAATCTTTATGCTTGACATTTTTAAAGGAAGAGAAGACATTGCCGAAGCAACCAACAAACTTTTTGAAACCGGATTTTATCTCTTAAATATTGGTTTTGCTTTAATGATTTTAGAATTACAATTATATCAAGACAGTTATCAGGAATTGATTGAAAGACTAAGCTACAAAATTGGTGGATTTTCTATCTATCTTGGCATCATGTTATTCTTCAATTTATATTTCTTCTTTAGAGGAAAAAGAAAAGCTAAAGAAGCTCAGCAAGAAGAAAGATTGGTTTTTAAAGCTTAAATATACTAACAAAACCCGACAGGTTTTTAAAACCTGTCGGGTTTAATACTTGAAAAACAAATGAAAAAACTCATAATCGCAGCCGGAACAGGATTTTTAGGACAAGTTTTAATCAATCATTTCAAAGATAAATTTGAAGAAATTGTAATTCTCACAAGAGGAAAATCTCAAACAATTGACGGAATAAAATATATAAACTGGAACGCGCGAACTTTTTCAGGTTGGGAAAAGGAATTGGAAAATGCCACGGTTCTAATTAATCTCGCCGGAAAATCTGTTGATTGTCGTTATACAAAAGAGAATAAAAAGGAAATTCTTTTATCTCGAATTGAAAGCACCAAAATTCTCAACAAAGCTGTTTTAAACTGTCAAAATCCGCCGAAACACTGGCTGAATTCATCAACTTCAACCATTTATCGTTTTTCTTTAGATAAACAAATGGATGAAATTGATGGTGAAATTGGAAATGATTTTTCTATAAATGTGGCACTTTCCTGGGAAAAAGCATTCTTTAAAACCGAAACTCCAAATACTTTAAAAACAGCTTTACGAACTTCAATTGTTTTAGGAAAAAATGGTGGCGCTTTTATTCCGTTAAAGACTTTGGCAAAAATTGGTTTTGGAGGAAAACAAGGAAAAGGAAATCAATTTATAAGTTGGATTCACGAAGAAGATTTTGCGAATGCAGTTGATTTTATTCTTCAAAAAGAAATTACTGGCGTTATTAATATTGTTTCTCCGGAACCAATTCGAAATGTTGATTTTATGCAGAAACTTCGAAAAGCAGTTGGCTTCTCTTTCGGAATTCCGATGAATAAATTCTTTCTGGAAATTGGATCTTTTTTTATTCGCACGGAAACCGAATTGGTTTTAAAAAGCAGGAATGTGATTCCGAAACGGCTTTTGGAAAATGGGTTTCAATTTAAGTTTGGAGATATTGATACCGCTTTTAAGAATTTAATCTAATGTCATTTGTCATTTCGACGAAGGAGAAATCACACTAGAAACTCCGCAATCAAAATCGCCAATCTTTTTCGAATTCCGAGTGTGATTTCTCCTTCGTCGAAATGACAAGATTGCGCAAAAAAAATATAAATTAATGACAACAATAAACCTCACAACAAAAATAAAAGCACCAAAACAAATCGTTTTTGACGCCTCAAGAAACATCGATATTCACCAACAATCTGCAAGTCCTTCAAAAGAAAAAGCAATTGCCGGTGTCACATCTGGTTTGATCAATTTAAATGAAACTGTAACCTGGCGCGGGAAACATTTTGGTTTTTATTTGACTCACAAAAGCAAAATCATAACAATGAATCTACATGATTATTTTGTGGATGAAATGGAAGAAGGAAAATTCAAGACCTTTAAACACGAACATATTTTTGAGGAAGAAAATGGCGTAACGATTATGAAAGACAAATTGCAATATGAAACGCCATTTGGAATTTTTGGAGAATTATTTGATATTTTATTTCTGGAAAAACATTTGACTCAATTTCTTCTAGAGAGAAACAAAATCTTAAAAAAAGTTTGTGAAAAACCTGCATTATAGATTTTAGGCTTCCTTAATTATCATCATCCAAATCAATAATTTCATCTTCGATATTATTACTCCCTTTCCTGAAGCCAACTTCATAAATTAAAAAGATAGTAAAAGTGTTCACCAGAAGATGTGCCATATAAGTATAAAAATTCATAGGCACAAAAAGACTGTAAATCAGAGTAGCTAAAATAGAAGTAAGTACCATCATAAAATTTTGATAGTATCGAATAAGTGATTTATTTAAAAAGTAAAACACAAGTAGCAATAATCCGAATAAACGATTAAGCAAACCAACAAAAAGCACAGAAAATCCGCATACAAAAACCGACATCCCAAGATAAGAACCGATAAGGAATGGCCAAATAAAAGCCAGAAAAAACATCCATCCGAAGAAAAACAAAATAAATTGTAGTTGCGTAAACTTCATTCCAAAAAAGGAAACATCTTTTTGCATATGAGCATTTTTATTTTCAAATATAGGATTATTATGAATTGAAATTTTAACACAATTCAAGAATAATGAAAATCAACAGGAAAAAAGAATTACAACAATCCAAAAAAATTCTTACTTTTAGAATAGTTTATTCTGCAAATTAAAAAATCAATTCTATGACATTCAAAACTAAAATTTTATCAGTAGCATTTTTCGCCATTTCTTATATCGGATTTTCACAAACCAATTGTGCAACATTAAAAGGCTGTGACAGAAAATTATGCGAGTTAAACATTAAATTAGTTGCGGCTAAAAAAGCGGGAAATCAAAATCAGATAAAAGGAGTTGAAGATGCGATTGCACAGACCAAGAAAAACTGTACCACAAAAAAAGTCAATAAAGATCTTGACAAAAAAGTAAACGAAAAACAGCAAAAAGTAAACGAAAGAACTGCTGATTTAAATGAAGCCATTAAAGACAAAGAAAGCAAAGAAAAAATCGATAAAAAGAGAAAAAAATTAAATGAAGCAAAAGCTGAATTGAATAAAGCTTTGGCTGAACAAAAAACGAAGTAGATATTTGAAGAATTATTTCACACAGATTGAGCAGATTTAAAAAACAAATTGAATTGCCTACAGCTTTAGCTGGAGGATAAATTATAATGGAATGTTTCTTGGCTTTAGCCGAACTTTGTTATTTGGCTAAAGCCCTGATCGAAGATTTTTTTTACCTCTAGCTAAAGCTGCAGGCAATTCAAGAATTAAACTGATTTATTTACCTTCTTTTGAAAACAAATTTTCTCGTTGACGGTTTGCGTGAGGGATTGAGGCGGTATCCTTTTATGAAGCGGAGCGGAATAAAAGATATAGCCGAAAGCCCGGTTCGCCGCGGCGAAACACGCCCAAATTGTTTATAAATGTCTTTTTATAAAAACACAATCATCAGCCACCAAAAAATCGGAACACTTTCGACCCAAAAAGAAGTGTAATATTTAGAGCGATTTGGGTTGGCAAAAAGAATAAACAACATGAGCATGAGAACCATTATCAGATTGATAATGAGATCATGAAAACTAAAGCTCAATATACCCACTATCCAAAACGGAACTAAAAGAGAAAATCCTAAAATTTTAGTTTTTTTCACGCCAATAGTCTGCGGAACGGTTTGCAAATGCGGATCATCATTCGCCAGATCCAGAATTTCAAAAACCAAAATCAAGACAAAAACCAAAACAAATCGCTGAATACATTTGATGAAAAAATTACCCGTAAACGGAATTTCAGCATTCATATAAGGTAAAACTAACGTTGCCCCTACCCAACAAATCGCGACAATATAAATTTTTACACCTGCCCAGTTTCGGGCATTTTTTCTGTTTGGGAAAAATGGTAATGTGTAAAGTGCCGTTATGGCAAAAATTACAACGGAAACAATTTGAGTAATTCGCTTTAAATGGAAAAAATAATAGCCGACTAAAATCACAGAAATAAAACTTAAAACAGCAATAATTTTTAATTGAATGCCAACCGGTTTTCTTTTCACGCGAACCAAAGCGTCATATTTAACAAAATTATATCCCACAATTGTTCCGAAAAAAACGAACAACGCCATCGCTTCATCATACTGAATATGAAACACATGAAATGTAACCCTGACCAAAGCATAACACGATAAAGCCACATGAATGCTGCTATTTAGGTAAAAATCTAATATCTGTTTCAAAAATTTCATCTCTCAAATCTAATCAATTAGTAACAAATCAACTCTTTGGTTATAAATTTCATAAAAATTGAAGTTAAAAATACCCATTAAATTATTAATAATACTTAATTTTGCGCCACAAAAAAACAACACATTTACTATAAAATGTAATAAACCTTTGTAATTCGTGATTTATTTGAGAATTTATTTGGCTAATTACATTGACTAAAAAAACTAGATAGCTACAAATGAGAACAGATGCTTTTGCTTTAAGACACATTGGCCCAAGAGAAACAGATCTTCAACACATGTTACAAACAATTGGTGTTGAATCTATTGAACAACTTGTTTATGAAACCCTTCCGGACGATATTCGTTTAAAAGCGCCTTTGAATTTGGATCCTGCAATGACAGAGTACGAATTCGCAAATCATATTCAGGAATTAGGAAAGAAAAATAAAGTATTCAAATCATATATTGGTTTAGGTTATCATCCAACTATCGTTCCTGCGCCAATTCAAAGAAATATCTTCGAAAATCCAGGATGGTATACAGCTTATACACCTTATCAGGCAGAAATTGCTCAAGGTCGTCTTGAAGCGATTTTAAATTTCCAAACAACTGTTATTGAATTATCAGGAATGGAAATTGCAAACGCGTCTTTATTAGATGAAGGTACAGCTGCTGCTGAAGCAATGGCGTTATTATTTGACGTTCGTACACGTGATCAAAAGAAAAACAACATAAATA
This sequence comes from Flavobacterium sp. GW821-FHT11G01, assembly GCF_058808175.1. Lineage (NCBI taxonomy): Bacteria > Pseudomonadati > Bacteroidota > Flavobacteriia > Flavobacteriales > Flavobacteriaceae > Flavobacterium > Flavobacterium sp. GW821-FHT11G01. Next base: position 121,839 of record NZ_JBXARK010000006.1, on the reverse strand, counting down.
AATTCTTCGTTTCTGAAGAAATTTTACCACAAACTTTATCAATATTACAAACACGTTCAACTCCGGTTGGAATTGAATTAGTTGTTGGAAACCACGAAACATTTGATTTTTCAAATGAGTTTTTTGGAGCTATTTTACAATACCCAGGAAAATATGGTCAGGTAAACGATTATAGTGCTTTTGTTGCTAAAGCAAAAGAAAACGAAATTAAAGTTGCCTTTGCTGCTGATATTTTATCACTTGCTGCTTTAACTTCTCCAGGAGAAATGGGAGCTGCAGTAGTGGTTGGAACTTCACAACGTTTTGGTGTACCAATGGGTTACGGTGGTCCTCACGCTGCATTTTTTGCAACTAAAGACGAATACAAACGTTCTATGCCAGGTCGTATCATTGGAGTTTCTATTGATGTTAATGGAAACCGCGCTTTACGTATGGCTTTAGGAACTCGTGAACAGCACATCAAACGTGAAAAAGCGACTTCAAATATTTGTACTGCTCAGGTTTTATTAGCAGTTATGGCTGGAATGTATGCAGTTTACCACGGACCAGAAGGATTAAAATACATTGCAAACAAAGTTCACGCATCGGCAGTTACTGCTGCTGAAGCTTTAAATAAATTAGGAGTTTTCCAAACCAACACAGCTTACTTTGATACTATTTCGGTAAAAGCCGATGCTCAAAAAGTGAAAGCTGTTGCAGAGAAAAACGAAGTAAACTTCTTCTATGTTGATGCTGATACGATTTCTATTTCGTTCAACGAAACAACTTCAATTGCCGACATCAACCAAATTATTGCGATTTTTGCTGAAGCTTTAGGAAAAGAAACTTTCTCTGTTTCTGAATTGACTGAAGCTAGTCAATTACCTGCTTCTTTAGAAAGAACATCACCTTTCTTAACGCATGATGTTTTCAACAATCATCATTCAGAAAGTCAGATCATGCGTTATATCAAAAAATTAGAGCGTAAAGATTTATCATTGAATCATTCAATGATTTCATTAGGTTCTTGCACGATGAAACTAAACGCAGCTTCAGAAATGTTGCCTTTATCAATGCCAAACTGGAACAGCATTCACCCATTTGCACCAGTTGAACAAGCGGAAGGTTATATCACGATGCTTAAAAAATTAGAAGAGCAATTAAATGTAATTACTGGATTTGCTGGAACAACTTTACAGCCAAACTCTGGAGCTCAGGGAGAATATGCTGGTTTAATGGCTATTCGCGCTTATCATTTATCAAGAGGCGATAGTCACCGTAATGTATGTTTGATTCCTTCATCAGCTCACGGAACAAATCCTGCTTCTGCAGCGATGGCCGGAATGAAAATTATCGTTACGAAAACGACTCCGGAAGGAAATATTGACGTAGAAGATTTAAGAGAAAAAGCGATTGAACACAAAGATGATTTATCTTGTTTAATGGTAACTTATCCTTCAACTCACGGAGTTTTCGAATCTTCAATTATCGAAATCACAAAATTAATCCACGATAACGGCGGATTAGTATATATGGACGGTGCAAACATGAACGCGCAAGTTGGATTAACAAATCCTGCTACAATTGGTGCTGACGTTTGTCACTTAAACTTACACAAAACATTCGCTATTCCTCACGGTGGTGGTGGACCTGGAGTTGGACCAATCTGTGTGAACGAGAAATTAGTTCCGTTCTTGCCAACAAACCCAATCTTAAAAGTAGGCGGCGAACAAGCGATTACTGCTATTTCATCTGCACCTTACGGATCAGCTTTAGTTTGTTTAATCTCTTACGGTTACATCACAATGATGGGTGCTGAAGGATTAAAAAGTGCTACTGAACATGCAATTTTGAATGCCAACTATATGAAAGCGCGTTTCGAAGGACACTATCCAATTCTTTATACTGGAGAATGCGGAAGAGCGGCTCACGAAATGATATTAGATTGTCGTTCATTTAAAGAAAACGGAATTGAAGTTGGTGATATCGCAAAACGTTTAATGGATTATGGTTTCCATGCGCCAACGGTTTCTTTTCCAGTTGCTGGAACTTTAATGATCGAACCAACTGAATCTGAAGATTTAGCAGAATTAGATCGTTTTTGTGATGCTCTTATTTCAATCAGAAAAGAAATTGAAGTTGCAACAGCCGATGATAAAAACAACGTATTGAAAAATGCACCGCACACATTGGCAATGTTAACTACAGATTCTTGGGATTTCCCTTATACCAGAGAAAAAGCAGCTTATCCATTAGAGTACATTGCTGAAAATAAATTCTGGCCATCAGTTCGTCGTGTAGATGATGCTTATGGTGACAGAAATTTAGTTTGCAGCTGTGCTCCAATCGAAGCTTACATGGAAAACTAAGAAATAAGTTTTCTTATACATATTCAAAACCCGACAGGTCTTAAAACTTGTCGGGTTTTGTGTTTTAAATCTCAATTTTCAAATTACAAAATCTAAAATAATTGGGGCGTGCCAGTATTTAAAAAAAGGCCTAAGCAACTTTGCGCTTATGAGGCCCTTTCTTAAATACTGTCGGGCTATCCATGCTACTTCGGTAGCTTACTCCTATCCCTCACGCGAAAAACATTCTAACAAGCATAATACGTTTTAAAAAACTTTTCATGTTTGTACTTCGACAATTACTGTCATTTCGACGAAGGAGAAATCACACATGAAATTCGACAATGATTGACGATTTTATTTTGTAGAGCTACTAGTGTGATTTCTCCTTCGTCGAAATGACAAGATTGTGAAATTGACGTGGTGCAAAAATTTAAAACTTAAAACCTGAAATAAAAACAATTTAACTCACTCTACAATTTCAAACGTTTGAAATCTCGGTAAAACATAAATTTCATTAAAAAATAAACAATATATCCACCAAATAATTATTATTTGATAATTATATGCATGCATAGTATTTTTTATGATAGTTATCATAATTTTTTATATAATTTAGCAATAAATTTATTGGATAATTAAGGAATAATGAAAATAAAAATAATTGGTATCGGAAGTTACATTCCGAATAAAGAAGTAAGCAATACTGACTTTGACAAGCATGTTTTTTTAAATGAAGACGGAACTCCTTTTGGCTATCCAAATGAAGTTGTAATAAAAAAATTCAAAGGTATCACCGGAATCGAAAATCGCCGTTATGCCGAAACTCATCATAACGCCTCAGATTTGGCATTTTTTGCTGCTGAAAAAGCAATTGAAAACGCTGGAATCGACCGTGAAACTTTAGATTATATTATTTTCGCCCACAACTTTGGAGATGTAAAATCCGGGACACACCAAACCGATATTTTACCAAGTTTAGCAACTCGTGTAAAAAACAAATTGGCTATTAAAAATCCCAAATGTGTTGCTTACGATATTCTTTTCGGATGCCCGGGCTGGATCGAAGGTGTTTTGCAGGCTAATGCTTTCATCAAATCCGGAATGGCAAATCGTGTTCTGGTAATTGGAGCTGAAACTTTATCAAGAGTTGTTGATGATCACGATCGTGATTCGATGATTTATTCTGATGGTGCAGGAGCTTCTATTTTAGAAGGCACAGAAAGCGAATCGGGATTATTATCTTACGAAAGTGCTACATTCGCTAATGATGAAGCTAACTTTTTATACTTCGGAAAATCATACAATCCAGATTTAGATCCGGACATCAAATACATTAAAATGTACGGTCGTAAAATTTACGAATTTGCATTAAGCCAGGTTCCATGCGCAATGAAGAGCTGTTTAGATAAAAGCGGTATTGCGATTGACGACGTGAAGAAAATCTTAATTCACCAGGCAAACGAAAAAATGGACGAGGCCATTATCGAACGTTTTTACAAATTATATGATAAAACGGCACCTGCAGCTATTATGCCAATGAGTATTCATGATCTTGGAAACAGCAGTGTCGCAACAGTACCAACTTTATATGATTTGATCCTAAAAGGAAAAATTGAAGGTCACGAAATCAATAAAGGCGATGTTATCATTTTTGCTTCAGTTGGAGCCGGAATGAATGTTAATGCTTTTGTATACAGACATTAAATAATACTTCAATTAAATTAAGTTTTATTTAATTGGAGTCAAATATTCACGCAAAGACGCGAAGTCGCAAAGTAAATAAAATTCAAACTTTGCGACTTCGCGTCTTTGCGTGAGATTTAATTTGTAATTCTTATAAATACCTTATATCACATTCAAATTAAAAAAACATAAAAAAGAAGATAACTTCGTATATTTGCGCCTTTGCTGATAAAAAATAAAAAATGTACGAAAAAACATTTCCGAATAAAAGATTCAAACTTACTTTAGAATTTTTACAAAAGCACGTTAGCACATCAGAAACCATTTTTGATTTTGGTGTACCAAATCCGTTTTCTAAAATAATGGAAGAAAATGGTTATACCGTAAAAAACACAAAAGGTGAAGATTTAGACAACGATCAAACTGCCTTACAAACAGAAGAATATACCGTTTTTACAGCATTTGAAATTTTCGAACATTTGCTAAATCCATATACAATTTTAGAAAACGTAAAATGCGATAAATTGTTAATTTCAATTCCGTTGCGTTTATGGTTTTCGCCAGCATACCGTTCTAAAACAGATATGTGGGACAGACATTATCACGAATTTGAAGATTGGCAGCTAGACTGGCTTTTAGAAAAAACAGGCTGGAAAATAACAGATCGTCTTCAATTTACACATCCGGTAAAAAAGTTCGGATTCAGACCTTTATTAAGATATTTTACTCCGAGATATTATATTGTCTACGCAGAAAAAATTTAAATTTCAGATTGTAGATTTTAGATTAACGATTTTGGATTTCTGATTTTAGATAAAGTAAAAAATCTAAAATCTACAATCTGAAATCTAAACTATTTTAAATGAAATATTATATCGTCATTCCCGCGCATAACGAACAAGATTTAATTGGTCTTACTTTACAGTCTTTGGTTTCGCAAACCGTTTTGCCTGCAAAAATTGTGGTTGTAAACGACAATTCTACAGATAAAACAGAAGAAGTTGTTTTGGGTTTTGCTAAAGACAATCCGTATATTTCTGTTGTAAACAAAACTTCAGATGCCATTCATATGCCAGGAAGCAAAGTAATTCAGGCTTTTCAGAAAGGATTTGAAACATTGGATGCTGATTACGATATTATGGTAAAAATTGATGGCGATTTAATTTTTCCTCCTAACTATTTCGAAACCATAATCAAACATTTTGAATCTGATCCAAAAATTGGAATGGCAGGCGGATTTTGTTATATTGAAAAAAATGGTGAATGGATTTTAGAAAACCTGACCGATAAAGATCATATTCGTGGCGCACTGAAAGCGTATCGAAAAGCAACCTTTCAGCAAATTGGAGGATTAAAACCTGCCATGGGATGGGATACTGTAGACGAATTACTTTGTAAATATTATGATTGGAAAGTAGTTACTGACCAATCATTACATGTAAAACACCTTAAACCAACAGGTGCAAATTATAATAAAACAGCACGTTACAAACAAGGCGAGGCTTTTTACACTTTAGGATATGGTTTCTGGATTACGGCAATTGCTTCTGCAAAACTGGCTATGATGAAGAAAAAACCTTTTCTGTTTCTTGACTACATCAAAGGATTCTGGAAAGCTAAAAAAGCTAAGACTACTTTATTAGTAACAACTGAACAAGCTAAATTTATTAGAAATTATCGTTTCAAAAAAATGAAAGAAAAGTTAATTTGATTCGGAAAACAGCCGAAAATACAAAACTCATAACCCAAAACTCATAACTTCTTTTTACCTTAGCCAATATTTCAAAAACTATGATGCTAATTCGTTATTTATCTCAAATAGGAAGATATTTTTTAATGTTGAAAGAAATTTTCAATAAACAGACTAAATGGTCTGTTATGAAAAAATTGATTTTCAAAGAAATCGATGATTTAATAATTGACTCTCTTGGCATCGTTTGCTTTATCTCCTTTTTTATCGGAGGAGTTGTCGCTATTCAAACCGCACTAAATTTAACTAATCCTTTAATTCCAAAATATTTAATTGGTTTTGCTACACGTCAATCTGTAATTCTGGAGTTTGCTCCTACTTTTATTTCGGTAATTATGGCCGGTAAAATGGGATCTTATATCACTTCAAGTATCGGAACAATGCGCGTTACCGAACAAATTGATGCTTTAGAAGTTATGGGAGTTAATTCATTAAACTATCTTGTTTTTCCAAAAATAGTAGCCTTATTAATGTATCCTTTTGTAATTGGAATTAGTATGTTTCTGGGAATTTTTGGCGGATGGCTTGCTTGTGCATATGGAGGTTTTTCGACTAGTCAGGATTTTATTCAGGGTGCTCAAATGGAATTTATTCCTTTTCATATTACATATGCTTTCATTAAAACTTTAATTTTCGCAATGTTATTAGCTACAATTCCATCTTTTCACGGATATTACATGAAAGGTGGAGCACTTGAAGTTGGTAAAGCTAGTACAGTATCATTTGTATGGACATCTGTTTGTATTATTCTTTTTAATTATATATTAACTCAATTATTATTAGGATAATGATAGAAGTAAAAAACATAGAAAAATCATTTGGTGACAGTAGAGTTTTAAAAGGCGTTTCGACCGTTTTTGAAACTGGAAAAACCAACTTGATTATTGGACAAAGTGGATCCGGAAAAACAGTTTTATTAAAAACTTTGTTAGGAATTCACACACCGGATTCCGGTACAATTGAGTTTGACGGACGCGTTTATTCTGATTTAAATCCGGATGAAAAAAGAGAATTAAGAACGGAGATTGGAATGGTTTTTCAAGGAAGTGCATTATTTGATTCAATGACTGTTGAAGAAAATGTCGCTTTCCCGTTAAGAATGTTTACAAAAGACAATAAAGCCAAAATTAAAGAACGTGTTGACTTTGTTTTAGAAAGAGTAAACTTAGTTGATGCACATAAAAAATTGCCTTCAGAAATCTCTGGAGGAATGCAAAAACGTGTGGCGATTGCACGTGCGATTGTAAATAATCCTAAGTATTTGTTTTGTGATGAACCGAACTCTGGTTTAGACCCAAATACTTCTACTTTGATTGATAATCTGATTAAGGAAATTACTGAAGAATATAATATTACAACAGTAATCAATACCCACGATATGAACTCCGTTATGGAAATTGGAGAAAACATCGTTTTCCTTAAAAAAGGTTTAAAAGCCTGGCAGGGAACTAAAGAAGAAATTTTTAGAACGGACAATAAAGACATTGTCAAATTTGTTTATTCTTCTAATCTGTTTAAAAAAGTAAGAGAAGCTTATTTGAAAGGTTAAAATCGTTTTAAATTTCAATAAAAAAAAATCCAAAATCCAATCTTAAATCAAATTGGAATTTGGATTTTTTTATTGGAATTATTGCTTTTATTGCTTTACATCTTTAAAATCAGCTTCTTGAATTATTATAGTATGATACGTTGCGATCTCAACATTACTAGCCGGAAGTTCATATTTAGCAGTCTGAAAAATTCCATTCTTACGTCTCCCCACAGTAATTGTTTCTTTACTATATTGCTGTATATAAAAAGTCCTATCAAAAGTTCCATTAGCTGTCAAATTATATAAATCAGAATAGTTTGTGAATTCGCTGACAGGTGCCAAAGGAAACGTTTCGACATTATCTATCTTAAAAGTGATATGACATGGATATAGTGAAATCAGATTAATCGAATTAAATTCAAATTGTTTGCCAAGATATTTCATGTCATTTGAACTCTCAGTAATATCAATAATAAGAGGATGCCATGAAACTTGTGGTTCATTTACTTTTGCCTCTTCTCCAATGTATAATGTATAAAAATTACCTTTGCCACTTGTTTTAAAAGTAAAATCATAATTGCCGTTCGTATTCGTATAAGTCGAATCAACCCAGTCTATAAATTCACGATCTTCGTGAGAGACCAAATAACTACCACTATATGTTACCTTATATTCGGCTATTTTAATTTTTAAATTAGAAATCGGTTTATCACGATAATCTGTGAGTTTGCCAAAAACACGGGTTTCAATTCCGGATGAAATTAATACTGCATCTTTTTTACAGCCCATTAGCGCAAACATCAATACAAACAGTAATAGTTTATTTCTCATAAAAATAGTTTTTCTAAAAATACAATAATTTTATAAACATAAGACAATCCGCACATTAAGATTACGTAAATCCAAATTTTAATAAAAAATCCCAAAGTCCAATTTTTCAAGCTTGGAATTTGGGATTTCTTTTTTGGAATTTCTTATTGAATATTGATTAATTCTACCTCAGCATTTGGATTAAAAAGATAGGTTTTACCAGAACTGATTTCGATACATTCAAAACGTTTGGTTCGCACTGCTAGTTTCTTAAATATTTTACCATTTTTGATTCGGAAAACACTTCCGTATGGAATCTCAAAAACGTAATTTTTATCATTCTGCGCATCATATTGTTTTAAAGCCAAAGATAAAGTAGTATCGGTATCACTACTTGCAGAAGGATTCTTAAAATGCCTCGCTAACAACGGAAGTAACTGCCCTGGGAAAATCTCAGGCCGAATAAACGGAACCATCAAACGTTGAAATGTAAATTTCCATTCGTCTCCATGCGGTTTTATGTTTCGTCCAAACTTTTCAAAAGCAACCAAATGCGCAATCTCATGAATTAACGTGATCAAAAACCGATATTTATTTAAACTTGCATTTACTGTTATTTCATGCTTACCAGTATGCCCGCGTCTGTAATCGCCATGACGCGTCTGGCGCTCATTCACGATTTTCAGATGAACCTGATTGGCAACAATCAATTCAAAAACAGGCTTTACGGCATGCTCGGGTATGTATCTTGCAAGTGTTTCGTTCAAAATAATTATTAATTAAGGATTAGTAGACGAAACTTCCAACACCTTTCCATTAAAGTATTTATTTCCGTTAAGAGTAAAATCATAAATATAAGTTGCCATTCCTTCTGCTGAAATTGGTGCCTGATATCCCGGAAAAGCTTCGTTTAACATTTCTGTCTGAACAGAGCCTAAAGCCAGAACATTGAATGAGATTCCTTTTTCTTTATATTCTTCTGCTAATAATTCGGTTAACGTAATAACAGCACCTTTGCTTGAACTATAAGCAGCTAAACCTGCAAATTTCAAACTTCCTCTCACACCACCAATTGAACTAATCGTTACTACATGGCTTCCTTTTTGAAGATAAGGCAAACAGATTCGGGTAAGATTGGCAACAGCAAAAACATTCACTTTATAAATACTTTCAAAATCAGCTTGTGTTGTTTCTGCGAAAGGCTTCAATAATAAGGCACCTGCATTATGCACAACTGCATCTATTCTTTTCCATGATGAAGAAAGAAAATGATCAACTTCATTTAAAGCACTTTCATCAGACAAATCAACTGAAAGACAAGTAATATTTTGATGCGCTAAAAGCGTCTGGGGTATTTTTCTGGAAATCGCCAAAACCTGATGTCCGGCATTCGCAAACTGCAATGCCAATTCGTATCCAATTCCTCTGCTTGTTCCGGTAACGATAATATTTTTCATATGGAGATACTATTTCTTTTTTAATGGAATATAGAATCGCCATTCTTTGTCCAGTTTTTTAATTTGGAATCATGGCGATTTAATGAAGCAAAAATAAGCAAATCCAATAAAAAGGAAGATTATTATTTCATTGTAATTTCTTCTGTTGGCGTTGACGCAATTTTGGTCACAGCGGGCAATAATTCCTGTATAAAAGAAGTCATATGCGGAATATTCATTACTTTGAATTCATCTGAAACATGGTGATAAAAATCGAAGTTCTCAAAATCAAAAGTGCTTATCGACTGGCAAGGTTTTTTGAATGCCTCGTAAAACGAATAATTATCAGATCTGTAAAACAACTTATATTCAGCTTCTTTTGGCAAAAAACCAATTGTCTTTTTACCCGTATATTCATTTATTTTATCTGCCATATTCGATTTATCAAAACCCGTAATATAAGCCAAATAATCGCGTTTCATTGGCACACCAACCATTTCAATATTCAATTGGGTATATAAATTAAAATTATCTTTTTGAAGTTTTGGAACCAAACTTTTAGAACCTAAAAGCCCTTTTTCTTCTCCGGCAAAAAACACAAAAAGAATACTGCGTTTGTTCGATTTTGTCTCTGCAAAATATTTCGCCATTTCTGCAACAACCGTTACACCCGAAGCGTCATCATTTGCTCCGTTATTAATTACATCATCCTGCTTTTTTTTCTCCAGTCCAATATGATCGTAATGCGCACTTAACACAACAAATTCCTTTTTTAAAATCGGATCTGTTCCTTCTAAAACTCCGACGATATTGTATGCCGGCGATTTAAAATTGGTCAATGTATCACGATACGTTTTAAAATAAGGTTTTATATTATTCTTCTTAAAAAAATCTTCTAAAAAAACAGCTGCTTTTTCAATTCCTTTTGTTCCGGTTTCACGACCTTCTAATTCATCTGAAGAAAGATATTTTAAGAAATCTGAAACTTCAGTTTCCTGCACTTTATAAGAAATCTCTAAAGGTTTTGAATCTGATTGAGATGATTTTTCGGGTGTTGCAGAAGGATTTGATTTACAACTTAATAAAACCAACGGAAAAAGTAGAAAGTAAAGTTTTTTCATAACTGAAGTATTTAGACTTCAGAAAACTACATTTCTAAAGCCGCAGCAGGTTTAAAATATTTTTTATACACTTTAAATACCTGAATACTTCCTAAAACAATAAAAAATAGCGGAATAAAAACAGGCATCACGTACTTTGAAAACTGATTTGTTTTTTGAAAAATAGCCTGTAATACTAAAATCAGACTCAACATTCCTAAAAAAATCCCAATCAAAGTTCCTGCAATATAATAATATTTTAACTTTCTTTCGATGGTAATATACTTTCCGTTAAGCAAATATAAATTCCAACTTGTCCAAAAAGGCAATTGTAAAAAATTAAATCCATTTAAAACGACGCCGATTATAAAAGGAGAATACAATAAATAATCTCGTAAATTAGAATTTGATTTTGCCGTATGATTAAAATTTGAATAAAAAACAAAAGCCAAAACAAACATAAATCCAACCGAAAACAAATCTATTATCTTCATTAATTTATTGTTTTTTACAAGTTGTTTTGCAAAAAGTAAAGTGAAATAAATAACAAACGTCTCTACAAAAATGATTCCGAATAAAAAGAAAATCAGATTATGAAGACCGGATTTTGAGTAAATTTCTAAACCGGCCAGATTCAAATATCCCAGTGGAATTGATCCCAAAAAACTCACCACAAATCCGACTGATATGTTTTTTAACCTTTTCATTTTAAAAATTCATTATCTTATTATTTTGTGCCAAATGCAATCTGTATTCCCGCATTCCCACTTTATAATCTAAATAGGGCACTCCCATTTTATGATTTTCAACGCTTATTTCATACATATAAGTAATATGTCTCGCCAGTTCCTTCCAGGCAAACCAAACTGAATGTTTGGGATCGTAAATATGTGTGGGCTCGCTCGCCGCACCATTGAGTTCGACGATTTGAAAATTCTCTCCACGTTCTAATTCTTCAAAAGTGTTGTACATAATATCAAAACGTCCAAAATAGAATTCCGGAATTTGAATGGCGATTTCATTCATCATTGCGGTTAATTTAGTCGTAATCATATCACTTCCGTCAAGAAATTTTGCACCACGAGAATGATTCCCAAACGGAACCAAATTTATCGTTTCTCCTTTATGTAAAATGTGATACAACTGATCTCCATATTCTTCTTTTAAAACATCAAACTGTAATTCAAATCTGGGAGTTTGTTTGATTAAAGTTTCAATTGTCGATTTACCGTCACCTTTAACAATTAAAAATTCTTTCGAAACTATTCCGGTAATTTTTCCCTTTTTTTGAAGTGGATGGCGTACGTAAAAAATACCAACTTCATTTTGAAACGGAATCAAATCCTGTATAAGAAAATCGAAATTTGCTTTTTCAGCATATTCTTTTAGTTCTAAAACTGTTTTGATTTTTTTCACGCCTGATCCTCTCAAACCAATATCCGGTTTTGCGATTAAAGGAAAATAGATTTCTTTTTCTACAACCAAATCCACGATTTTCTTTAAATCAGTATTTTCCCGAATTAAAATAGTTTTTGGATAATATTTTTTGGGAAGCAAATCATAAATCTGCTTCTTACTTTCCATCATAAATCCGCCATTTTTTATTTTTGGATTTGATGCGTTAAAGAAGAAAATGGATCTTGCTTTGATGGCATAATAAGCCCAAAGAAAATAAATAGGAAAATACAAAACCTGAAATGGCCAATATTCCCAATTGCTGATTTTATGGATAAATAATTTCATTGGTACAATTTTTAAATACTAATAAAAGAGGACAAAAATTCTTGTGTTTTAATCAAGTCATAATACCGTAAAACACATTTATTTTTATCAATTACTGCTTGCGTTATACTTAATGTTTTCAATACATTTTCCCTATTGATCACTAAACCATTTTCTGAATCGCCGCGTTCAGTATTCCGATGAAAATCGAGCATTTCTGAAGCTGAAATTTCTTTTTTATATTTCATAAAATCAAAAAACCAATTTGATCTTTTCTGTCTGATTTCCTTCGGATATAAGGTAACAGATGACCAAATATGATTTTCATTTGCATCTAATAGCGTTTTCTCTTTAGCAAAACCATCCCAGATTAGTTCATATAATTCATCCTGCTGATACAAAACCAAAGTAAATGATTCGATATCTTCGAGATTAATCTGATTCCAAAAATCCTTTGGCGATTCACTTGAAATAATATCCAAAGCAATTAATCCTCTGCTTTTTCTGTAAAAAAGTTCTGGTACGTGTTTAATTTTTCCACCATTCAAAAGCACTAAAACAGTTCTGTTTTCATCAATTACAAACCAGGTTCCTCCTGCTTTTGCATCTTTTGGATACATAATGTTTTTACCATTTTGGCAATAATTTTTAGGCGCAACAGCACTCGGACGAATCACTTTTTCATCGCGATTTGAGGTAATAATTATACCTTCATGACTATTTACAAAACTTACTGTACACATTGTTTTCTATATTCAATAGTGGAACGCGCTACGCCAAAATTTTCATCAACCAAAATATTCTCGAATTGTAGCACAGCCACTTTTATCAGAGCCTGATGATGAATACAATGTTCCAGATTATAAAGCAATTCTCTATAATAATTACTTTGAATTCTAATATTGAGTCCGTCAATGACTTGTTCGAGATAAATTATTTTGTTCTCGCTATTCAAACCCATTTTTATGGCAACAATACATTGTTTGGCAAATTCGGTTTCGGTTTGAATCTGGTTGTTTCGTTCGCGATTGTCGTAATTTAAAATTCCTAAATCATAACTATTTTCAAGACATTGAAACATCTCCAAAATATGGCGGGTGTGTTCCCCAATTGTGGCATTACTTAATGCCTGACAGGATTTTGAATAATCCTGGTCAGACAATTGATCTAATAGATAAATTAGTTCATCTAAACTGTGGCGTATTGATTTTAACAACATAACTATTTTAAATTTAGAATATTAAACAATTTATTTTTATCGAAATAAAGCAGTACTAAACAACTTAATAAAGTAATGACGGCCAGGCCAAAAAGCAATCCTCCATCATTTTTAACTTCGATTCCTAAGACAAATAAATGTGATGCAATAGCACCAGTCATTATCCCGACGGCGCCAATAGCGCCGATCCAGGTTGTTCTCGGAATTAAAATTAAAATCGCGACAATCAATTCCGCTATTCCGGAACCAATTCTGCCGTAAGGCTCTATTCCTAAAGTTGAAAATATATAGATACTTTCTTCTGCCCCGCTGAATTTAAAAAACAGCGTTTGCAGTAAAATTCCAGAAGCCACTATTCTGAAAATCCATTTTATAATTTCCTTTTTCATGACTCTTTATTTATACATTTTTTTCCAGTTATTATCTGCCTTAACTTTTAAATTAGCTTCGTCAGGATTCCAGCTTTTTAATGTATTATTAAAATAAGCGTTGTAAAACAAATAGAGTTTTCCATCGATAATTTTAAATGTCTCCGGATTTATTTCTACTTTTTTATTGGCACTTCCCATCGCATAAGCACACCATCCACCATATTGAGGTTCATATTTTGAAGGATTTTTCAAGAACGTTTCTTTATTTCCATTTGAAGAAAATTGATATGTTACACCCTGGTAAGATGTCGAAATCTCTTTCTTCCCTTTAATGGCTTTTCCCTGAGTAAAATATCCAACCGGATCATAACCCAAAATGGCAACTTTATTTTCTAAATTATACTGACTAATTCTTTTTGCATCATTTTGGGCAAATGAAATTCCTGAAATCAAAACCAATACTAATACTACTAACTTTTTCATCTTTATTTATTTTAAATTTTTTAATACTGAAACCAACAATTCTGCTGAAATACGCTGTTTGAAATCTGGTGAAATATATTCGAACAGAATCTCATTCTCCGTGTTTACTACAAAAACAGAAGGTACCGGTAAGAAGTTAGTATTGACTCCATTAGAATTTACGTTAATTACTGATTTATAGTTTTCCGGAGCTTCATAAGCAATTCCGATTGCCTTAATTAATTCTCCTTTTGAATCAGAAAGCAAGGTGTATTTTACTTTATCCTTTTCTTCTGTAATTTTCAAATTTGCAGGAGAATCAGGACTTATGGCAATAATTTGAAATCCCTGATCCAGAATTTGTTTTTCGGCTTCAGCCAAAGCCTGTAAATGCAAATTGCAATACGGACACCATCCACCGCGATAAAAAACTAAAACGCTTTTTTTCTTTTTCAGTAAATCAGAAAGTTGAACATCTGCATTTTCAGATGATTTTAAAATAATGTTTGAAATTTTCTCTCCTATTAATAAAGGAGCAATATCCGTCGCAGATTTGGGAACTGCGTTTTGCGCATTAGCAACCGTAGTAATGGTTACTAAAAAAATAAAAAGTAATTTTTTCATAATTTAAGGTTTTACATCTTTTTGATGATGTAAAACTACTTCACTATGAAAAAACAAAATGTCGGCTAATTTACACTTCGCCTAAAATAATTATAATTTGGTAATATCCTGAATAACAATTTCTTTTCTGTTGTAACTTAAAAGATGGTTCGCTTCCATTTCATTCAGCAATTGCGTGGCGGTTTGCCTTGAAGTACAAATAATCTGGGCAATATCATTTTGGGTTAAATAATTTTCGATTGTCACCGCGTTTCCATTTACAGTTCCTTCTTTCTCAGCCCAGTCTTTTAGAAACTGATACAATCGCGTTTTGGCATCTTTAGAAATCAAATTAGAATAACTGTTTTTAATGCGTTTCATTTTTAAACCCACAAACTTGGTATACGAAAGCGCCAAACTTGGATTTCTCAATAATAAATCTTCAAAATCAGACATTAAAAAACTGCAGATTGCAACATCCTCAGAAAGGACTTTTGCATATTCTTCATTCTTATCATCGGTTTCTAAAGTCAATTCACCAAACAAATCTCCTTTTTGAATAATGTCTTTAATGGTTTCATTGCCATTGTCATCGACAGCAACAATTTTGATATTTCCCTTTTTAAGTAAAAATATACGAGGCACATCTGAAGATGAAAAATAAATAATTTCGCCTTTTGAAGCTTTTTTAAAACCTGTAATAATGCATAATTGTTTAATTTGAGAAAAGCTCAAAGTCCTGAACAACTTATGATCACGCAAATACCAATACTTTAATTCTTCGTACATAAAAACAATTTTCTTTATGTAAAGGTAGCCAAATTAAGAAGCAAACAAAAACCCTTTCAGACAGAGAAGTCTAAAAGGGTTTTGTTCTTTTATTTTTTGTAGAAGAAAATTATCCTGCGATAACTGATCTTGAAATTACGATTTTTTGAATTTCAGAAGTTCCTTCGTAGATCTGAGTAATTTTAGCATCACGCATAAAACGTTCAACGTGATATTCTTTTACGTAACCGTTTCCACCGTGAATCTGAACTGCTTCAACAGCCGTATCCATTGCTACTTGCGAAGCAAATAATTTTGCCATCGCTCCACTTACATCATAGTTTTTATTTTGGTCTTTATCCCAAGCCGCTTTCATACACAAATGACGCGCTGCTTCAATATTAACCGCCATGTCTGCCAATTTGAAAGCAATAGCCTGGTGATTACAGATTTCTGTTCCAAAAGCTTTTCTTTCTTTAGAATATTTCAAAGCCAATTCATAAGCTCCGGAAGCAATTCCTAAAGCCTGAGATGCAATTCCGATTCTTCCTCCTGCTAACGTTTTCATAGCGAATTTAAATCCGAAACCGTCTTCACCAATTCTGTTTTCTTTTGGAACTTTTACATCACTAAACATTAAAGAGTGAGTATCAGAACCACGGATTCCCATTTTTTGTTCTTTTGGTCCAATTGAAAAACCTGGCATATCTTTCGTCATGATCAAAGCATTGATTCCTTTATGCTTTTTCTCAGGATGTGTTTGTGCAATTACCAAATAAACCGAAGCTGTGTTACCATTTGTAATCCAGTTTTTGGTTCCATTTACTAAATAATGGTCCCCCATGTCAATAGCAGTAGTTTTTTGAGAAGTAGCATCACTTCCCGCTTCTGGTTCACTTAAGCAAAATGCACCGTGAATTTCTCCCGAAGCCAAACCTGGTAAATATTTTTGTTTTTGTTCTTCCGTTCCATATTCTTGTAAACCCCAGCAAACTAATGAATTGTTAACCGACATTACTACAGAAGCTGAAGCATCAACTTTAGAAATTTCTTCCATTGCAATTACATATGATATAGCATCAAGTCCGCTTCCACCATATTTCGGATCAACCATCATTCCCATAAATCCTAACTGCCCCATTTTTTTTACTTGCTCGGTCGGAAAAATTTGTTTTTCGTCACGCTCAATAACACCTGGTAACAATTCGTTTTGGGCAAAATCTCTGGCGGCTTGTTGAATCATTAAATGCTCTTCGGTAAGATTGAAATCCATAGTCTTAATTTATTTTATTGTTTTTTAGAAACCAAAATCGAAAAAACTTCGTTAATAGAGATGATTTGGTTTTATGTTTTTTTATTTGTTCTTGCTTTTAATGGCTTCCAAAGATAATTTTTAAAAGTCAAATTAACAATGCGTGCATATAAAATTAATAGATCGGCAACAATTACGATAACGTTTTCGTAATAATTCGGAAATTTTGGTGCAGAAGCATTAATCTTGCAAGTTTTTCTCTAAAATTTAAGAATATAATTGCGCATTAAAACAGCATTACTAAAAAATTTTAGTAAAAAATTGTTCCGAAAAAGATTAAACAATTCTTAAAACGCGTATTTGTACGTAAAACAACTCTTACTAAATTGATTATTAAACTAATACGTTAAAAAAAATAAAAATTTAGAATAAAAAAACATACTAAGGAACAACTAAATATTAATAAATTAACATTATTTTTGCCTAAAAATTATTATATCGACACTTATGAAAAAGATTTTACTTGTACTTACCCTACTTTTAAGTTTACAATTTTCAACTGTTTCTGCGCAAACTCAGTTAGAAGTTAATGGCGTAACAGTTCCTAGAAAAATTGAAATTCAAAGTAAAACAATGCAACTTAACGGAGCTGGCGGAAGATCAAAAATGTGGTTGGAAGTTTATGTTCAGGCTCTGTATTTATCACAACTAAGTCAGGATCCTAAATTCATCATTGATAGTGATACTGAAATGGCAATTAGAATTGAAATTACCTCATCTATGGTTTCTTCAAACAAATTGACAAAAGCAATGAATACCGGTTTTGAAAAATCTGCAGGAAGTAATCTTGAAGAATTAAGACCAAGAATTGAGCAGTTTAAAACACTGTTAAGCGACCCAATTACTGAAAAAGATGTTTTCTTATTATGGTACAATCCATTTGACCAAACAGTAAACGTTATTAAAAATGACGTAGTAAAAGGGAAAATTCCAGGGTTTGATTTCAAAAAAGCATTATTCGGAATCTGGCTTTCTGATAAACCAGTTGACGAAACTTTGAAAAAGCATTTATTAGGAATATAATTTTCTAAACTTCATAAAAATTTAAAGCCGAAAACATAACGTTTTCGGCTTTCTTTTTTTCTTTAAATAAAATTGCTATAAAATACATTATTCGCATTATTCTATTTTATACTTTTACACAAAATAAACATATCACAACAAAATGAAAGATTTATTACAGCAATTTGAAAATAAAGAACCTGAAATTGTTTTTAACTGGAAAGATTCTGAAACAGAAGCAGAAGGTTGGACAGTAATTAATTCACTTCGTGGAGGAGCCGCAGGAGGTGGAACAAGAATGAGAAAAGGCTTGGATATGAACGAAGTTCTTTCTTTGGCTAAAACAATGGAAGTTAAATTTTCAGTTTCCGGTCCTGCAATTGGAGGCGCTAAATCTGGAATTAATTTTGATCCAAACGATCCTCGTAAAAAAGGAGTTTTACAACGTTGGTACAAAGCCGTTTCACCTTTATTAAAAAGTTATTACGGAACGGGTGGTGATTTGAATGTTGATGAAATCCATGAAGTTATCCCAATGACGGAAGAATGTGGTGTCTGGCATCCGCAGGAAGGTGTTTTCAACGGGCATTTTAAACCAACTGAAGCTGACAAAATCAATAGAATTGGTCAATTGCGTCAAGGAGTTATTAAGGTTATCGAAAACCCTAAATTTTCACCAGATGTAACCAGAAAATATACTGTTGCCGATATGATTACAGGTTATGGCGTTGCCGAAGCGGTTCGTCATTTCTACAATACGTATGGTGGTGACATTAAAGGTAAAAAAGCAATCGTTCAGGGATTTGGAAATGTTGGTTCTGCAGCCGCTTTTTATTTAGCTGAAATGGGAGCCAAAGTTATCGGAATTATTGACCGTGATGGTGGATTAATCAATGAAGAAGGTTTTTCTTTTGAAGAAATCAGAACGTTGTTTTTAAATAAAGACGGAAACAAATTAGTTGCTGAGAATATGATTCCGTTTGAAGAAATCAATTCTAAAATATGGACTATTGGTGCTGAAATTTTCACACCTTGCGCCGCTTCAAGATTGGTACAACAAACTCAAATCGACAGTTTAATCGCAAACGGACTAGAAGTAATTTCTTGCGGTGCGAATGTTCCTTTTGCTGACAAAGAAATTTTCTTCGGATCAATTATGGAAGAAGTAGATCATAAAGTAAGTTTGATTCCGGATTTCATTTCAAACTGCGGAATGGCGAGAGTTTTTGCTTATTTTATGGAGAAAAAAGTGCAAATGACAGATGAGGCGATCTTTAATGATACTTCAGAAATTATAAAAAATGCGATTGTAAAAGCCCACGCTTTGAATCCATCAAAAACAAATATTAGTGCAACAGCTTTTGAAATTGCATTGAAACAATTAGTATAATTTTTTTATACTTTCATTCGAAACGGGCTAAATTATTTAGCTCGTTTTTTTTGGCTTAACCGCAAGGTTCGCAAAGATCTACGCAAGGTTCGCAAAGATCTACGCAAGGTTCGCAAAACTTAGCTTTGCGGGCTTTGCTACGAAATTTTCGCCACAGATTTGCACGGATAAAAACGGATTAAAAAACTTTGCGAACTTCGCGTAGATCTTTGCGACCTTTGCGGTTAAATTCGGCACAGCCCTTTCATTCTAAACAATTTTTAGTACTTTTAAACGTTTTTAATAAGATACAATACAAAATTCAGAATCATAATGAGTTCCACTATTTCTTCAGATCAAAAGAAATCATTACTACTCACCACGGCGATATATGCAGTCATTATACTATTGCTGTTTTTTATACGCTTTTGGCCTCCATATAATCCGGAAAACAATGTAGCTCTTGCCGAAGGCGGTGGCGGTGGCGGCGTTACGGTAAATTTTGGCGACAGCGATTTAGGTTCCGGAGCGAATTATAAAAGTGAAGTTTTAAATGTAAAAAACGAAGCAAAAGCGACTCCTGCAAAATCAACTCCAGACGAAGCCATTATAACTCAAGAAAATACAGCAGACGATGTTAATGATGTTGTTATTCCCGTAAAAGAAAAACCAAAAAAACCAACTCCTGTTGAAAAACCGGTTACAAAACCAGTTCCTGAAAAACCAAAAGTTTCTAATTCTACTAATGATGCTTTATCGAGCATTATGAAAGGATCAAACAAGGGCGGAGACGGCGGTGATAAAGTAGCAGGAAACAAAGGAAAAGCAGGCGGAAGTTTAGGTTCTAACGGTTATTACGGTAGCGGAGGTTCTGGTGGCGGAACAGGCGGAGGAAACGGAACCGGAAATGGTATTGGTACCGGAAGCGGTTACGGAGCCGGAAGCGGCGGTGGTTCTGGCGGAGGATCGGGATATTCTCTTGGAAACCGAAAAGCATTATCGAAACCCGCACCAAAATACACTTGTAACGAAGAGGGAAAAGTTGTGGTTGAAGTGACTGTTGATCAAAATGGAAAAACAATAAGTGCGACACCTGGAATAAAAGGAACTACAAATACAGCAAGCTGTTTGTTAGACCAGGCAAGAATAGCAGCAATGAATACAAAATGGGCACCAGATGATAATGCCCCTGTAAAACAAACGGGTAAGATTATTTATAATTTTAGTTTGAATTAGAACGAATTCTCACGAATTTGATTATATAAAAAGGCTTTCTGAAACATTTCAGAAAGCCTTTTGTATTCGCATTTTTGTCATTTCGACGAAGGAGAAATCACATCCAGAGAGCGACGTACTGTGTGTCTATGCTTTATGTGATTTCTCCTTCGTCGAAATGACAAGATCGTGTCACATACTAAGTGAGATTGCTTCGTTCCTTGCAATAACATACTTTAATACTACTTTTCCCTTCCCCTATTCTCTTTCTTCTTGCCTCTTGCCTCTTTATTCTATGTTCTATGCTCTCTCTTTTTTCCGCGTGAGGGATAGAAGGAAGCTACCGCAGTAGCCCGTATAGCCCGACCGCAATAAAAAAATGGGCGAATCAACGTTATGCTGATTGGCCCATTTTTTTATTGTGGTCACGCCCTGATGATAAATCTATTTCGGACTTGTAGCAATTACAAACTTCAAATTGTTCTTCACTCCTATTTGCAATACATCTACCAGATCTTGTACCTGCAGATTAAACGGAATACGAACTACAACTGTCTGATCTTTGTCTGCTCCTATTTTAGACATTAAACTGGTTTCCAGATTTTCGAAATCGACCGGTTCTTTGTCGATGTAGAATTTTTTATCTTCAGTGACAGATAAACTGATTAACTGTTTGTTTGTTTTTTCATTTGATTTCGCTTTTGGCAAAGTCATTTTAATAACATTCGGATTTGCAAGCGTTGAAATAATAAGGAAAAACAACAGCAAGAAAAACATAATATCACTTAAGGATGACGTCGCCACTTCGGCATGAAATCTTCTTTTTCTCTTAATAGACATACCTTATGCTCTTTGAATTATATTGACAAATTCTAAAATCTGTTTCTGAATTTTTAAAGCAAAATCATCAATTTTTCCGTTTAATAAGTGGTACGCACTATAAGCAATAATACCTACAATTAATCCAGAACCTGAACTGATCATTTTTTCATATAAACCTCCTGAAATGTTTCCGATACTAATATTTTCTGTAACTGAAATGCTGTAGAAAATCTTGATAACTCCAGAAATCGTTCCGATGAAACCTAAAGTTGGTGCGATACCGGCAATAAGTCCAAGATGCCCTAAACGTCTTTCCATTTCACCAATTTCAATATCTGCGGCGCGGTCCATGTTGGATTCAATCTCTGCAATTGGTCTTCCGATTACAAGAACACCTTCTTTCAAAATATTTGCTGCAGCTGTATCACTTCTTTCTACAATTGTTCTGGCCAATTCAATATTTCCAGCATTTAGTTTATCACCAACATCCTGCATTAATCGACTGTCAATTTTAGACGCTTTGCTGATATATAAGTAGCGTTCAAAAATGATATAAATCGTGTAAAACAATAAAATAGCGATTGGAATCAGAAAAAAACCTCCTTTTAAGATAAATCCTAAAACTGAGATTTCGGTATTTGGTGCAATTTTTTCGATAACTACGTTAGATGCTGCGTTTGCAATGGTATCTGTTTGTTGTTGAATAAAACTAAACATATATTAATTCTGGTTTTTAATAATTAATTGTAAAAAATATTTGAAATTTGCAATAAAGATAATTTTCGCTGTAAATATAAAACTAAAAAAAACGGAAATTATTTCAATCTACAACTATTTTATCCAAAATAAATGAACTATCAAGAGACCACAAACTGGATGTTTAATCAACTTCCGATGTATCAACTTCAAGGCGCTTCGGCATACAAAGAAGATTTAACCAATATTAAAATACTGGCGGCACATCTTGATAATCCACAAAATCAATTAAAATGTATTCACGTTGCCGGAACCAATGGCAAAGGATCGACTTCGCATATGCTGGCTTCTGTTTTGCAGGAAGCGGGATATAAGGTTGGATTGTATACTTCGCCGCATTTAAAAGATTTTAGAGAACGAATTAAAATTAATGGGGAAGATATTTCTGAAGATTTTGTTATTGAATTTATCGAAAAACACAAAAGCTTTTTTGAAGCCAACGATATGAGTTTCTTCGAAATGTCTGTTGGTTTGGCTTTTGATTATTTTGCTTCTGAAAAAACAGATATTGCGATTATTGAAGTTGGTTTGGGAGGAAGACTAGACGCGACGAATATTATCACACCCTTGGTTTCAGTAATCACTAACATCGATTTAGATCACATGCAGTTTTTAGGAAATACGCTAACAGCAATTGCAGGTGAAAAAGCGGGAATTATAAAACCAAATGTTCCTGTCGTAATTGGAGAATATACGGAGGAAACGGAAGCTGTATTTTTAGCTAAAGCAAAAGAAAACAATGCACCTATTTATTTTGCTGCTGATTTAATTTCCGGCGTTTTTCCGTCTGATTTGTTGGGCGATTACCAGTTTCATAATAAAAAAACGGTTCAACAGGTCGTTGTTGTTTTAAACTCACAAACCGATTTTAAAGTTTCTATTGATAACCTAAAAAAGGGCTTATTAAACACCGTAAAAAATACGGGATTACAAGGAAGATGGCAGCAGCTTGGCGAAAATCCGAAAATTATTTGCGATACGGCACACAATAAACACGGATTGGCAGTTGTGATGAACCAAATCCAAAAAGAGACTTTTGAAAATTTACATATTGTTTTAGGCGTTGTCAATGATAAAGACCTGGATTCTATTTTACCACTCTTTCCTAAAAAAGCGCAATATTATTTTTGCAGACCCAATTCTTCGCGAGGTTTAGCTACTGAAATCTTAAAAGAAACTGCTCAAAAATATGATTTAAGTGGAGAAAAATACGATTCGGTTGAAATTGCTTTTGCTGCTGCGAGGAAAAATGCATCAGAAAATGATTTTATTTATGTTGGAGGAAGCACTTTTGTCGTAGCAGAATTACCATTGCAATAACGAAAAGCATATTTATATTAAAAAGTTCAAAAAATCTACTTTTATAATAAATTCAATGCCAGTGAGATATAAGTTTTATTAAAAAAAGTTCAAATATTTCACGGATTTTCTTTGCAGAACTCGAAAACTAGCGTATATTTGCACTCGCAATCACGAAATGACAGCAACCTAGTAAAATAGGGCGATTAGCTCAGCTGGTTCAGAGCACCTCGTTTACACCGAGGGGGTCGGGGGTTCGAACCCCTCATCGCCCACCAAAAACTCCTTAAGAAATTAAGGAGTTTTTTTATGCTTATTTTTTCTCTGGAATTATGCTGCATCACAATTGTTACGAGTGCGAATTACAAATCCACGCAAGCAGTTCAAATTCGTTGTAGTATACGTTAGTACTTGGTCTCTTTAATCTCCAATCAAATACATTTACTTCAATTTGGTCTAACTATTGTAAATAAATTTACGTAATGCCAACCTGTGTATCCATATTTAAAGTTAGCCGCCAATAAACCTAAAGACAGGTTAACGATAATATATACAATTGAACGCTTAAGATTAAACGATTTATTTTTCATTAAAATCCATATTGCAGTAAAAGTAAAAAGCAATACACAAATATTTATATAGTGCGCTATTTGTGGACCTGTAATAATTGAAAAAAAGAAATTGAAAAATATAACAATAGATGATAAAATGGTCAGCAAAATTATATTTTGAGAATCCTGTTGATTTTTCATTTTTTTATATTTTTTTAGCAATATTATTATTCTTCATTTTATGTCACTTGCCATTAAACTTACTTCTTTAGACAAAGAATGGCATTGTAACTTTTTATCTATTTACAACCTCCATTTGATTCAAAAATAATTCTTTGTTTACTAGTACTATCAAGAACAAACTCTGCAAGTGCGCCATAATTAGTATCCTTCTTTTTAAGTTTAGGATTCACAATCCAAATATAAAAAGCAATATTTTTTTTCTTTAATACATCTTTAATTGGCTTACCTGTAGTTTTGTAATTTTTATTGATTGCTAGTAAATCTATTTTGTTGTTTATAATTGTTCCTCTTTTATTGATTTCAATATAATTTGAGTCAATTAATTCAATATAATTTTCTTTCTGAATATATTCAACAATCTTTATATTATCTATATAATAATCTTCAGATACAACTTTAATAGTTTTATTGATATTATCAAATTCCATATCATGTTTTTTGGGGCAAAAACAACTTTGAAAAATAAAGATAAAAATTAAAAAAAGTATTTTTCTCACAGCGCTTTTCCTTTTGTTATTTAAAAAACTCATCAAAACTTTCTTTTTTTGATTTTTGATACTTATTAATATAGGCATCTAAAAAACCACTTTGCTTTAAAAACTGCATTGGGTCTTTTATATTTAATATTTCGTCAATTGCTTTTTGTTTGTCTTTTTGTTTATTGAAATACGATTCTGTTATTTTATAACCCATCCAATATCCTAAATCATTTGGTCTGTCGTCTTTCTTGGAGGTTCCATATAACCAATCCTGATAATCAGGATTTTTCAATCTCGTTACAAATTCCTGACCTAATTTATCCAGGTTTTGATTTCCATATTTGTATTCAAACTTATTTATTGATTCTCCTGAAATAAGTTCACCCATAAAGTCGGCGCCTCCTTCCAGCAAACACCATTTCAGCAACATATCTTTGCCTTCAATTTTTTGTTGATAATGGATAAGTTCGTGCGCGATTAAACCTGAAACGCCATCCAGATTTTGAAGTTTTTCAGTTCCAATGATAATTCCGTCAGGAGAAGAAGTTCCGCCTGAATTAAATCTTCCATAAACAAAATATATTGGCGGAAATTTTGCCTTTGGATACCAATATTTTAAGGCACTATAAATGGCTCTTACTCTCTTTTCCTTCGAAGAAATACCATCCAAAACATTTCTTGAAAGTTCATAATCTGCTTTTCTTTTTTTCACAACTGCAAAAAGTGAGTCGGCATTGATTATTCTGTTTTCAGTAAATCCCTTAACACCCGGAGAACCTTTTTGCATGTATTCAATAAACGGATTTTGTTTTGATTTATCCATTTTGTCAAATGCTTCCCAAAAATTTTTTGCATCTTTTATTTCGAAAACGGCATCTAAAGGATTGTCAGAGAAATTACTTTGTGCAAAAAGGAAATTAGAAAAAATTAGAAGAAATGTTGTGATAATAAGGTTTGGCTTCATAACAGCTTTATGTTTATTTCTTTAACGTTAAATTTTTCAAATTAATACTTCCACAAAGAATTTCCTTATCCCTAATTTTATAAAAAAGATTTTGTCCTTGTAAACGAAGTTCTGTTCGCAAAGCACCATATTGTGTTCCTCCAATTAAGCGAAGTGTTACTACATAAAAACCGCTTGATTCTTTTGGATTAATCGTTCTTTTCAACGAAGACGATTTATGGATATTTTTATCTAAAAAAGGCTCTAAATCTGTCAAGCCATAATTAAACAAGGGTATTTTCTCCATTGTAAGCGTGTCGGATGGAATCACTATTTTATAATACTTACCTGGTAAAGCCGGAATCTCGTAGGAATCCACAGGAAAGTCAATTTTCAATTCAAGAGGATTAGCTGTTTCATTCATTATTCGCGTCCAAAATATAGCATAAATATATTCCTCGCCCTTAGCGTCAGTATATCTTATTCCGCCTTTTGGCAAGCTGTTTTCTATTATTATACTTGCACCTTTAGCATCAGTATACTTGTATTTACTGTAAATGCTTTTATCATAATTATTTTTACTTTGGACATTCTTTACCTTATCAACAGTATTTGGCGTTGCTTTACTATCTTGCTTACAGGAAAAAAATCCGGTTGTTGCTAAAATCAATAC
Source organism: Flavobacterium sp. GW821-FHT11G01 (assembly GCF_058808175.1). Taxonomy (NCBI): domain Bacteria; kingdom Pseudomonadati; phylum Bacteroidota; class Flavobacteriia; order Flavobacteriales; family Flavobacteriaceae; genus Flavobacterium; species Flavobacterium sp. GW821-FHT11G01. The sequence continues at coordinate 95,390 of NZ_JBXARK010000006.1, read as the reverse complement.
TATAATAGTTTTTTTCATTTTTTTAAAGTTTGTGAAGACTCGGTAGAATATTGTAAATAAAAAACACTCGGTAGAAAAATACCTATAACCAGATCATACTTTAGTTAGTTGAAATAGACAAAATCCGTGAATCTGTTTATATTGTATTTTGTTTTAAATCTTTGCAATTCTGTATAATCTAATTGTGATATAATGATACTCTCATTTTTAATCTTTTTGGATTCATATAATTTTGGCAGAATTATTTTTTCAAAATAATCCCATAAAAAATTGAATTCTTTGTGTGTTTCAACATAAAAATGATATTTATAAATTATATCCTGAAAAGTGAATTCTATATAATTTTCAATTCCATCATAAACCTTATCATCACTGTCTTTCCATTGATTTTTAAAGGCAATTAAGTATATTTCTATACTTTCTAATTCATTCCAATCATAAGAAACATATTCCCCATTTTTCCAAATTTTTACTTCATTTTCACTAAAGCAAATAAATTTATTTTTTTGAATTGTTTTTAATGTTGTGAATTTATAATCTGTAAAATAATTATATGTCGCTATTGCAAAAAAGCCAAATGGTAAACTTAAACAATATATGACCTGACTGGTAAAAAGCCCATAAGTAAAGGAGCCCAAAATAAAAGCAAATAAAAACAAACCTATAAACTGCTCTACTGTTGTTGATTTTGGATGAATTACAAGGGGAAAAGTTAATTTATCATTCATTAAAAAGTATTGTTTTTATTTGTTCATTTTTAAAAGTGTTAGAAACTCCAATTCATAATTCCAAGAACTTACAACTTCTAAAAAACATACCAATTTGAAACACAATAGCTTTTAACTGATTAATTATTATTTTTTTCATTTCCACAAAACAATAAAGTGTTACATTAAATCTTTTAACGAATATAATATATAATTACAAGTATGATCATTTTAAATTTTCATTTTAAGTATTCCTTTACTAAAATCTTCTGGAGAATATAAATAAAGACTCCAATAGCCAACAAAAAAACTCCTTAATTGCTTAAGGAGTTTTTAAATGCATCATATAAAAATTTATTTATTGTTTTTAAAAGAGATTACAAATTCGCTTTATCTGATTGTATATTTTTCAAAACCGTATCATAAATTTTGTCTAACAGGTTTTGTCGCATTTTTGAATTTCTTTGATCCAGAAGAATTATAATTCCCCAGTTTTTAGTTCTATCATAACATATAATTGAAGATTGTCCCATAGAATCTCCTGATTTCATATAGATTGTATTTTTATCATCTGTCATAATATTTACACCCAATCCTAATTCCCTTTCCCCTACTTTATAGAAGGTTTTTTCTGTAATTATTGCCGCTTTGCCCACTGTAGTTTCTTTATTTAAAACTGCTTTTAAATATATAACCATATCAGCAGCATTCGATTTTATCAATCCCGCGGGTGCCGTAATATTCCATTTAAAGAATTCCTGAATACCACCTTCAGGATTGTGAGCCGTTGTAATGTTTTTTACATTAAAATCTTTCGTTAATGTATTTTTCATTTTTAAGGGTATGATTATTTTTTCTCTAATAATGGCATCATAACTTTTGCCATATGCTTTTTCTAGTATTTGTCCGAGTAAAGTATATCCAATTGTAGAATAACGATATTTACCGTAATCTTTTAGTTCATTGCAATTATTGATTAAATCTGTTAAGGTTTGCTGCGTTATATTACTTACAGGCTGTTGCGGATTTAGTTCTATTAACTTTCCAAAATCGATATCAGGCAAACCAGATTGATGAGACGCTAAATCTGAAATTTTTATTTTGTTTTGAAGGTTTTTTTGTAAAACATACTCTTTTGGAAGATAGTTATCTATATAATCATCTACTTTTATTTTATTCTCAACAACTGCTTGTGCAATTAGATTGGAGGTTAAAATTTTAGTAATTGATGCAATTTCAAATAGGGAGTTTTTATTAATTTCTGTTTGACTTTCGGCATTCAATTTACCATATGAAGTATAAAATTCTTCATTGTTTTTAATAAAACCAACACTAATACCAACGTTGGAATTTTTTTGATAATTATCCTTTATTATAGAATCAATTTTTTTAGAAATATCTTGTCCAAAAGAAAAGTTGCTTATTACTAATAGTACTGCTAAAAATTTTACTGAAGTTTTCATGGTATCGAATTTTAAGGTTAAAAATTTATTTCGATACAAATATGCGAGAGAACAAAAAGCTATGCGACCGAATAAAAATACTCGAACGCATTTGTTTTAAAAAATAAGTACTAATACTTTCAAAAATAAGTACGAGTAATTACAAAGCACTATATTACAGGTTTTTGCGGTAGATAGTTGGCGTATTTCCGGTATGTTTTTTAAAAGCCGTATTAAAAGAAGATTTAGAATTAAAACCAACATCATATAAGATTTCTAAAATTGTAATCTTACTTTTTGTATTATCTTTTAAAATTTCCATGGCATTTTCTATGCGATAAGAATTAACAAAATCATAAAAATGCTGATCTAATTTATGATTTATTAAAAGTGATAAATCCCGAACAGGAATTTTAATTGCTGCAGAAACATCCTGAATTGTGAGCGAAGGATTAAGAAATGGTTTTTCATCCATCATATATTGTCGCAATTTCACTAGTTCTTCGTTGTATTCATTTTCATTTGTAATTAACTGTCCGCTATTTTTCTCTTCAGAAATTATATCCTGTATCAATTTTAATTTTGAATCAATAGTTCTAAATAACCCCGGATGATTTAGTGCTTTATATAAATACCAAAAAATAACGAATAGTTCAAATATTAAAAGTCCAACTTTTAACCCTTTGGAAATATTAGGATATTCAGTAAACTTAAAAATGTTCTTTATTAGAGCAATAACAAAAAAAGCAGATAATGCTACAGTAAATTGAAATAACCAATTAAGCGATTCAATACTCGCTCCGGCATAATTTTCAAGGTATATTTTTTTTGCTTTTCTTAAAATCACAAAAGCTGCAATGATGTAAAATATAATTTGAATATGTACAAAAATATGATTGAATTGTATTTCAAACCTACTGCTGATGTTTGAAAGAAAACTTATTTTAGAAGCCAGACTGACAGCGTAGAAACGAGGTATTAAAATTAGGTTTGCTATTAAAAAAGGAATAGCATGAATTAAATGACTCGTTTTCAGCTTAAAATCAGAATAACAGACAGATAAGACATATAAATAAAAAGTGGGAAGCTGCAAGAAAAAGAACAAGCTTATAAATATTCTGACATTTAATGACATCGCTAATAAATCGCCAAGATTTGCGCTAATATCTATTACAGTCAAAAGTAGAAAAAAAGTAAAAAGACGATTACTTAATTTATGTTCTGTTTTGACTGTAAGTAAAAACAATGCTAAAAATAATGAGATGAAAATTATTATTATAGAGATTGTAACCAATAAATTAATCTTATCCATTAATCTTTTTTTGTTTTTAGGAAAGTTTAGCTTCTTACTTTGGATTTTCTTTCGAGCGAATATAAGAAATAATTTTACTACACTTTATTACCTTTTTTTGAAATAGAAAATAATTACTAATCATTTTTTAATTGAGATTCGTAAAATTTTCACCAATTAACTTTACACATTATTTAACAAGTCTATTAACACAGTTTAACATCTTCAGAAACAAATTATTATATGTTTACTACTCATTAAAAAATCTAATTTATGAGAAAAACTTTATTGGTAGCTGTTATCCTGTTTTCATTTTTTTCTGCGAAAGCTCAAAATGAAACCAATGTCGATCCTTATGCGAAAAACAATGAATTTAAATTTAATGTACTTGGTCCTTTAGCCGGAACAATTCAGGCCACTTACGAAAGACATTTAAACAGTAAATCATCCCTTGGAATTACGGGTTTCTATGTTTTTAACGATGACATAAACGACGACATGAATTACTCTCTTTCTCCTTATTACAGAAGGTATTTCGGCAAGAAATATGCTGCAGGTTTTTTTGTCGAAGGATTTGGAATGTTAACTTCCATTGATGGCAAAAAAATATACAATTCTCAAGATCATTCCACATTTACTGAAAATCCTGATGTCATTGACTTTGCACTTGGCGCAGGTTTAGGCTGGAAATATATTGCCAAAAGCGGATTTCTTATTGAAGCAAATCTTGGTTATGGTGCTTTATTGTTCAATGCCAGTAAAACAGATCATACTATTGTAAACAAAATTGGAGTTAATGTCGGCTACCGATTTTAATTGAATCAATAATAAAGGCCTTTAAAGTCATTTGATTCTGAGGCCTTTGAGTAATTCTTCTTTTTAAAAATCAATCTCCACCACAACCTCCGCAGGAACTCCCACAAGAACTTCCGCAGGAACTTCCGCAGGAACTTCCGCAACTAGATCCTCCACCAGAATCTGTATTTCTGTTTAAATATCCTGTGAGCGGAATAAAAGAACTTACCAATATTACTTCTCCATAAAGAAAATATTTCCATTGCCAGTCTTTTTCAACTTCCGAATTCAATTTTTCATTTGTAAAAATCAATGGTATTATATTGCTAAACAGGTAATTTACTATTTTGTCAAAATAAATTTTACTTACTATTAAAAGAGCAAAAACAGCAAATAGTAAAAATGTAATAGGTTTATCTCTCGAAATTCCTGAAATAATTCTGCTAAAACCAATGCTTAGCAAAAGGCCAAAAATTAGCATTACAATTTTTATAATCTGCATAAATGGTTTTGAGTCTATAATAGTTTTCCTAATTCTGCCAACCGATTTTGCAATTTGTTCAAATACTGGATTTCGCGCTACTATTTTAAACAATTGCGGATAAGGCATTGGCTCGTATTCCTTCATGATTTCAATAACACAATTTTCAAATTTGTCATCGGTTAAACTTTCATCAATCAGGTTTAATCTATTATTGGCCAAAACAACAATTTTCTTATTGCTGATTAAATTATTTACGACACCGTGAATAACAAATTCTAATTTATTATGCTGAAGAAAAACCAGTTCAAAAGCACTTAGGTTTACTAAGATAAAATTTGATTTTATGCTCTCATAAAATGAGTTGAAAGCTTTTTTTGCAAACAGCATTAACAAAGCTATCATTCCTGCAAAAAAGAAAATGTAGAGAATCAAAAAATCAGGATTTCCGATTTGTATCAGAATAGGTTTTATCAGATAATAAATCGGAAAAATAAGGATCGCAAATAATCCTAAAAAAACTCTTTTTAGAATATCAATTTCAATCCAGCTTTTTTCTAAATGGAGAGAATCCAGTTCGTTAACAAACTCCCAGATTACTTCTGGTTGTTTTCCGAAATTTTGTTCATACAATTCTTTTGTTCTTCCTTTGGCTTTATGAAATTTTTCTGCTTCAGATCGATTATGAGTTGACGGAATATGCTCAATTCTTTTAGAAAAAAGAGTACAAAAATCAGTATATGATGAAGTAAAAATCAAATGCTGATGCCAGACAATATCAACAATTTCTGAAGGTGAAACCATTTCATTTGAAATAGCGGCGAGATACATGAATTTTTTATATTCGAGAATAGCGGTTTCGGCAAAATGAAGTGTCCATTTATTTTCGAAAGCCAATCTGGTCAAAAATCCATACCGATCAGTTGGATTATCTAATTCAAATTTTAAAACTGTATTCCAAAGAATTGTATCCATTAAAAAGTAATAATTATCATAATTGTCTTTTATTTATATGAAATCTTCTTTATTACATCGGTTCCCAAAGTTCTATTTTATTACCATCGGCATCCATAATATGAACAAATTTGCCATAATCATAAGTAGCGACTTCATCTAAAATGGTTACTCCGTTTTTTTTGAGATTTTCCAGAAGTCCTTCAAGATTCTGAACTCTGTAATTAATCATAAATTCTTTTTTGGACGGTGCAAAATAGTCATCTCCTTTTTTAAAAGTACTCCATTGAAGTGCTTCAATCTCATCTGGATTATTGATATTTCTGGATTCAAAAGTCGATCCCCAATCGTTGACATCAAGTCCTAAATTTTTCGCATACCAATCTTTTGTATCTTTCGGATTATCTGAAAAAAAGAAAATCCCTCCAATTCCTGTCACTTTTGGTGTTTTATCAGAACCTGAATTGTCTGATTGTATTTTTGAGTCTTCCATAATGTTTGCTTTTTTGGGTTGTAGCCTTACAAATTTAAAAAACTATTTCGATCAATATATTCATTTACAATACAATATCATTTTATAGAATTTCTTCTAAAAGAATTATTCTTTCGTCAGCCGATCCATTTCTTTCAGCAAGGTTGGAATTCTAAATTCACCTGCCATACTTTTTACTTTCTCAAAAGCATCGTCTAATTCAATTCCAATTGCCGTAACATATAACGGTTTCTGGCTATCACCTCTAAATAAACTTCGTTTGGTTTTTTCGATAGAGGCAAAATTGGTTTTGGCAACACCAATTATTGGAATTTCATGATTCAGTTTTTCATATAAATAACCTCCTAAACCGTATTTCTTTTCATCATCTAAATAAACAAATCCGTCAACAATAATGACTTCTACCTTTTTTAAATCAATTTGATGCAATAAACTCAAAATGCAAGGCAATTCTCTTTTGTAAAATTCTCCGGGAATATATTCTTCGACATTATCGATTATTTCTGTATGAATTTTGAAATCTGTACTTTGATTCCATTCTTGAAATTCCAGACAAATTGTTTTTGCTTTTCCGTCGTAGTAATACGTATCAAATGCTAATATCATATATCAAAAAAATTAATCTTCATCAGGATAAAACATTTTACCAATTAGATATTGAAATCCATAACCCACAATAAAACAAATTCCGAGTGGTAATAAAAGTTCAATGTATCTGAACTCACTTCTTGTTCCAAACAAATAATTAAATGTTACCGGAAATAAACCTGCTATAACTATAGAACGAATCATTCCTGCCAAAGGCTTTTCATTGTATCCTAAATAGCCTGCAATTGCGCAAACAATCACGACAAACAAATACCACGCAGGATTCGTAACCCCAAATACAGATCCTGAAACAGAAGCAAACAATACAACACAATCTGCAATATGTTTTTCTTTTTCGTTTTCTTTCTTTTCTTCAGCGTCCTTAAAAAGTTCTTCTCTGTATTCTTTAATAACTTTATTTACAAGATATTCTGCAGTATATTCATCAAATCCGGCAACAATTAGTTTTATCACCTGATTTTCGATTGCTACTTTATCTTCTTTTAAATGAGCTTCTTTTATGGCTTCAATTTGTTGTGGCGAAAGCTTTTTTTCCATTCGTAAACTTAGTATTTGGGGATTACTTTATGGTAACAATTCTAATTTTGTAACGGAATTGTGTTTTCAGCAAAACTTACTTTTCCGTAAAACACAGATGGAAGAAATGTCATTCCGAGTGCTAATTTAGAATCAAATCCATTTTCTTGTGCTATTTTTTTATTAACGGAATACAAAAAAAAGTATCTGACAAAAGGAATAAAAATCAATATAATCCAGAGAACAGGTTTCTCTGCAATTTTTAATAAAGTCAATTTATTTAGTATTGGAATTACACTATACCATTTGTTTCTGCCGTACTTTTTGAAAAGAAAAAACAGATTGAATAAATAAAGTACAATCAACAAAACAAATAATTTATTGTGCATTACATTATAAACTCCAAAGAAATCACCTGACATTAATGAATTAAAGAGATTTTGAACAGGGAAAAGAATCGACCCATAAAAAAAGTTAAACTGAGGTTCCTGCAACATAAATGGCCGTTCAAAAAGATCAAGTAGTCCTTCTCGATGCGGAATATGAATACTCTCATAAAATATTTTAAAAAAGCTAAAATTAATTAGATAACTTAAAAGATCCGTCAAAAACAAAACAAAAAAAGAAATCACTGAGATATCCTTATAATTATTTCCGCTTTTTAGATATTCTAAAAAGGCTTTTACAACTAAAAAAGCGAAAACAATCTGATAGAAATAATTTAGGAAACTAAAGGGTGTTACTGTCGGAAAATAATTTTCATCTAATGATAAATGATCATTTATTTTTAATAGCAATAAAAACACAGCAAAAAATAAAGAATATTTTAAGGCAATTTTGAGATCAAGTTTTAAATCCATTTATTAGGAAGTTTTGGTTTTTTGGTTGGTTTCTGAATGCTAATATAATTTTATTTTTCTTTAAATTCTTAAAAATCAATTCTCCACCAAACAAATCTCAAAAACCGTATTTCCAACTTCACTTTTATACGAAATATAGCCACCGTGCGCTTCAATAATATTTTTAGATAAAGTCAGGCCAATTCCTGCGCCTTCGTTTCTGGTCGTGAAAAACGGCAGGAAAATTTTGTCTTCAATTTCTTTTTCTATTCCATTTCCGTTATCTGTTATTCTAATGAAAGTTCGGTTTTCTTTGGCTTCCGCCGAAATAAAAATCTTCTTTTGAGAAACATTTTTTAAAGCATGAATGCAATTGGTTAAAAGATTTATCAAAACTTGTTCAATTTGTTGCGAATCAACTTCGATCCAACGTTTAAAAGAGATTCCATTTACAACTTCGATTCCGTTTTCTTTGAATAACGGATTCATAACCTGTATACCATTCTCTATCAAATGCTGCAATTCTATTTTTTCTTTTTTGGGAGAAGGCAGCATGGCCAATTTTCGATACCCTTCAACAAATTTTTGTAAATGATCGCTTCGTCTCAACATCGTTTCGACACTGTTTTTTACATCTTCTAAATCTTCAGCCGACAAGGAATCCTGTTCGACCAAATCCTGCAAATTTTGGCAAATTGACCGAATTGGCGTTATAGAATTTAAAAGTTCATGCGAAATCACTTTCATCAGATTTACCCAGGCATCTTTCTCTTTTTTCTCGACTACATTCTGAATTGAATCCAGTAAAACTATAAAATAATCCTTTTCAAAAATCTCTGTTCTTGAAGCCTGTAAAACAAATGTTTGTTTGTTTTGCTCATTGATACTTATTTCTACTGAAGTTTTTATTTCCTGAAAATCATCTTCTTCAATAATTTCGCATAAAGATGGCAATTGATTTTTCAGGTATTTCCATTTTGAAACTTTCGGAACATTAAATTGCTTCGAAAAATATTCATTCATTAAAAAGATATCCCAATCTGAATCCTGTTTTTGCAAAATGATAATTCCGGTTTCCATATTATTCAAAATCGAACGGTAAATAATGTCTTTAGAAACCTGTTCGTTTTGCTTGTTTTTTAATGTATCATACAATTGAAATAAATCATTGTAGCTTTTATTGAACTTATGATTCGAAAAATCTGAAGTAAAATCATTTTGCAAGATGGAAGCAATTGTTTTATCGTAAAGCAAAACAAAATTCCGAACATAAAAATACATTTCGCGTACTAACAAAAAGACAATAAAAAGTCCAAATACACCTGTAAAAAGTAATCCTGTTTTAAAAAAATAAATAGCGATTTCGATCATCGCAACAATCAGAATCAATCTTAAAAACAGTAATTTGTATGTCTGAAACGTTTTAAACATATTAATTGAGATTGATGTTGTATTTCTCTAAACGACGGTATAAAGCACCTCTTGACAAACCCAATTCTTCAGCCGTTTTACTGATATTGTTGTTATTTTTGACCAAAGCTTTTTCAACCGCAGCTTTTTCTACAGAAGAAAGCTGAATATCATCGGGATTTTCTTCATAAGTTGTTATGGTTTCTAAATCTAAATCGGAAACCGTGATTTTATTGTTCTCACAAAGAATGACGGCGCGTTCAATTTTATTCTCCATTTCGCGGATGTTTCCATTCCAGGCGTGTTTTTCAATTTGTTCCAATACTTTTTTGTCGAAAGTAATTTCGTCTCTTCCGTATTTGACAATCATTTTTTCAAGAAGATATTCGGCCAGTGGAATTTTATCTTCGTTTCGTTCGCGCAACGGCGGCAAAACAATTTCCATTGTATTTATGCGGTAATACAAATCTTCGCGGAAATTTTTATCAGCAACTTCTAATTTCAAGTTCAAATTGGTTGCCGTAATAATCCTGACATTTAAAGGTCTTGGTTTGGTTTCACCCAATCTTGTTACCGTTTTAGTTTGAATAACCTGCAGCAATTTAGATTGTAAATGCAAAGGAACGTTTCCTATTTCATCTAAAAAAATAGTTCCGTTTTGTGCCATTTCGAAGCGTCCGGGCGTATCTAATTTTGCATCGGTAAAAGCGCCTTTGGCATAACCGAATAATTCGCTTTCAAAAATATTCGAATTCAACGAACCTAAATCAACCGCTATAAAAGGATTGTTTTTCCTTTCCGAATGACTGTAAATATGATGTGCCAAAACAAATTTTCCGGTTCCGTTTTCTCCCAAAATCAAAACATTCGCGTCGGTTTTTGCTACTTTATCTGCCAGAGAATAGGCCTTTTTTATAATATCAGAAGTTCCAATAAAAAAGTCGTTTTCAACTTCAATCGTCTTTTGTTTTTTCTGTTCTTTTCGCGCTTTATCAACGGCTTGTTTTACAGATTCCAGTAATTTTTTATTTTCCCAAGGTTTTAAAATATAATCAAAAGCGCCATTTTTCAAACCTTCAACGGCTGTTTCAACTTTTCCAAACGCCGTCATTAAAATCACAATTGTTTTTGGCGAAAGCGTTTTTATTTCTTTCAACAAATACAATCCTTCCCTTCCATCTTCAAATCCAATTCTATAATTCATGTCCAATAAAACGACATCAATTGTTTTTTTTGACAATAATTCGACAATATTTTTCGGATTATTAAGCGTATAAATGTCTTCAAAATACTTTTTCAGGAACACTTTCGACGCAAAAAGGATGTCTTCCTGATCGTCGATGATTAATATCGAGGCATTTGTTTTTTTCATTTTTGTTCAGTTTTGGACGAAAGCTGTCCAAAAATGGACAGTTTAAATTTCTCTTAAAAAATAAAAATTTAAAAATAAGGCAGTTACAAACTTTAAATTTTTGGCATGAAAATCACATTAAGACTAACAAATCATCAAATATGTGAAGTATTATTGTTGGTAAAAGTAACAAAAATAGAGCGCTAACAACTATATTGTGAATTATCTTAATTTCGAATTTGTTTCTGTTACTTCAGCAATAAAAATTATTTAAAACTGAAACCGTTGAGTGTAATTCGTAAAATAATATTTAACACATAGAAACATAGCTTTTTTTGTTTTCTAAAAAGAAGATTGAAAGAAACTTGTTTCTAACACATAGAGGTCTATGTGAATTTAAAAAAGTGAAACGCCTATTTTGAGTTTTCAAAATCTATGTTTCTATGTGTTAAAATAAATTATACTCAACAAATTAAAATCATCAATCTAAAACAACAATTATGATCAACATTACAAAACTTTCAAAAATTTTTAGAACCGAAGAAGTAGAAACAAATGCATTAAGTGAAATTTCTTTAACCGTAAACGAAGGCGATTTTGTTTCGATTATGGGACCATCCGGAAGCGGAAAATCAACTTTATTAAATATAATTGGTTTATTAGACAGCGCATCTGGCGGAAGTTATCAGTTGTTAGGTCAGGAAATGATTGGCACTAAAGAAAAAGCAAAATCAAAAGCCAGAAAAGAAAACATTGGTTTCATCTTTCAGAATTTTAATTTAATTGATGAATTATCTGTTTTTGATAATATCGAATTACCACTTATTTACAATGACGTTCCATCGGCTGAAAGAAAGAAAAAAGTAAACGAGATCGCCAATAAATTAGGGATTTCACATCGATTGAAACATTATCCGCAACAACTTTCCGGAGGTCAGCAACAACGTGTGGCCGTAGCAAGAGCTTTAATCAATGATCCGAAAATTATTTTGGCCGATGAACCTACCGGAAATCTGGACAGTAAAAACGGAAATGAGGTTATGGAGTTACTAACGGATTTACATGCCAACGGAGCCACAATTTTGATGGTAACGCACTCCGATTACGATGCTTCTTTCTCTCAAAAAACAATTTTGATGAAGGACGGAATTATACTTTCTGAAAAAGTGAATAATAGAAATGTCGATGTTTTTGCAGCTACTCTAAACAACTAGATCATGCTAAAAAACTGGACTAACATATTTATATACCACATCAAAAATAACAAGCTTTTTACGTCTTTGAATGTTTTGGGTTTGGGTATTGGAATTGCGGGATTGATTTTCGCAACTTTATATTGGAATGAGGAACATTCGTATGATGAATGGAATCCCGAAAAAGATAAAATTTACGCCGTTTTAAATGATCTCGGCGGTGGAAATGTTTGGGCTGTAAACTCTCCTATCCCAGCTCCAATCTTAAAATCAACTACTTCAGCTTTGCAGGATTATTGTTATTTCAATACTTTTTACACTAAAGAAACCGTACAATATAACGGCAAAATAGAATTGATCGATAAGATTTTCTCCGCACAAGGTAATTTCTTTTCTTTTTTCCCTTTTGAATTTATTCAGGGCAGCGGAAAAAGTGCCATTCATGATCGTAATAGTATTGCCTTATCTGAAGAAACGGCTTCTCGTTTGTTTAAGAATGAAAATCCGATGGGAAAACAGGTTAAATATGCTGAGAAATTTTTTGTTGTTCGCGGCGTCTATCGATTATCTGAAAAATCTTCTGTAATGCCTGCTGCTGTTACAACCATAGTTGAGGAAGATCTCGAAAAAAATAAAGAAAATTGGGGTTTTAGCTACGGCTTAATGCTAAAATTAAAAAAACAAAGCGACACAACTTCAATTCTCAAAAATCTAAATGAAATCTATGTAGAGAATAACTACAAAAAACAGGCTAAGGAAGAAGGTATTTCATATGACATGTATTTAAAAAAGTATGGAGAAGTTACCGAAGCGAAATTACTTCCGTTTGCTGGTTCAAGACTTTTTCAGGGAAATTATCCTTTTCCGGAAGGAACTGGAAATCTCCAATTTTTAAAAATTTTATTGGGATTATCCGTCCTTATTTTATTATTGTCGATTGTCAATTATATTAATCTCGCTACGGCAAATGCTATAAAACGTGCCAAAGAAGTTGGAGTACGAAAAATTGTGGGCGCTACAAAATCACAAATTATTATCCAATTTGTATTTGAAACTACTTTAATTACGCTTTTTTCACTTTTATTAGCCTTGGTAATTGTCGAACTTTCATTGCCTTTTTATAATTCACTTTTAAGCAAAAATTTAATTCTCGAAGGTTCTCAGTTTTATTTACAACTGATATTCATTTTTATAATTGTCATTTTAGTTTCGGGCGTTTTACCGGCAATCTATATTTCGAATTTTGAGCCATTGAAGGTTTTAAAAGGAAACTTTTCCCGCAGTAAAAACGGAATCTGGCTTAGAAACGGAATGCTGGTTTTGCAATTTGCTATTGCGACTTTTTTTATCATTGGTTCTTTTATCGTTTATCAACAGGTAAACTTCATGACCCAGAAAGATTTAGGTTTTAAAGGCGCGCAAGTGATGGATATTTCGTTTAAACCTAAAAAAGGGATAAAACAATTTGACAGGTATAAAACCATCAAACAAGAACTTTTAAAAATAAAAGGTGTTCAGGCTGTTTCTGCAGGAGTATTTTCTATTGGAACCAACGCTAATTCATGGTCGGGTTTGCATTATAAAACCAATAAAGAAGTTATAACGCAACAAATGGCTATTGATTTTGGAATGCTGGATGTTTTAGGAATTCCGGTAATAAAAGGAAGAGACTTATCAGGCAAATTTGCTTCAGACAGTATTAGCAGTGTTTTATTGAATGAAACTGCGGCTAAAACATTGATGGAGAAAGATCCTGTAAATAAGGAAATTGTTTGGGAAGGTAAAAAGTTTAAAGTGGTTGGTATTGTAAAAGACTTCCATTATTTTGGGCTTGAAAACCGAATTTCACCCATGCTTTTTTTACATATCACCGCTATCGACTGGGTGCAAAAAGATTTACGTAATGTTTCCGTAAAAATTGCACCACAGCAAATACCAGAAACGATTGCTGCCCTTGATAAATTCTGGACAACAAAAGTAGATACAGAATACCCTTTCGAATTCAATTTTGTCGATAGAAACTTTGCCAGAACGTATAAAAGATATCAGAATCAAAGTGAGTTATTTTCAATCTTAAACGGAATTGTAATTTTGATTGCCGTTTTCGGATTGTTTGCCTTAGCTTCCTTTTCTATGGAAAGAAGATTGAGAGAAATTGCGATCAGAAAAACTTTAGGAGCTGAAACCAATATTTTACTGAAGGAATTATCAAAACAATACGTGGTTTTCTGTTTGATTGGCTTTTTCATCGGAATAATTCCTGCTTATCTTTTGTTGCGAAAATGGCTTGAAGATTTTGCTTTCAGAATTGATATTCCAATCCTGCCCTTTTTTGTGGCTCTTGTTTCTTTAATGTTTTTGACCTTGGCTATTGTTTTGGCAAAAGCATATCAGGTAACCAAAATTGATATTCTGAAATACCTAAAATACGAGTAAAATGCTAAAAAACTATATCAACATATTTATTTACCGCTTAAAGCACAACAAGCTTTTCTCTTTCCTTAATATTTTAGGATTGTCAATAGGAATTGCCGGGCTGATTTTTGCACTGCTTTACTGGAACGACGAACAGAGTTACAATGCCTGGAACCCTGAAAAAGACAATGTTTATCAGGTTTTGGTTCAACTAAGCGATATGCCCGCCCTAGCAGATTGTGCCTTATTCCTGAAACCGACTTTAGACCAAGATCCAAATGTCAAATCTATACTATATGCTGATTCCTGGTATCAAAAGGATAAAATTATTTACAAAGGAAAAAAGGAATTTGTAGATAAAATTATCAATGTCGAACAAAATTTCTTTTCTTTTTTTCCTTTCGAAATTATTCAGGGCGATGCAATTTCAGCTATAAAAGATGATTCGAGCATTGCTATTTCAGATATTACGGCTAAAAGGATTTTTGGAAATGAAAATCCCATTGGAAAACAAATAAAATGTTTTGACCAGCTGTTTTCTGTAAGGGCCGTGTACCATATTCCAGGAAATTCTTCGATTGCACCAAATGCGATCATCAATAAAATGAAACAATATACAACTTCCGGATTAACTGGTCCGTTTCTTTTAAAGTTATTGTTAAAAGTAAAAGACCCGTCAAAAGTTGATCTTACAAGACAGAAACTCGAAAGAATTTATAACCACGATTTTATTGCGAAAATTGCCAAAGAAGCCGGTTTTACAGTCGAAGTTATGACTAAAAAAGTGGGGCATTTTACAGTTATTCTTGAACCTTTATCAGAAGCCAGATTACATTCGATAGCAGATGGTTATCCTGAAACGCGAGGAAATTATCAGTTTTTAATGATCATGATGGGTTTGTCTTTTTTGATTCTCATTTTGTCGATCGTTAATTACATCAATCTCGCAACTGCTAATGCCGTAAAGCGGGCGAAAGAAGTTGGCGTACGTAAAATTTCGGGTGCATCAAAAGGCGATATTGTTAGTCAGTTTCTTTTTGAAACAGTTTTAACCACTAGTTTTTCTATTTTATTGGCCTTGGTAATTGTCGAGCTTGCTTTGCCCTATTACAATAACTTTTTAAACAAAAACATTGTACTTCTCGCCGGTCAGTTTTATGTGCAATTGTTACTGATTTTTATCATTACCGTTTTTACTGCGGGATTATTACCGGCAATTTATATTGCCAATTTTAAAACTTTTAAAGTTTTGAAAGGAAATTTCGAAAGAAGCAAAAACGGAATTTGGCTGCGCAACGGAATGCTTATTTTTCAGTTTGCCATTGCTGCGTTTTTCATTATAGGCTCTAATATCGTATATCAGCAAATTAATTTTTTACAAAATAAAGATCTGGGTTTTAAGGGGGATCAGGTAATTTCGGTCTCGTTAAACTTTCCATCAGTTGATTACCAGGGAGAAAATGCAGCCCAAAATATTTACAACAAATACAACATCATAAAACAGCAGCTCAGCAAAATTAAAGGCGTCGAACAAATCTCCACTGGTCTCATTGCGTTTGATGGTTCAGACAATTCTATATCGGGAGTCTTATACCATGATGAACTTTTTAAACAACGCGTTATCCCTTTAGATTTTGGCATGTTTGAAATGCTGAACATCAAAATAATTAAGGGAAGAAATTTTGATAGAAAACTGGCTTCAGACACTATAAATTCAGTGATCATAAACGAAAGCGCATTAAAATTAATGAATCTTAAAGATCCTCTTGGAAAGGAACTTGTAATTCGGGAACAGAAATTAAAAATAATTGGTATTGTTCAGGATTTCAACTTATTAAGTCCTGAATTAAAAGTACCACCAATTGCTTTTTACAATATCAAAATGTTTGGTATGACACATAACATTAATAAAGTTTATATAAAACTAAAACGGGATGATCTCGAAAATACGATTGGAAATATTGAAAAATTATGGTCGAAAGTCGATACCGAATATCCGTTTCAATATGATTTTGTAGACAAGCAATATGCAAGAACATATGAAACCTATACGAAGCAAAAAAACCTTTTTTCACTGTTAAACATTATTGTAATTGCAATAGCCTTATTTGGTTTGTTCGCGCTGGCCTCTTATTCAATACAACGCCGAATGAAAGAAATTGCAATCAGAAAAACACTCGGAGCAGAAACAAATGTTCTATTGAAAGAATTATCGAAACAATATGTTTTTTACTGCATCATTGGTTTTATATTCGCCTTGTTTCCGGTTTATTTTTTATTGAATAAATGGCTCGAAAATTTTGCTTTTAGAATTGATATCAGTATCATTCCGTTCGTTTTAGGATTCATTATTTTATTAGTTTTGACTTTGATAATTGTTCTTTCAAGAGCTTATATCGCAACAAAAACGGATATTTTAAAATATCTGAAATATGAATAATAAAAAAGATTTATAACTAAAAAGCCTCCAAAGTCATTTTGATTTTGGAGGCTTTTTTTGATTGCAAATATTTAAATTAGTTTCCTAACAGATCTTCCGTTTTAGTTAGAAACTCCTTAGTAACTTCTTCAATATTAATATTCATTCTTTCGGCCAAAACGGTAAGCCACCAAATAGATTCTCCTATTTT
Source organism: Flavobacterium sp. GW821-FHT11G01 (assembly GCF_058808175.1). Classification (NCBI taxonomy): domain Bacteria; kingdom Pseudomonadati; phylum Bacteroidota; class Flavobacteriia; order Flavobacteriales; family Flavobacteriaceae; genus Flavobacterium; species Flavobacterium sp. GW821-FHT11G01. The sequence continues at coordinate 78,264 of NZ_JBXARK010000006.1, read as the reverse complement.
GTGTTTTAGTTCTTCTTCCGTATTTGACTTTGGCCATCTTCCTTGCTGTGACATGACATGGCGACCAACCAAACCTGCATCGGTTAAAAAGGCTAATGCATCTTCTTCAACAGACCATTCGCTGCCGTGATGTGCTAATTCTAATTCGTGATAACGTTTTCTTATTTCTAAAGAACGTTCTTTTAGCTGCTCAAAATTTAGTGATGCCATAATTTAATTTTTATTGAATAATTCCTGAAACGCAATTGGACTTACATTTGTTTTTTTCTTAAACAATTTATTGAACGATTGCGGATGCTCAAAACCTAATTTATATGCGATTTCTGACATTGATAAAGTTCCTTTTGTGATATATTCTTTTGCTTTTTCAATCAATTTATCATGAATAAATTGTTGTGTATTTTGCCCTGAAACATTACGCAGCAAATCGCTTAAATACCTTGGTGATAATTGCAATTCATCTGCTACAAACTGTACAGTCGGCAAACCATTTTTCAACGGTTTATCAGTATTAAAATAAGCTGAAAGCAAATTCTCCAGTTTAGAAAGTACATCACTATTAATTACTTTTCTGGTTATAAATTGTCGATTGTAAAAGCGATTACTGTAATTAAGCAAAAGTTCTAATTGCGAAATAATAACATCTTGACTAAAATGATCAATTCGCTGATTTAGTTCATCCTGTATATTAGCAAAAACTGCTAAAATCGTTTCCTTTTCTTTCTCAGACAAATACAAGGCTTCGGCAGCAGAATACGAGAAAAAGCCATATTTTTTAATGTTTTCATTTAAAGAATAAGGGCGAATAAAATCAGGATGAATATTAAGTGACATTCCGCTATAATCTGCTTCTTCTTCCTGCATTTTCAAAATTTGTCCGGGCGCAACAAACGACATTCCTCCTTCTTCAAAATCATAAAAACCATGTCCGTAACGCAGTTTCCCCGAGAAATGAGTTTTAAAAGATATCTTATAAAAATCTAAAATGATTCCGTGTTCAAAATCCTTCGGGTCAAAAATTGCTTCACCATAATTCAAAACACTGATAAGCGGATGCATTGGTTTTGGCTGTCCCATCGCCTTATGCAATTCTGATATGGATTGAAATATTTTAGGCTGATTTTTCATTTTTGGAAATACTCTTGTTGTACAAATCTACAAAATGTTCTATTGGCGCAATATTCCAGCTTACCGTACTTTGATCAATCATATCGTGTACGACTGAATCGCTAAGTTCTGACATTAATTTGTGCATGGCGTTTGTTCCGTCTTCGGTAGTATCCCAAACGAGCATATCATAAACTACTCCCTTTTTTAACTCGAAAATAGTTCTGGAGCAAAAACCTTTTTGACGTTTTAAAAAAGCATCAATTTCAGTATTGGCTTCTATAAATTGTTTTGTCGTAAAGCCATTTAGTTTAAAAGTAGTCAATTCTATCGCTTTATTTTTCATTTGTTTCAAAATTAAAATGTAAACATAGTTTTGATGTTTTGTACCTGAGTTTCGGCACCTAAACTCAATCGTTCATTATATAAGGCATTAGCATCATTTCCGGCAATATATCGAAGTTGATTTTTATTATCCGTTGCAGCTTCGTAGATAATTTGAGCAACATCTTCAGCTTTTGTATAACTCTCTAATTTTTCTGCGCTATAACCTTTACTCACTTCAAAAGTCAATTTTTCATATGCCTCATGTTGACCGACTTCCATAGATCGAACCGCAAAATCAGTTTGCATTCCGCCGGGCGCCACTACTTTGACCTGGATTCCAAATTGAATTAATTCTGATGCTAAACTTTCAGAAAAACCGTCGACAGCAAATTTGGTAGCACTATAAATAGAACAGGTTGGAAAACCCATTAATCCAAAAGTAGAAGTAACGTTAATAAAAGTGCCGCTTTTCTTTTCACGAAAGTGAGATACAAAAGCTTTTGAAACTTTTATTACACCAAATAAGTTGGTTACAATCTGGCGTTCGATTTGTTCATTTTCTAAAGATTCTAAAGCTCCTATTAAACCATATCCGGCATTGTTTAAAACAACATCAACCGAATATTTATCAGTAATACTTTTAATCGTAGCATCAATTTGTTCCTGATTCGTAACATCTAACGTAAGTACAATTACATTTTCTAATTGATTTAATTCGGTTTCTTTTTCGGGATTACGCATTGTGGCAATTACCTGCCAGCCTTTACTTTGAAATAATTTTGCTGTTGATTTTCCTAAACCTGATGAAGCTCCTGTAATAAAAATTGTCTTTTGCATTTTTAATTGTTTTAAAATTATAATGCAAAGATCAGCCGAACTATAAAGTTGGAATTAGCCGTTTTGGAGGATGTATTAGCCAAAATGACACAAATAAAAAACTCCATTAGCAATAATGGAGTTTTTTTTATTACTGTTATGAGAAGAGATTATTTGAATGAAACAACAATTCAATATCTTTAGTTTTATGATAAACCAGTTAAACCCGTAAAATCTTTTCCATTTTTTTGCCTTTTGCCAGTTCATCTACCAATTTATCTAAGTAACGTACCTGACGCATCAACTGATTCTCGATTTCCTCAATACGGCACCCGCAAATTACGCCCGTAATGAGCGAAACATTAGGATTAAGATTGGCTTTTTCAAAAAAGTCTTTAAAGGTTATTTTTTCATCAATCAGTTCTTGTAATTTCTTTTCATTATATCCCGTCAGCCATTCGATTACCTGATGCAATTCAGCTATGGTTCTGCCTTTTTTCTCCACTTTAGTTACATAATGTGGATAAACCGAAGCAAATGTCATTTGGGCTACACGCTCATTTTGTTTGTCGTTAGGTGTCATGATGCTCTTTGAATTTCAATTAATCTGATTACAATACGAATATACTAGTTTACACGTAAATATTTATTCTAATCAATTACAAAAAAAATCAGATGGAAATACAATTATCTCCGTTGCGTTTGAATTCGTATATTCGGCCATTATTTTGAAAAAAGAAAATGATTGCAAAATTGAATGAAAAAAAATCCTATCCATGGATTGTTGTTGGCTTATTGTGGTTTGTAGCTTTATTAAATTATTTAGACAGACAAATGCTTTCTACTATGAAATCAGCGATGATGGATGACATTCCTGAATTGGCTAAAGCTGAAAATTTCGGTCTTTTAATGGCTATTTTTCTTTGGATATATGCGCTTATGAGTCCTGTTTCCGGAATTATAGCGGATCGGTTTAACCGAAAAAGAATAATCATAGGAAGTCTTTTTATTTGGTCCGGGGTTACTATGGCGATGGGTTATGCCTCAACTTTCAATCAGATTTATATTTTGCGTGGCATTATGGGCTTTAGTGAAGCTTTTTATATTCCGGCCGCATTATCTTTAATTGCAGATTATCATCAGGAAAAAACACGCTCTTTTGCTATTGCAATTCATACCACCGGAATTTATCTAGGTCAGGCGCTGGGTGGTTTTGGAGCCACTATTTCTAAGCATTTTTCCTGGCATTTCAGCTTTCACTCCGTAGGTTTACTCGGTGTACTTTATAGTTTAGTACTGCTATTTTTTCTACAGGAAAAGAAAACTTACTTTTTCGATCCTACAAAAAAGTCATCTGTAAGCTATGAGTTCAGGCAAATGTTCAAAGGATTGGGAATATTATTCGGTAATATCTCTTTTTGGGTTTTACTCTTTTATTTCTCTGCACCAAGTTTGCCGGGTTGGGCGGCCAAAAACTGGTTACCTACCTTATTTACTGAAACTTTACATTTAGACATGTCTCTGGCGGGACCAATTGCAACGGTAACCATTTCGATGTCTTCCTTTTTTGGCGTTTTAATTGGTGGTGCCATTTCAGATAAATGGGTAATGAAACATCTTAAAGGAAGAATTTACACCAGCGCTATTGGATTGTTTCTTACCATTCCTGCATTGTTTTTATTTGGCTATTGCTGCGACATAGAAGCTATTATTTTTGGCGCTATCCTTTTTGGGCTTGGATTTGGAATATACGACACCAATAATATGCCTATTCTTTGTCAGTTTGTTGCGCCTCGTTACAGGGCTACCGGATATGGAATTATGAATTTTGTAGGTATTTCGGCCGGAGCTATTATCACCGAATTTTTAGGAAAAGCCGCTGATAATGGAGGAATGAGGCACGTTTTTGTACTTCTGTTATTTGTAGTTGTTACTGCCATCGTTTTACAACTGGTTAGCCTGCATCCAAAAACTATAGATATGACCGAGGGAAATGATGTATGAGTGTAAACACATAAAAATTTTGAAAAATTAATGGCTTTTGATTATTGGAGTTTTTTATAGAGTCCCCTTTTTGTTTTATATTTTACTGTGAGGAAACTATCACAGAACGACCTTTAAGAATTTTTCTGATTTAGGAACTATTTCACTATTAATTCCCTACTTTTTTCTAAAATTACACCGTTGTTATCTAATTCAACCTCGATTGTAATCAAATTATAATTTTTTAAAACAGTATAAAACCCTTCAGGAAGCCAAAAGGAGAAATTGGTAAATTACTCAATTTTTCAGAATAGATAATTGCAACGTCGACCTTCTCAAGGCTGAATGAGCTCTCTTTTTGAATTTCAGTTTTGTTTGTACACGAAAGAACAATACCGCATAATACAATTAAGAAAATATTTTTTGTCATTTTTTATTATTTAAAATAAAATTACTGTGTTACTTTCATTCGGTCTACATAATTCATAATTGTTGTGAATTTTCTAATAACAGCTAAAATATCTTCTTTTGGCTGATCGATTTCACTTAATTGTATTTTGTTTGTCTTTGAACTTTCTTTTCTATGAATTTTCAAGAAGAAAGATCTTCCTCTTTTTTCTTTTACCGAGTCGTATTCAACATGCTTAATATCATTCCATTTTATCAATTCAAGAGCAGAAAATGGAAGAATTGTTTTTCTAACCCAAAAACCATCTTTCTTAATTATAAATTTTGGCTGAGTATCCAAAAGCCATAACCATGACAAAATACATAATATCGAAATTGCTAAAAAAGCAATTGTAAAAACTCCATTAGGATTAAACTTTTCCCAATTAAAAAGTTCTTTTGGTAATTTATAAATCATTAAAACTGTTATTGCAGTAAAAATTACAACTAAAAAAGATTTTACCGACATATCTTTTTTAACTTCTATTTCTTCTAAAATTGCGGTATTTTTAAAGGTTTTCAAATTTGGGTTTCGATTTAATTTTGATTTTTATAGTCGCTAATATAATATTAATTTTAGTACACAAATCAAATAATAACACAACAAAAAAACTCCATTATTGCTAATGGAGTTTTGAATATATTTATTTTTCTAAAGTGCTTATTCTACTTTTACAATTACTGTGCTTGACATTCCGTGTACGGCTGAAGCTGTTAACTGAACATCTTCTTTCTTTCCATTCGACTGAATAATCGCAATACATTTACCATTAAACAATTTACAAGAATTAGCCTTAAAGGAATCCAAATTAGCCTGATAACCATTATCAACGCCCACTAATTTTCCGCCTCCGGAAACTTCAAAATTAATTAGATCATTTGCGTTTGGCAGAAGATTTCCGTCTTTATCAACAATACAAACGGTCACGTAAACCAAATCATAAGTATCATTTTTAAGAGTCGCTTTGTCTGCTTTTAAATCTATTTTGGAAGCTGCTCCCGCGGTATGAATTTCTTTTTCTAAAACTACTTTTCCGTCTTTTCTGGAAATCGCTTTTAGTGTTCCCGGTTCAAATTTTACGCGCCACGAAATATGCAAATCATCATTTTGTTTTGCTTTTTTTCCGAGAGATTTTCCATTTAAAAATAATTCTACTTCATCTGCATTGTTGTAATAGGCCCAAACATCAACTTCCTGATCTTTTTGCCAGTTCCAATGTGGAAAAATATGCAAAACCGGTTTGGTTGTCCATTCACTTTGGTACATATAATAGACATCTTTGGGGAAACCGGCTAAATCAACAATTCCAAAATAAGAGCTTCTTGCCGGATATGGATACGGATCTGGTTCACCTATGTAATCGAAACCGGTCCAGATAAAAGTTCCCGCCATAAAATCCTGTTTCTTTATCGTTTTCCAGTTTTCTTCGTGCGTTGCGCCCCAATACGATTTTACCTGATCAAAAGCCGAAACGGTCCAATCTGCATTTCCGTCAAACGGAGCACCATATTTTGATGGCCACGCCTTAACTCCATCCGAAGGAAAATCATAATGACCACGCGTTTCTAAAGCCGAAACACTTTCTGAAGCAATTATTTTTTGCCCTTTAAAACGAGTTGGAAAATCTTTGTAATCTTCGTGTTTGTAATTGAATCCCAAAAGATCCAAAGCACCCGATTGGTAAATGAAATTTTTCTCTATAACATTCTCCGTCAAAGCAGAAGTTACAGGACGGGTTGTATCTAACGATTTTACAATTTGCGCTAATTCTCTCGTAATCGCAATTCCCGTACTATCAAATTGTTCCCTGATTTCGTTACCAATACTCCACATCAATACCGATGGATGATTGCGGTCTCTTTTGATGAAATCTTCCAAATCTTTTTTATGCCACGCATCCCAGTCTTTATGATAATCGTTGGTTACTTTTTTCTTTTTCCAAACATCAAAAGCTTCATCCTGAACGATAAAACCCATTTCATCACACAATTGCATCATTTCTAAAGAATGCGGATTATGCGACATTCTGATCGCATTGGTTCCCATTTCTTTTAAAATGGTCAATTTTCTTTTTAATGCATGAATATTTTCAACCGCACCCAAAGCACCGTTATCGTGATGCAGACAAACACCTAAAATTTTCATCGGTTTTCCATTTAATGAAAACCCTTTTTCGGCATCAAAATTAAAATAGCGAACTCCAAGCGGCGTTTCGTAACTGTCGACTAAAGTTGATTTCTCATAAATTTTAGTGACTATTTTATACAAATACGGATTTTCTGTATCCCAAAGAATCGGATTGTTTAAGGTGAAATTTTGAATGTTTTTTGAAGAAGAACTGGCTGCAATTTTTTGTACCGATTCTGTTTGAGCAACTTCAACATTGTTTTTATTTAAAATAGAAGAAACCATTCTGAATTCCTTCTCGATTTCCGAAGCATTTTTAACATCAACTTCCAAATGAATTTTTGCTTTCTCTTTTGAAATTTCAGGTGTCGTTACAAAAGTTCCCCATTCGTCAACATGCAATTTAGCGCTGGCAACCAATCGTACATTTCTGTAAATTCCGGAACCGGTGTACCATCTTGAATTAGGCTGAGCTGAATTATCGACTTTTACTGCGATCACATTCTGACCTCCGAATTTCAAATATTTTGACAATTCATAAGAAAACGAAATATATCCATTTGGACGAATTCCTAAAGAATGTCCGTTAATAAATACTTCACTATTTTTAAAAACCCCATCAAATTCTACCGAAACTGTTTTGTTTTCCCAATCTTGTGGAATCGTAAATGTTTTGCGATACCAACCCATTCCGGCCGGCAAAAATCCCTGAGCTTGTTTTGTTTTACTGTCTTTATCAAAAGCGCCTTCAATACTCCAATCGTGTGGCAATTGAAGTGTTCTCCAGTCTGAAACATTAAAATCAGATTGAATAGCAGTTGGAAAATCGCCTATTTTGAAATTCCAGTCTTTATTGAAATCTTCGGTTATTCTGGCATTTTTACTTTTTGAAGCACAGGCTGCAAGAAGTAATAATACTAGTATGATTGTTATTTTTTGTAGAATGTTTTTATGCTTATTCATTACAATTATTATTTTTCTAATTCAATTACCTATCGTTTGTCATCCTGAGGAACGAAGGATCACACAAGAAACTCCGTACAGAATATCGCCAATCTTTGTCGAATCCCGCGTGTGATCCTTCGTTCCTCAGGATGACAAACTAACCGTTTTAATCAAAAAACTTTAAACTTCGCGGCTTCGTGCCTTCGTGGCAAAACCCGCCTATTGAAACTCAAAAGAATCCAACATCAATCCTTTCAAATCGTCACCTTCTAAAGTAATTTTATACGTTCCTGCATTAATATATCCTCCCGAAGTCGTATTCAAAACTTTCCATTTTTCTGCGGATGGAAAAAATTCTATAGTATCATTTCGCATCAAAATTCCGTAGGCATCTTCCATTTTAAATTTCACTTTTAATGGCGTTTCGTTTCTGTTCATGAACTTGAAACGCATTAAATAAATTCCGGCGACACCTGGTTTCACTTCAAACTCAATGCTGTTATTTGTTTTTTTGGTGAACTCAATATAATCCGCTTTTTTGAAATTTCCTTTTACGATATCCGTTCCGGTTGTTTTGGCATTTTCAGCTTCTAAAACCAAAGTCTGACGCGAATCATCTTTTTCGCCCATATCGTAAGTTGGAACGACGATAAAAGTATTCACGTTTTCTGAATTATCAAATGTAATTTTCTCTCCTTTTTTTACTTTTTTAGTATAAATGGCAAACTCAATATTGTTACTGTTTTTTGCCATTTCTTCTGATTTTTTATAATCTGAAAGCCATGCAAATTGTGTTTTTATTTTGTCATCAATTAACACATAAACAGCTGCATCTTCTTTGACTGTAAACGAACCTGAAGTTTTTGATTGGGAAGAAAACTGCAAATAATCTGCTCCAAAAACTTCAGAAGGCAATTTCGTAAAAACAACTTCTGAATCTGAATATTGTTTTGAATTAAAATCCAGCCATGATGCAACTGCATTTTTTGTTTTATCATAAGCCTTTAAAACCAGATTCTGAATATTTTTAGGAGATTCAGCTGCAGGTCTGGCGTGAATATCTTTGGTCGCAATCGCAATCGCCGAAATTATAGCTTCACCGGCTTTAACATTTGGAAAAGAAATTCTAATTTTTCCTCCTTTGCTTTTTACCACAAATGTTTTTTTCAAAGCTTTATCGTGTCCAACTTCTGACCAAATATCAAAATCTTTCAAAACAATATTATCATTAATTGCAACGTCAAACAGTCGCCAGCCTTTACAATCTAAGCCACCGCCGTTTCCGTACCACGGTTCTGTAAAATACAATTCGACTAAATATTCGCCATCAGCAGCAGGAAATTCATAACTCAATTGCTCTGCTCCATATCTGAAACTTTGAAATAAGGCCTGATTTTTTGTACCCGAAATTGGGTCGAAAGTACTTCTTTGGCTGGCATAAAAATCAGGAAGTTTTTCAAATTTGTCTGTCCAGGATAAAGAACCCCAGGTGTTTTGTCCATTTTTGTGTGTATCGGTCAGCCAGGTATTTCCTTCAGCGTCTGTAAATTCAGAACCACCACAATTCACTCTGTAAATATAATTGTATCCTTTTTTTGATTTGGTAATATCAGCCTGATCTGTATATAATGCGTTTAGATTTGGTGCTTTCGGAAGTGTATTCAAAATAACATAATCTTTTGCAACGGCTTTTCCGTTTACATAACCCACAGCGTACAAAACATTATATTGAATATTGACATTATTAAACTGAAAGTGCTGTCCCAATCCCGGATTTTTCAATTTACCCAAAGAATTTTTATTGACGTCATTGAACAATTCAACTTCATCACAATTGGAATAAATATCAATACCATTTTTTATTCCTGCCGAATCCCAACGGTTTGGCCACGAATGCGAAACAATATAAACCATTGGGTTTGTTTTATTTGAAACATAATTAGCGCGGTACATATAATAAGCGTCAAGCGGTTCGCCCCAAACTGTAAAAAGTCCTTTATAATTTATGGGACCAACTTTGTCTATATCTCTAAAACCTTCTCCATTTTGAGAACGTCCCGGATTTTCATGCGAAGCAAAAAGCCAGTTGAATTGTCCCGCAATTTTATCTTTAACCGATTCGGCTTCACGGACTTTTATTTCCATTAATTGCGAAAATCTGTTTTCACTCAAAATTCCTTTTTGATCAAATTCACCTTCGGTATGTAAATCTGCTGTTCGCCATGCGCCGTATTCTCCGTTTAGGAGCTGCGTGCTCATTTCGAGATGGTATTTTAAAGGATCACCGCCATAAGTTCCAGACCAGTTTTGCACTACATTCCAATCTGTTCCTTCACCGCCGTTGCAAGTTGTTACGATTCTTTGAGAAGCCGATAACGGATCCATTTCGCGGATAATTTTAGTGCATTCTTCGGCAAATTCCTTTGGGATCGTGCTTTCGTTTTGCAAACCCCACATGACAACCGACGGGCTGTTTCTTCGTTCCTTAATCCATTCTCGCAATAAGGTTTTGAAATTCTCTTTGAATTCTGGTGTGTCGTACCAGATATGTGCCGAAAACTGACTCCAAAACAGGATTCCGTTTTCATCTAATTCTTTTTGGTATAATAAATTATGAGGCTGATGCGCTTCTCTAAAAGCATTGAATCCGGCCGCTTTTATTTGTTCGATTCTCGCATGAATTTCTTCATCTGAAAAGGAATGACTTTTACCGATCAAATGTTCGTATTCGCAAGTTCCGTTTACAAACAAAGGTTCATCATTAATATAAAAACGATTGTCTTTTCCGTCACGGCTCACCGGCCAACTCACCCAGCGAATTCCGTATGGCGTTTTTAATTGATCAATCATTTTTCCGTTTTCATAAACAGAAGTCACTAATTGATACAAATAGGGATTTGACGGCGACCATAACTTTGGATTTAAAATTTCCGGAAGTGTCTGTGTTATTTCTTTTGTTTCTCCTGAAACGTTTTTGATATCGCTTTTACTTATAGCAACTTTCTTTCCCGCAGCATCAAAAAGTATATTTTCAATCGTTAAATCACGGTTTGATTTTCCGTAATTTTTGATTTCAGTTGTAGTATGCAGAATCGCTTTTTCTTTAGAAATCGATTTGTCATTCCAGATATGAACACCAAAAGGTTCAATACGAACCTCATTCGTAATGACTAAAGAAACAGGTCTGAAAATACCCATTGGCTGAGAACCTTCAGAAAACCCCCATTCGCCTGAACAGCCACCGCAAACCCAGGGAAGATCAGCAATAAAAGAAGGATGTTCTGCTTTGACCATTATATTGTTTTTGGTATCAAAGGAAATTGCATTTGTAATATCGATGGTAAAAGTTGTTCGACCACCTTTGTGTGCTCCCACTTTCTTTCCGTTTACCCAAACTGTCGCGTAAGAACCAACTCCTTCAAAAAACAAAAAAAGGCGTTTGCCTTTATCTTTTTTATCGACGTTAAATGTTTTATGATACCAGGCCGTTCCATGCAAATTGCCGTGTTTCATTCTGCGGTATCCGTAATATTGGTCCCAGTTATGCGGAACGTCTGTTTTTTGCCAATTTGCATCAATTTTAGGATTGTTTACAAAAGCTTCTTCCTGTTTTAAAGGATCACTTAAAACAATAGTTTCCCAAGATGAATTCAGCGAAATTTCTCTACGCAATTTCGCTGAGTCACTGTTATCCTGGCTCTTAGCAGAGCTAAAAACTAAAAAAATGCAAATAAAAAAAACTATTTTCTTCATACTTTTTTAAACCATATAAGTGATATAAGTTATTTTTTTGTCATTTCGACGGAGCAGAAATCTCATCCAGAGAGCGACGTACTGTGTGGCTACTTTATGTGATTTCTCCTCCGTCGAAATGACAAGATTGGATCAAAAACCTTTCACGTCTAACCTAACAACGAGTTCGCGTGAGGGATGGCAGTGGAGCTCTTTTTTGAGGTGATTTTTCTTCACCTCAAAAAAAGCGGGAACGAACAGCCCGGTTCGCCGCGGCGAAACACGCCCAAATTATCCTTATTAATAGAACAACCAGTCAATCGCTCCTTTTTCTCCTGCATCGATATAGCCAACATCACGTGGCGTTATCGTTTGGTTGGCATCAATAAAACCTAAAATAAGCACTCTTCCTTTTCCTAAATTCAATTCATTTTCTCCTGGCTGAAAGGTATAAGTATGAATATTTACACGAGGCAATTCTTTAAGATTCATGGCGCTTGCCAAAATTACTTCGGCCTGACCGTAAGCATTTCCGGCTGCATCTGTTTCCAGACTTGGCGGAAATAAAAATCGCTTTTGATCTGAATTAAAATAACCTACAACCAATTTTACCGGTTTTGTATTTTTGAATTTCAACTGTGTTCCTTTTTCATTTTGAGCTGTTTCCTCAAAAGCAATTCCTTTTAAATTTTGCAATTCAGGCGCTATTTTAGTCAATTCTGAAATTGGTGTTCCGTACACTTTTATACCATTTTTCACCGCATAAGTTCCTTTATTTTCACTTAGTAAAGTTACTTCTGCAGTTTGCCATGGTTTTCCTTCTTTGGTTGCAATTTTTCCGTCTTTTGATGATTTTAATAAATCCAGATTTCGCTTAAAATTAACCAATTCTCTTTCGTAATGTGGTAATAATTCTGCCCAGGTTTTATTGTTTCCGTCATCGCCACCAATCGGAATTCGGCGTTGCGCGGTTTGCATACTGTTGGCATACCAATAATGATCTTTCGTTAAATTTACTAATAGTTCATAATATTCGATACTTTTCTCCAAATGTGGAAGCGCTTTATCCAAATCTGAAATATCGTTTGAGTAACTGTATCGTAAAACCAATAAAGCTGCTTTTACCTTTTCTGAAAAGAAATCGGCGAAAGCCTTGTAGCAATGCATATCGTTTTTAAGACGTAAAAATTCGTCTTTATCTTTTGTTACACTTGGCTCCGCTTTATCGATGGCGCTAACGGCCAATCTTCCGTGTTCTGTGATTTCGGCTATAATTTGCGTTGGAAGTTCACCAACATGCGGTTCGTGATTCCACTCTTTTTTAGAATATTCTAAAAGTAATTCGCCAACCGGACCACACGATTCATGGAATCCTGGATAAACACGCCATTTCGCCGGATTTACCAACTGGCTTTCGAACATTCCCAAAAGTAATGTCTGACGATTTCCTTCTGTGATTCCGAAACGTCTTAAAGTTTTTGGAGCGATTTCTCCAGATTCGTCGTATGCTTTTTGAATATTATTTGCCGCTTCTGTATTTGTACCGAATTTAGCCGCTAAATCTTTATCCCAAAATTTAATCTCTTCGTTTCTGTCTCTTTTACTGTCCCACGCATATCTCGCCCAGGCTTTGTACCAGATCCAGTCGCGATCCATTTCAAGTAATCGTTCGCCTGTTTTTGTTTTATCTGCCGAATATGGCCAATCCCAATAGGATGCCTGCGGATATAAATGCAATGCATTCGCTCCGTGCGCTGTGTGCATCGCTTTAACTGTTTTCTGAATAAAGTCAGGTGAACCGTATCTGAAAGGTTCCAGATTTGCCAGAATGTGCACATTTTCAATATGAATCGATTTTAAAGCACTTAGTTGTTTGTGCGTTTCTCCCCAAGGTCCGCCTGGTGTATAAGTCGTTAACGATTCTCCGGTATATTTACTTTCTGTGTATAAGTTCTTGTACAACGGAAGCGATTTTTCCATTACCAAAGGTCCGTCAGTATCATGCGAACGCAAAATAATTGGTGGTTCATCTGTTCTTCCTAATGCTTTTAAACCATCCTGAACTCCCGGAATAATCGTTTTGGTAAACCATTCTACATCATCATCAACTGTATTTATGGCTTCTCCCAAACAAACCATCAATCCTACATTTGGATATTTTTCGATAAAAGCAGCAATAGATTTTCGGGTATAATCTGAAAGTAAAGGCGTAATTGGACGCGAACGATCTTGGGTTTTAATATTATAATGCTCCGCAAAAGGTTTAGAAACGATAATATTATAGAACATCTGAATTACCCAGATTCCTCTTTTGTTGGCTTCTACAGTTAAAAATTTATAAACTTCTTCGTTCTTTTTGAAATCTTCGTCGCTAACCTCAACGGCAAATGGATACTCTTTCAGTTTCACCAATGAAGCAAATGGATGTCCATTCCATAAATACAAGGAATTCATTCGGTTTTCAACCAACATATCCAAATACTTTATCCAAAGTTTTTTATCGTAAAACCATGGAAAAGTTTCAGGTGTATACGGATATTCATAGACATCACGCCCAGGAAGATAAACAGGTTTCTGCATTCCGATACAAGCACCTCTCAACACCATTTCCGGACTATCATCAATATTAATTTCTGTCGGAATTGCGCCTGAACTTTTAATACGGTCTGCTAATTCCATTGCGCCGTATAAAGTACCACTTGCATCTGTTCCTTCAATATAAATGATATTTTTTTGCGTGCGGATTTGGAAGCCTTCTTTCTTGCTCAATTGGCTATCGTCGATTTTGGCATTTTTTGAATTTTGTTTCCAAAAATCAGTTCCTTTTTCGCCAATAACAATGACTTTATCTTTTGAGTTTTTAGTTATTTTATCAGAAGAAATTATTTTGAATCCTTTAGTTGATGCTATTTCAGATAGTTTTTCAACTCCAAACTGAGCTCTAGACGATTTTGGATCACTAACAATAGTGATATTTTGCGCTGTTGCGAAAGTGGCGTAAAAACATAAAAAAAGTAGACTGAAATATCTCATGGTATTGTAATTTTTATTCTTGGCGAATTATTCTTTTATATAGTTTGTCATTTCGACGAAGGAGAAATCTCCGCAAGTAACTCTGCACAGAAATATCGCCAATCTTTGTAGAGCTTCTTGCGGGGATCCCTCGTTCCTCGGGATGACAAAAAATGAGATAAAATCTGCATAATCCGCTAAATCTGCGAGAGTTAATTTTTCACGCAGATTTAGCAGATCTAGCAGATTTTTTTTAAAGTGTGAACTTGCACTGTTTAACTTTTACATATTCAGCACTTTTATTTAAACTTATTAATTCTGAAAAATCTTTTTTAAATACGCCACATTTGCGCCGTAATTAACTTTTACATTATGCACTTGTGTCACATCTCTTGAACGCTCCACAATTAACCAGCCGCTCCATTTCATTTCATCCAGCGTTTTTTTAATTTCCGGCATATTAATCATCGTATCATTTTCCAACCAAACTTTATCTGTATTGGATGCATGAATTTGGGCTAAATGTTTTTTGCCTAATATTTTTAGTTCCGATGCAATATCTCTTCCGTTATCTGCAGCATTGGCAAAATTGAATGAACTTTTGATGTGTTTAGAACCAATTTCTTCCAACAATTTCTTCTCTTCTGTAGCGCTCAACGAAGTTTCAATCGCGATAACTCCGCCAATTTTACCTACCTGTTTTCCTGCCCATTTTAGTCTTTCAATAACAACCGGACGCAATTCTGGATTTTTAACCAGATCACTTTCTGTTCCCAACGGAAGATAAGCTACTTTGACTTTCATGTCTTTCATTGCTTTTACACAATCATTAATCATGGGTTCGATAGTTTCTCTCTTTGCAAACGACTGTGCATAGAATCCGGACATGGCGATAGAACTGATTCCCACTCCCAATTCTTTAGATTTATCCAAGAACTTTTGTCTTTCAATCGGATCTCCCAATTTGCTGTCAAAAGTTGGTCTTTTTCCTAAACCTCCCATGTCCAGTTCTATTCCGTCGGCTTTGATTTCACTTGCCAAACCAAAAGCACCTAATTTTTGACGTTTCAAAATCATCCAGTCACAAACCGCAACTTTATATTGTTGTTTATTTTTTGATGACTGAGCGGTCGCGCAGCTATTGAACGAGCAGGATAAAACTGCTAAGATTGCGACAATACTGTTTTTCTTGAAATGAGTTAAATTCATAAATATTTAGTTTTTACCATTAAGATATTAAGAAAATTAAGTTTGCTGCTTAATGAAACTTAATATCTTAATGGTTAATTTTTTCTCAACCGTATTGCTTAATAAACTTAATATCTTAATGGTTAAATTTTTAAATCTTATTCCTCTTCAGCCTTAACTGCAGTAACGGTTTTATTTTCGTCTCCAGGCCAGATTCCGTTTTTGATAGGGAATGCTTTTAATTTACTTGGATCGATTTTTACATATTTGATTTTTTCTCTTCTCCAGGTATAAACGATATGCACCATTCCGTCAGAACTCTGAATCATCGAAGGATATGAATATTGACTGATTTTTGAATCTTCTAAAACCAAAGCCGCTTTCCAGTTAATTCCGTCATCAGAAATTGAGACGTTCAAAGGCGTTCTTGGCCCTTTTGCTTCTGTTCCCGGAGGCAATACGTGATTGTAAACCAACAAATGTTTGCCGTTTTTCAGCGTTACAGCATCGGTTCCTGAATTGTTGTTTGGCAATCCGATCAACTCGATATCTGACCAGGTTTTTCCGTTATCTTTTGAAAAAGTACTAAAGATAGCTCTGTTTCTTGTTCTTCCAATTGCCTGAATACTTCCGTCTTTATGGAAAAGAATACTTGGCTGAATCGCATTGATTTTGTTTTTTCCTCTTGATAAGGTATCACCTAAAACCCATGTTTTTCCGAAATCAGGAGAAGATTCCATACGCAATCTCCAACCGTCACCTTCAATACTTGACGGGCATAATAAAATTCCGTTGCTTAATAAAACCGGTTTATTTTTGATTGGTCCTAAAAAATCTTTGCTTGGCATATTTTTAGCTTCAGACCATGTTTTTCCGTTATCAGATGAAGTTCTGATTACACCCCACCATTCTGATGGTTTTGGTCCTATTTTATAAAAAAGCATTAAATCGCCACCCGGAATTTGATACAAAACCGGATTCCATGTTGGTAATCTTGGTCCCTCTTTCATCACGCCATCAGCAACATTTATACCTTCAGTCCATTTGTCGCTTCCTTTTGGTTTTCTGCTTACATAAATACAAACATCAGGATGTCTTTCTTTTGTTCCTCCAAACCATGATGCTACCAAATCTCCGTTTGTTGCCTCAACAATTGTCGCAGCATGACAAGAAGGATAAGGTGCTTTATCATAGATAAACTCATCAACTAAAATTCCTTCTTTCCAGGTCTTTTTTTCTAAAGCAGATTTACAGCTTCCTAAAAGCAATAAACCGAATAAGACAAAAGTTATCTTTATGATCTTCATTCTTAATTTTATTTTTGGATTATTTTTTGAATTTTTATGCACTACTAATAATTTTTCGCACAAAAATATTTATTAAGTGTAAAAATGACACTAAAAAATTAAAGATGTATCCTGTACTGTCCCGAATTAGTAAAATTAACGCTTTACGTTAACATTATAAGCACCTGAAGGTATTGTTAAAACCAATTTATCACCTTCGATTTTATAAGTTTCAGCAGTTAACTTTTTACCATTTAAAATGACATTTGAAACATTTGTTGTTGGCAAATAAACCAAAGCCGATGTATTTGCCGGGATAGTGATATTCCATTGCAAATTGTTTTTGCTTTTCTTCCAGTTGCTTTTTATCAATCCGTGAATGGATTCGTATGAAGCGTTTACAAAAGTTAATCCTGCCTCAAAATCAGGTTTCATAATGATTTGTTTGAAACCCGGCGTTTCAGGATTACTTTTGATTCCGGCCATATTTTCATAATACCAAATCAATAAATCGCCTAAAAGCATCACATGATTTTGAGAATTCATACTAGGATCTGCAGTGTTTCCGTTCCATAATTCCCAAATAGTTGTCGCGCCATTTTCTACCATAAATCCCCAACTTGGGTATGTTTTGTTAGAAGCCAATTTGTACGCCAAATCTCCTCTTCCAAAATTGGTCAGGGTTCGCATCAAAAATTGAGTTCCGATTACGCCCGTACTAATATGACCGTTTTTAGTTACCTCAACTTCATGAACCATATTTTGGAAAACCTTTTCTTTTAGATTTTCAGGAACCAATCCGAAAGCCAAAGGCAACACATTTGCGGTTACGGTATTATTGGCATAAGTGTTCGTTGCTACATTTAAATATTTTGCATTAAAAGCTTTGCTGATTCTTTCTGATAAATCAGTATAATGTTCAACATCAGTATCTGTATTCGCGATTTTGGCAAATTTTTTCATGATTCCCAATAACTGATAATAAAACGCACTTGATATTAATCCGCCATCCGTTAAACGAGCCGGATCTTTTGAACGAATTAATTCTAAAGATTCAGGCGGCACGCACCAGTCGCCATATTTATCCTTATCCATCAAATCGTTTACCAGATAATTTTCTTCCATATACACCATCCACTTTTTCATGTATGGATATTGTTTTTTAATGACTTCCTGATCGGCAAATTGTTGGTACAACATATCGGCAACCGTAATATAAGTTCCCGGCCAGGTTACGTTATCACCATAATAACGCCAAAACGCCGGTGCTACATCTGGCAAACCTCCATCCTGAGTTTGTGCATTTTTGATATCATCGAGCCATTTAGCGTATAAAGTTTGATTATCAAATAGAAAACTTTCGCCATAAGCACCCGTTGTTCTGTCTCCCAACCAAGGCTGACGTTCGTTACGTTGTGGACAATCGATTGGCATTCCTTTATAATTTCCTCTTATTCCCCAATAGGCATTCTTGAAAATTTGATTCATTATTGCATCCGAAGATTCGAAAGTTCCGGTTGTTTTGATGTCATCATAAACCACTTTTCCAACAAAATTATCTACAGTTGGTTTTGTTGGAAATCCCGAAACCTCAACAAAACGGAATCCGTGAAATATAAATCGGGGTTCCCAAATTTCTTCCCCTTCTCCTTTTAAAGTATAAAGATCCGTAGTTTTTGCATCACGCAAATTGGCAATATATAAAGAACCATCAGCTTGTAAAGATTCAGCAAATTTCATTGTAATTTGATCGCCACTTTTCCCTTTAACTCTCAATTGCAGCCAACCTACCATATTCTGACCCATATCTAAAATATAAGTTCCTTTTGCTGTAGCTTTTATAGAAACAGGTTTTACCTCGCCCATTATTTTCATGTTCGGTGTCATTTGCCCTTCATAAAAACCTCCTGGCTCTTGCACATATCTTGCATTTACCCAATTTTTATCATCAAAACTGGTTGTGTTCCAGCCTTTCATTTCCTTGCGGGCATCATATTCCTCGCCGTCATATTCATTGTTAGACAAAATTGGTCCGTCA
The DNA here is from genome assembly GCF_058808175.1 of Flavobacterium sp. GW821-FHT11G01. Taxonomy (NCBI): domain Bacteria; kingdom Pseudomonadati; phylum Bacteroidota; class Flavobacteriia; order Flavobacteriales; family Flavobacteriaceae; genus Flavobacterium; species Flavobacterium sp. GW821-FHT11G01. Next base: position 59,255 of record NZ_JBXARK010000006.1, on the reverse strand, counting down.
GTCGTTACTTTCCAGGTATCATCCGTCCTGATGATCTCCTGAGTTCCATCGGTATATTCAACAAACAATTGCAAGACCATTTTTGGCAAGCCAAATGATTTTATTTTATACGGTTTATAATCTTGTCGCATGGCAAAAAAACGTCCGTTTCCTAAAATGGTTCCCAACATATTTTTACCTTCTTTCAATTGCGAAGTCACATCAAAAACATTGTATTTTACATTTTTGGTGTAATCTGTAGGAACAGGTGCCAAAACCTGATCACCAATTTTATTTCCGTTAATGTACAGCTCGTACAAGCCCATTCCCATGATATAGACCTTGGCATTTTTAACCTGTTTTTTAAGATTTATTTCTTTCCTTAAATAGCGGGCAGATAATCTCGCATATTGAGAAACGCTATCATCTTTCGACAATTTTTCATATCCAATCCAACGTGTCGATTTCCAGTCGGCATAGGTTAAAATTCCGATGCTGAAATGTGCCTTTTCATTTGATTTTATTTCTCCTTTATTTGTCCAGATCGTTACTTTCCAAAAAACATCTTGTCTGTTTTCCAGTCGTTTTCCTTTATAAATAATATTGACAGCTTCATTACTTTCCACTTTTCCACTATCCCATAAATCGGCTTTATTCGCATTTAAATTTTCTAAAGTTGAAGCCACTAAAATTTGATAAGCGGTTTGTTTTACATCGTTTACATCGGCATTAATTTGCCAGCTCAATCTGGGTTGCAAAACATCAATTCCTTCGGGATTGTTGAGCATTTCGCATTGCAAATTGATAACGGAGATTTTATTTTGGGCTTTCGCCGAAAAGGAAATCAATGTTATAATGATGAATATTGTATGTAAAAAAAACTTTTTCATAATTTAAATTTTAATGCTTTGCTGTGATTTTTGTTTCACGCAGATTTAAAGAGATTTTGGCAGATGAACGCAGATTAATTCTTTTGCCATTTCGCTGAATTTAAAGATAAAAAATCAAATTAAATCTGCTCAAATCTGCAAAATCTGCGTGAAATAATTAAATTTTATTCCGAAACCAATTTTTCCAATTTCTCAGAAACGGCAATTTCCTTACCGTTTTTCAAAATTCTAAATCCTTTTCCTTTATGATATTTTTCTCCTGTTTTATCCCAAAGAATGGTTATGATATTGCCGTGATACAAAACATTATCCAGACAAAACCAATCCCATTTTTCTTGTGGGATCAACGGATTTACTTCTATTTTTTCATCCGCTCTCGGGCGTAAACCTACCAAACCTGTAATCACCAGATCGTTAAAAGTCGAATGATTATAATATCTACTGCGTTCTCTTTCACCCATTAACCAATATCCTGTAGTTTCATCCAGATATTCTCCCAAATAAGGTCTTCCGTGGAAATATTGTGACTCAACATATAAACTTAGTTGTTTGAAATAATCCGGTTTACCAACGAAATTCTGATCGTAATTATTCAACACATTGGCTAAAGCAGTTAACGTTTGTGAACTCGCAAAAGGCCAAATCGCTCCATCCCATTCACAAGTTCCAGTTCCGTGTGTTCTAAAACGCGGACTTCTTCTTTCAGCCGTTGTTAACCCAAACGGAGCTAAAAATCCTTTTTCATCTTTAATTTGTTCCCAGGCTTTTTCAAAACCTTTGTCTTTTTGTGGCAAATTAAAATACCACGGAATAAATCCGATAGCTTCTCGCACTTGTGCCAAAGTATCTTTCTCTGTAAACGTTTCAAAGAATTCACTTTTGGTATTCCAAAGTTTTGTTTCTACTAATTTTTGCAATGTATCGGCTTTTGCTTCAAAATAATTTTCTTGTTTCGTATCGCCTTTTAGCTTTGCTATTTTTGCCAAAGCGGTTGCATTTCCAAACATATAACTATTTATTGTCGGACGCGCATTTCTAAATTTTCTGGCACCGCTTAACGATTCTTCCATTCCGTCTTTTACATCAAACTGCCAGAACAAACCATCTTTGCGTTTTCTGTCTCCTTCCCAGGCTGCATATTCTGCTGCCAAATCAGGAAACATATCCACTAAAAACTTATCATCTTTATTTACCAAATAACGATTGTACAACGCATCCGCCGTCCAGCTGCTAAAAGTTCTGAGCTTTTTCATTGGCTTGCCATCATTACCTCTAAACCATAAATGAACGTCTTCCTCTAAATATTGCGGATTGTGAATCCATCTGAACTCATTAATATGATGTCCCAAAGCACAACTAATCATATTGTATTTATCGGCATAAGAACGATCTACTAAAAATTCTGTAATCGCATATCCCTGTGGTGTTTTCTTGATATGTTTACGCGCACTCCACCAACGGAAATAATAGATTTCCTCAAAATTTTGCTGCGGACATTCAAACAACGGGATATTTTTTTCCATCCAAGTCCACGCTGAATCATTCGGAATTGCAAATTTTAAATTCTCATCTTCCATCGTGTTGAAATAATCAACATAATGTTTGTAGTTTTCTTGTTTTAAAATGGCAGCTGTACTTTTAGAATTTGGCATTCCTGATTTGCAACCATTTAAAGTTGTAATCAGGATTATGAAAACTATTATTTTGTATTTGAAATTTTGTAACATGTTTAGAATTATTATTCAAATTTTATTTTTTTACTCTGTTTTTGAATTACCTCCTGCTTTAGCTGGAGGTTCAAATAAATGCATCTTTAAATGGCTTTAGCCAAAATATTTAGTTCGGCTAAAGCCAAAAACTTTTCTCATTTATTTCTCCAGCTAAAGCAGGAGGCTATTCAAATATTATTTTTAGAATTACAAGGTTTTGAAAACTTTACAGGAAACTTTTCTAATTCCCATAAAAAGTATAAGTCTGCCCCGCCTTCATCTGCACATCATATTCATTATACTTTGGCAATACTACTTCCTTCAAATTCGCTTTTTCTGAAATAATCGGCTTTTTCACTTCAACATCATAAAACAACGGATTTAAATTTTTCCCTTTTGCTTTTTTAATTGCTGTTCCTTTTCCGGCAGTTAACGTATTATCCACTTTTAATCTGCAGTTTCCTCCTAATTTTGAATAAATTTTCAACTCAGAAACTTTATTGTTTTTCCACGTCATATCAATCACGAATCCTCCTCTGGATATCAAACCTTTAATACTTCCGTCTTTCCAAACGCTTGGTAAAGCAGGTAATAAATGAATTGCATCTTCCTGGCTTTGCATCAACATTTCGGCAATTCCAGCCGTACATCCAAAGTTACCATCAATTTGAAATGGCTGATGCGCGTCTAACATATTCGGATACGTTCCTCCACCTTTTCTTTGTTCAGCCGTAACCAAATGCAATTGATCCTGCAACAATTTATAAGCGTGATTTCCATCTAATAATCTGGACCACCAACACACTTTCCATCCCATTGACCAACCTGTAGATTCGTCACCTCTATAATTTAATGAGTTCTTTGCGGCTTCAAACAATTCCGGTGTTTTTGTTGGTGAAATTTGGTTACTCGGAAACAAACCGTACAAATGCGAAACGTGTCTGTGTTTGTCTTCAGGGTTGTCCCAATCGGTTTGCCATTCTTGCAACTGACTGTATTTTCCAATTTTCATTGGCGGCATTTTAGCCAAAGCATCTGTTAGTTTTTTATTGAAATTTTCGTCCGGAGCAACCAATTTTGAAGCTTCGATAACATGTGTAAACAAATCAAAAACCAATTGATTGTCCATTGTAGTTCCGGAAGCAATAGTTGCTTTTCCGCTTCCGCCTGCATGTGTGTTTTCAGGTGAAACTGAAGGCACAACTACCAAATAACCTGTGTTTGGATCGACAATCATAAAGTCTAAAAAGAATTCTGCCGCACCTTTCATGATTGGGTAAATTTCTTTTAAATAATTTTTATCACCGGTATATAAATATCTTTCCCATAAATCCTGAGAAACCCACGCACCACCCGTTGGCCACATTCCTGAAGTGGCATTGTCTACGGGAGCTGTAACGCGCCAAATATCTGTGTTATGATGCAAAACCCAACCGTTTGCATTGTACATCGTTTTTGCGGTTTCATGACCCGTAACACTCAACTCTTTTGCCATTTGAATAAAAGGCTCGTGCATTTCTGAAAGATTGGTGACTTCCGCCGGCCAATAATTCATCTCGGCATTAATATTTGTGGTGTATTTACTGTCCCAAGGCGGAGTTACCATATCGTTCCAAATTCCTTGCAAATTGGCTGGTTGTCCGCCAGGCTGTGAACTTGAGATTAAAAGATAACGTCCAAACTGAAAATACAAACTCGCTAACTGCGGATCGAATTGTTTCGAGAAATCCCTGATGCGTTCATTAGTTGGTTTCTTCGCCTCTTCGTTTGTTCCTAAATCAAAAGAAACTCTGTTGAAGAATTTTTGATAATAATCAATGTGATCTTTTTTGATGCTTTCGAAATCTTTAGTTTCGGCTTTCGCCAAATAGCCTTTGCTTTTCGCTACTTCATCTTCTGAAATATCCTGATAATTTTTGAAATTCGTTGCTATCGAAATATAAAGCGTTACCTCATCGGCTTTGTTGATGCTGATGATTCCGTTGCTTGAAGAAACTTCTCCGCCTTTATTTTTCGCTGTTAATCTTCCCTGAAATTTAACTTTCCCTTTTTGATTTTCAAAATTAGTTCCGATTCCCGAAAGCAAGATTTGTTCGCCATCTGAAGCAGCAACTGTTTTATCAATCGGACTATTCATGAAAACATTACAAGTAATTTGTCCCGGTTTATTAGCAGATAATTTCACTGCAATTACCTGATCTGAAAATGCGGTCAAAATTTCTCTCGTAAATTCTACACCATTAACCGTGTATTTTACTTTCGCTGTAGCATTTGCAATATCTAAATCTCTGTAATAATTAGTATATTTTTGATGCCCCGGAAACGAAATATAAACGCTCCCAAAAGTTTGGTATGGCATTCCGTCATTGGTTTGCGACATAATATCCTGCGTCGCCAATTCCTGTGCTTCATCAAATTTTCCATCAAAAATTAATTGACGAACAATTGGTAAAGCTTTTATCGATTTCGAATGTGCATTGCTGTTTGGTGAACCTGCCCAAATGGTTTCTTCATTTAATTGCAAACGTTCTACTGCCGGATCTCCAAAAACCATCGCCCCCAAACGACCATTTCCTAAAGGAAGTGCTTCGTTCCAGATAGCAGCGGGTTTATCGTACCAAAGTTTTAATTCATTATTGGTTTGCGCCATTGCTGTAAGCGAAAAAAGCCCAACACAAATCGCCGTAATTTTAATTTTTAATCTCATGCTTATATTTTTTTTTCGCCACGAATTCACGAATTAACTCTAATTTATCTTTGTGTTTAATTTTTCAAATTTATTTTGTCAATTGTTGAAAATCTGCTCGATCTGCTAAATCTGCTTGAAAAATTACTCTCGCAGATTTAGCAGATTATGGAGATAAAAATCCTTCTAATCATTTTAATCTGTGACAAAATAATTCGTGAATTCGTGGCTATTTTTTAACCTCGTAAATCTTGTTGTTTTTCTCTCCAAACATTTCATATAATTTGTCGATATCTTTCAGCGCATTTTTAGGTAAATTTTCAGCTTTATTACCAAAAACATATAGTTTGTCATAAGGTTCAATTACACAAGTTGACTCGTCGATTTCGCCTTTTGCATTTTTGACTTTATTCAAATCCAAGCCTAAATATTTCGCCATAAACGGATACAATGCCATACGTTTTGAAACTCCAAAATCATGTCCTTCTTTGGCAAAATGAGCGTTTTCTACCAAATCTTTTTTACCGTAAAGTTCATAAGTTCTTTGGATAAAAGGGAATTCCAATTCAGGAACCGCCAATGTCCAGTCTTTTCCATCAGAAACAATCAATTGTGGTTTTGGCGCCATCATCGCAGAGATTTCAGCATTGTTTGTTCCGTTTCCACATAAGTGAATTCCGCGACCGCTTTCGCACGGACATCCACCAGAAAAATGAGATGAAACCATTACCACCGGAGCAGAAACCGTAATTCTATCATCCAAAGCTGCTAAAAACATCGTGTGTGATCCCCCGCCGGAGCCACCGGTTACACCAACGCGCGACATATCTACATTTTTTTGAGTCGATAAATAATCCAATAATCGGATTCCGGTTAAAACCTGTACTGTTGATGCAATACTATTTCTGTGTGTTTGCTCCGGGAATTGCAATAATGATTCTCCCCAGGCAAACAAATCGTAACTTACTACAATGGCACCCATTTTAGCCATAATCGCACAACGGTATTGTTCGTCTTTTCTATATCTTCCGTCTCCAAAATGTCCGTCCGGCGTTAAAATTACCGGTGCTTTTTTATTTAAGGGATACGGTTTGTAGATAGATCCTGTGGCGTAAACTCCAGGCAGAATTTCCAAACCAATATTTTCGATACTGTAATCTTTATAAATTCTTTTTGGCGTTAAAATTGGTTTTGATTTTGGCATTGGTGGCGCTTTGTCCAATCCAAATGACGTTATCATACACCCTTTTATTTCTTTTTTTCTTGCTTCCCATTCTGAAACATTCGAATATAAAGTCGTCAAATAATCTAAACGCTCTCTTCCTTTATCAACCGAAACTTTATGGTTTTCATATTTTCTGATGATATAAGTTCCATCCGGTTGTTTGAAATACATCAATTCAAAAGGCGCTAAAATGTTCGTTAAAGAAATCGCCAGATTGCCCGGCTCGATTCTCCAATCGGCATAATCCAGTTCTTTTCCTTTTAATAAACCTCTGTCATCGTTAATCGTCACGTGAAAAACAGTTTCAATTTTTTTCAGCGTTTCTGAAACTGGCTTTCTAAAGTTTTCATCGGAAGTTATTTGCGCATTTGAAAGTGTCAATGCAAAGATTGAAAGTAGAAGTGCGAGTTTTATGTTCTTTAAATTTTTCATTTTATATATCAAACTTTTTTGAATTGCCTCCTGCTTTAGCTGGAGGAGAATAAATTGTTTTCTAAACTGGCTTTAGCCTAACTTCTTAATTTGGCTAAAGCCTTTTGACTTGTATATTTTAAACTCCAGCTAAAACTGGAGGCTATTCAATTTTATTTTTATCGTTTACAATATCAAGTTGATTAACTATCAACATTTTGACAAATCGCATCTAACATCTTACAACGTACATTCAATTGTATATTTTCCTGAACCTAATTCTAAATTTTTAGCAACTTTTCCGTTTATTCTTATTTCAGTATTTTTCGGAACAGGTAATTTTATTGTTGCCGATGTATTCACCGGAATCTCAACTTTTAAAATCAATTTTTCATCTTTCTTTTCCCAGGCCGAAGCAATATTTCCATAAATGGATTTATAAGTTGCTTTTACAAAAGTCATATCGCCCACCACTTCAGGCTGAATAAAGAAATGTTTGAAACCCGGGTTTTTATCATCTGAAACAATTCCTGCTAAACTTTGGTAAAACCATTCTTCAATTTGTCCCATCATAAAGTGATTCCACGAATTTCCTTTTCGCGGATCCCATTGTTCGGTTAAAGTCGTCAATCCGAATTTAATCTGAAATCCATAACCCGGCGCATCGTAATGATTGTTCATTTTATACATCATTTCATTTTCGCCATTTTGAGCCAAAGCCTGAAATAAATAACGATTTCCAACATCGCCTGTAGTTAATCTGTCACCTTTTGCTTTAATATCATTCAGTAAATTTTGCATTACTGCCGCTTTATATTGCGGTTCAACAATATCCATATAAACCGGAACGGCATTACTAAACTGGCTGTTTGTGCCGTATTGTTTTGTTTCGGGATTGAAGAATTCCTTGTTGAAAGCATTTTTTATATCCGCAGTCAAAGTTTCATATTTCTGAATATCTTCTGTTTTGTTCAACAATTTTGCCGCTTTTGCCACCAAATTTGCTCCATAAAAATAATGTGAAGTGGCAGAAAGTGCAATCGGACTGTTTTTAGAATATCCTGCGGCGTGCGTTCCGTAATCGTACCAATCGCCTAAACCATGCGATACTATATGATCTTTCGCTTTTGTTCCTAAATAATCCACGTAGTTTTTCATCACCGGATAATATTTTTCCAATAAAGAAGCATCTCCATAATATTCATAATACATCCATGGGAGAATTACTCCAGTTACGCCCCATTCCGGTGAATCGGTAAAATCGCCACCAAAAACTACATATTCAGGAACTATTGTCGGAATTAAACCATTCTCTCTTTGTGCATCTGAGATGTTTTGCATTATCGCCGGAATATAACTTTCCAGATTATAATTGAACATTAATCCCGGACCGTTTAAGTGAATCTCTTCTAACCAACCCAATTTTTCGCGTTGTGGACAATCGGTGAAAACACTCTGAAAATTACTTTTTATGGAGTTATTAATCAGTTCATGTGCCTTATTAAAAATTGTATTGGAAGATTCAAAAGTTCCTGCTTCTCCAGCCGAATTGTAAATAAAATTCGATTTTAAATCAACCAGTGTTGGCAAGTTTTGATCTTTGGTTTCTTTATAATTGATATTCTCTATCTGAACATATTGAAAACCGTAATAACTAAATTTTGGCTGCCATTCTTCTACACCTTCGCCTTTTAAAGTATAGTCGTAATAGTATGGTTTTCCGGATCTTCCCTGACCAATTGTTCCGTCGTCGTTCAATCCTTCACCAACCCAAACACGAATCGTTTGTCCTTTTTTTCCTTTTACTTTTATGGTTGGAAATCCGGATAGATTTTGTCCCATATTAAAAACATAAAAGTTGGGTTTCAACGCTTTTACCTCTTTTATGTCATAACGTTTCTGAATCGTAATTGGCGGTGCCGTTTGTGCTCTCAAAACTCCTTTTGGCGCTTCCTGAACCACTATTTTTTTCCAATTTGAATCGTTAAATCCTTTAGAATTCCAGCCTTTTTGTTCTAAGTTGGCATTATAATCTTCACCTCCAAAAATGCTGTTATAGGTAATTGGGCTTTTGCTGTATTTCCAGCTTTGATCTGATTTTATGATTTCTTCGGAGCCGTCTTTGTAAACGATTTTCATTTTGAAGAATAAAGTTGGCGGACCAAAACTCACAAAAAACTTGGTATATCTTTCTGCAAGGGTATTGTACATTCCGTTTCCTAAAAGAACGCCAATTACATTTTCCTCTTTTTGCAATTCAGCAGCTGATAATTCGTAGGTATTATAATTTACGGTTTTGTCGTAATCTGTCCATAAAGGAGCAAATTCACTATTGCCGATTTTTTTTCCGTTTAGAGTCAATTCGTAATGCCCCAAACCTGAAATATAAACTACCGCTTCCTTAATTTCTTTAGCAACATTAAATGATTTTCGAAGCATAATGCTTCTGCGTGATAAAGAATCTGAAGCATTAATTATCGCCTCTTTTTTCTCTCTTTTATAAGTCGCCGAGTGAAAATTTCTGCCTTCCGGCAAATGACTGTCTGCTTTTGTAATCGCCCCAATCCAAATTGGATTTAAGTCTGATTCGTCTGGTGCAATTCTGAAAAAAGCAGTTTTACTCCATTTAGAAATTTTACCTTTTTGATTCCATACTTTAACTTTCCAAAAATATTTGGTTTCCGTTTTTAAAGGGCTTCCGCCATACGAAATCTGTAAATTTTTATTGGAATTAACTCTTCCGCTGTTCCAAATATTACCTTCATCATTTTCTAGTTTTTCTTCAGATGAAGCAACCAAAATCTGATACCCAATTTGTGATGTATTAAATTCTTTTGAAACCAATTGCCAACTTAATCTTGGTTGTTTTTGAATAACAGCCAACGGGTTTTCTGTCATCTCACAAATCAAATGTTCAGCAGCAATCTGCCCATTTGAGATGAAAGTTGTTAGAAGACAAAAGAGAAATAATATGTTTTTGAGAAACTTCACTTTGTAAATTTTAATTGAACCATTAAGACATTAAGTTAAATTAAGCGTTAACTTCTTTATTCTCTAAAATTAAGTTTTATTAAGCATTCCGCTAAATTCTCTTAATCTCTTAATGGTGCAAATTATTATAACTTTTTTGTTACCAATGATTTAATATTAAATACCGCTTCCTGAATTAGTTTGCCTGTATTTGGTAAATCCGTAAAATCTGGTGTGTCTGGCTCTGTATCTGCATTTGGCGTATAACGCTGATCTCCGGTACGGAACATAATGCGCGAAATACCATCAACCGGCGCATAGAATATTTTATTGGTTTCTTTACCGTCATTTACTTTCACCATATACGAACGGGAAGTAACATCTAATTTAACTGTGATCGTATATTCTTTTCCAGCTTCGTATTTTGTAAGTCCGCCAAAACGGGCGCCATTTTTCGCTTTCAATTCTCCATCCGAATCGAATTCTAATCGAATAGCCGGAAGTCCTTGTTTATTTTGGAATTCAATTTGCAATAAACCGTGATTATTTTGTTCCGGTTTAACGGTAAAAGTGGCTTCCATTTTTTGTGCAAACGGAATCACGCGTTCTGCACGGGAATAATCAAAATAATCCTGATCTCTTAATGTTAGCCATTTTACGCCATCTGTTTTCTTTTCCACTTTCGTAGAAGCCCACGATAAATCATAGGTATTCCAGAATTTCAATTCATCGCCATTTGGCAAATCATTAAAAACATCTTTTACATCTTCTTTCACTTCGCTGGTTACAGGAACGGGAATTGAAGCTACCCAAATATCTTCTTTGTTTACACTGTAACTTACCCAAAGTTTTCCGTCAGGCGGAGTTCCATCCGTTTCCGGAATTCCTCGAACGTATTGCGGACCTGCCGATTTGTAGTTTCCACCATAACGCATCGGAGTAATTTCGCCGTGAACCAATAATAAATCTTTGTAATTCAACCCGTCATCACTTGTTGAAATTGCCAATGGCCAACGATATTCTGATGGATTATAAACAGTTGCATAACGATTGTCAGCCGTTTTTTGTCCCCAGATTTTAGCATTACTGTTTACAAAACCCGGCGCTCTTGTTGGCGTATATTGCCATGTTTTTCCATCATCTTTACTGATAGAAGTCAAAGCAAATTTCCATAAACCTACTACGTTTCCGTTTGGTAAATGGTAATAATTGAATGCTTTATATTGTTTTTTTAGCGGAATTAAAGCGTCATCTCTGTCGGCCTCTTCTACCCATTGTTGCATTAATAAGGGTTTCGACATTAATTCATCACAAGCTTTGATAAATTTCTTGTCTTTGCTTTTCGTATAAAATGGAAATGTAGTTGGTATTGGATTTCCGTTTTTATTGTATCTGATAAAATAAACCGGACCATAACTTCCGTCTTTGTAAATTTCTCTAACTACACGGCCAATTCCTTTTCCGTCATTTGGATCATCTTTTTTGTCTAATGCCACTCCGTAATAACCCACCGCCAGCAATCGATTATCTGATGAAACATAAAAACCCATTCGCTGGTGCATTACGGCATCTAAATTTTTGGCCACACCTTCAACACCTTCTTTTTTAAATCCGTCAGGAACGTGGTAAATTGGAAAAAGAACCTGAGGTTTTGTCCATGTTACTCCGTCTTTTGAGGTCATCATAAAAGTTTGTCCCGGCGGAATATGTTCTCCTGATGGGTCGCTTAAATAATGCAAATAGAAAGTATTGTTCCAATACGCCATCATCGGCTGGTGGTTGTAGGTCCAGCCAAAACCATCGGCTTTTTCCGGATGTTCACGGCTTGCACGCATAATTTGTGTTGCGTGAACGCCCACCGCCGGACTCAATTGCCCGTGATGATAATCGACATTAGAAAGTGTTTTACCAACATAACGTACTGTGTCGTTTTGGGCATTTACAACTGTGCAAGTCAATAGAATTGCAGCTGTAGTTATGATGTTGGTTTTTATGTTTTGGAAAGTAATCATTATTTATATTTTTTGTTTCACGCAGATTTGGCAGATTTTAGCTGATCAAAGCAGATTTTTTATCCGATTACATTTAAATAAAAAATCTGCAAAATCTGCTTAAATCAATTTAAATCTGCGTGAAATTTTTCTAACTTTTTTATCTGCTTGATCTGCTAAATCTGCAGGGGAAAAAATTTTACTCTCGCAGATTTAGCTGATTTGGCAGATTTTTTTATTTTTTTATTTTTTTTCAATTAATCCTTTTAAAACTCCTTCGGATATTGTTGTAATCGTTCCGTGTTTATGTCCTTCCGGAAGACTTATTTTTGAAGACACATCTTCAAAATGAACAAAATCTGTTGTGCTTGAAGCTTTATAATTTTTTTCGCCGTAATTATCATAATAAATCAGCCATTCTTTTCCGACTTTTACTACCGTTGGACCTTCTGATAAATGTGCTGTAAAAGGTTCTGAACTTTTTCCGAAAGGTCCTAAAGGCGATTTTCCGAAAGCAACTTTTATATTACGCATTGGTCTGGTATTGTCTTTCAGAACCAAAACATAATCTTTCTTTCCTTTTTTTACAATCACACAATCGATCACGCTAAAACCTGGTTCGTAATATAATTTTGCATCCGAGAAAGTTTTAAAATCCTTCGTTGTCACATAATACATACGGTGATTATTTTTCTCTTCTTCTATTCCTTTTTCGAATCTAAACGGAATTGTAGATGCCCAAATGATAATATATTCTTTTTTGACATCATCATAAAAAATTTCCGGAGCCCAAACATTTACTACTTCCGGTTCGTTTTTCATTACCGGAATATATTCTTGTTTTGACCAATGAATCAAATCCTTAGAACTGGCATATCCAAAACCATTTCCGCCCTTCCAGTCTGTTGTCCAAACCAAATGATACGTTCCGTCAGCTCCTTTTGTGATCGAAGGATCACGCATGATTTTGCTGGTTCCAATTTCTGGTTTTAAAAACGATCCTTCAAGACCTTTCCAATTGTATCCGTCTTCGCTGTAAGCTAAGTATAAACCTTCGGTCGCTGGTTCCCGAAACGAAGTAAAAAGATAAATTTCTTTCTTTTTCTGCGAATAACTTATGGCAAAAATGGAAAGGGTCAGGATGATGAATATTTTTTTCATTTTTTGTTTTTGCTCTCCTGCAAGGTTTTCAAAACCTTGTCGGTGTTATTTTGAATATTGAATACCTACAAGGTTTTGAAAACTTTGCAGGAAGACGAACTTCTTATTCTATTATCGCTTTTTTATCTAAAGCAGCTCCTTTTTTCACAACCGTATTTACATTATTAAATACATTGTTTTTAAGGAAAATATTTTTTGTTTCTTTTCCGTCAGCTTCGATGAAAACATCTGTCGCATTAAATGGAAAATTATTGTTGATCATGATATTCGATGCATTCTCAATTTTGATAACCGGAACTCCTTTTATTGGAGTTGATGAACCTACATTATCTAAAATAAGGTTTTTAGCATCTGAAATTTTGAACGAAGAACCAACTGATGCATTTACTTTTACATCATGGAACTCAATATCTGTTGCCGTGATTACTGTAAAACCTTCTTTACCATCCATATTAATATTCGAGAAAGAAATATTTTGAATTGGCATTTCAGAAATTCCACGAACGAATCCTGCTTTATTTACATTTCCGCCCGTAACATTGCTGATGTGAATGTTTCTGAAAATAGGCGTACGTTCTGTAACCGGCTCTGCTGCATTATCTTTATCATAGAACAAATCCAAAATAATGGCTTCTTCTTTGATGTTTTTCATCACAATATTATCGACACGAATATCTTCTACAACACCGCCACGACCACGTGCTGATTTGATACGGATTCCTCTGTCCGTTCCGTCAAAAACACAATTTGAAATCGTGATTTTTTTGATTCCGCCCGACATTTCACTTCCAATAACAACACCACCGTGACCGCTTAACATGGTACAATTGGTAATTGTTACATTTTCTGTAGCTCTTCCGTATTTACGACCGTCTTCATCTCTGCCCGATTTGATTGTAATACAATCATCTCCAACACTGATATGGCAATTCGAAATATGCACATTGGTGCAGGAAGAAGGATTAATTCCGTCTGTATTTGGCGAATGGGGATTAAAAATTGAAATTCCCGTAACCGTTACGTTATCACAAAATTCAGGGTTAATTGTCCAAAAAGGAGAATTTTGAAACGTTACACCTTCAATCAAAATATTTTTACAACCATAAGCCTGAAAGAAAGAAGGTCTGAAAAACTTTTTATCAATTGTTCTTTTATAATAGTCAGAATAAACGATTCCTTTGTTTTGTTCTTCCCACATTTTTTGATATTTCGTTTGTGGAATAGGTCCTTTTGCTGTTTCAATTCGGTACACTTCATTCCACCACGCTTTTCCTTGTCCGTCGATTACTCCTCTTCCTTTGATGGTGATATTCTCTGCATCTTTGGCATAGAATAATGGTGAAAAAGATTTCATCACCAATCCTTCATAACGCATTTCGACATATGGTAAATAATCATCAAAATTGTCTGAAAATTTCAAAAGTGCACCCGAATCCAAATGAATCGTGATATTACTTTTCAACTTTAAAGCTCCTGTTAAATATTCCCCGGCAGGAAAAAAAATAGTTCCGCCACCATTTTTAGACGCTTTTTCGATAGCATTCTGAATGGCTTCGGTACATTTTATTCCTTTGTTATTTCCGCCTTCATTTAAGATATTCAGCCAGCCGTCGTTTGCGAAAGCGGTGTTGAAACCTGTGATGAAGAATAATAGTATTATAATGTTTTTTATTTTCATAATGTTTTTGGTTTCACGCAGATCTGGCAGATTGCGCGGATTTTTTATTCTCATTTTTGTCATCCTGAGGAACGAAGGATCACACACGTAACTCGACAAGGATTGCGGAATCACTTTGCGAAGTTTCTAGTGTGATCCTTCGTTCCTCAGGATGACAAGATTGTGGTTACTTTGATTCTAAAATCAAAACCCAGTCATTCCCATCTTCTTTTTTATCAGAAGGCTGAAATTCTTTAATTCCTTTATTCTCAAAAGTTCCAATTTTCGTTTTTTGTCCATTTCTTGGATTGTACCAACTTGCCTGAACTTTATCTCCCAAAATTTTACCCATATTTACTTCGATTTTTCTTCCGTTGTAAGTATATAGCAAAGCATATCCTTTTCCTTTTAATGCCGGAATATAATCGTATTTCTCTCCTTGATTGACAACGAATGAAATATCAGGAGTTCCTTCTAAAAATGGAAATTCTAACATCAATTTTTTAATATAAACCATTTCTCCCGCACCCGGCGCATTAATTGCTGATGTCCATAACTCTTTATTTCCGTAAGCTGGTTTGTCACCTTTTCTGAACATCTGCATTACAGCATTATGACCGTAAGTATAACCTGCAGCGCCTGAGAGAACCGACCAATATCCATAACGGCGTACGTCACTTGCTTTCCATTTTGGTTGTAAAGTGTCATGCAAACCATGTGGAATTCCTTCGTATGAAGGTTCTCCGTCAAGAGTTGGTTTTGTTGGTTTTAATTCAAAATCTCTTAAGACAAATTTGTAATTGTCTTCTTTGAAATTCGTTTTCACTGAATCCTGATCGTATCTTCTGTGGCCTGACTGAAACATATTGAAATCTAACCAGCTTGCAGTGTGATAATCATCTGAAGAATCGGTTCTTCCAAAAGGATGAAAAGTCACTAACTGATCTGGATTATTTGTTTTTAATGTACTTCCGATCGCATTCCAGATATCTTTAAATTCATTTCCGTGGGTATCTCCTCCGTTTAACCAGATTACGTTGGTTTTATTTTTATAACGGTTTGCTAAAAACGTTGCATATTCAATTGCCTGTTCTTTGCTAACTTTATTTCCTTTCGAAACATTGGTTCCCCAAACTGGTACCATCGCTAAATAGATTCCGTTTTTGCGCGCTACTTCTAAAGTATAATCTACATGATCCCAGTAATCATATTCCTGGGGATTTTTAAAATTATTTCCGGCTGTGATTAAGGGTTTAGAAACGTCTTCTTTAATTAAAGCAGCATCTCCATAAACATTAATAGCATTTATATTATGCAAAACCATTACCTGAACGACGTTGAATCCCTTTGCTTTTCTGTCTTTAAAATATTTATCTACTCCTGCTCTGTCTAATTTTCCGAAAGTCAGCCAACCGGTATCGCCTAACCAGAAAAATGGTTTTCCATCTTCGGTTACAAAATAATGTTGATTTTTTGAAACTTTAATTTTTGGCAAAGCGCCTTTTTCTGCAGATTGAGAATATCCGCTTTGCGCAGCTAACACTAAACTTAGACCAAGAGCGTATAGATATTTAATTTTCAGATTCATTATGGTTTATTTTGAATTATTTTTTTTGTGTTTGTTAGCCACGAATTCACGAATTATTTTTAATCATACTTAAATCATAATTCGTGAATTCTTGACGAACCACTATTTTATTTTTTTATTACAAAAAGTACTTTTTCTTTGATTTCAGAAGCTGGAATGATAACATTTTTTCCACCTTTCATATTTGCTTTTTTAGTGAAAGTTCCTGTTGCTGCGTTTATTGCGTATACTTCGAAATCTCCTTTGTAAGCTGACAGGTCAATGGCTACTTCTTTTTCATTTTTGATATAAAAAAGATAACTGGTTCCTTTGTTTTCTAATGTCCAGATATTGTCTGAAAAAGTATTTCCTGCAACAAATTTCATATTGGCTAAAGCCGAATAAAATTCCGGAAGTGCGATTTTTGGAATATTAGGCAATGAAGCTCCTGCCATTAAAGCCGGCCATCCAAATCTTGAAGATCCGTCAGTTGAATATAAAACTATTTTTTCAGGATATTTTTCACGGTATTCACGAACGGCACGATACACCTGATCGTCTGTTTCTTTTCCGACTTTTAATTTTCTGGCATGTTGTCTTGGTGCTAAATTTAAACCGCCTTGTGGTGCATACGCAGATCCGTCTTCTTTGTAATACCAATAACGAATATCAATTGCATCTACCGTTTTCGCTCTTTGGGCGTCATTTAAAATAGCATCCTGAACATCTTTTGTAGCACTTAGACCAATGATTCCTTTTTTACCCGTTTCGTCTTTCCATTTTTGTACTTCATCTAACCAAAATTGCATAAAATGAAGCGGTCCTGTATATTCGGCACTTGTCAACTGAATTACATTGCTGTTGTCCTGAAAGTTCTCCAATGATTTACGGATAAATCCCTGATGTAATTTTCTTCTCGCTGGATTTGTAACATCATAAAACTGTTCTGCCATAAAAATACGTTTGTCACCCGCATAAGGTGGTGGTTCCGGAAAACCTGTACTATTGATATTATTTGCCGAACGCCATGGAGAACTTGCCCAATGCGCACCAGCCTCTATAATATTATGCTGAAAATATTGTTGATTGATCAGCAACTGTCCTTTGGTTTCTGCCAAATCAGCAAAAAGAGATAAACGATTCCAATACCAATCATTGAATTTTGTCAAATCGTATTTGCTTAATTGGTCCCAAGCTAAATCCTGACCGCTTCTTGCAAATGGCTGTTCGTAAAATGGTGGCCAAACATCAGCATCAAAACGACGAACTCTTTCGTGATCGTCCATTCTGCGTTCGTACCATAAACCATAATTATGTTCAAGAGCGACCATATTATTGGTGCTTAAATAATCTGAAACATCAGTGATATTATCTGTAAATCCGGTTCCTGTTCTTCCCGGAACAAATCTTGTAACATCTGGTAATGACTTCGAAATATCACTATCTCTCAAACTTCCTCTCCACCAGGGCACACTTAATCTATTTCCGGCAATTACTTTGCCATCATAAGTAAGCCAACCGTTTTGTGTTATTACTTTTTTATCAAAATTATTATTTTGCGCCGAATTAATTTTTAAATCATTAGCATTTTTAAGACCTGAAGCATTAATATCAATTGGATTTGCTTTTGAAACTTCAGCAATCCATTCTACTAAATTCTCTTTTCGCTCAACTGAATTTTTGGTTAATTCCTGTGCTACCGCAACTTCAGGACTTGATGAAGGTTCTGAGCCTAAATCATAAATAAACGGTTTTACCGGAAGTTGGCCCAAACGACTTTCTAATTGTGCATAAAACAAACTTCTCGGACTGATATGACCGTTTACATCTTTCCAATGACCATCACCAGCCATAATTCCGCCCCAGGTTCCAAAAGCCCAGTTTTGTGCTGTTGGCGGACTATAACATTCTATTTTAGATGCTGAAGTTTCCCAGATTACACTATTCGCAGCCGTCCATCCTGCTCCTCTACCGTTTTGTTCTCTGTTGTTATAACTTAAAGCATGACCGTCGACGTAAGTAACATCAAATAATATTCCTGTTGCCCAGCTGCCAATCGCTCCACTATTATTGAAAGGCAAATACGATTCACATTGAATGAAAGCATTTGGACCCGTAGTTCCAAATCCGCCTACAGCAAAATCATGGTAACCATATTCAGAATAACAACGTTGAAACAGCGTTTGCTGGCCTTCGGTATAAAAAGTATGTCGTCTAAAACCTCCAATTTCAGAAATGGGTTCGGTTGCGATACAATCTTCAACTGTAATTTGTTGAGCCGATTTTAATAACGCCACTGCACCACCAGAAAAATGCTTGAAGTTCACTTGTTTCACCCAGGCATTTTTTGTGTTTTCGATGCTAATTCCTAACCATCTGTGTTCTTCGTCTTTTGGTTTTGACTGATCGTAAGTTGATTTCATCAAAATATTTTCGATTCCGATATGCTCAATTCTTCCTGTCCAAGTATACAAAGTTGCTTTTGCAGATCCGTAAGCATCATCTAAAGCCATGGTCAATGGAGCATTTAGTGTTACTTCATTTCCATTGATTTTGGTAACCACTCTGTTCCAGGTAATATCCCAGTCATTTTTTTTCCATCCAACCCAACCGGTTTCTGCTCCAAAGTCATCCATTTTTAACTCCTTAATCCAATTATCGGTTAAAGGTTTAGTAATAATGATTTCGTCAGAAGGTTTTAGTTTAGAAGTATTTTTTAATTGGATTTTTGTTGTTCCAAGTGGTGTGTAAGCGCTATTGAATTCGAAAGTATCTCCTAATTTTTTATCATCAACTCCCAAAATTCTAATTACAGCTTCTCTTTTTAGTCCGGTTCCTAAAAGTATAGTTCCGTTTTCACTGTTTCCGCTTCCGCGTAAAACCACTCCCGATTTTTTAATGAATAAAGTTCCGCCAATTTTAAACGTTCCTTTATCTAAAAGAACGGCACCACGAAAACCTAATTTATTTGGTTTAAGATTACTCACATAATCTATTGCCGCCTGAATTCTTTCAGTGGCATCTTCTTCTTGTTTTGGAACAAAAATTTTATTCTCAATATTCGGAATTGCTTTTTCAGAAGCCATATATCCCGCATAAGAAAAGTCAGGAATTTGATTTCCTTTGCTATCTGCTGTAAAAGAAAGTTTTCCTTCTTTTGTTTTTACGATATCCGGAAATGTGTTTTGTGCTGTTCCATTGTTTGTATTAAAAAACAAAGCGAAACAGAACACAAACAGATTGTTCTTTTGAAGAGAAATTATATTTTTTAGATAAATAAAATTCATTTTTATTTTGACTTTCCTAGAATTTAACGCTTCTTAGATTATTATTTTTTCACAATCTTGTCATTTCGACGAAGGAGAAATCGCACTAGGAACTCCGCATTGCAAATCGCCAATCCTTGTCGAGTTACGCGTGTGATTTCTCCTTCGTCGAAATGACAAACTGTGAACTTATTTTAAGTTTAGATTTTTATAAAGTTGCTTTTCGAGTTTCTCTTTGCTCTTTATTCTATTCTATCTTCTAAATTTACTGCAATAATACTTTTGACAATGTATCCGTATTATTTTCAAATTTTGTCCAATCTACTTTTTTAGTTGGATCGATTCCGTTAAAATATTTTTCAAGATTGGTATAACCATCTCCATTTGAATCTTTATTTGCATCAGTTGCATCGTTCGGATTCAAACCAAATTTCTTTTCCCAAGCATCTGAAATTCCGTCATTATCAGAATCTTTATATGCTTTTCCTTTATATTCCGGATATCCACCAACCTGATTTGGATTGGTAATAATTCCTCTTTTATAGGAATCAGCAGGCAATCTTCTTTTAATAAATTCTTTACCAATTGAATTTTCTAAACCATCTTTAGCCTCAATTTTTCCAGTACGAACTTGTTTAAGTACTCTTTCATCAACAGCATCTCTTTTTGGTAAAGTTGCCCCAACATTCTTTAATACAAATTCATACGCTTCTTCAGCCTTCATAATCGTGATATTTGGCATAGAGAATGCTTTTGGTTGTTTGATACTTTCTAAATATCCTTTCGTTTCTTCGGCGGAAAGATCTTCTAATTGAACACCACCATTCCAGTTGTCTGCCGTAACTTCAGGAGAACCATCAATATAATTTCCTGCAACGTAAGCTCTTCCGTATGTTTTAGGTTTCATATATCCAGATTCCGGTTTTAAAATTCTGTAACGAATAGGCTGATCTGTTGGTGTTATTGGTCCCGGTTTGAAATAATTATTGATGATGTTGAACATCGAACGATAATCACCTCCATCTAAAGAGCGATTCCACCAGTTGAAAATCACATTATTCACAAAATTAAAATCGCCATACATTCCGATAGAAGCATTTCTTGAAATGTTATCGGCCCATAAGTTACGCATAAAAGTACTATTTAATCCACCAATCGTACTTCCAAATGCATGATTGTAAGTATCTAAGCCTTCTGAAGAAATTGTATTTTGAATTGTAATATTACAAGCAGGCAATTTTTCTAGTTTTGATTTATCATTTGCCTGAAACTGGTGTCTGTATAATGAAATATTTTCATCTAATCCCCAGCTTACAGAACAGTGATCTACAATTATATTACCAATAGGATTTCCACCAAGCGCATCATCTCTTCTGGTAACATCAGTTTCTCCTCTGCGGAAACGCATATGTCTGATGATCACGTCATGTGTATCAATTTCTAAAGTTTCTCCTGCAATACAAATTCCATCGCCAGGAGCCGTTTGTCCAGCAATTGTTACGTAAGGCGCACGCATGCTGATACGTTTTTTTAATCTGATAATTCCCGAAACGTTGAATACAATTGTTCTTGCTCCAACTGCTTCGCAAGCTTCTCTGAAAGTTCCTTTTCCGCTATCTTCCAAACTGGTAACAACGAATATTTTTCCACCTCTTCCACCTGGTGTAAAAGCTCCTCCACCTTCAGCTCCTGGAAAAGCAGGAATATCAGCATGAACAAAATCTTTCGGATAAGATGCCCAAGGCAAATACGGACGACCTAATTTGGCTTCAGCCTGAATTACATTATAATTAGAAGTCCAGATTTCAGCCAGTCTTTTTTCTTCATCGGCCAAAATTGCATCGGTCTTATCTTGAAGAGGTTTTGGAATTTCTGGATATTGCGCGTACGCAGATGAAAAGAAAGAACAAAATGACATAATCATCATTGCTCTTTTCAGGGTGGTGTTTTGGAAATTGTTTTTCATGAGGTTAGTCTGAAATTTATAAGTTAGAGTAGTTTGACACTATAATTTATAAAAGGTTTAATTTAAAAATGTTAAAATTACACTTATTAAAAAATTATCTACTATTCCTTCTTTTTATTCTTCTCTCTTTCTTCAACACGTTTGTGCCAATCTGTACTTTCTTTGTTTAAATCGTAACCTTGTTTTGATAAATAATTATTGATTCTTCCTTTGTATTTACCAAACCAGGCATGTTTTTCTTTAGATGAACCACCATCCATCGCATGTTCTCTTGCTTCAACTAAAGCTTTATAAATGTAATCTTTTTGTTCTGCAGTTAAAGCTGGCAACATATCCTGATATCCAGCGTATGTAATTGGCAAAACACCGTATGTCATTCCGTCTTTTACGGCAACAATTTTATCTTCTGATAATTGAGTTCCTAACTTTTTCAAATACGATTTGTGCAGTTTTTCAATAGCTGTATCTGCTTTTGATTTTAGCTTATCAATTTTTTCGTTTTGTTTTTCTTTTGCTAAACTTGTATCTTCTTTTATTTTTTTGATTTCAGCATCTCTTCCATCCTGAATTTCGCTCAAATCTCTAAATTGTTGTGCAATAATATCGGTAACAGCTTTTTCTTTTGCAGGATTTGACAACTCTAATTTAGCTACAATTTTAGAAGCTCTTTCATTGGTTACTTTGATATATTCCGGATCTAAATGTTGTTGTGCGATTCCGTTGAAGAATACCAATAGCAACATCAAAACACTTATATTTAATTTACTTTTTGACATGATTTTTAATTTTGAAATTTCTGTTTGAAAAAAACATTCTTATTTCATAATTTTTATCATGAAATAAGAATGTCATTTAAAACTACTCTTGTAATGGTTTAACTAAAGTTTCCTGATTATTACTTAAATCTTTCCAGTCTACTTTTTTAGTCGGATCGATACCGTTGATGTAATCTTCGATGTTGGTATAACCGTCATTGTTTGAATCTAATTTAGCATCAGCCGGATCATTCGGATTTAAACCATGTTTTTTCTCCCATTTGTCCGGAATACCATCTTTATCAGTATCTACATATGGTTTTCCTTTGTATTCAGGGTATCCACCTACTTGAGAAACATCAGTAATGATACCTTTTTTATAAGAATCCATTGGTAAACGTCTGTGTTCAAACTGAAAGAATTCTTTTTTCTCTAATCCTTTTGCATATTCAGGAACTCCTGTTTTAACCGTTCTAACGATTCTTTCATCTACTTTATCTCTTAATGGTAAAGTTGCTCCAACATTTTTCAATACATATTCATAAGCTTCATCTGCTTTCATGAACGGGTGAAACCATGGCATTGGATAAGGTTTGTCTGATTTCATTTTATCGAAATAACCTTTAGCCTCATCATAAGTCATTAACTCTCCTTTTTTATTTTCAATCTGAACACCACCATCCCAGTTGTCTTTTGATACTTTATCGTTACCAGCAACTATATTTCCACTTACATATGCTCTACCAAAAACCATATAAGGTAATTTGCTTCTTCCTGATTCCGGTTTTAAGATTCTGTAACTAATAGGCTGTGTCAGATCTGTTACCGGTCCTGGTTTGTAATAGTTATTCATAATATTGTAGATAGCCGTATAATCACCACCATCTGTAGATCTGTTGTACCAGTTGTAAACTACATTATTGGCAAAGTTGAAAATACCATTCCATCCAATAGAAGGATTTCTTCCGGCATTGTTCGCCCACATATTTCTAATAAAAGCACAATTTTCTCCTCCTAAAGTACTTCCGAAAGCGTGATTGTAAGTATCTAAAGCTTCTCCGAATAAACTATTTTGGATTGTAATATTTACAGTACCCACTTTTACATCTGGATAACCGGGACCCGGGCTATAAATATGTCTGTACATTGACATGTTTTCATCTAATCCCCAAGTTGCAGAAACGTGATCGATCATAATATTCCCAACTGGATTTCCTCCAATAGCATCGTCACGACGACCTACGAAAGTTTCTCCTCTGCGGAAACGCATATGTCTGATTACAACGTCATGCGTGTTAATCCAAACCGATTCTCCTGCCACACAAATACCATCTCCGGGAGCAGTTTGTCCTGCAATCGTAATGTAAGGTGCACGGATAATCAATGGGCTTTTAATTCTAATAATTCCAGAAACATTGAAAACAATAATTCTGGCTCCACCTTTTTCGCACGCTTCACGTAAAGTTCCAGGTCCGCTGTCTTCTAAGCTTGTAACCGTGTAAATATTTCCGCCACGTCCACCAAAAGTGTACATTCCTCCACCTTCCGCACCAGGGAAAGAAGGAATTTCTGCCTGAGGTAAATCGTTTGGTCTTGATGCCCACGGAATATAAGGTTTGCCGTGTTTGGCTTCTTCCTCGATAATTACAAGCGCTTTTTCCCAAGCCTCGTCAGAACGTTTTTCAGCTTCATCCATAATAACTTTGGATTGTGCCTGAACTTCGGGAGTGATTTTAGGATACTGGGCAAAACATTGGAAACTTCCTAAAAACAATAGGAAAGCAGCCGATAAAGTGAAATTTTTCATACTAATTTTTTATTATGGTAATCTTTTTAAACAAATCACCTGTATTTTTTAGAATACAGGTGAGTGTTTTTATGTTTTAAATAATTTTTTTTGGGGCAAAAATTATTCTTGATAGTTTAAAGTTCCAGGAGCTCCGGAAACATCATTCCATCCTAAAGTTTGAACTAACCATGGGTTTTGAGTTAACGCTGTAGTGTTAAGACCCATTATGTAATAGTTTGGATTAAATTTAATTTTAACCGCAGCACCATTAAAATTATCCAAAGCAGTAGGTAGATCTGTACGGATAAAGTTAGTGTTATAGAAATTAGCCAAAGCTGTCAATTGCGTTTGGAAATTAGCAGCATCCGGATCTACTACAACTGCGGCACGAGCTGCTGCTGTAATTGGATCTGTTGTTGAAGATGCAGCAGTATTTTTGAATTGTAAATAACCACCTGTACGTTGTGTTCCGTTAATTGGAGCTAAGCCTAATTTACTAACTGTACCACCAGTAACACCAGGAAGTGCAGCATTATCATAAAGCATCCAGCGTTGAACATCCCAGTAACGTTTTCCTTCGTAAGCTAACTCTACTCTACGCTCATATAAACAAGCTTCGATCGCAGCATATTTATCTGCCAATGTTCCAATTCCATAATTATTTGTAGAAGGAATACCCACACGGTTTCTGATTCTACCTAAATAAGCGATCGTATTACCAGTTTGCCCAAGAGCTGCATAACATTCAGCAATATTCAACAATAATTCAGCATAGCGATATTCGAAAATATCAGTTCCTGAATATTGGAAATTGGTTACGTTACTCGCTTTTGGATTTGACATTTTTCTAACAAAAGCAGGACTTGATACTAAACTATTTCCATCAGCAAAACCAATTTTTTTAGCTGCATCTACCCAACGATATGTCCAAAGAGTACCATTAGCATTTTCATTGTAAGCCCATTTAACTCCAGAAAAAGCAAATGTTCTGTAAAATCTTGGGTCGCGATTTAAGAAGAAAGTAAAATCATTATAACCATTAGCAGTTGTTGGTCTTGAACCGTTTGCCATTGGGAACATATCAACCATTTCTTTAGGAGCTGTAGTACCTCCACCAACTCCACCCTGACTTGCTAAACGCATTCCTTTTTCCCAGGAATTATTTATAGCTGTTGCTAAAGTACCAGGTCCGCAAAGCTGAACAGCAATTGCTTCTCTACAAGGAGCGTTATCAATTAAGAACATAGCATCCCAATCTTTGATTGAAGATCCGTACAATCCATAACCATCTGCTGTCAATTGAGCTTCTGCTGCTAATCCGGCTTTCAAAGCTGCATCCCAACGCTCATTAGATCCATCCCAGTTTTTATTAAACAATGGACTTGCATACGTTAATAATACACGAGATTTTTGTGCCAAAGCCGCTCCTCTTGTAAAACGTCCATATCCAGATGTAGCGTTCCAGTTTCCAGGTAATAACGTTGCAGCCAAGTCTAAATCTTTCACGATTTGGTCTACTACTTCAGAAACTTTTGCTCTTGGCAATTGAATTGCAGGATTATCTGCTGATGCATCCTGAACACTTGTTACAATAGGAACTCCACCGTAAGTACGCATTAAGTCAAAATATTGCATAGCACGCATGTATAACATTTGTCCTTTTGCCTGATCACGGTATGTTTTATCAAGATTAGCTCCTTTTACATCAATATTCTCAAGGAAATCATTACATTCTCTAATTCTATTGTATGGAGTATTGTTAATACCAGTTCCAATTTTAAGACCATAGTAACCACTAGCATCAGCTGAGTTAACAAAAGTTTTGTTTGGATTAATAAGATCTTGTGTACCTCCCAGCTCTTCAGTCATTTTAGTATAGGTATCTGTAAAAGATCCAACTACCGCAGCTGTAGGTGATTTATAAGCATTATAAAAATCATAGTATTGATTCGCAATGTACGCTTCTACACGCTCCTGACTTTGATAGAAAGTATCATCATAAAGACCATAATTTTTCTTGTCTTTTAGAAAGTCATCACTACATGAAACACTTAAAACAAGTATAAGTGCAGCAGTTATATATAAATTAAATTTTGTTTTCATAATTGACATTAAATTAAAATTAGAATGATATGTTGAAATTAAGCGACCATGTTCTTAGTGTAGGGTAGCCCACAGAAGAGTTGTCATACATATTACGATAATGATCAGGATACGGATTGTATAAGTCCCAAAGATTATTACCAGTTACACCTAATGTTATACTTGATATTTTAGTATCTGCAAAAACTTGTTTAGGAATATCATACCCTACAGATAAATTTCTAACAAAACAACGGAAAGTGTTTAGTTGCCAAAAATCTGAAGGACTTGACATATAAGACCATTGTGCTAAATTAGGATATTTTCCGTTCGGGTTATCTTCTCCGTACATATCATTCCAAAAACTTTCGTGTGCCCACATATTAGCTGCAGAAGAAGTTCCCTGATTTACAAGATCTACAAAAGTAGCTCCTCCCCAAGAAGTTGCGATTTGAGTTCTGAAATAGAAACCTTTAGTTTTTACACCTAAATTAGTAGTAAATCCATATGTTCTACTGCTATTCGCTAATTTCACATAATCAAGATCTTTTGCAATTTGTCCATCTGCCGGAGCAAGAGTTCCATCAGGATTAAGTTGTCCTGCTACGTCTTGATAAGCCAATGAACCTTTTCTCATTCCTGCCATAGTAGTTATTCCTAAATAGTTTGGAGTTCCTCCAACAGCTGCTGCATTTGCAGTAAGGTAATTCCAGTAGTTAGCAACATCAGCATCTGTACGTAAAATACCGTCACCTGTAGATGTTTCTTTCCATGTTTTGAATCCCCAAACTGGGTTAAATCCTACTGATTGTCCCACTCTGGTTGCGTTATTAGATGGAACAACATTTCCCTGATCAGGATATTTTTTTACTTCATTATTAGCATAGCTAAAATTCACTCCAATATCGTAGCTAACTTTGCCCGCTATTTTATCATTCCAGGTAAGGCTGAACTCAGATCCCCAAGCATCAACAGCACCGTAATTTTGTTCTGCAAAGGCTCCACCAATTGAAATTGGCACACCAGCAGCACTACTCATATCAGTCAACATATTTGTAGTTTTGTCATAATAGAAATCTGCTGTAAACTGTAATCTGTTTTTCAAAACATTGATATCAAAACCAAGATTGTTTTTTACTGTAGAATCCCATGTTGCATCCCTGTTTGGTGTTACTCTAGGAGTTAAACCAGCACCATTATTTCCTCCACCGGCTGTAACACTACTTCCAAATTGAGTTCCTTTGTCCACAATAACATCATAGTATTGAACCCATTTCCAGTATTGAAGGTTGTCTTTACCGGTTTTACCAATTGAGTAACGGATTTTGAAGAAATCAACCCACGATACATTATCAGCAAACCAAGATTCTTTAGACATTACCCAACCCACTTGTAGTGATGGGAAATATCCCCAGTAATGTTCCGGAGCGAACTTTGTAGAAGCATCACTACGGAAAAGTAATTGTGCTAAATATTTTTGTTTGTAGCTATAGTTAACACGTCCAAAATAAGAAAGTGTTCCTCCTTCAATTTTAGTTGCTGTACTATTAGATGGACTTAATGTTCCAGCTGTAGCATAATTTCCTAAATAATCTTTACCTGTACTTTCATATGCTAATCTAGTACTTGTGTTATATGTTTCAGACATTTCTCCTCCAACCATCGCACCAATTTGGTGGTCTCCAAAAGTTCTGTCATAATTGATCAAAAAGTCGCCCTGAGTATTTTTACTATCACTATTATTGTAGTAAACTCTTGAGTTTCTTACGTTAGTTTCGATCACGTAATCGCTATCAGGAGCTGAACTAGCAAGGTGGCGATCTATTAAAGTATAACTTTTAATTCTTGCTAAATCGTATGGCAACTGAATTTGTTCTGTATAATTAGAAGCTTGAGTTCTTGAGAAAGTCCCTTTGAAAGACAGTCCTTTAACTGCTTCTAATTTATAATTCAACGAAGCATTAACATTATATGAATAATCATCACTTATTTGGTGTGAACCGTTGTCTAAGTTAGCAAAATAGTTCCATCCCGCAATTGTAGTATTGGCATTTGCACTTCCTAAGTTTCTGTCATTACGTGGAAATGGAGACATAAAATATTCTTTTCCACCAACTGTTGTTTGCCAAGGCACATATTTTGGCATGTGTAATAAAAATCCGTAATCTGCCTGTTCTCCACCAGCAGCAGAAGCAAAACTTCCATCACTAATATTTGCTGATGCTTTTGTAAACGTTTTATCAACAGTTCCTGAATTTCCAGAAACAGATGCAGAGAAATCTAAATTCTTTGCAATTTTTGCATTAATTCCTGTACGGAAATTCCATTTATCATATTTCTGATATCCCATGTTTGCATCCTGAGTAAAATAAGTTGCTCCGGCAAAATAAGTAATATCATCACTACCTCCACTTACATTGAAGGAATGTTTTTGTTGGATAGCTGGTTTCCATGCTTCTTTTAACCAATCATAATCCAAACCTTTCATTTGTTCCAATTCGGCTGCAGAAAAAAGATTCGAATTAGGAGATGAACCATTTACAGTTCCTGAAGAAGTTAAATATCTGTTATTGAAAACCCCAAACTCATAAGCATTCATTACTTTACTATGGCTTACAGCATCATTAACAGCGAACTGGCTATTGTACGTAAATTTTGCTTTACCTGCTTTTCCTCTTTTCGTTTTTACAACGATAGCACCTTGTGAGGCACGAGAACCATAAATGGCTGCAGATGCATCTTTTAAAACCGTGATACTTTCAACCTCTGAAGCATCTAATCTATTAAAAGTCTCTAATGTTGGCTTACCTGAAAGTGGATCAACCTGAATCATATCATCGATAATTACCAATGGTATAGTTGAGTTTCCATCTTTTGAAAAACCAAAAGATTGACGGATTTGGATACTTCCTGCATCTCCAGGACGACCAGAACCACTAGTAACAGCAAGTCCAGGAACCAATCCTTTTAATGCGTCAGATAAGTTAGTTACCGGTAAATCCAATAAATCATCTGGTTTAATAGTTGCAATAGCACCTGTAAGTTCTTTTTTCTTCTGAGTACCATAACCTACAACCACAATGTTTTCTAACTGATTAGAATCTGATTGCATTCTAAAATCAACCTTAGTACGTCCTGCCAAAGGAATTTCGGCTTTTTTCATACCAATGTAAGAGAAAACTAATGTTGCACCAGCTCTTACTTTAATTTTATACTGTCCATCAAAACCGGTGGTAACAGTATTCTTTGACGATTTTTCAGTTACGTTAACTCCCGGAAGTAATCCTCCTAAATCATCTGTAATAGTTCCTGTAATTGTTACATCACTTGAGCTTTGAGCTGAAGCCAAAATACTCATCAGCATAAACAAAAGAAAACTACATCTCTTTATAAGCGTTTGTTTCATAAATGTTTTGTTTTGGTTAGTCATTATTTTAGTTAGTTAGTTTTGATAAAAAATGCATCCTAAATTTAAATTAACTTCTCTTGTTTTTAAATGTTAAAAATACATTTATTTATTTGTGATCCAAAAATATAACGATTGCGGAGTTCAACCGTCCTGTGCTGTCCTGTTTTATTTTTATTATTCTAAAAAAAGCTTTTAAAAAAAACCATATCAACAAAAAAAAGAAAGAAAAAATATACAGAAATCAAAAAATAAGGAAAAGGTTTGAATATTCAGAAATAACAAAACCGATTTTAATGGAAAATTCGAAAATTATCTAATAAAAACATTTATTACCTGATTAATTCGCAAATCGAATATTATTTTAGATCTGTTATTGAAGCAATTAGCCTCATTTTTTACAAATATAATTCTTGTAAAAATGAAAAAAAGGCATTTATCCGAATAAAAAACTTACAGATTAAAAGTGACTATTTTTCCAGATAGTTTGCTAAATTCAGACAAAAATTTAACATTTTTTCTGATCAATCAAAGTGAAATCTTACAAAGTTTTTATTCGACTACGCACAAAATGCGATTAATGTGACATCCAAACCGTCATTTCTCCTGCACCATGATTTCCCCAGGCGAAATATGGAATCAATTTTAAATTATATTCCTGACTTTTTTTAGCCGATAGCGGTTGATACAATTTTTTATTCCACGATCCATCATTATTCAAAAACGAGGTGGCATTTATTGTTAGTAATTTTCTATTATTTAATTCTGTAAAACTTGTTGTAAATTTAGAATTTGCGTTTAAAAGCACTTCATTAATACTAGTATTTGCAGGAAGCTGATCTGATTCTAAACAATAAACAATTGGTCCTCTTTTTACCGCAACTTGATTTTTAACTTCTTCTACTAATGGATTTGCCTGCATTAATTCGATCGGCATCGGTATATTCAATTCGATTACATCTCCTTTTTTCCATTTTTGATTTACTTTTGAATAGGTTCCTGACGCCACTTCTGCGTCTATTTTTTTTCCATTAATTGAAATTACAGCATCCTGACTCCATCCCGGAATTCGCAACAAGAAAGATTGCGCTTCTTTTGGAGCCTTTACAATTTTTAATGTAATTTTTCCATCCCAAGGATAATTGGTTTGTTGTTCAATTTCAATTTTATCACCGTTTGTCAAGGTCGTTTTTAAAGTGTTGCTTCCATATAAATTAACATACAAACCTTCTTTTGAAATACTGTAGGCATAATTATTAACCTCAGCAATGGTTCTCGTTACATTCGGGGCACAGCAATTTGACAATGCAATATATCCTTCACGCTGTTTGCTCCATCTTTGTTTAAAAGGCAAATCTTTAGAAACATTCAACGGGTTATTATAACAGAATTTCGTTCCTTCTAAACTCATTCCGGATAAGACACTGTTATAAAGCGCGAGCTCCACAATATCAGCATATTTTGCATCTCCGGTAATTTGCAGCATTCGCCAATTCCATAAAACGTTTCCAATATTAGCACAAGTTTCAGTGTGCGCTGTAGCATTTGGCAACTGAAAAGGTCTGCCATATGCCTGATGAATTTTCTGAACATCAGTTGGATTATAGGATGTTCCATCCGGAGAAACGCCGTCGTACAAAGCACCGCAAGCTCCGGTAATGTACATTTTTCTATACGTCACATCATCCCAAATTGATTCCAGATTGTCTAATAATTTCTTTTCTCCGGTTTCTGCATATAAATCGGCGACTCCTGCATATAGATAATTTGCTCTTACGGCATGACCCATTGCAGTGGTTTGCTGTCTAAACGGAATTCTGTCCTGATTATCATCGGTTCCATCATTTGTGGTTCCTCTGATATCAATTAAATTATTCGCTAATTCTAAATATTTCGGATTTTTAGTGGTACGATACATCTCCACAATCCCCATATAATGAGAAGGACAAATCGCATTTCGGGCCAATTCCGGTGAGGCTTTTTTGTAGAAATCATATAAATAATCTGCTACACCTTTTGCAATATCCAAAAAGTTCGTTTTTCCTGTGGCACGGTAATGTACACACGCGGCTGTCATCAAATGCCCCATGTTGTATTTCTCAAAACCCAGCTGTTTTTTTACTTCTTCAGGACCCAACGTTCCCCAACGCTCATCAATCAAAACTGGTGTATGAATATAACCGTCTTTACGCTGTACTTTTGCAAATAACGCAATGGCCTTATCCATTTCAGCATCTAATTTTTTGTCTTTGGTTACGGCATAAGTAGCTGCCATTCCTTCAAAAATTTTATAAAAATCACCATCGTGAAAAGAAGGTCCTTTAAAAACTCCTTTTTCCTGACCAGCTGCAATTTCAAAATTTTTATAAGCATGCGAAATCGAATCGTTATGATACAAATCCCACATGTAAGGCAATGTATTTCTGGTTTCAACATCAAATTGTTCTTTCCAAAAACCATCAGTCCATTTCACATCTTCTAAACTTACACTTTGCAATTTAGAATACGGACTATTTGAATTGGCAACCAAACCTTTGTTCTGAGCTATAATTGCCGTTGAAAAAAGTAGAGATGACAATAAAATGATATTCTTTTTCATTTTTGATATTTTTATTTTGCATAAAATCTGCTAAGTCTGTGCGTTTAATTTTTCACGCAGATTTAGCAGATTTTTTGAGATTGATTTGTATTAAAAAGATCAGTGCAGATCTGCTTAAATCCGCGTAATCTGCGTGCAATATTTTTTCACGCAGATATAGCAGATTTTTTTATTCTTTTATTTTACAAAGAAATTTATGGTACGGCTCATTGAATCTCCATCGGCATCTTTAACCGTGATGACAACTGAAGCAAATCCTTTTTCGATAGCCGTAAATTGAATGTCTTTTCCTTTTAAAACTACTTTTCCATTTTTAAGATCTGAGAAAGTATAAACCGGCGTTTTCTCATATCCTTTAAAATAATCAGCTGCCGATAATTCTTTATTCTCTCCTGAATTGATGAAAAAATGAGGTTGTGCCATCCAGTCTAAATACTCGTCTAATTGTGTAAAACCGTCTTTATCGGCATCTAGATTCGTATCAGCAAAATCTCCTGTTTTCGAATTTTCATTTAACCCTTTTGCTGCTTCCCACCAATTTGGTAATCCGTCATGATCAGTATCCCAATCTGAAGCTCTTTTTTCACTTGCATATTCACCTAAATCTCCCAAATCTTTTTCAGAATCGATCATTCCGCCTAAACCGCTTTTACTTCCTTTATAAGTAAAAGTTCCTTTTAAAGTTTCCTGAATAATTCGGTTATCGTGTTTGTCAAAAAATGGTTCACTTGCTCCAACATCCGAAAGGACATTTTTATAAGCTGCTTCAGCACTTTCTGTTTTTACATAAGATTCAAAGAATGGTTTATCAACAAAAGTTTCGTACTGCACAATTTCATTATGCGAAATGGTAGCCGTTCTGCCTTTCTCCTGAGTTTTCTCATCAAAATAGCCTTGCATGATATTTCCGGTAAAATAATAACGTTGCATACCTTTTCCAACTCCTTCATGTTGTGCATTCAATGCATAAAAATACTTGGTTGAAGCTCCTGGCTTATAGTAATTATTTACAAAGTTAACTTCATTTGCACCTCCGTCAGTGGTTCTTTGTCCCCAGTTGTAAACGACATTATTTCTGATGTCCAGTCTTCCTGTATAATAGCCATCTCCGTTTAAACCTCCACCAATACTCCAGTTTCTTCCGTAGTTATGTGCCAATAAATTATGGTGAAAACTACCCACATCACCACCAATAGTAGCAGCAAATCCGTGCATTTTACCCACTTCATATTTATCATGTCCTGCCACATTTAATGCTTCAGAAATTAAAGTACGTTGCAATGTAATGTTGTGTGCACCGCGCGAGCTAAAAGATTCATCGATGGTCCAGCTGATAGAACAGTGGTCAATAATACTATTATTGGCACCTGTAAGTCCCATTCCGTCATATGTTTTTCCACTTCCAATCCTAACTTTCAAAAATCGGATTATACCATCATTTCCAGTCAAACCAACTGGTGCTTTACTAATCGTAATTCCTTCACCTGGTGCAGTTTGTCCTGCAATTGTAATATACGGATTATTTACTACCAAACGATCTGTTAATTTAATATTTCCTGAAACATTAAATACAATAGTTTTTGGACCAGTTCCTTCGTTTACAGCAGCGCGAAAACTTCCGGGACCGCTATCCTCTAAATTAGTTACCTCTACTACTCTTCCGCCTCTTCCTCCTACGGCAAAACGTCCGTATCCTTCAGCTCCAGGAAAAGCCAATTGTGCAGGTTTGAATGACCAAACTGTTCCTAAAGTTGTATTTCCTTTTGCATCGACTTCATCAACACGCCAGTAATACGTTGTTAAACTATATAAATCTGTAACAGCAAATTTAGTATCGGTTTGTTTTCCTTTAAATTCTGGTGATTTGTCAGTTGCAGTTGTGACAGCATTTTTATTTGTTCCGAAATATAATTTATGGGCAACAGCCTCTTTTGAAGCTTCCCAATTCATTATAAATTTATCACCTAAAACAACATGTTCGTCTCCATTTTCGGGTTTTGGAGAATGAGATTGTTTTTTAAGATTTGGTGTGTCAATTTCAAATCCGTTGATGACCATTTGCTGAATTAAATTGACATCTTTCGAATCTAATTCAAAACGAATCACAACATTTTTACCGGCCTGAGCATTAAATTCAATGTAAGCCGTTGCTGCTTCGATAGTCGAAGTCGCTCTATTAGTAGAAGTTACGGTTTCGACCAATTTATTGTTTACAAATATTTTTACCGGAGCAAATGATTTTCCTTCAATCTTATCAAAAGTATTATGAAAAGTAAGTAACGAATGTTGTCCCGCTTTTAATCCGCTTATTGTAAGTTCTAAATTTTTATCGGTTACCAAACCGTCACTTGTTAATCGGCTGTAAAATGGTGCATTCATTCCGACTTTAAACCATTTCGATGAAAAATTTCCTTTTAATTTGAATTTTACATTATTAAAAGATTTCTCTGCTTCGGTTTGTTCTGTAATTGGCCATGAACTATAATTCGGGTCACTTACTTCTTCAACTCTTCTTCCTGAAAAATCGAAATCGACTTTTACGATTTGTTTTTCAGCTGTTTTCCCAGCTGATTGTGCTTGTCCGTTTGTTGTCAAAAGCATCGACAAAACAGCAGCGCTTATTAATTTCTTTATCATTGTGATTGGTAATAGTTAGTTAGTCTAATTTTTTCTTTTCTTCTATTGAAATCCCTAACAGATTTATAATGTCTTTTTCTCTTTCCTGAGGAACCACTTTAATAATTTTTGTAATTCCGTTTTGAAGCTCGGCTTCTATAATAGTATTTTGAGTTGCGTGTAATTTAAAATGTACATTCCACGATTTTGGCCAAGCCGGAAAAAGATAAATTTTGCCGTTGACTTCCTGCAAAAGCATTTCCTGCATACCTATCATACCTGCACCACCCCAATTATGATCCGGAACCCAGTCGAAACCCGGACCCCAAAATGCTGGAAATCGTCGCCCGGAATCACTCATTTTTAAGAGATTATATTTTGCAGCTTCTTCGGTTAAACCTAAACTTGCGGCAAAAATATTATCTTGTTTCCATCCAATATGACTTCTGAATTTAATAGCATCAGCATCGTATTTCCAGGTATTCAAAGCGGTTTCTAAATCGGGTTTTCCAATGCCGTAAATTCCCCATGGAAAAACCGGATACAGTTGTGGTACTTCAGAATTATTTATTCTTTCCCACGATTTTGCAGGAATTAATACTTTATGATTTTCGATTGTACCAAAATTCAAAGGCGGAATTCGGGTCTGAAAACCTTTTAAATATGCTACCTCTTCTTTTGATAATTGTGCCGATGAAAGATTTAAAAGCTTTTCTGTTACAACTTGCAAAGCCGCAATAGTGCTATTAGAATTATTCGCCATTTTGTACGTTTCGGCACCTGAACCTGGAAATAAAATTAATTTTCCATTTCCGTCCAATGCTTTTCTACCTCTTTGTTTGGCCAGATATTGATAATGTTCATCAAAAAAGCGAAGGCAACTTACAATAAATGAATTGTATTTTTGAATGTCTTCTTTTGCAAACTCCTTTTGTTGCAACATCATTTGACAGAATTCAAAAACCGTATCCCATTCATATTCAAGCCACGCATTATATTCCATTCCCGGATCGTAATCTGCGGGACGTTTCCATTCGTATTCTGCCGGATTTGGCAAGCCAAAATTTTCTAATTGCTCTGTAAAAGCGGCTCCGTTATGATTCCAGTATACTTTGCTTCTTAATTCTGCATTTTTTTGGAGACTTAAATAATAATCCAATTGCGATTTCATCATATCAAAATCGCCACTTTTTAGCATCGGAAAATAAACCAGTCTTTGATTTTGAGCGGTCATGGTTCCTCCACCCCAATTTCTGAAATCGGGTGTGAAATTTAAATCTGGATTCGTATAAACCGGATCAACTGTAAATAATCCGCCATTGAATTTTGTTGGATATTTTCCGTAAGCGTTGCATCCCAACATATATCGAAACAGTTGATAATTTTTTCCGATTTGATAAACCGAATCCTTTTCAGCATTTGTTTTTTGAGTATAAATAAAACTGCGGTTCCAGAAATTATTCCACCAGTTGATGGTATTTTTTTCTGCTTTTTTGGAGTTGATTTTATAATCTGAAATTTGATCCTTTAAACCATTTTCCCAAGAAGTTTGTTGGGAAGATTGATTGGTATATAAATGAATTTGAAGATTTTGTTTTTTGGATGGTTTTACACTTGAAAGTGAATAACCTTTAAAATCGGTATCCTGATATCTTCCTGAATACGTTCCGTCCGATTTCAAATTATTTCCCATCATGAATCCGCCAAAAGTAAGATTTGCCAATGGATTCATCATTTGGTCTTTAACCGATTCCATTTTTTGTTGTTTTACAGCAACATCAAAAACGGTTTGCGCTCTATTTCTGTGATAAAATTTTATGCCATTATTTTCAACTGAAACTGAATCTTTAAAAGTAAAAATTTCTCCCTGAGGCGCCCATTTATAAGAATTGGCATTATTTGCTTTTCCTTTCGAAGGACGATTGATGTGACGCCAGCTTTCATAAGAAGCTGTCATTTTTAAAGGAGTTTTACTTTCTAAATCCAAATGAATTACGGGTTTAAAAACATCAACCCAAAGTTTGATTTTGGTATTATTTTGAGCGATTGCAATATAACCGTCTTTTAAAACCAATTCCTGACGAAAACCTTCATTATTCTTAAATGGATTTGGCGTTAAAGTAACTTTTACGCGACCTAATTTTAGTAATGTATTATGTTCATCGAAAGTTCCGCTGCGCGAAAAATAAAAATATAAGTCTCCTTTTTCTACCCAAACATTCAAACCAATATCACCGCCACCTAAAGGCATTGATTCTGATGAATTATTACTTTGTGTATTCCAAACCGGATTGTAATTTTCGAGCACAGGAGTTTGCGCTTTGACCAAAAGCATTGAAAAGAGAAAAAATAAAATTATTGTATTTTTCACACTTATTTTTTTAGACGTAAAATTACTTAAAAATGGAGTTCCATTTTATATTAACTATTTTTTTATAATCCGAAATGTTCTTTGTTTAAGGAAAGACCTGACGGCTGTTAGTAACCGTCAGGTTTAATCCAAATCTTTAACTAATCAAGTAATAACTTAAATGAACTGATTAGACTATATAAATTATAAAAGGTTTAATCGACTACCACTCATCTGTTCGAAAAGAGGAAACTGGCAAACCTCCGGCACTAAACAATTCTGCTTTTGCAAAGTCTTTAAACAAGTAACGAACCGCGACTGGCTTGGCCACTTTATCTGAAGTTAAAACTACTGATTTTCTGCGAACTACAGTTTTTGCAGGGTAAAATATTTTGTCTTCTCCGGCCAATTCAAAACCGGTTACTTCTTTCTCATACGATGTAATTCCGTTCGCAACATCATCAAAAGAAATTGTTACCGAATTATCTTTTATTTCCATTGATTTGTATTTCGGACTTTCAAATTCGAAACCTTCTATGCCATAAGTTCTCGCCAAAGCCTGATATGCCAAACGACTTCCACCCTTTTCTTTATCCATTGGGTGAATGCTATTTTCTTCCCCAATATCCATTAAAACCGCCATTGCTGAATTCGGAATTTCCTTTGTAGCTTTCAATTGTGCTTCTCTCAAATATGCCGAATTGTATTTGTTGTCTACATAATCTTTTGGATGAAATGATGCATAATTGAACGGCGCAATCTGAGCATAATAAAAAGGGAAATCTCCTTGTTTCCACAATGTTCTCCAACTGTTTACCATTTTTTTCATCAGTTCTTTATATTCAGAAGCTCTTTCATAATTTGATTCGCCTTGATACCAAATACAACCTTTAATTCCGTAACCAATTACAGGCGAAAGCATTCCGTTAAATAAAGTAGTCGGAACACGATTTGGATCTTTTGCCAATTCTTCTTTTGTCGTCGGAATTTTAGCGCTTGCAAAATCTTTCAACATTTCCTGATTCATCCACGCTTCCATGCTTGAACCACCGTATGAAACATGAATCAATCCCACTGGAACATCTAAAACTTCCTGTAAAAGTGATCCAAAATACCAGGCCGTTGCACTGAAATTTGAAGTTGATTTTGGAGAAGCAACTTCCCATTTTCCTTCAAAATCAGTTAATGGTTCTAAAACTGTTGCACGCGGAACTGTGATCAGACGAATGTTTTTATTGGTTGATCTTACAATAATATTATTTCCATTTGTTACGGGTTGTCCCTGAAAACCCTTCAAAGGCATTTCCATGTTCGATTGTCCCGAACACAACCAAACTTCACCAATCAGAACATTTTTTACCATAACTTTTTCTGTTCCTTCTGTAACTTCAATTGTAAATGGCCCTCCGGCAACTGGAGTTTGTAATTCCACTTTCCATTTTCCTGAATTATCCGCTTTTGCTTTATAGATTTTAGAATTCCATGACGTTTTTATAGTCAGGTTTCCATTCTTTTCTGCCCAGCCCCACATTGGTGCGTTTGACTTTTGCTGTAACATCATATTGTCTGTAAACAAAGCCGGCAATTTGATTTTTGCATTGATTTGGAAACTTGCCAAAAGCAATGTTATTATTACAAGAGTGTGTTTAATATTCTTCATTTTCAATATTTTTTTCCGCCACGAATTCACGAATTTTTTGAATCTTTATCCACAATCATTCGTGAATTCGTGGCTATTTTTCTTTTATTTTTTTTCTTTTACAATCGTAACCGGTCCTAACAATCCCGCTTTCAATAATATTCCTTCCTGTAATCTAAAAGGTGCTGTTGTCCAGGTTAATCTTTGTTCTTTTGGTAATTTCTCATCACCAATTAATCTATTTGCCCAAGTATTTGTCACTTTAATTTCTATGGTGTTTTTTCCTTTTTTCAAAGCTTCAGAAATAGCTGCTTTGTATGGAAATGTCCAGATTGTTCCGCAGTTGATTCCGTTTACGGTTACCTCAGTAATGTTGGCAATTGTTCCTAAATCAAGCCAGAATTTCTCGTTGATTTTTCCATTCCAGATGAAATCCTTTTTATAAACTGCTGTTCCTGAATAATATTTAATTTGATCATTTGTAGAAGTGCTCCAGTCAAAAAGTTTATTCGTTTTCACCATTTCTTTTGGTCCGTGAAATTCAGGATCGAATTGTATTTCCCAATTTTCATCTAAAGTCTGAACTGTTTCTAAAACAGCATAATTTTGTTTTTTATTTGAAAACGTTTCTTTGGTTTCTTCTTTAAAAATAACAAAACAAGATTCGTTCGCTTCTAATACAATCGGAATACTAGTTCTTCCGTTTTCTATTTTCCAATCAGACAAAACAGTCGTTTTATCCGTTACAGGATTATATAATTCCGGTGTTTTTCCGCTTACGCGAAAGGAAGCTTCAAAATTTCTTTTTTCTCCTTTTTGATTCGAAAGAAAATAGATTTCTTCTTTATTTGATTTTCGGTGCGTCCATGCAATAGTTTCCGAATCGGCTCTGTTTAATTTCGGAAAATAAAGATCTTGTTCAATTCCGATTGAAGTAAAATCATTTCCTAAATAGGGCAATTTAATAATTGTTCCTTTTCCGATTTTCCATGAAGATGAATTCGATTCATTATTCCAGATTTCATCAATAACATTCTGCCATTTTTTATGATCTTCATCAGAATGCATTCCGGGTTGTAAATCTGGTTTTTCATCAATAAAGATTGTTGCTCCATTTTTTATTAGTTCCAATATTTTTTCGGCTGCAGCCAAAGAAATCATTTTATTCGGCGCCATTTTATGACTTCCCGGAAACAATAAAGCACCGTATTCGATTCCGCCACCAAAAGATATTTTTCCGTTTTCGACTTTGGCGTTATTGATTAAAACATCAGCATTAAACGAATCATATTGATAACCATTTAATGGATTTATCCATTGCGATAAATCGGTATTATTTTTAGAATAAGTAACTTCTTTTGGCATTTTTGTCGTTGGCTGTCCATCATTTTCCAAACGTATTTTTTCACTTTCCAGTCTTTCCTTTCCAAACACATTCGGAATAAAAGGCACCAAACGATCCGGTACGAAAGAGCGGGACGGAAAATCTTCACCAATAAAAACAGCTAAATCAATAACCGGTTTTCCTTTTTGCAACTGCAATTGTACTCTTTGACAATATTCAAACCAGGCTTTACCGGGTTTCCACCAGGTTTGGTCTCTTTGAAAAAAACTTCCGATATCGTCTAAAGTCATTCCCGGTTTTCTGTCAGTCCACGGATTATGCACAAAAACATGATAAAACAATCGGTTAATTCCTAAAGCATAATTACGATCAGCGGTTGTTTTTAAATTCCCCGGATGTTCATCCCAATCCATTCTCAAGGCTGTGAAAGATTCGGCCTGAATAATATCTTTTCCATAAATATGTCCGCCTGAAATGGCATCTATCATATCAAAAGGTTTATCGTGCGTTGGGCTTTTTAACCAAAATTCTCCACTCGGATAATCGACATATTTAAAATGCAGTAACGCATCGCTGGTTACCACAGGCGCAACATTTTCCGAACTTAATTTGATCTTATTTTCTTTGGCAATTTGGGCAACGGTTCCGTAGAAATTGTCAGCTACTAATTCGGCAATAGTTTTGCGAACATCGTATAAAACTTTTTCTGAAACATCGGCGCTTTCAATTGGAATTCCAGCTATAACAGGCAAATAATCTACCAAATTATAACCACGTCTTTTTTGAAATTCAGCCTGAAAAACAGAAGACCAGTTTTGGCTTCCGCATTCCCAACTATCAAAATGTAGTATTTCTAAGGTTTTTGCAGCCAAATCAGGTCCGATTGTACGAATCATTTCGCCAAACCAATGATCGAGCTGAAAGCGAATTAATTCAGGATTAAATTTGTCAACTTCTAAACCTTTTCCAGCTCCGCCGGTAGCATTTTCATGTCCGGTTGAAGTGTGTCCCATTCGAATAATTTTCCATTTTCCTTTGGGTGCTTTCCAATTCAAATTTCCATTTGCATCAACTAAATTTGAAATATTAATGATTTCTGATTTTTTGAAAGACTCTGTATTCGGAATCTGTTTTGCAGAAGTTTCCGGACTCAAACGCCAGATTGCTCCTGATTTTCCTTCGTAATTATCAATCAATGCCTGATTCGAAAGGGTGATTTTACTCACTTTTAAATTCTGCTTCCATTTTGCAAAATCCAAATCCTCGGCACCTGGTTCCGTTCCGGCCGGATCGTAAACAAATCTGAAATATTTTGCAGTTACCGGCTGAATCGCATGAGTGTGCGCATAATCCATATCTTGCCAGCCGTGACGAGGCGCGATCATTCTTTCGTGGAATGTAAAATTAACTCCGTCATTGCTCACCTCAACAATTAAACGTTGCGCCTGAAAATCTCTTCCTTTCGTTTCAATTGTGATTGATTTGCAGGTAAAAGGTTTTTCAAATTCATATTGAATCCAGCCTTTTTCAGCAAATTTGAAATTATCCTCTTTTTTAGCATCAGCCAAAAATGAAGCGTCTGTATTATTTGAAGTGGTAACTTTTGGTAATTGTAATTGAGAATTCGTTTGATATTCTTTTATCGGAATAGCAAAAGTCGCAATGTCTTTATAATAATCTTTGTAATGTTCGGGAACTGGTAATTTTGAAGTTATCGTTTTTCCTCCCGCAATTTCAGTTGTTGACCAAACAATTTTTTGCATCGACATTTCTGGTGTAATCCACGGCCCGCCAGCTACGGCAAAACCATCGGCTCCATGAAAAGCCATTTTTAATCCTAATCGATTAGCTTCTTGAAAAGCCCAATGGATCATGTCCCAAAATTCCGGGCTCAATTGCAAAACCGGCGGATTTATTAATGGTGGATTTGCCGGACCTTTTATGGTCATTAAATAGGCGCCAGCAATTCCTGCTTGCTTCATTGCTTCTAAATCGGCTGTAATTCCTGCTTTAGAATAAGCCGATTTCATCCAATACCAATATACCCAGGGTTTTGAGGATTCGATTGTAGGTTGAAACTCTGTTGTTTCTTTTTTATGAAGTTCCTGTGCGGAAACGAATCCCGCAAAAAGTAACAAAAGGACAGTCGAAAGTCGAAAGTCGATTTTAAAAAGAAAAAATTGTTTTTTTTGAAACATTGCTAATCCCGCTTTTATAAATCCGCGAGATCTGCGAGATCTGCGAGAAAAATTAACTCTCGCAGATCTCGCAGATTTGGCAGATTATTTTAATGTTTTTTGTCTAATATTTAAACTTTTTCAAACTTTCTTCCAATCCATTTTTTGTTGCTGAAAACGGAACCAGATAAAAACTATATTGATAATCTCCTGATTTAATTTGATATTTTTCCAAAGGCTGCGCAACTGCTGTCCAACTGTCATTTCCTCCAACTCCCATCTGAATCAAATCAATATTTACCGTTAAAAATCCCGGGTCTTTTAAATCAAAAGTATGTTTGGCGGCACTTAAATTTTCTTGTGTATAAGGCCACGCGCTCATGCTTAAAACTTTTTTATCATCGACAACTAATAAACCTTTATTCTTTTGAGGTGTTGTAAAAGCCATCCATCTTACTTCGGTTCTGTTGGCGTTTTCCTGAGGTTTTACATAATGTTCCAGAAAATCATTAATTGGCAACGAATATTTTCCAACGAAAGATCCAAAACTTCTGTCGATATAATTTTCTAATTCACCTTTTCCGTACCACGAAATTTGATCAAATTTTCTCTGAACGCCCATTTGCATTCCGATTTTTGGAATGTTTGGTAATTTGTTTGTGGCTTTCAAATTGTAATCCACTTTTATAATTCCGTTTTCATTGATTTTATAAACGACTTGTACTTGCGCGCTGTCTTTGATGATTTCGTAATCACTTGTAATTATGGTTCCATCAATTGCGATTGCCATTTTTGTATTCACCAATTTTGGTTTTGCCTGATACCATGGCTTTAAGACTTTATGCGATTTCCATCCTCTTTTATCATTGTCTGTAAGCGGCCTCACAAAATTAGGCAACAACGGAGCAAAAACCTGTTCTTCACCATTAAATACATACGAATTCAACGCTCCGTTTGTTTTACTGATATTGATGTCGAAATTTTTTCCTTTGATTTTAAAATCTGAATCGGTTTCTGTGGTTTTAAATTTCGAATCTTTTTCATTTTTAAAATCGAGTACAACATCTGATTTTTTCAACAGAAATTGATCTTCCGCGACAG
The DNA here is from genome assembly GCF_058808175.1 of Flavobacterium sp. GW821-FHT11G01. NCBI lineage: Bacteria > Pseudomonadati > Bacteroidota > Flavobacteriia > Flavobacteriales > Flavobacteriaceae > Flavobacterium > Flavobacterium sp. GW821-FHT11G01. Next base: position 15,918 of record NZ_JBXARK010000006.1, on the reverse strand, counting down.
CGTAACCTTTAGAAGCCCAAAGTTTTTCTTTTGAAAGTTCAAATTTGATATTCAGAAAATATTCGGCATCCTTTTTCAATTTTGGCAAATATTGTTTTACATCTAAAACCGTAGATTGTCCCGCCTCTAAATTGAAAGATTTTAGAATTTGAGTTTTGATAACATTTCCGTTTTCCAATATTTGTAAAACCGGAATATAATCTGCCAAAGATTTAACTGCCTGACGATTTTTTATTTCTAACTGAAAATTATCTTTTAACGTGCTTGTCGCCGGCTGATAAATCCATTTATTTTCATAAATTGAACCTTTTGGTTTTCCGTTAGAATCTACAATTCCTTTTGTATTGAAATTTCCATCGTGGTATTTTTCACCAAAATCTCCTCCGTGCGCAAAAAATTCCTGACCCGTTGCCGGATCTTTTTTTACTAATCCCTGATCTTTAAATTCCCAGATACAACCTCCGATAACTCTTGGAAGCGAACGGAATTCATCCCATAATTCTTTTAAATTTCCAACTGAATTTCCCATTGCATGAGAATATTCCACAAAAATAATTGGTCGCGTATCTTTCTTTTGATCCACCAAAAATTTAGGTGTAAAAACGCCCGGATAAAAACGACTCACCATATCAACATACGGTTCATCTTGCGGATTTTCAAATCGATAAGCATGATCGATTGTTTTAGGATATCTCGGATCAAGCGGATCGATATACCCTTCTAATCTCGGATTTCCCTGCGCCGGTTCGTAGTGCACTGGGCGCGTAATATCAAAATCATGAACCCAACCCGACATTGCGGCGTGATTTGGTCCTTTTCCACCTTCGTTTCCTAAACTCCAGAAAACTACAGACGGATGATTTTTATCTCTTTCGACCATTCTGGTCATGCGCTCTAAATACGCATTCGTCCATTTTGGATCGTTACTTAATTTCCCGCCAATTCCATGTGTTTCCTGATTCGCTTCGTCCATAACCATAATTCCGTATTGATCGCATAACTCATAAAAATAAGGATCATTTGGATAATGGCTGGTTCTGATAAAATTGAAATTGAATTTTTTAATCGTCGTAATATCTTGTTTGATATCGTCTCTATTTACCGCTTTTCCTTTTGTCGGATGCTGATCGTGACGGTTTACTCCATAAACATAAGTTTCTTTTCCGTTGATGAGCATTTTTCCGTTTTCCTTTGAAAATTCGATAGACCGGAAACCAACTTTACAGCTTTTAGCTTCTGTAATATTTCCGTTGGCATCTTTTATTGACATTACCAAAGTGTACAAATTAGGTTCTTCAGAACTCCATTTTTTTGGATTACTGATGTTTTCCTTAAACATTCCAAAACGCACATTATCCAAACGAGGATAGCTTTCGTTAATCATATCGATAACCGGTTTTTGAAGCGGTTCTTTGAATAAAGCCACATTATTGGCATCGTATAATTGTGCCTGAAACGTATAATCTTTGATTTTTTCGCCAGTTAAATTTTCAACTTTTGATCGTAATTGAAAAGAAGCATCTTTGTACTCCTTGTCTAATTTGGTTTGATAAAAGAAATCCTGAATGCGCAATTTTGGTTCGGCCATAATGAAAACTTCACGCTGGATTCCGCTTACGCGCCAGTGATCCTGATCTTCAAGATACGAACCATCTGTCCAACGAATTACCTGTACCGAAACTACATTTTCTCCTTCTTTCAAATAAGGCGTAATATCAAATTCTGAAGGTAAACAACTGTCTTCTCCATAACCTAAAAATTCGCCATTCAACCAAACCTGAAAACCAGAACTTACTCCGCCAAAATGCAAAGTAATCGTCATATCTTTCCAGTTTTCCGGAACTGTAAAAGTGCGTTGATAAGAACCAACACCATTATAATCTTTAGGAATAAAAGGCGGATTTATTGGTCGAAACGGATAAACCGCACTTTTGTAAATTGGAATATCATAGCCTTTTAATTCCCAGTTGGATGGCACTTCAATTTTGTTCCAGCCGGAAACTCTTCCTTTATAAAAATCTTTTGAAGCTTCTTTTAGATTTGATGCATATTTAAAGTCCCAATCGCCAGTAAGCATTTTTAATCGGCTTTTGGTTCTGTCTCCTTTTAGGGCATCTTCAACATTTGCGTACGAATACGCTGTTGCTCGTGATGGTTGTCTGTTGATACTTGTTATTGTTGGATCTTCCCATGGAGCGTATTCGTATTTTTTTGGAACTTCGGGAATTCCCGCAGGTTCTCCGGTAACGGATTGTGCATGCGTTGCGTAAGATGTGAATAGTAAAATGTAAAATGTGTAGGTTAAAAATCTAAACCTGAAAATTGGATTGTTATATTTTGATTTTGACCTGAACATTGATTTTATATTTTGTTTCATTATTATTAATTCAATTATCCCTACGGGACATAAATGCCTATTATTTGTTTTTCTACCGACCAGTGTCTCCTAACGGAGTCATCATTTTTGACACGAAAAATGTTGTTTTTTATTTTTTGAGTAAGAGTATTAACGTATTTCATAACTCATAATTCATAACTATTTCTTCTGCTTTTTCTCTGGCGGTGCTACGAAATTCATTTCGCTTTTTCCTAAATCTTTAGAAGTTGCGATTGCAATTCCTCTTTGTTCTGCTTTATTAACGGCGCAATAAAAGTGATAAACAACTCCATTGTATTTTACCACAAATGATTTATGTGCAAACATATCGTCATAAGGTTCAGATGATTTGATTAAATCTTCCCCTTTCCAGTCGGTCCAGTTTACCAAATCATTCGAAACGGCAAAACGGTTAAATGCACCTTGATTCCAACCCGTCCAAAAAGCTCCAAAATAGAACATTACCCAAGTATCATTAATACGTTGAATATAGGCATCTCCTGAAATTCCTTTATGATGATTTATTAATGGTTTATTGCCATAACGCTTCCATGTTTTCATGTCGTTTGACACAGCCATAGCAATACGCTCAGCACCTTTAGCCGGATTTATACTATCGCCACGGGCATTATAATACATTATAAAATTGTGTCCTGTCAATTTATCTTTATCACGAATCACACTGTTTTTGTACATCGTACTATTATCCCACCATTTAGCATCTTTGTCTTTTGGAGATAAAACAGGTTTTTCTAATCTTTGAAATTCGTGCGCTTTTGTTGGCGATTCTTTGGTGTAAGCCATTCCAATTGACAAAACACCGGCTTCGTAACCTTTGCTGTCTCCGCCAAAATAACTCATCCAATATTTGTCATCGTATTTTTCCCATTCGTAGCTTCCGCCCCAGGTTGGATCTTGTAATGCAATATATCCTGCCTTTTGATTGACATCCCAATGTTGTTCGTTTTCTGAGAAAGACATTACTTTTCCTAAATGTTTCCAATGCAATAAATCATCGCTTTCTGCTAACCAGGTTTCATAACCTCTTCCACCGTAAATCAAATACGTCATGAACCATTTTCCGTCTTTTCTAAAAACACTCGGACAATCCATTTTATAAGAGTTGTCTGTTGGCACCATCACCAAACCGTATTTATAAGGCGTTTTGATTTCGTTATAAATCTCCTGCATTACGGTTTCGTTGATTTCTCTTTTTTTATATTTTTGAGTGGCACAACTGCTTATCAAAAGAGTTGTAATGGCAATAAATAGGTATCTAAGTTTCATTTTTTTTTGGTTTTGGCCACGAAGGCGCTAAGGCACTAAGTTTTCTTATTTCCTTTGCGACTCTGCGACTTTGCGTGATTATTTGACCAGCTTGGGATTAATTTCACGCAAAGTCGCAGAGTCGCAAAATTTTTCTATATTCTATTCTCTATATTCTATTCTCTATATTCTATTCTCTTTGTTCTTGACTCTTTCCTCTTGGCTCTATTTCAACTCTTTCAATCGGGATTCCATCACATCTTTATTCAATTTTACCTTTACCATTCCTGTAGGGTGAAATCTTCTCTTCAAATCGATTGCGTTATACACTATTGTGTAAACATCGTTTCCTTCCGGGATTAAACACAAAGGCGTTCTCATAATATCCCACCATTTATCTACTTTGGTTTCGATTGGTAAATAATGAGCTTCTGACCAATTAACACCATCTGCTGATAATGAATACGCAATCATATTCGGTAAATGGTGTCCCCAGCCGTCTGGGCCTCCATCGAAAATGGCGATGTACATTCCGTTTGGTAATTGACTTACGATTGGATTTTCAACAAACTGCGGATGCATTGTCTTAATTGGTTCCAAACCTTTGTTCATTCTAAACCAAGGTCCCTCTAAACTTTTTGATTCGGCTAAAGCCACAAACCAGCCTTTTCCTGATTTTTTTGGATAATCTGCCCATGAATTAAACGGATACGCACCGCTGTAAAATCCGAACCATTTATCACCAACTTGGTATGGAAAAAATGAAGCAACACCCTGACGTCCTTCCCAAGGCTGAGAATCTAATCCTGGTTCCATAATAATTCCCATATCTTTATATGGACCGCCAATTCCGTTGATTCCTTCAACCGTCGATTCGCATCGCCAGATTCTTCCAAAAGAATGATTCGGTTCTATAGTTTTACTAACGGTATACGCCAAATAATAGCCGTACCATTTGTTTGCCTTTTCGTTAAAAACCGGCATATACGACCAAATTGCCGCACGACGATCATTCATTGGATTATCGTCTTCGGTTACGGCGTACGTTCCGCTTGCCTGATAAATCGTTGATTCTCTTTTCCAGTGAATGGCATCTTTACTAGTCCAGTGACCAATTCGGGTTTTTACACGATCGTAATAATAATCTACTCCTTTTTCTCCCGCTCTTTCTGTTGGAAACATATGATACGTATCGCCAACTTTCACCACGCGGCCACCTTCAAAACCTCCCTGAATTCCTTCCGTTCCCGGCATTCCTTCATCAATAACGGCTTTGTTTTCTCCGCCGATAATTTCGAAAAGTGGTTTTTCATCTGAAAATCCTTCGACTATAAAAGTTGGATTCCAAAGTTTTCCATCTGGAAGTGCTGCGTTTCTAAATTCTAATTTTTGAGAATCTTTTACAACTCCTAAAACAGCAAATAAACCTTTTCCGAAGTTTATTGTTTGAGTTCCTTTTGAAACAGAAACTGCATAAATATTTACAGGAGGCAAACCTGTTATTGTCAATCCATTTTCCAAAACTAATCTGGCTTTCGCCGAATTATTAAATTGAAGATAGTCTGCGTTTTCTTTTTCCTGAAAAACTCCAATTATTACCTGAACATTTTCTTTAAATTTTAATTGTAATGGAGCATTTGTTCCGTTTTTATATTGATCCAAAGGAAGTTCTACGCCTGTTAATCCTTGTAATTCGGGAGCAAGTCTGACAATATTATGCTTGCTTCCAGAAAAAACATGAGCATATTGTGTTGTTTTGAAAGTTTTGTAATTTGATTTTACAACTTCAAAAGATGCAGGTTTCCAAGTTTGATTTTGTGCATTTATTGAAAATTGAAAGCATACCAAAAACATCAGTAGAAAAACTGCTTTTACTTTGAAATTGTATTTTGTGTTTTTTGAAAACATTGTTTTTTATTTTTTACTTTTTGTCATTTCGACCGAAGGGAGAAATCACACTAGAAATTCCGCAATCATAATCGACAATCTTTGTGGTTACGCGTGTGATTTCTCCCTTCGGTCGAAATGACAAACTGGACGTTTACAAACTAATCACTAATTACTAAGGACTAATTACTAAGAACTGAGGACTTAAAGCACTTTATAACTTACTTTATATTCCACATTCGGTTTTACAATCAACTGATATTTATTTTTCGCTAATTCAGTAATTGTTCCAGAGTTTGTTTTTGGTTTGCCTGAACTTTCGAAAATTAATTTTCCTTCACCTTCTCCTGCTTTTACTTTAATTTCTTTCGTACTGCAATACAATGCTACTTCACTATTTGGTGTTGGAACTTTTCCTTCCATCCATTGTAATCCACCTAAATTGGGTTTGATTTCATATTCTGAATATCCCGGAGCCGTTGGCTTTACACCCAAATAATATTTTCCTAGCAAATAAATTGGACTAGAACCCCAAGCATGGCAAAGACTTTTTCCATAAGGGCGTCCATACATCGCTAAATGTTCTGTTCCTTTTTTGGTTGGATTGTATTCTTCCCAGAAAGAAGTTGCTCCTTCATTCAGCATTCCGCCCCAATAGTCTTTCATTTCTTTCAACACATAATTTTGTTCTCCCATAGCACACAATGCTTCCAACTCGTAAAAACGCATATACGGTGTTGTAATTTGAAGAATATCTTTATTGAGCAACACCTTCTTTTTTATACTTTGTTTTTGTTCTTCATTAAAATAATTAAAAAAAATACCGAACATATTAGCGTATCTGGTTACAATGTCCTGCATTTTACCGTCTATACGCTGGTGCTTCATAACGTTTTCTTTTTTATCCCAAAAGACATCAAATAATTTAGTTTTTAAATCATCCGCTAATTTTTGATATTGTTTTTGGTCTTCATTTTCACCTGCAATTTTAGCACTAACTGCCATGGCTTCTAAGCTTCTCGCTAAAAGCATTTGCTCAAAACTGACCTCACCGGTTTTTGGTAATCCGTTTGCCCAGTCAATAAAAACCCAATCGCCTTCTAATGGTTCCAGAAAACCGTTTTTGTTTCTTCTTTTTAAACAGAATTCCATAAGTGATTTCATTCTTGGATAAAAAGTTTTGATAAATTTCGTATCGCCCGTGTGTAAATAGTAATCGTAAACACCCACAAACCAATACAGCGAATAATCCATTATGATATTAATATGGGCCGTCACAGGTTCTTTACCACGAAGCGCTAACAGCGTTCGTTCAACAGAAGCCGAATCAAAGAATAAATAATAATTCATTAAATAACTTTGATAAGCATCGCCAGACCAAACCCAACGGTCGCGTTTAATTCCGTCTATAAAAAATTCGCGAGATGTTAAATGCATCGTGTAAGCCGAAACGTCCCAAATTTTATTCAATTGTTCATCTGATGACTTAAATGCACCACGATAATCTAATGGCAAATATTCGTAAAGCATCGAGATTGAATCGTATTTTACTGTTGAATCTGCTTGTATCTGAACATAGCGGAATGCTTTTGAACCATTATGTGTATAAGTTTCAGATTGTTTTCCATCAAAAGATAAATGATCTAGGGTTTCGCATTTGGCAGAATCCAGCGCTTCCTCACGAGATTCACCATAATAAAGTGCTACTTTTCCTTTTCCTTTTAAACCGTGAATTTTAATATAGCCGAAAGTCTCTTTACCAAAATCTACCAACTCACCAGCTCCTGTCTTTTCTGTTTTTTTTGCGTTCAAAGGTTTGGTTGTTAGTTTAAACCCGGAAGGCTTATTCTCTGTTGAATAAAAATTCCAGGAACCAACCGGAACCCAAGGCGTACCGGATTGTTGTGCTTTTCCAGCTTCATCAATCCAAAGTTTGTCTTCATTGGTGACCTTCCAGGATGGATCCGATTTAACATATTTACCAGCAATATAAATAGCCGGCAACACTTCCTGATTGTATACTTTAAATGAAATTTTGTGTTTCCCGGCAGGAATTTTTATTGATTTTGGTTGCCCGTAAACCTGAACACCATCTAAAAGCAATTGAAAAGATCCTTCTGAGTAGATTTTTGCCTCGTCTGGTTCTGGAATATCAACTTCTGTTTGAAAAGTTACCAGGGCATAAGGACTGTAATATTGCCAAAGCGGTGGAAATACTGCTTCGCGTTCTGTACGTCTTACTTGCATTTTATTGCTTAACCAAACTTCAAAATCACCTGGATACCAGATCCATGTCGCTTCTTTTGATTTTTCTTGTGCGAATAGGGCACTAGAAGAAAATAAAACACCGAAAACAAGGAAAATTTTAAAAAGTAAAAAGCGGTTTAGCATAGTTAGTTTATTTTGGGACTAAAGATAAGTGTTATTTTTACATTTCACAACCTGTAGTGTCATGTTTAACAGCTTGATTTAACTTAAAATCTGTATTGAAGATAATTTAATGCGTATTTTTTTATACAATTTATCAAATTTTAATTGATTATTGATTGAAGTCGTAATTTGTTGTCAGATTTATCGGTCAATTCACCTTAGAATTGTACAACAAAAAAAATGCCTCAATAATATTGAGGCACTTAAAAAATTATCTTGAAGTTAGGTATTCTAACAAAACACTAAAAGAATGCTATTCGATTAAGATAAAACCAAGTCATCACTTGTTAGTTTTACTTTTGGTTTACCCAATTTTATCACAGCTTCCTTTATCTTTATTTGGTCTTCTTTTGAAAGGAAAACCGGTATTAATACAGCTATTTCTATTTTTAATAATCGATTTATGATAATTAAATCTTTTAAAGTAAATGGTTTAATTCCATTCATAAGCTCTGACATATGCGTCTTGCTTTTATGACCTAAAATGGAGCCCAGATTTTCCTGAGTTAATTCAAATTCTTTGAGTTTTTTTCTGATTGCTTGTTTTCTATTTTCCAGAAATATCCTTTCTAATTCAGCTATCTGTTCAGCTTTATCACTTTCTAAAAGTTTAACATCATCAATTTTCTCGACATCACTCCATTCTGCATTTTCATATTTTTCAATTATATCACGCAGTTTCGTTCTTAGGTTTTTAAAATGAAAATCTTCCTTAGCAAGAAGCCTAAGTTTCCTGTCAGCAATAAGGGCTCTGTCATAATCCAATTCATTGGTGATGATACCCTTTTCTATTATTTTTTCTATGTCAAATTGTGTTTTCATTATTCGATATAACTGTTTTTTCTCAACCACTTTTCAATAGTTAGTTTATTATTTTTAAATGTCGATTCATATTCCTGATGAGTGCCACACCAAACAATTGTAGCTTCTCCATCATTATCAAATTCAATCAATATAAGTGTTCTATGGATATTAATATTAAAAAAATAAAATCCATTATTATGGACACAATCTGCATCAGTTCGAATGTCATCGATACTTTGCTCGCTAGGATTAAACCTTTCCAAATCAGTGATTAACTTATCAATTTCACCACATAGTTTTTTGTTCCCGATATTTTTCTTTTTAATTTTTAAAATTGTCTTCTTCCCAATAATTCTCATAACAATGACTTTGCAAATATAATTAAAAGTTCTGATATAAACCGAACTTTTATTGTTGACTTTTCTATCAACTCAAAACTTATTTCTATCAAATTTATAAAAATTTACTTACAATTTAAAAACAGCTTATCATTCAATTTAATTGCAAACAAAAAACGCTTTCTTAAAAAAGAAAGCGTTCATGATATGTGATATTAAATAAAATCTAATTTCCATTAAAAATAAAATACAAACTCAAAATTACGATTCCAAGAAGCGCAAACAATAATTTGACTTTCTTACTAGTCTTTGGAATATCAGTTTCATCTGAAAAATTAATCTCAGGATTTTTATCTGCTAATGAAATAATAATTGCGGCTACTAATAATGTCGCAAAAATGTAAAATGAGATCAATAAAAAGTGTGGCCAAACTGGGTATTTATCGGCAGGGAAAATCCATAAATATAAAACGCCAACAAATAAACTAAAGGCTGAACCCCAGGATAAAGTTGCGTTTACTGCTTTTTTTGTAGTACGTTTCCAGAAAATACTCAACAGGAAAACAACAGATAATGAAGGCGCTAAAAATCCTAAAACGGCCTGAAAAATATTAAATAAATTTTGTCCTTTTATATTGTCAATCGCAACGGCAATCAAAATGGCGAATAAACATCCGGCCGCAATTGTGATACGACCTATTTTAATTTGTTCTTTAATAGTCGCCGTGGGGTTGATTTTCTTTACATAAATATCATTGGTAAAAACAGTACTTAAGGCATTTAAGGAAGAACCAATTGTTCCTACCAAAACCGCAATCATAACACAAATCACCAAACCGTTCATTCCACTTGGGAATAAATTAGTCACCATTGTCATATAAGCCAAATCTGAATTTTTACCTAATTCCGGATATAAAACATAACACAGAATTCCAGGTAAAATAAACAAAGGCAACGCCAGTACTTTCAGCCAGCCAATGAAATTTACTCCCAATTGTCCGTGCTCTAAATTTTTTGCTCCTAAAACACTCTGCACCATCGACTGATCGGTGCAGAAAAAAGCAACTGCCGCAACCGGATATCCCAACAAAATAGCCGGCCACGGATAATGTGCGTCGCTTGCGGGTTGCACTAAATTCCAAAAATTAGAAGGTGTTTTTGCTATTAAGGCGCTAATTCCTCCCACTTTTTGTAATCCTAAATAAGATAAGGTAAGCGAAACCACAATTAATAAAATCATCTGAAAAACATTCACTTTTGCAATGGCTTTCAATCCTCCTGCGAAAGTAAAAATTCCGGAAAAAATCACTAAAACAGTAACGCTTTGCCACATCGGAATTCCAAGAATCTGACGTACCAAAATTCCTCCGCTAAATAATCCTAACGATAACCAACTTACCAAAATTTTCACCAAAGCGTACCAAGCCAAAATATTTTGTGTGCTGTCGCCATAACGTTTTCCCATGTATTCCGGCATGGTACTGACTTTGCTCGCAATATAACGCGGTGCAAAAACCATGGCCAAAAGCAATAAGAAAACAAAAGCATACCACTCAAAATTTCCGGCTACAATTCCGGTTGCGTAACCAATACTTGCAAAAGCCAATAAGGAGGACGGACCAACATTGGTTCCCCACATATTAAACCCAATGCTGTACCATCTAAGTGAATTTCCGGCAAGAAAAAGAGTTTCATTTTTCTTGCTTTGTTTCATACTTACGACGTAACCAATAATTAATAAGGCTACTAAATAAACGGCAACAATGATAAAATCTAAGGTTGTTAACTTATCGTAGATACTGTTCATAGCTCATATTCTTTTAAAACATCAGCTATTTTAACTGGCATTCCGGTTTGTAAAGATTTGTCCATCGCCTGTAATAAAGCCACGGTTCCGATACCTTCTTTCATGTCCGGATAGGCTGTGAAATTTTGTTCGATACTATCGACAAAATATTCCAGATAATTTTGATATTCTCCTGCGTGATGGCTTTGTCCTTCAAAACGGAAATAATGTTTTAAGGTGGCATCGCCCCAGGTTATTACTTTTTCTTCACCAATTTTGTCTGTAATAGCGTAACGCAATTCGTGATAATCGGCCTGACTTGCGCCTTCGGTCGCTCTTAGAATTGTGCTCATTCCGCTATCTCTTTGAGCCGGTTGTGTAGGTGAGGTATACACACCGCTTACTCTGGCAATTCTTCCATCAGTTGCTTTGAAGATAAAGTGCATGGTATCTTCATTTTTTAAACCAGCGACGCTTCCATTGCTGCTGATCATTCCGTAACCCATAACTTCTTCAATATTGGGTAAATACCATCTGATAAAATCTACGGGATGACTTAAACCTCCGTAAAGCCATTTGAACGATTGCAATAACGACCATTCTTTTTCTAAAAACCATCTGTGATCTGCGTGATAATGCGCTTCGATGGTAATTAAATCGCCAATTAATCCCGCTTCAAAATCATTTCTTTGCCTTTTTGCCGGTTCAAAAAATCTTGAACTTTGACCTATGAAAACTTTCTTTCCGGTTTTCTCGCTCAAGGCTAATAGCTCTTTGGCGTCAGCAAGATTATCGATAAAAGGTTTGGTACACACTACATGTTTTCCGTGAAGTAAAGCTTGTTTTACATGATCAGCATGAAGATGGTCTGGCGTATAAATAGCAATAATATCAATTGCGCTGTCATTTAATAAATCAGCATAATCTGTTGTATAAGAATGAAAATCAAATTCTTTTGCTCTTTGTTTACACAAGTCTTCGTTTCTGTCGCATACTTTTACCAGCTCTAATTTCGAGCTTTTTAAAGCTGCCGACATTGTGCTACGACCTTCTCCAAGTCCTAAAATGGCAATTTTTAACATTTTTGTTATTGGTTTAAATTATTTTCCGCCACGAATTCACGAATTTATTTTCCTTCAAATCTTCTTTTAATATTCCTATAATGCAATTCGCATTAATAAAAATATTAGCTCAACGATTAGTAACATTCGTGAATTCGTGGCCTTTTATTAATTTATTTTATTTAAGAAAATCCAGGTTTCATTAGGTTTTGCGCCTTCGATTCCGGTTTGATATTTTTTCATTAGGGCATTCCAATCGTCTACACGTGGATTATTTTCTGTTGTTTTCGGATTTAGTTTATCCAGATTTTCACCTTTTGGAATACTGATCACTAGCATTAATTGTCTTCCGTTTTTGAAAACCTGTAATTGCTGAAAATCTGCATTACAGAATCCTTTTGCAATTTCAGGCCATTTTTCAAATTGAGTTGTGTGATATGCTACATATTCTTTTTGCAATTTTTCATCTTCCACCAAATTGGCTGTTAAAACAATATTTTCCCATTCTGATGCCAGTTTTGAATCTTTACATCTTTCAAAATTTTGGAAATCATAAATCGGATTTTCATAAATTTTTATTTGTGCCGATGGATAAGCGAGAGCCAACTTCTTTTTCGTTCTTTCCGGTTGGTTCATTTTTCCATAAATCACCAGATGATTTTTCCATTGATACAAAGATTCTCCCACAATTCGGAAACCTTTTATAGTCGATTTTACTTTTTCAATATCAAAATCAGAACCTGTCATTTCGATCGCAACCGATTTTGGCAATTCCTGTAAACCCCAAGCTTCATCCATTATGGCTTCTTTGGTTAAAGCAATATATGGCGCTCTGATTCCTGCAGCTTCTTTTATTTTAGTGCTGACATACGGATTGTTATTTTCCCAAATATTGCCTTCCGGACCGTTATTGTTTTTCAGAATTTTCTCTGTTGCAATCCAGTTATTTTTGATAGTAAAACCCTGACTTCCTTCATCTGTATACAAATACAACCACAAAAACGGATCGTGCGCGTAGGGACTATTATACACTTTATCAATATAATTTTCTTCTATTCGGCTATTTGGCTGAGAAGAAAGCGTGTAAATTCCGGAAACATCATGAAGATGTTTGGCATAATGATGAATTTTGTTGGCTAAGATTTTGTTGTTTTCCATCACATTTTTAGTGTGCGTCCAACCCCAACCCATTGAAATTCCGCTATATGCCACATCCGAAATTTCGTTGTGTTCAATTGTAAGATTTTTGACAAAACCGGCTGCAATTCCTAAACATCCCCAATCTTCATTGGCAACATTTGTAATTAAATTGTCCGCAATTACTTCATCGGAACAAATTTCTCTTTCGTCTTTTATCACTAAAGGTAAATGCGCTTCGAAAGCTTCTTCAGAAAAAACACCGATACTTATAGCATTTCCGCCAATATCTTTAAATAAATTTCCTTTGATGGTATTGTGATTTGTGCCTTTATTCAAGTCTAATCCTGTTGAAGATAAATGTTCAAAACGACAAGATTCGAATTGATTATTGTGTGCATAATTCACTTCTACAGCCGCTCTTGGTCGACCAACCCAACCTTGATTTTCCAGATTCGCCTGATTTGGAGTTCCCGGAATTTTTAGTTTGTAAGCGTCTAATAAATACATTCCCGCCTGCAACGGAACGTGACCTTGTTGCGAAGGACGAAGCCAGTTGCTGTATTGAAATGAAATTCCTTTGAAATTAAAATGATGAACGGGAGAATCAATTGTTCCTTTCATCTCCACCAAGTTTTCCAGAACGGGAACGGTTACTTTTGCAGAAATTAGATCTTCACCTTGTCTTGGAATATAATAGATTTTGGCATTTTTTTTATCCAAAAACCATTCTCCTGGTTCGTTCAACATGGAAATTCCGTTGTTTAAAAAGAAAGCTGAATTTCCGTTATTTTTTGAAATCCAAGGCGCTGGCCAGGGATGCTCACTTTGGATGCGACTTTCTGGTTGTTCAAAAGAAAGTCGGGCACTGTCTTTTTGAACTTCAATATTTTTGATACGAAGATTGGCTGTTGACCACCATTGAATGATAAACATTTCCATTCCGGGTTCGTACTTTATAGCTTTATCTTTAAATGGAATCCAGCAAGTTTCTGTCGCCGCATCCCAGGAAAGAATACGATCCATTTGGTTTCCGGCTGTACTTTTGGCTCTCACCGCTTTTTTTCCGTTCACCCATAATTGACGATAATTGATGATTTCGCCTGCTTTTTGAGGTGCATCGGCTACCCAGATATTTGCTTTTTTTTGTCCGTTTATAGTTGCACCTTTTTTCCAGTTTTTAATTTCCAATCCTCCGCTGATTATTGGTTTTGCATTTGCATCCGCTTCAATTGTAGTTGGACTTTCGGGAGTTCCTGAATCTTCTGGTCTTACGAATAAAGGTTCGTTTAGATAATACGTTCCGTCTGTTACGATAATATGAATTCCGTCTTTAATCGATGGATCTTTCAAACGACGTAATTCTCTGGCTTTTCTCATCGCCATGTGCACAGTCGCTAACGGACTTGCTTTTGTTCCTGGATTTGAATCTTTTCCATTGGTTGAAACCCAAATCTCGGCTGCTGTTGCTGAAAAGACAGAACAGATGATGAAAAAAAGGATAAGTACTTTATTACGAGTAGGTAAACGCATTTTATATTTTTACTTTTAATAATGCTTAAATATAATTCAGAATGTAAATTTTCTTAGTAAAAAACTGATATTCTAAACAATTTTAACATTTTATACAATAATTAGGCACCAATTTAAAGTAACCCTAAAATATAAGTATCCTGTACCCTCCTGCTATCTGTTAAAATAAGTGTATTTTTTACACATTATTAATTTTTTCAACAAAAACAAATAATTTGAGGCAGGAATCAACTCTTAAAAACTGTGGAAATCTGCATCACAGATGATTTTTTTACCACAGAGAACGCTAAGTTTTTTTATTCCTTATCTTTAGAAAAAAACACAAAGTTCACAAAGCTAAATCAAAATATAGCTTTGTGAACTTTGTGTTTTTTACAAGTATTCCCAGATAAATTTTTGTGTTCTCTGTGGTAAAAAATAATTATAAAAAAATAACGTCCGAGGGCTGTCGGACGTTAAATTCACAAAAAACCACTTTTGCTTAAACAAACTTAAAAAAAACTATTTTTATCTATAGAAGCCCATTGATACTCCGCCGTCTACATTCAGGGCATTTCCTGTCGATTTACTCAACAAGCCTCCTGTAAATGCAAAACATGCATTGGCAATATCATCAGGCAATATGATTTCGTTTAATAGTGTGCGTTTCGCGTAGTAAGCCGGCAGTTCCTCTACCGTAATACCATACGCTTTGGCACGACCTTCTGCCCAGCCTCCAGACCAAATGTTTGAGTCTGAGATAACGGCATCAGGGTTTACCGTGTTCACACGGATTTTATCTGCTCCCAATTCCGCTGCCATTAGGCGTGTTAAATGGGCCTGTGCTGCTTTGGCCGATCCATATCCGGGATTGTTCGGTCCTGCAACAACAGCATTCTTCGATACAATGTTTACAATGTCTCCACCAAAACCTTGTTTTCTCATTACTTCGATTCCGGCTTTCGATACAATAAATTGTCCTTTTACCAAAATGTCATATAATCTGTCCCATTCTTCAAGGGTATGTTCAGCAATAGATTTTGAGATACTGATTCCGGCATTGTTCACCACAATATCCACGCCTCCAAAAGCAAGACAAGCTTCGTCCAGTGCTTTCTCTGTGCTTTTTTCATCCGTTACATTCAGTAATGTACTTGACACGGCATCTTTTCCGAATGACTTGATAAAGTCTTTGGTAGCTTCTTCGAGTCTTTCTTCGTTGATGTCGTTGATCACCACACAGGCACCTTCCTGAGCGAACTTTTTGGCAATTGCTTTTCCAATTCCTCCGGCTGATCCGGTGATAAGGGCAACTCTTCC
>NZ_JBXARK010000005.1:29497-344557 GCF_058808175.1 Flavobacterium sp. GW821-FHT11G01 | reverse complement strand
AGAATAAAGAATAAAGAATAAAGAATAAAGAATAAAGAATAAAGAATAAAGAATAAAGAATAAAGAATAAAGAATTTAATCTTAGCAACTCAGTATCTCAGAACCTTAGAACCTTAAAAAAATGCAACTATCAAACTCAGAAGAACAATTAATGGAACATCTTTGGAAGCTTGAAAAAGCTTTTATGAAAGATTTGCTTGAAGCGTATCCAGAACCAAAGCCGGCGACAACAACTGTTGCAACGCTTTTGAAACGAATGATTGACAAAAAATTTGTTGCTTATAACGAATTTGGGAATTCAAGAGAATATTATCCATTGGTAAAAAAGACCGTTTATTTTTCAAAACACGTAAACGGATTAATCAGCAATTTTTTTAATAATTCGGCCTCACAATTTGCTTCGTTTTTTACAACCGAAACAAATCTATCAGCTTCAGAATTGGAAGATCTCAGAAAAATAATCGACTCAGAAATTCAAAAAAAGAAAAAATGATCGACTTTCTTATAAAATCGACAGTTAGCTTAAGTGTCCTTTTGGTTGTGTACCATTTGTTCTTACAAAAAGAAAAAATGTTTCGCTTCAACAGGTACTTTTTATTAGTCAGTTTATTGTTTTCAATAGTAGTTCCTTTTACATCTTTTGAAATTCAACAAGATATTCCTATTGCGTACAATAATGTAATTAAGTTTCAGACGGCAAACACTCTTCCAATTCAGGAAGAAGTGACAAGTATAAACACAGAAGAACAAACTAATTATTGGCTTTCTCTGTTATGGATAACTTATATCGCAATTACTTTAATACTAAGCTATCGGTTTATCCAAAATATTTATAGAATCACATCCAAGGCTAAAGTGTCTAAAATCATTGTGTATCAAAACATAAGAATGGTTTTACTCTCAGAAGAAACTTTGCCTTATTCTTTTTGGAATTCCATTTACATAAATCAAAATGATTTTGAAAATGGATTAATAGAACAAGAATTGTTTACGCATGAAATTGCCCATGTAAAGCAAAAACATACTCTTGATGTGATTTTTATAGAAATTTTGAAAACATTGTTTTGGTTCAATCCGATTTTTATTTTTTACAAAAAAGCCATGCAGCTTAACCATGAGTTTTTGGCAGATGAAAATGTAATAATGGCACACACTGATGTTTGTTTATATCAAAAGCTTTTACTCAATAAATTAAGTACTTCGCAGCCCATTTATCTGGCTAGTAATTTAAATTTTTTATCAACAAAAAAACGACTTATCATGATGACAAAAATCACTTCAAAAACAAAAATTTTAGTAATGAAATCTTTAGCTATTTCAGGTATTTTGACACTGTTTTTATTATTTGCTTTCAAACCATTACCATTGGGCATCAAAAAGACTATAGTAATTGATGCTGGACACGGCGGGGAAGATAGTGGAGCACAAATAGGTGCCGAGCAAGAAAAGAAAATTGTGGAAAATATTGCTAAAAAAATAAGCGTATTGAATGGCAAAGATGAAATTGAAATTATTTTGCTTAGAAACGACGATAGTTTTGTAGAATTAAGTGAAAGGGTATCGAAAATAAACAAGATAAATCCGAGTTTGGTAATTTCTTTACATGTAAATAGTTCAAAAAATCTGAATGAAAATGGAGTAAATGCATATGTTTCAAAACAAAATGGTTTTTATGAAAAATCAAAAGAAAGCGCTGAAAATTTAGTTGATAAAATCTCAAACGAAAAACTTGCTAAAGGAGAGGTTAAAGAGGCGAACTATTATGTGCTTAAAAACTCAAAATGCCCCGCACTAATAGTAGAAATTGGCTATTTAACAAATGAGAATGACAGAAATTATCTGGTTAGCGAAAATGGACAAAATGAAATTGCAAATAAAATAGTTGAATTCATAAAATTATAAACGTCTACCAAGACATGCTATTACAATTGAATTAGGCAATTACATATTTCTATCGCATCATTAGCATTGGAAATTCAGTTAATGAATGGATTTTAAACTTCAAAAAAAGAAAAAATGACCGACTTTCTTATAAAATCAACCGTGGCTTTAAGCGTCTTTCTTATCTTTTATCATTTGGTATTAGAAAGAGAGAAGATGCATCAGTTTAATAGATTCTATCTGCTGTTTTCAATCGTAATTTCATTAATAATTCCTTTTGTTTCATTTGAAATTATCAAAGAAATTCCAGTAAATTCTACAAGTCAGCTTGTTGTCAATCAGCCAATAATTCAGGTGCAAAATGTTGTCGAGGAAACCAATTACAAATTGATTTTTTTGTGGAGCTTTTATGCAGTAGTGACTTTGATATTGACTTTAAGATTTGGAAGAAACATTAAAAACTTTACATCTAAAATCAACAGAAATCCTTCGATAGATTTTAAAAACTCAAAATTGATTTTGGTAGAAGAAAAAATTCTGCCACATACTTTCCTGAATTACATTTTTATTAATGCGGATGATTTTAAAACCCAGAATATTGAAGCAGAATTATACACGCATGAATTAGTTCATGTTACTCAAAAACACACATTAGATATTTTGTTTGTGGAGTTTTTGATGACCGTTTTTTGGTTTAATCCTATCTTTTTATTTTATAAAAAAGCAATACAGCTCAATCACGAATTTCTTGCAGATCAGGAAATTGTGAAAACTTATAATGATGTTCCATTTTATCAAAATCTGCTTTTAAATAAAGCAAGTGGAAGTCAAACGATTTACTTGGCCAGTAATTTGAATTATTTAGTAACAAAAAAACGATTAATTATGATGAAAAAAAGAACATCTAAAAACACAGCGTTTCTAAAGAAAATTGCTGCCTTGCCCGTTGTCATTGGTTTAATGTTTCTGTTATGTGTGGAAACTATTGCTCAGGAAATTAAAACGGATGTAGAAAACAAAAACAAACAGAATACGTTGTCTTCCGATAAATATTATGATAAAACAATCATCGTTTTTAAAGACAAAAAGACAGGCACTATTGAGCGAAAAAAATATTCGGAATTGACTGATCAGGAGAAAAAGTCAATTGCTCGTTTATCATCAATTCCATCAAAAAAAGAACTTACTCAAAGTGAGTTTGAGAAATTTAAAGATCAGTCAAAATTTGCCATTTGGATAGATGGAAGAAACACTTTAAATTCTAATTTGAATCAATATAAAGCAACTGATTTTGTTCATTATCATAATAGTTTCGTTTATAATAATGCCAGAAGCGAAAAATTTCCACAAGAACATCAGGTAAGTTTGTATACAAATGAAGGCTTCACAAATGCCTATGAGAAAAATCGCGATGAAGGGCCTAAAAGAATAGAAATTATTAGAAATGGTAGTGCAAAAAAACAAGCTGATTTAACCAAAAAAGTTTCCTCACAGGTTAATGAACCATCTGAAAAATCTGATTCTGAAGGTTTAATTATAGATCCAATTGAAACAAAACCTGAGTTTCCAGGTGGTATCCCTGAGTTTTATAATTTTATAGGGAAGAATTTCAAAGTGCCGGCTGAAGCTGCGATAAACAAAATAGAAGGAAAAATATATATCCAGTTTATTATTGAAAAGGATGGAACTTTGTCTGATTTTAAAATGATAAAAGATTTGGGTTATGGATTAGGGGATGAGGCAATTCGTGTTTTAAAACTTTCTCC
Source organism: Flavobacterium sp. GW821-FHT11G01 (assembly GCF_058808175.1). Lineage (NCBI taxonomy): Bacteria > Pseudomonadati > Bacteroidota > Flavobacteriia > Flavobacteriales > Flavobacteriaceae > Flavobacterium > Flavobacterium sp. GW821-FHT11G01. The sequence continues at coordinate 340,910 of NZ_JBXARK010000005.1, read as the reverse complement.
AAAATGGATTCCCGGTAGTCAAAGCGGAAAAACGGTTCGAATGATGTACAGTTTACCAATAACAATTCAGACTCCGAAATAAGTTAAAAAAAAGGTTCAAAGGAGCAGAGGTTCAAAGGGACAAAGATCGTAAAAAAAGAGAATCTTTGCACCTTTGTTCCCAAAAAAAAATCCGCTTCTGTATCATAGAAGCGGATAAAATTAAAAACTAAAAAAAAATCTCAAAAAAAAAGTAATCAGAACTAAAAAAGGTCCGGATTATATCCAAAGTAAGGCATGGTTTGTTCGTTAAAAACAACACCATACTCTTCTAATTCTTTTAAAATAGGCAGATAAACTTCTTTTTTTATAGGAAGCTGTACGCCGGGAGTTGTGATTTTTCCATTCAAGATCAATAAAGTCGCAATAGCGACCGGAAGTCCAACTGTTTTTGCCATCGCCGTGTAGGTTTGATCGTCTCCAATACAAACCATTTTCGAATCGATTTGAGTTTTTTCACCATATAATTCATAACCGAATTTATGGTACATCACTATCATATCTTTGTCATCTGGAGCCAAAGTCCAGCTATCAGATAATATTTTTTCTAATATTTGAGCAGGCGTCACATTCGGTAAATTCACTTTCTTGTCCGCATTAAATAAATCAAGTTCCAAAAGCTTGTCCCACATAATGTCGTCCTGATCAATTTTTAAGATCAATCGCATTTTAATTTCAACAGAATCCGTTGGGTGATAAGGTAAAAAGGAGTTTGTAAATTGGCGGTAACTCATGTTTTCAGAATCTTCCATGATATAGCTGTCATCTGTCATTCCTAATTGTACAAACATATTCCATGCTTTCGAAAAACCAACTCTTCTAATGGTTCCGCGATATAAGGTCAAAATATCATCCAAACCATAAATAGAACGATATTTAAGCGAATCACGGTTGGAATAGGCTTCAAATTTACCGTAGCCCTCTACTTCAAGAAATTCTGTTCTGCGAAATAAAGTTCCGTATGGAATGTACTTATAAGTACCTTCCTGAATAAATTTTGCTGCACCACCCTGACCCGCCAATACTACATTTCTTGGCGCCCAGGTAAATTTGTAATTCCACAAATTATTATCTGACTCAGGAGCTACCAAGCCGCCACAAAACGATTCAAAAAGCAACATATTACCACCTTTAGACCTAATTTCGTCAATAACTTTCATGGCACTCATATGGTCAATTCCGGGATCAAGACCAATTTCATTCATGAAAATCAAATTGTTCTTTTTTGCCTCTTCGTCAAGTGCCTGCATGGCATCACTTATATAAGAGGCGGTTACAAGATGTTTTTTGAATTGTAGGCAATCTTTTGCAATTTCTATATGTAAATGAGCCGGCAACATCGAAATCACGATAGAAGCTTTTTCTATCGCAGCTTTTCTTTCATCGGTATCAAATATGTTTAAAGCAATTGGAGTAGCATTAGGATGGTTTTCTGTCTTTTTTTCGGCTAAAGCCAATGATAAGTCGGCTACAATAAGATGTAGATTTTCACTTTCTGATTTTGATAGTAAATAACGTATCAATGAAGAGGCTGATCTTCCGGCTCCGATAATTAAAATGCTTCTCATGTTTTAAATATGTAACACAAATATATTAAATTGTTACAAATATAACAATTGAAATGATTTAAAAAAATGAATTCTTTTTTATTTCTGACAAAAAAGTAAAGGATTCTTTTTCACAAAAAGATTTAATAAAGTAAAAAGCTTTTTGAATACTTTGAAGTATTTTTGTTTAAAATTAAAAGTATAGAAAATTATGAAAAGAAGAATTATACTCACTGGTGCATTTATAGGTATGTTAGCTATTATTTTGGGAGCTTTTGGAGCACATCTTCTAAAAAAATACTTATCGGTAGAGCAACTGGTGACTTTTGAAACCGGAGTTCGTTATCAAATGTATCATGCTTTCTTTTTACTTTTTCTTTCAACCCGAAAAGAGTTTACTCCAAAAGCTTTAAAAACAATCTATAATTTAACGGTTGCAGGTGTAATTTTGTTTAGTGGTTCGATCTATTTATTAACTACAAAAAACCTTACATTATTCGATTCTAAAATTATCGTATTCGCAACACCTTTAGGAGGTTTTCTATTAATTCTCGCTTGGTTAGGATTATTTGTTAGTATTTTTAAGCAAAAATCATAAAATACAGAATAAAAAATTCTATCTAAAAATTAATCTTTAATTTTGTCTCATAAAATAACATAAAACTTTACTTCTGTGAATTTTTATTAATTTTCATTTGTATTGATGAAAAATATAACAATTCAATATCTTTAAGATAACTACTTAAAGATCAAAGTAAAATATGTTTTATATTAAAAAAATAATATACACAACGACTAAATTATGGACACTAACACACTTTTCTCGCAATCGATTTCGTTAAAGGAATTAGGAATTGAAAATGCCAAAGTTCACTATCAATTATCAGCAGATGAACTGCATGCTATTACAGTGCAATCAGGACAAGGTGTCGAAAACGCTACAGGAGCATTGGCAATCAATACAGGCGAGTTTACAGGACGCTCTCCACAGGATCGTTTTATCGTAAAAGATAGTATTACTGAAGATAAAGTTTGGTGGGGAAATGTTAATATTCCGTTTTCATCAGAAGCTTTCGAAAAATTATATAATAAAGTAACACAGTTTTTATCCAATAAAGAAGTATTTGTACGCGATTCATACGTTTGTGCAGATGCTAATTATAGATTAAATGTTCGTGTAGTAACAGAAACAGCCTGGTCTAATTTGTTCTGTTATAATATGTTTTTAAGACCAGAAGAGTCGGAATTAACAAACTTTACTCCGGAATGGACTGTAATTTGTGCACCAAGTTTTATGGCTGATCCTGCCGTAGACGGAACACGTCAGTCTAATTTTGCTATTTTAGATTTTACTAAAAAAGTAGCACTTATTGGCGGAACAGGATATACAGGAGAAATGAAAAAGGGAATTTTCTCTGCTTTAAATTTCATTTTACCGGTTTTCAAAAATACATTACCAATGCACTGTAGTGCTAATGTTGGTGAAGCGGGCGATACTGCCATTTTCTTTGGTTTATCAGGAACAGGAAAAACAACTTTATCTGCAGATCCTGCACGTAAATTAATTGGTGACGATGAGCACGGATGGACTGCTGAAAACAGTGTTTTCAACTTTGAAGGAGGTTGTTATGCTAAAGTAATTAACTTATCTGAAGAAAATGAACCGGACATTTTTAGAGCGATCAAAAAAGGAGCGCTTTTAGAAAATGTGGTTTTCAAAGCAGGAACAAACGAAGTAGATTATGATGATGTTTCTATCACTCAAAATACGCGTGTAAGTTACCCAATAACTCATATTGATAATATTCAGCCAGGTTCTATTGGCCACAATCCAAAAAATATATTTTTCCTGACGGCAGATTCTTTCGGAATTTTGCCTCCAATCTCAAAACTGACTCCAGGTCAGGCTGCTTACCATTTTATTTCAGGATATACGGCAAAAGTGGCCGGAACTGAAGCGGGTGTAACAGAACCACAACCTAACTTTTCAGCTTGTTTTGGAGCACCATTTATGCCTTTGCACCCAACTCGTTATGCAGAAATGTTAACTAAAAAAATGAAGGACGCAGGCGTAAAAGTTTGGTTGATCAACACAGGTTGGACAGGCGGACCTTACGGAACAGGAAGCCGTATGAAATTAAAATATACTCGTGCCATGATTACTGCTGCATTAAACGGTGAATTAGATAACGTAGAATATAAAAATCATGCAGTGTTTGGAATTGCAAAACCGCAATCTTGCCCGAATGTTCCAAGCGAAATTTTAAATCCGAGAAATACTTGGGAAAATCCTGAGTTATATGATAAAAAAGCAATTGAACTGGCTCAGAAATTCAAAGCGAATTTTGCCAAATTTGAAGAGTTTGCAAACGAAGAAATCTTGGCAGGAGCGCCAAAAACGGAATAAGGAATAAGGAAAATTACTAATTCAAATTAAAAAAAGCTGTTCATAACGAACAGCTTTTTTGTTTGGTCTTCAATCGCAGTAAAAAAAAAAATAAAAACACTGAAACCTGCGGCTGAAAAACCTAAAAATTATTTTTTAGCGTCATCAATACGTTTCTGCATTAAATCCCAAGCATAATAATGAAAGGTCATTCCGTTGCTCATGGCTACAAAAAGTCCGTTTTTATATTTTCCTCCCAAATTAATATTGGTCACATCAGCGCCATCGCATTCTATTGTTGAGGTTGGAATTTCTGCTAATAATGGATAATTATTTGGATTGCCTTTTGCACCTTCTCTCGGATAAACCATAAAAGTATTCGCTTGTTGGTTTGATACTAAAATATAACCGGTAGAATCTGTTTTTTTATAAATCGCAATTCCTTCGTTATCAGCTTTAAAACCAGTTTTCCCAAATAAAGCCATTTCCTTGTTATCATTCAAAGCAGGATCAGCTTTGTATTTTCTGATTCCGAATTGCTCGTCACAATATATAATAGTCCCCAGTTCATTATCAACTGCAATAGCTTCAATTTCTTTTTTTCCGCTGTAAGCGCCAAATTTGCGTACTATTTTTGCGGTGGCAAATTTTCCGTTTCCAGAAAGTTCATATTGCCATAAATAACTTCCTGATGTTCCGGATTTTCTTCCAACAATGGCAAAAATTTTATGATCACTTGGGCGTGTGTATAAAGCAATTCCCATTGGGTCGCGTAATTCTTCATTTTCAAAAACCGAAATTCCTCCGTTGTCAATTGGTTTTAGATCAGGTAAACTGAAGATTCTGATTTTGTTGCTTTCACGTTCTGTAGTTACGGCAATGTCTACTTTTTTTCCATCGATGATTAATCCGTAAGCGATATCAACATTGTTAGGACGTTTTAAAACTTCAGATTTACCGACAATTTTTCCATTTAAATCAAAAGCATACAAACCGCCATCTGTATCCTTATCGGTTCCAACAATAATACTTTTTGTGGAATCAGTAGGATGAATCCAAATAGACGGATCATCGGTATCGTGAGGTAAAGCTTCAGTAACTGTCGTAGGTTTTAATGCATTTTTAGCAACAAGAGCTAGTTTATCATCTTTACAAGAAATGAATAAAACACTTAAAAGTAAAAAAGTGATTATAAATTTATTTTTCATTTGAGTTTCATTTGAATAAAATTAGACAGAACTAATATCTTACAAGGTCCGGGGGTTCGAATCCCTCTTTCTCCGTTGTTAAATTTCGAAAATCCTGTCTAATTTAAGAATTTTATGAATGGTTATTACAAGTCAAATTTTAATCCCAAATTGTATCGGGCCTGATAATATTCAGCTTGTTTGGTATGCGCCTCAACACCTTGATAGTAACGCAGCGGTTGGTTTGTTAAGTTGTTGGCTTCGGCAAAAACACGAAGTTGTTTAGTAATTTTGAAAGAAGCATTCGCATCTAAGAAAAATTGCTTGTCATAATAACTGTCTTTATACGATTCAGAACCCAATTCATCTAAATAATCTGAAGTGAAATTGGTTGAAATTCTGGCAGAAAAACGTTTGTTTTCCCAAGATAATGAACCATTAAACATATGTGGCGTTGTTCCCGGAAGGCTAATATCGTTTCTTTCATTTCCGTCTTCATCAGCAATTCCTTTTGCTTTCGATTTTGTGTATGTGTAATTCAAATAGATACCAAATCCTTTTAAAAATTTGCCAGGCAAGAAATCTAACTGACGTTGAAAAGCGACTTCAAAACCATAAACGTCAACTTTATCTCCGTTTCTTGATTGTACAAATGACCAGTTTTCGCCAACCGGAATTGGGTTGTTTTGATTTGGAAAATCATTACCAAATTTTACGCTGTCGTATTGATTATCGCTGTAATTGTAAATGAAGTCATTCAGTCTTTTGTAGAAAATACCACCAGAAATTAAACCAACTGATTTGAAATAATTCTCAGCCATGAAATCATAGTTATAAGAATATGTTGCATCAAGATCTGGATTTCCAGCTGTAATTTCTTTGTCTGCAGCAATATTGTTTACATAAGGAGCCAATGCATAATAATTTGGTCTTGCCAAAGCTGTTGTTGCCGCAGCTCTTAGAACTAAATCTTTTGTAGCATTATATTGAAATGAAATACTTGGTAATAGATTAGTATACGAGTTGGTATTGTTGATTTGACTCTCTAATTCTTCTTCGTCCAAAACTCTGTTTCCTGTGTAATCAATATGAGTGTTTTCTAAACGGAAACCTAAAACCATTGAAAGTTTCTTGTTAAAATCCTGATCCCATCTTACGTAAGCCGCATAAATGTTTTCTTTAGCATTGTAATTAACCGCTAAATATTCTGAAGGACTTGCTTCTTTATCAAATAAAGCGGGATTGTTTAAATCTAAACTTCCCAAGAAATTAGCCGATGCAAAAGTTCCCGGAACATATTTACTTCCCGGATTAAAGTTTTTTCCATCGTAATAACTAGTAGAAACTTCAGATAATAATTCCATTCCGTCATTGATTGGCTCATAAGAATAGAACATATTATTTCTTTCTTTTTCTTTTAAACGCAATCTAAGTCCGGTTCTTAATCTTCCTTTTTCTGATGGAATAATAGTGAAAGGAAAACGGATGTTGATTTTTGCTCCAAATTCGCTTTCGCTGGTTTCATCTGTGTTTTCTGTAACCGAATCAAATTTGAATTCATCTACAGATTCTCCAACCGTTGTCATTAAAGGAAATCTTGGATCAGATAAATCTTCCATCATTTCTAAACCTTTTTGACGGTATTCAATATAACGCTCTTGCGGACGATATTCTTTAGCTTTTGCATAATTGGCTGACCAGTCTAAGTCTAATTTTGAGTTGATTAAATGTTCCCCACGAATCGAATAGTTCTGAACGCGCTGATCTTCTAATCTTCTGTTTTTGTTTCTGTTGTTATCAACTCCACCTTTTGTCTGACGTTTTACACGGCCTTCAAAACCTGTAATTTCTTCGCCATTGTAGATCGGTTCGATATCATCATAAGTCGTTCTGAAACGGTTTTCTCTATCGTCTCTCCAATTATAAATAGCATTGGCGAAAATCGTGTTATTTTCATCAAATTTATAATCTAAAGCCACAGAACCGCTGCGACGAATACGTTGTACATCATACTTTCTAACTTCAGAAGCCTGTAAATATTCATTTCCAAAATCATCTTTTACCCATTCGTTTTCGATATTATCAGATCCGTAATCTACATTATTATAGGATCCACTGAAAACAGCACCTAATTTATTGTCGAAAAAACGATTTCCATAAACTAATCCTGCAGTATAAGAAGCGTGTTCGCGAATTGGTAAATAACCTCCCGCAAGTGTTGCTGATATTCTTTCGCCGTTTGGAGTTGCTCTTGTAATTAAATTTACAGAACCTCCAATAGCATCGGCATCCATATCTGAAGTTAAGGTTTTATTTACTTCGATAGTCGAAATCATATCAGACGGAATCAAGTCCATTTGAACGTTTCTGTTGTCTCCTTCTGCAGATGGAATTCGGTCACCATTTAAAGTTACCGAGTTCAATGACGGAGCCAAACCTCTAATAATAATATTACGAGCTTCTCCCTGATCATTTTGCATTGTGATACCCGGAACACGTTTTAAAGCGTCTCCAACGTTAGCATCAGGAAAACGACCCATTTGGTCTGATGAAATTACGTTTCCGATGTTTTTATTATTTTTTTGTTGATTTAAAGCTTTGGCCTGACCTTTTAAAATGTCTCCAACTACCACTTCATTCAATTCCGTTCCTGAAGTTTTAAGCGCAAAATCAATAACATTATTTTTGCCTGCTTCTACTTTGATTTCCTGAGTTATAGCCGTATATCCTATATATTTTACTTGTACCTGGTACGTTCCTTCATTAATGTTAAGCAATTCAAAACGACCATTATAATCTGAAACCGTGTATTTGTTTTCACCAACAATCTGAATCATGGCTCCCGGCAACGGAAGTTTGTCATCCATATCTAATACTTTTCCGGAAATTATGGCTTTTTGAGCATATCCAGAAAAGGCAAATAATATAAAAGTTAGTAATAAATAAATTTTTTTCATTTTGGTTTAGTTTGATTTGTTGCGAAACTAGAACCTTTGTGTTACTAAAACCTGTTAAAGAAATTAATATAATGTTATGATTAATCTTATAAAAAAGAAAGTTAATGATGTTTAAATAACATTTATTAAACAGAAATTATTTAAGCCAAGTAAAAACAAATCAACTATTTACCTCAGAATTAAATTTTTGGCGTTAAATTTGCTGTATCAATCAATCAAAAATCATCAATCATGTTAAAACAATTTTTCATCCTTTGTTCTGGCGCCGACAGAGATCTTCTTGAAGGCTGTTCAGAAGGCGAACAAACCAAATATGTTGGTATTGGAGCCACCGTTTTTTTTACCGCAGTTATGGCTTTTCTGGCCAGTGCTTATGCGCTTTTTACTGTTTTTGATTCTATTTATCCTGCCCTTATTTTTGGATTTGTCTGGAGTTTATTAATCTTCAATTTAGACCGATTTATTGTTTCTACTATCAAAAAAAGAGATCGCTTTATGGATGAATTTCTACAAGCGACTCCGCGAATTATATTGGCGATTATTATTGCGATTGTAATTTCGAAACCTTTAGAAATTAAAATCTTTGAAAAAGAAATCAATACCGTTTTATTGAAGGAAAAAAATGAAATGGAATTGGCCAATAAAAAACAAGTTGGAAATTATTTCAAATCAGATTTAGATAAAAACAAAGCTGAAATTGCTTCCTTAAAAGCAGATATTGTAAAAAAAGAGAAAGAGGTAAACGCTTTATATTCAACATATATTACAGAAGCTGAAGGAACTGCCGGAACTAAAAAATTAGGAAAAGGTCCGGTTTATAAAGAGAAACGCGAAAAGCACGACGCAACTTTAAGAGAATTTGAAACCTTAAAAACGACGAACGAAGCTAAAATCGCTGAGAAAGAAAAAATAGGCAAACAATTACAAGCCGATTTGGATAAAAAAGTATCGCAAACACAACCTATCATTGAAGGTTTTGATGGTTTAATGGCCCGAATTAATGCTTTGAATAAATTACCATGGATTCCGTCTTTCTTTATAATGTTGTTGTTTCTGGCGATTGAAACTTCTCCAATTATAGCGAAATTATTAGCTCCAAAAGGCGAATTCGACATCAAACAGGAAGAAGCGGAAACGGCAATGAAAGCGACATTAGAACAAAATAAATACCAACGCGAATTACTCATAAAAACCAGTGCCGAAATGCACGACAGAGTTTATGCAGATATTGCAGGAGATAAAAGTTTATACGATCTGCAACGAAAAAATGCAACTGAGTTATTAGAACTGCAATCAAATAATTTTGTAGAAAAACAGAAAGCGACTTTATAAGTCATAAAGCCGAAAGTCCAAAGTCTGAAAGTCAAAAAAAAAGCCAGAATAGTGTTTCTATTTCTGGCTTTCTTTTTTATATAAAGTGAATGACTTTCGAACTTTCGGCTTTATGACTTTCGACTAAATTACATATAACTTAAAATCTCTTTTTTATAAGCATCATATTCACCTTGCATGATCAATCCGTTATCAAGAAGTTTTTTATAATTCTGTAATTTATCAAAAAGTTCTTCTTTAGATAATTCACTTAATTTACGTTCTCCTGTTGAAGGCTGAGTTGGTTGAATTGGCTCATAAGTTTCATAAGATGGCGAAGGAGTAACAGCCGGCATAATTTCAGCATAATTTGTTACTTCTTCAGTTTCAACTTCTTCAATTGCATCTTCTGCCTCTTCCTCTTTATATTCTGGTTCAATAACTTCCTGAACAGGTGTTGCAGTAGAAACTGGATTTTTTAAAATATCCAATTGCTCTTTAGCATACGTATAGATTTTTCTTGCCTGAATTTTAGGAATGTAATCTATAGAAACCTGAATGTCTGTTTTTGTAGAAAATGAAAATTCTGAACCTAAAATATTTTCTTTTACAAAAGTCCCAACGATTTCATCCCAGGTATAATCTGTAAAATCCATTGAAAGACCTAAATTTTTAGGCTTACAGATGATAATTCTTTTGTTTGTTAATACAATACTATCTGGAAAAACAGTAATTGCTGGCTTTTTTTGAACCGCGATATATCCAACTTCTTCACCTTTCATCAATAAATCATTGAGTTTTGAGGTGATTTTTTCAATCGCTTTTGGATCTTGTTCTTCGTTTAGAAATTTTTTAAATTGTTCTTTCATGTTTGATAAATTGCTAAGTAACTGAGTTGCTAAGTTTTTGATTGACGCTGCAAATGTAATGCCTAATTTTCTAATTGCTCCGCCAGTTCGGTAAAAAATTTACCTCGGGTCGATAATTTCATTTTGAATTTTCTTTGTCAAACTTTTGAAAACCAATTCATACGAATGATCGATGAGTTCTTTTACAAAAGCGGTGGATAAACTGCCGTTTAAAGCAATAGTATTCCAATGGACTTTGCTCATATGAAAACCGGGTTTTATCTCATCATATTCTGCCCGGAGTTCCTGCGCGCGTTCTGGATCGCATTTTAAGTTGACAGATGGTTCGTTCTTTTCCCATTGCGATAAGGAAGATAGCGCAAACATTTTTCCGCCCACTTTAAAAACCAAAGTATCTTCATCAAAAGGAAAATGTTCGCTGACCCCTTTTTTCGAAAGACAATATTCGTAATATGTTTCCAGATTCATAATCTTTATTATTTACCAATTTCACCTAAATGTGTGTATTTAAAACCACTTTCATATTTTAAACCGTAACCAAAAATTCGATCCATTGACGAGTGTGAAAATAAAATAATTCCTGTAAGTTGCAAAATTTCAATTTTGAAATAACAACCTATCAGATATAACAAAATAGCAATGCCTCTATGATGAAATATATTGTATAAAAAAGCACCGGTTTTAGTATTGAAAATATAGCCAAGCATCGAAAAATCAGGTACTAAAATTAATACCAAAAACCACCACCATTGGTAATCGAGAAGGCTAAATAAATAGATTCCCAGGATAAATAAACCTAATTCTTCAAGTTTGATAATTGTTTTCATAATTTCTTTTCCATCATTTTTTCAGGATGTGCCAAAGCTTTAAAACCGAATTTTTCATATAAAAAGTGCGCATCAGTTGTGGCTAATCTCCAAATTTGAATATTTTTTAAAAGCGGTTCGTTCATCATATTTTCAATTAAAATAGACGAATATCCTTTTCCGCGATGTTCTTCAGTAATAAAAACGTCCATTACATATCCAAAAACCACATAATCTGTAATGACACGCGCAAAACCAATTTGTTTGTCGTCTAAGTAAATTCCGAAACAAACCGAAGCATCAATAGTAGTTTGCACTTCTTCAATTGTTCTTCCGGCAGCCCAATAAATGTCTTTGAGAAAGTTTTGTATGAAAGGAACATCAAGTTTGTTTTTATCGGTCGAAACGGTAATTTGATTCATGTTTTTTGAATAGGTTCTGAGGTGCTAAGGCCCTAAGGTTCTAAGAAAACTTAGTATCTTAGCAACTCAGAACCTTAGCAACTCTCTAATTACATTTTAATTTTATCGTCAATTTTTTCTACTGGTTTTGCGATAAAACCAGGGGCATTAAAACGATAGCCAAAATACAATAATCCGTAAACTTTGTCATTACTTATAACACTGTATTTATCCTCATTATAAGAACTGACGCTAAAATTTAAGCTGGCACCAAAAAGGATGCGGTCCGAATTATATCCCATTTTTAAGCCGCCGTCAAGATTTCTGGTGAAGTATGTTTTTTTCTCCACAGTTTCAACGCCCGAGTCTTTACTTTTATCATTCATGAATTTTACTCCTAAAGAAGGAGATAAATTAGGGGCAATATAAAATCTTTTATGAATAATAAAATTGTAATAATATCCTGCGGCCAAACGAATATCAAATTCTTTTTGTTTGCCATCCAATTCTTCTGCCTTTGATCTAATTATGTTGTAATTGTAAATTAAAGACGGAATAAAACTTCCTGCACTTTTTTTCTGCCATTCGGTAAAAGAAGTAATACTTTTAAGAGAGAATTTTGGATTAAAAAGATAGGAAGTCGACATGCCGAATTGCATTGTTTTAAAATCCGGAAACTGCAGATACGGATTCTTTCCTTCAACCCAGTTCGGATCAAAATCAGACATGTTGGCTACATAGTACCCTTTTGTTTTGCTGTAATTAACCGTTTGAAGCCAGCGTCCTAAAAAGAAACGGAAATTATAATCTGAGAAAGAAGATTTCCCTTTTAGATCTTCGTCCTTATTTCCTCCAAAAAACTTAGGGTAAAATCCATAACTGAAACCTATAAATTTATAATCAAAACTCAGAAAAAGTTTGTAACTATTATTGGTTTCCAGATCAAGATTTGTTCCTTTTTTATTATTAAGCAAATAGTCGTCACTTTGAGTGCTCAAATTTGCCCTTACCATTATTTTGTCAGGATAATAAATAAAATCGGCAGTGTCTTTTGGTTTCTCGTTTTGACTAAATGCGATATTGAAATTCAGGAAAAAAAATGTCAGGAAAATGCATAATGGGATTGTATTATGACCAATTCTGTTTAAGTTTTTTTTCTCTAAAGATTTCAATACAAGACTGTTATTTGTTTGTAATATAAAACTACTAATTAATTATCGAATAATGGAATATAAAATAGGTTTGCTGGGACTGGCGTCATTTTCAAAAGAAGCAATTTGAAGATTGAGTACATAATCGCCATCTTCAATTTCGTTTGGAACAAAAATCATTTCTGTAATGGTCGCTTCAAAGCGTGCATCGGCATTTAATTGATGCGTGTCTTTTACATTCCAAAAGGCTTTGTGTGCCAATAATTTTCCTTCATCATGCTCTTTATCAACACTTGGCAAATCGATCAGTAAATGCTGAATTTCGCTTTCGCGGATGAAAATCGCCGCTTCTTCAGATAAATAAGGCGGATTTGTATTGGAATATTTTCTTGATTTCTTCTCTTTTTGATTTGGAAGTGTTCTGATGATAATCGCTTCCGTTTTTGTTCCCTTCAAAGAAGCCGAAATTTGATCTTTGGTTATAATGAAATCCTCTCCAATTTTTTCAGGTTCAATCGTAATTAATTTAGCAAAAAAGAAAAACTGTTTTAAAGCCTGATTGATGCTGTAAAAATCATTGGTAATATGTCCAAGGCATTCTGTATGCGTCCCGTGCCCATGCGGATTAAAGAAAATATTATTAAAGTTCGTTGATGATTTTCCTTCAGAAACTTTCCCAATCCAATCGCCAAAAACAACGGGTTCAATAACCGGTTTTTCAATATACCAGGCAATTGGGTTTTCGTCTGTATTGGTTAACGGAATAGAAATATCAATGGGTTTTGATAAGTCGATTTGAAAGTTGTTGATTTTTGCTAACACAATTAGGGTTTTATGCCGCAAAGGCGCTAAGTCACAAAGTTTTATTTTTTGTGTCTTTGTGTCTTTGTGGCGAATTTTATTCTTCCAAATTTAAATAAAATAAATCTGAAGCAATTCCATCAGTTAAAAATTTTCCTTTTGCAGTTGGTTTTAGAATGTTATTTTCAATCGAAAGCAAATCATCATTTAAGAATTTCTGACTTTGTTTTTTCAGATAATCTAAATAATCTGAACCAAATTCTTTTTCAATTCGTTCTAATGAAACTCCCCAAATGGTCCGTAATCCCGTCATAATATATTCGTTGTAACGATCAGATTTTGACAGAATCTCAGTTTCAATTGGTAAAACATTTTCCTGAATTGATTTTAAGTAAAGCGAATTATTGGCAATATTCCAGCCTCTTTTTTCGCCGTCATAACTGTGAGCCGAAGGACCGATTCCGATGTATTTTTTCCCTAACCAATATGCCGAATTGTTTCTGGAGAAATAATTCTCTTTTCCAAAATTCGACAATTCGTAATGTATAAAACCGTTTTTTTGAAGTGTTTCTACCAAAATCATAAAATGATTTGAAGCTACTTCGTCTTGGGGTTCAGCAATTTTTCCGGTATCAATTAGTTTTCTCAAAGCCGTTTTTGGTTCAACCGTCAAAGCATAACTGGAAATGTGCGGAACACCAAAACTCAAAGCAGTTTCGATATTTTGTTTCCACATTTCATCGGTCAATCCCGGAATTCCGTAAATCAAATCCAAAGAAATATTATCAAAATATTTGACAGCTTCTTCCAGACATTTTTTGGCTTCCGCCGAATTATGAGCGCGATTCATCATTTTTAGATCTTCTTCATAAAAAGACTGAATCCCAATGCTTAATCGGTTTATAGGGCTTTTAGACAATTCCAAAATTCGTTCTGAAGACAGATCATCCGGATTGGCTTCCAATGTGATTTCGGGATTTTCTACAACTTTATAGTTTTTATAAACTTCGGAGATCAGAAAGTTTATTTCTTCATTTGACAATACAGAAGGAGTTCCTCCGCCAAAATAAATGGTTTCTACAACATCATTATTAAATTCATTTTTACGCATGGTAATTTCTTTAGACAAGGCCAAAACCATTTCGTCTTTCTTTTTCATCGAAGTCGAAAAATGAAAGTCGCAATAATGACAAGCCTGCTTGCAGAATGGAATATGGATGTAGATACCGGACATTTTTTTAATTAGATAATTGGTCAATTAGATAATGAGATAATGTAATATAGGGATGTTGAAAATTTTACAATTAGTTATTCTAAATCAGGAATTATCTAATTATCTAATTGGCACATTATCTCATTATCTCATTTCCTCACTTTGTCTTCATTTTGTTTCACAAAAGCATCCCAGCCTGTATAGCTTTTTCCGGCTACGATTTTCCCGGAATTAAAGAAATGACAAACTGCAGCTGCCAAACCATCGGTTGAATCTAGATTTTTTGGAAGCTCTTTTAAGCCTAAAAGCTGTTGCAGCATTTTGGCAACTTGCTCTTTACTGGCGTTTCCGTTTCCGGTAATCGCCATTTTTATCTTTTTAGGTTCGTATTCAGTAATTGGAATATCTCTTGAAAGTCCCGCCGCCATGGCAACACCTTGCGCACGTCCGAGTTTTAACATCGATTGAACATTCTTTCCGAAGAAAGGAGCTTCAATCGCAATTTCGTCAGGATGATGGGTTTCGATTAATTCGATGGTACGCTCAAAAATGATTTTTAGCTTTTGGTAATGATTGTCATATTTGGATAATTGCAATTCGTTCAACTGCAAAAATTCCATTTTTTTGTTTGTGACTTTAATTAATCCAAAACCCATGATTGTGGTTCCGGGGTCAATACCTAATATGATGCGTTCTTTTGTCATTATTTGTTTGGTTACACAGAGTTGCACAAAGTTAGCACCGAGCTTCACAAAGTTTATTTTTTATCTCTTTGTGTGTCTTTGTGATTATTTTGTGAATCTTTGTGAAATAGCTTTTTCGCAATAGTTTCCTTTACTTTGCGGCATGATTTCAATTCCTCACAAAGCTAAGCAATTCCTAGTTCTTCTGATCAAACTTTTGATTGTAGGCGGTGCATTTTATTTTATTTACAATCAGTTGGCAAACAACGATAAACTCGATTGGCAGAAGTTCCTTATTTTATTTCGTAAAAATCAATCGGTTTTAGGAATTGGATTTATATTGCTTTTGAGCGTTTTGAATCGATATTTCGAAATTTTAAAATGGCAAAATCTAGCCAAAGTTATTCATGAAATTTCTTTAGGAGAAGCGACAAAACAAGTTTTAGCCGCATTAACGGCTGGAATTTTTACGCCAAACGGAGTAGGAGAGTACGCCGGAAAAGCGCTGTATTATCCAAAATCAGATGCGAAAAATGTGGTTTTTCTAAACTTAATTTGCAACGGAATCCAGATGATTTTAACAGTGATTTTTGGAACAATCGGCTTACTTTTTCTCGGATATTGGAAATGGACATTAGCAATAATCGCAATATCTATTTTCTTTCTTCTATTTTCTTTCTTCTTAAAAAGTATAAAAATCAAAGGCTATTCGATTGAAAAACTGATTCAGAAAATCAATGAAATTCCGAAACCCATTCATCGTAAAAACATTCTTTTAGGGATTTTGAGATATCTTGTTTTCTCGCATCAATATTACTTTTTATTTCTGGCTTTTGATGTCGATTTACCTTATTTAACCCTGATTTCAACGATTGCTGTTGTTTACTTTTTAGCTTCTTCATTGCCAACCTTTCAGTTTTTAGATTTTGCAGTAAAAGGAAGTGTCGCTGTTTATTTCTTCGGAATTCTGCATGTAAACGAATGGATTGTGGTTTTTATAAGTACATTGATGTGGTTTTTGAATGTGGTTTTACCAGTGATTTGGGGAAGTTATTATGTGCTGAATTTTAAAACAAAAATTGCAGAATGATCTTTGTCTTATTTGTCATATTGCCAATTTATTTCATCAGTATCAGTCTGCTGATTTTTGGCTTTCGCCGAATAAAAAAATACTACAAGAAAGATTTACAACCAAAAACGAGTTTCACGATTATAGTTCCATTTCGAAATGAAGCGGAAAATCTGCCAACTCTTCTGCAGAGTTTTTCAAAACTAAATTATCCAACTTATTTATTTGAAGTAATTTTAGTTGATGATAATTCGAATGAAAAGTTTCAAGTCTCACATTTCACATTTCACATTTCACAAATAGATAATATTCGGGTTTCAAATTCACCGAAAAAGGATGCTATTACGACTGCAATGCAACACGTAAAAACCAATTGGGTGATTACTACTGATGCTGATTGTATTGTGAACGAAAACTGGCTTTTAACCTTTGATAATTATATTCAGGAAAATCAGGTTTCGATGCTAGCCGGAGCCGTTTCGTATCAATGTAAAAATTCGTTCTTGCATCATTTTCAGCAATTGGATTTAACGAGTTTACAAGGCGCCACAATTGGAAGTTTTGGTCTAAATAAAGCTTTTATGTGTAATGGAGCTAATTTTGCCTATACCAAATCTTTGTTTGAAAAACTTGACGGATTCGAAGGAAACAACAAAATTGCCAGCGGCGACGATGTTTTTTTACTGCAAAAAGCAATTGAAAAATTCCCAAAAGAAGTTCATTATTTAAAATCGAAAGAAGCGATTGTAATTACAAAACCAACAGAAAACTGGCAATCTTTATTTTATCAAAGAGTGCGCTGGGCAGCCAAAACAAGTTCGTATAAAAGCACTTTTGGAAAGCTTTTAGGATTAATTGTTTTCTTTGGAAATCTTAGTTTTGTAATCGGATTTTTCTTTTTACTGTTTGGAATTTGGTCGTATCCAATATTTGTATTGTTAGCCTTTTTTAAATTTGGGATAGATTTTGTTTTGCTTTATATTACCAATCAATTCCTTACCAGAACCCAAATAAAAAGCTTGTTTTTGAGTAGTTTACTTTATCCTTTTTTTAGTTCGGCTGTGGCTTTGTATAGTTTATTTGGATCTTATGAATGGAAGGGAAGAAGGTTTAAAATATAACTTTCTTATGAAAAGGAGTGCCCTAGCCCTGATAGGAGCGGTATCCTTTTTCTGGCTTCTTTAGCCAGGAAAAGATACAAGTGGATAGCAGGAAATAGCTCCTGAAAAAACGAATAATTAAATGTTCTTATATTAACTTATATGGTGAAAAAAAATCATTTCTGATCTTTAGCCTTAATAATAACTGGCAGAATAAATTGTGTTTTTACCGGAATTCCGCGTTTGATCGCTGGATTTACTTTAGGAAAATCGACTAAACGAGCATGTAGGATACTGTCAATTTTAATAGTATCGTACGCAACAGAATCTTTAGGAAACTGTGGTTCGAATTTCATAGTCGCATTTGGGAAAACAGTTATTTTGACTTCGATGGTATCCAATTCAGGGTAAAGAATAGATAAAGTATCAACATCTAATTTCGCCTCAATAAGTTGCCCCATAACCTCAAAAAAGCATTGTTGGCGCAGTTTTTTGTCGGCTATTTTTTCGCATTCAGGTACTGACGGATATTCGTCGACTTCTTTCCAATTAATTGCTTTTAACTCTTTTTGAAGTAATTCTTTTTCAGACGGAACCTGCTTGTCAAAATATTGACAAGAGCCGAAAATGACAAGAACTAAAAAAACGGAAAACTTTTTCAAGGTTTTGATATTGATTGTAAACTAATTAGTTATAAAAATACGATTATTTTTTTTGAGAAGCTTTGTATTGCAAATATTCTTCGTAGCTTTCTGAAAGCCATTTCTCTTTGTTTGTTGCGGCAATTTCCTTTTGATCGGGATATAAATGAGCCAAACGATCAGAAAAAGTAGCAATCTGAACCGTATAGTTGTAAAATTCGGTTCTTGTTAAAGTAATATTTGGGTCATTTTTTCGATTAAAATACTCGAAGAAAAGTTCATCAAATTCCTTCATGGAAAAATTTAGTACTTTTTTCTTATTACTTTTATAAATACTGTCCTGAAGTAATTGATCATCGACAGATAGTTTTTTAACTTGGGCATATGCAATATTATTGATCGGAAAGATCAAAAAACAAATAAAAAATAATTTTAAAAGTCTGTGCATTGTCTAATTTTTCTGACGGGGTCCAAGACAAATTTACAAAAAAATATATGGATTTACTATTGTTCACGCTTGGTTTTATATGTATTATTATTGGGATTTTTGGTAGTTTTCTACCGGTTTTACCTGGTTTGTCAAGCTGCTGGGTTGGATTGTTATTATTGTATTTGACAAAAGCAGTAGAAAACAATTATTGGGTTTTGGGAATTACACTTTTAATAACTATTGTAATTACAATTTTAGATTACATAATTCCGGCAAAAGGAACCAAAAAATTTGGAGGTAGTTCTTATGGAATTTGGGGAACTAATATTGGTTTGGTTGTAGGTATTTTGTCTCCAATTCCGTTTGGAGTTATTATTGGACCATTTGTCGGAGCCTTTGTCGGAGAACTTATTTATGATTCTAAAAATCATAAAAGAGCATTAAAAGCAGCAACAGGATCATTGCTTGGTTTTCTTGCTTCGAGTTTTATAAATTTTATGTTTTGTATTATTTTTCTAGGTATTTTTTTACACGTAACATGGGAATATCGAAACTTATTGTTTTAATTATGTAACATTCACCTAAGCTTTTTCCTATTTTTAGAAAGTTTAATAGAAAGTTTTGACTTTTTTTAAAAAATATTTTCTTTTTATTTTGATAACGAAAGGGTTATGTTTATTGGTGGTTTCAAGTTTTTACTTAAAATAAATGTTAAATTCACTATTAAATTTTTAACTTAATCTTTGGATATGTTAAAATATTTTATATTTTTATCCTGATAAACGATAAAAAAGCCCCTTTTATCGATTATTTTGAATTAATTTAAATAATTTTTAAATAATTAAATTATGACTCCTAACCTACAAATTGAACTTAGACGTTTTATTTCTTCTAATGTTGTTTCAAAGTTAAACAAGTTTTATTTTGAAAATGATGCACTTTTAATAAAAGGGATCGATGTCTCGATCGGAACTATTTTAATGGGATTGTATAATAGGGCCGAGGAGTCGGGTTTTTACAAAGAACTTACCACATTAATTGCAGATGATTCCACTTTTTACCAGGAAGTCGATTTTGCATCAGGCAGAATCTTATCAGTTGACGACTGTTACCGTTTAGAAGGAAACGCTTTATTGAAAGGAATCTTCACTGAAAAGAAAGGAAGAATTTCTGAAATGATTTCAAACGAAGTCGGAATCAAAAGCGAAACCGCAAGAGAAATACTTAACTTCTCAGCATTACTAGTAGTTTCTTACCTTAAGAACAATATTCAATTACTAGACAGCTTAAAATTACTTCTTGAAGAACAAAAAAGAGAAATTTTAAACAGTATCCAGCCAGGAATTAAAATTATCTTAGGATTTTCATGTTACGAAGCAGCAGTTGAAGACAAAAATCAAACTATGGGAAGATCTATTTTTACCCTTTTTGGACACAACTTTTTCAGTTTCTAAATAAAAAAATCCCATCTTACAAAAGTAAAACAGGATTTATATTCTTGAATTTTGAATCGTTTATTAAACATTTTTCAAATTGATAATTTCTTGTTCGGTCAAAAAGCGCCAGTTACCTCTTGGCAAATTCTTTTTGGTTAAACCGGCAAATGAAACACGATCTATACGTAAAACATCATAATCGAAGTTTTCGAAAATAGCGCGAACCACTTTTACATTCGATGAACGTAGTTTAAGTCCAACTTCGCTCTTAGGTTCATTATCAATATAACTAATTTCTTCAACAAATACACGGTGTCCGTCAAGAACTAAACCTTTGCTGATTTTTTCTAAATCCTCAAATTTTAAGTTTTTGTCTAGTGAAACCTGATAAATTTTAGACGATTTCTGACTCGGTAAAGTAAATTTACGAATCATATCTGTATCATTGGTGAATAACAATAAACCAGTTGTGTTTTTGTCCATTCTTCCAATCGGAGCGATTTTTGCTGTTGTAGAACCACGAACAAGTTCGAGAACATTACGATATTCCTGACCTTCGTCAAGTGCAGTCGTAAAGTTTTTAGGCTTGTTCAACAAGATGTATTCTTTCTTTTCAGGAGTAAGGGTAACACCGTCAAAATTGACAACATCATTTAATTTTACTAAATAACCCATTTCAGTAACCGGAACGCCATTTACTTTAACGTTTCCAGACTGAATGTATATATCGGCATCACGACGCGAGCAAACACCTGAATTAGAGATGTATTTGTTCAAACGAATCTCGTCTGCAGCTTTTTGTCTTTTCGGCGCCTGATTCTGTTTTTTAATTTTTTCTGCTTTTTCTTCTTCAGCAGCTTTAACAGCCGGCTTCACTTTTTTTGGCCCTTGCGCACGTTTCGCCATAGGAGGTTTTGGCTTGCTAGAGTTTGATTTCGAGCTGTTTGGTCTCGAACCACCTCTTTTATTATTGCCTTCCTTATTGTTCATAAATTCTGTAATTTGTGCAAAGATAGTTTATTCTTGCTAAATAATCTTAAGTTCATTGTTCTTAGATTAATAGCTCTTGTTTTTTGGAGTTTTAAAGAGTAGTAATTGGCTTTTTTAGGTAGTTGAATTGTTGTTATTTCACAGAGATTCACGGAGTTCACACAGAGATTCGCAAAGTTTTTATAAGAGCTTTGTGAATCTTTGCGAAATCTTCGTGAATCTCTGTGAAACAGCTTACTAGAATCGGGAAATTAAATTTTTTCCATGCCACAAGACACTCGGATTAATTAGGACAATGCAAAAAACTCCAGACACAATCAGGAATTTTAAAACATTATGAAGTAGTAAATATTGTTCCTTCGAATTTGATTTCCATAAATAAATCAGGAAAAAAAGCATAACGCCAAAACACACATAAAAGTAAATATCCATATAACCAACATCATAAACGTTGATCAAAACATAAACCGGAAGAACAGTCAAAATAGTCAAAACAGTAATGATTTGTTTTGAAACCGTTTCATTATAAAGTATCGGAATCGTTCTGTAATCGTTCGCTAAATCACCTTTTAAGTTCTCTAAATCTTTTATCATTTCGCGAATCAACAACAATAAAAACAAGAAAACGGCATGGGCCGAAATTACCATAAAATGACTCATGTGATCCTCAATTTCTTCAAATGAAATCTTGTTGTAAAAATATAAAAGAATGGCAAAAAAAGGAATAACAGCCATAAAAGCCGCCATTAAATTTCCAACAATTGGATATTTTTTGATTTTGTGAGAGTAAAACCAGATAAAGAAAATATAAGCAGAAAAGAATAAAAAGGCGCGCCAGGAAACAATAAACGCCATTAATACCGCCAGGAAATTCAAACTGAAATAAACCGACAATTTTGTTTTTTGGCTTACTAAACGATCCAGCATTGATTTATTAGGACGATTGATTAAGTCTTTTTGGCTGTCGTAAAAATTATTGATGATATAACCCGACGCAATTGTAATCGCCGACGCAAAAACAATTAAAAATAAATTGAAATCAAGTAAAATATCCAGCGCTCTTTTTTCTGGGGCTAAGATGAAAATGGCTGATAAATATTGTGCTAAAACAATAATTGGAATGTTGTAACCTCTTACCACAGAGAACAAACTAACAATTTTCATTACTAAAAGTTTGTGCTGTCTGCTTAACATTTTTTGATTAAAGTTTTTAGATTGGAGTGTAATTTAAGATTTTTTACTGAAGCGACCGAATAATCAAAGTTTGTTTTTTAATAATGCTGCTGAACCGTAACCTAATTTTCGAATACAGGCAAGCGCTTCTTTTTGAGAAATTCCGACTTCTGTAATGTCTTTTTTCTCTACAAAAACGACAGAACCGCTCCACGGATTTGGAGCATCGGGAATAAAAACAGCAAATTTGTTTTCGTTTATTTCTTCTATTAAAAAGGCAAATTGCATTCCTGCGTCTGTAGGAACCAGAATGACTTTTAAATCCTGATTTGATTCAAATCCCATGATGCTTTCGTTCATGCTTTTCATAAACGAATAGCCAGGAACGAAACTTAGAATCCCATTTTCTAATTTATGTATCAGTTTTTGCGCAGGATCGGTTTTCGCAATCAGGCCAGCCGTAAAACAAATAAAAACTATAATAGAAATGGCTACAATTTCTTCGAGTGCGAATCCTAAAACTTCTACTTTCGGAAATTGGTGTACAATTGGCTTAGTGATTTTTTGAATGATGCTAAATCCCTTTTCTAAAAGAACCAAAAGTAGAACTAACGGCGCTAAAAATAGAATTCCGCCTAAAAAAGTTGCTTTGATAATCTTTAAAATACTTTTCATATTCAATAACTTTTTTAGGGTAAAATTTCAGGAAAATGTATTCAAATAATCAGCTCTTTTTAAATATTTAACTTAAAACTGATAAACTACTTCTAGTTTATAGTCTTTTAAAGAAGCTTTAGCACGCTCTAAATCTTGTGTAAATCCAAGAATATAACCACCGCCGCCAGAACCACAAAGTTTTAAATAATAATCGTTTGTGTCAATTCCGTGCTGCCAGATTCCGTGAAATTGCTCCGGAATCATTGGTTTAAAGTTGTTTAAAACAACTTTTGAAAGTTTCTTAGTATTGGTAAACAAAGATTTCATATCGCCATGTAAAAAGTTTTCTACACAAGCGTCTGTATATTTTACAAATTGGTTTTTAAGCATCGCACGGAAACCTTTGTCTTTTAGGTTTTCCATGAAAATGTTTACCATTGGAGCCGTTTCTCCAACAATTCCTGAATCTAATAAAAATACAGCACCTTTTCCGTCAAAACTCTGAGTCGGAATTCCCGTTGCTTCAATATTATCTTTAGAATTGATTAAAATCGGAATGCTTAAATAACTGTTTAAAGGATCTAAACCAGAACTTTTTCCGTGAAAAAAGCTCTCCATTTGAGAAAATATATTTTTTAGTTGTAACAGTTTCTCACGAGTTAAATTCTCTAAAACTGTTATTTTATGAGTAGCATATTTATCGTAAATCGCAGCAACCAATGCACCACTGCTTCCAACTCCATATCCTTGCGGGATACTAGAATCGAAGTACATTCCGGTTTCTACATCATTTTTTAAAGCTGCCAAATCAAAAGCAACCAATTCAGGTTGTTCTGTTTGTAAAGTTTCAAGGTAAGTTGCAAAACGTTTTAAACTTGCGTTTGACGCCAATGCCTCTGCCGAAAGTTCTTCGGATTTTTTCAAAGCACCGTTGTAAAAATTATAAGGAATAGAAAGTCCTTTAGAGTCACGAATGATTCCGTATTCTCCAAAGAGTAATATTTTTGAGTAAAATAATGGTCCTTTCATAATGTATTTAAAGTCTAAAAATCAAAATTTTAATTAAAGATACGAAAATTATCTCTTTATTGCACCATCTCCAATTTTGTCGCAAATGTACTGACCATTCTGACAAAATACAACTAATTCGTCCTGAATAAATTGTAATACTTTTTCGCTAACGTTTTCGGGATAAAGGGCATGCACATTTGCTCCGGCATCAAGCGTAAAACAAACCGGAATCTGTGTTTCATTTCTGAATTTCCAAATTGCATTAATGATTTGCAAAGTGTTTGGTTTCATCAAAATAAAATACGGCATCGAAGTCATCATCATCGCGTGTAGAGTCAAAGCTTCGCTTTCAACAACTTTAATGAAATCCTCTAAATTTCCACTTTCAAAAATGGCAATTAATTTGTCCAGATTTTCATGTGCCTGAGCAAAACGTCTTTCTGCATAAGGATGGTTATGCATTAAATCATGTCCAACGGTGCTTGAAACCTGTTTTTCGCCTTTATCAACTAATAAAATAGTATCCTGATAATTCTTGAAATTCTCATGAATTGTGTACGGAAATTCCACTCCAAACAAATCTGAACTTCCTTCAATATTGGCTTGATTTCCCCAAACTACAACATTTCCTTTTACACTTCGGCAGGCACTTCCTGAACCTAAACGCGCTAAAAATGAAGCTTTTTGATAAAAATAATCGTCTGTCATTTCAGGATTTAGTTCTTTTTCTAAACTAATAAAATTCATCGCCAGAGCCGCCATTCCAGATGCTGAAGAAGCAATTCCTGAACTATGAGGAAAAGTATTTTGAGTATCAATCGTAAAATGATAATCCTTCAAAAATGGCAAATAAACTTCAATTCGCTCTAAAAACTTCTGAATTTTCGGTTTGAAATCTTCTTTTGGTTTTCCTTCAAATAATAAATCAAAAGAGAAAGAATTTTGGTTTTCTCTTTTTTCAAAACCTAATTTGGTAATTGTTTTACAATTATTCAATGTAAAACTTACTGAAGGATTTGCCGGAATTTGATTGTCTTTTTTCCCCCAATATTTTACTAATGCAATATTGCTGGGAGCGCTCCACTCAAAATTTCCATTTTCGATTGTAGAAGTATATTTTTTAGGAATAAAATCAGCTGTTGTAAACATGAAATATAAATTTTGGCAAAGATAGTTTTTTCACCATAAAAGATATTTTTTTCACCATATAAGTTATTGAAGATATTATAACCGTTTTTTACTAAAATGAACTTATAACACTTATATGGTTTCCAAATTTCTTTTAACTATTTTTGAATAAAAAAAAGAAATAAAATGAATAAAATAACACGAATCGCAATAGCTGTAATCGTTTGTTTAGCAGTTGGATATTCATCGTCAACTTTTACTAAAGAAGGCGTAGAAACTTGGTATCCAACGATTTTAAAGCCAGGTTTTAATCCGCCAAATTGGGTTTTTATGCCTGTTTGGACTTTGCTTTTTATTTTAATGGGAGTTGCAGCCGGTTTAGTTTGGGACAAAATAAAAGAGCAAAACGAAGAAGTAAAAAAAGCGTTGGGTTTCTTTTTGGGCCAATTGATTCTGAATGCAGTGTGGTCGTATATTTTCTTCGGATTAAAAAACCCGATGTTAGCTTTGATTGAAATTGTACTTTTATGGTTAATAATCTATGAAACCTATTTAAAATTCATCAAAATCAATAAAACTGCGGGTTATTTATTGATTCCGTATTTGGCTTGGGTTGCTTTTGCAGCGATTTTGAATGCGAGTATTTGGTGGTTGAATAGATAATTTTGTTTCAGGTTTTTTAGTTTCAAGTGTCAGGTTTAATGAATACATTTTACTTTATGAATAAATTCAGGGCTTTTTTAGTTGTTTTAGTTTTGGTTTCATTTAAAACTTTTGCTTGTTTGAATTGGGAAATAAAAACTTTAAAAAACAAGGTTGAAATATATCGCGATCATAAAGAATATTTTGTCCCAAAAGGACATCAATTTAAAATTAAAGATTTTTCAAGTCTAATTTTAGACCTTGAAAAAGGATATAATAAAACCAATAATATTGATTATTTATCTGATAAAGGATATGTTTTAATTATTCAGCGAAAGTATGATGAAGCATTAAAATTATATCTGGAGATTGAAAAGATTAAACCCAATAGATATTCAACAGCATCAAATCTTGGAACGCTTTATGAATTAATGGGAGAAAATGAAAAAGCATATGAATGGATAAAGAAATCAATCAAAATTAATCCCGAATCTCATGAAGGATCTGAATGGCTTCATCTTAAAATTTTAGAAGCGAAAATTCAGAAATTGCAAAATCCATCAGGAGCATTTTTTATCAACACTAATTTTGGATCAGAAATTAGTCCAAAAACGAATTTGGGAGATGAAGAATTGTTTAAATTAAAAGATGCTTTATACTTTCAGTTAAACGAAAGAATTACATTTATAAAACCCGAAGATAAAATTATTTCAGTTTTGCTTTTTGAATTAGGAAATATAGCAACAATAGAGGGGTTTGATCCTCAAAGTTCAGTTGAAGTGTATGAACTCTCAAAAAAGTACGGATTTCAAAGTAATTTACTCAACGAAAGATTAATTTTATGCTATAAAAAAATAAATATGTCCAAATTAGAAACAATCGAAGACTTGGATAAGATTGTTTTGAGAGAGGAAAAAAGAAGCGACAAATTAAATTTAGAATTACTTAAAAAACAAGACAATTTAAGACCGGCATTAATTACCGTTTCAATCATCTCTTTTGTTTTATTGGTTTTTTCAATTGTTTTTTTCTTAAAATGGAAGAAATTAAAAAAGTCTATTTCAACTTCTTAAACTCATTATTTTTAGCAGTTAAAAAATCCATTGTTGCCAAGATATTCGGATGTTCTAAGAGTGTTTTAGATTTTGGATCGGCATCACAAAATTGAAAAAATAGTTCTTTTTCTTCGGAATTTAATTTTAAATCTTTAGTAAAAAAAGTATCAGGAAGTGATGTCGTGACAAGTGTTTTAAAGTCAATTTCTTCAATTTTCTTTTTGGGTTCTTCTTTTTCTTTTTTAAATAAATTTAAAAGACCAGTTCCCATTCTGACAAAATCTATTCCATTTGGAATTGTCCCGTTATATACTCCGGTGTATTTTTCCAAAGATCCTGCTTCTTTCGCAAATTTTATTTCATCAATGTTTTGTTGAGAAGTAGCTACAGGTTGAAATTTTATTCTGGTTATTTTCACTTCTTCTAACTCTTCTGGTTTTAGAATCATATTCACGACCACATTATTAACTTCAATGTTTTGAGATGTTATTTTTAATCTTGAGAAATAATAATCTTTAGAAAAGAAAATCAAACTGTCTTTGACATTTACCAAAATAGAAAATTCTCCCAAAGCATTTGTAGTTGTGCTTGTTTTGGCTGTTTTATTAATTACTTCGACACCTTTTAGGACAATACTTTGGGAAACAACTCTTCCATGAAGCATTTTTTCTGTTTGTGAAATACCTAATTGATACGTTAGAAATGAAATTGTTGTAAGTAATTTTATTTGCATCTAATAGTTTTAGTTTTTAATTTCTGTTTTTAACTTCTTAAATTCTTCACTTTTAACATATAAAAAGTCCATTAAGACCAAAACATTCGGATGTTCTAAAAGGATTTTAGATTTTGGATCAACATCACAAAAATTTAGGAAAAGTTCTTTTTCTTCTGGTTTTAATTTTAAATTTTTAATGAAAAAATCGGATGGGCAAGAAGCAATCACAAGTTTTTTAAATTGATCCTCCTCCTCAATTTTTTTCTTAGGTCTATCAAAAATAGCATGACTGTAATTTATTGCATTTTTAATTTTTCCGTCATACACATTAACCCTCGTTGTTACATCATCAAATTGCTTGCGAATTTTGATTTTATTTATTTCTTCTCTATTATTTGCGATTTTTTTAAGGTCAGTTTTAGTAAAAACAGATCTAGAAACTACAACATTCTCCAGTTCTTCGGCTTTTGGAATCATTTCAACAATGAAATAGCTTTTTTCTAAATCTTTCACAGTTAGCTTTAATTTTGTAAATAAGTAATCCTTTGAAAAAAACAATAAACTGTCCTGCTCTTTAGCTAAAATTGAAAATTCTCCTAATTCATTTGTTCTGGTGCTCGTTTTAGCTGTTTTATTTATGACTTCAACTTTATTAAGAGGAGTACTATTGGAAGTGACTTTTCCGTGAAGTAATTTTTCCGTTTGAGAAATGGAAAGCTGGTAAGTGAAAAAAGAAATTGTGGTAAGTAATTTTACTTTCATCTAATGGTATTTAGTTGATAGTAAAATTATTAGAATTGTCTTAATGAAAACTTACAGAATCTGTAAATTCTTGTTAATTCGGATTTTTTGAGTTTTCAGTCGCAGTCTCAGTCTTCAGCTGTATTGTCTTAGACTGAAAACTGCGACTGAAAACTTTTTACAATATTTCAATTAAATCTGATGGCGTATTTATTACCAATTTAGCACCGCTGGCCATCAGTTCGTCTTCTGTTCGATAACCCCATGAAACACCAAGAGGAAACATATTGGCATTATTCGCTGTCAACATATCAATATCAGAATCACCTATAAAAATGATTTCTTCGGTGTTTAAATTCCAGTTTTTGCTTATTTCTATCGCTTCAAACGGATTTGGTTTTTTAAGTGCTTCACTGCTTAAACCAACGGCAGTGTTAAAATAATCCGGGAATATTTCTGATGCTATTTTTTTGGTAAGCTCATCTGCTTTGTTTGAGAAAACTGCCAATTTGATATCTCTTGAAACCAAATGATCCAGCAATTCAACAATACCTGCGTAAGGTTTTGTTTTCAGCGTGCAAATTTCGCGATAAGCTGCAATCATATTTTCGAAACAGATTTCGATTTCATTCTCAGAATTGTTTGATGCAGGCAATGCTTTGCTTACTAGATTTCGCAATCCACTTCCAATAAAATATTGATAAGTATCGTAAGTATGTGTTGGATAATTTAGATCCGTTAGCACGGCATTCATTGCATCTGAAATGTCTTCTAATGAGTTGACTAGTGTTCCGTCTAAATCAAAAATAATTCCTTTATATTTCATTCTGTTAAATATTATTTGCTAAAATAAACCCGCTTGTCCAGGCATTTTGGAAGTTAAAACCTCCGGTTATGGCGTCGATATTTACAATTTCTCCAGCAAAATAAAGGTTTTGATGCAATTTACTTTCCATAGTTTTAAAGTTGATTTCTTTTAAATCGATACCACCAGCTGTAACAAATTCTTCTTTAAAAGTACTTTTTCCATTTACTTGAAATTTTCCTTTTGTAAGCTGAGAAGCTAAATTCTGCAATTGTATTTTAGACAAATCAGCCCATTTTGTTTCGGCTTCAATTTCAGAAGCTAAAACCAAACTTTCCCATAAACGATTCGGAAAGTCGAAAGGAGATTTTTTTGAAACGGCTTTTTTAGCGTGTTCTTGTTTTAAGTCTTTTAGGATTTTTTCTGCATCTTCTGTATCTACATCATTTAACCAATTGACAAAAATGGTAAATTGATAATTTTTATCGTGTAAAATGCGTGCGCCCCAAGCCGAAAGTTTCAGGATTGCAGGTCCACTCATTCCCCAATGTGTGATTAATAAAGGTCCGGTTGATTCTAGTTTGGTATCTTTTACGTTAACTGTTACTTGAGCAGCAACACCGGGCAATTCTTTTATCCGTGGATCTTTGATATTGAAAGTAAATAAGGAAGGGACGGGACTGACAATGGCGTGACCTTTTTCCTGTAACATTTCCCAGATTTTAGGGTTGCTTCCTGTTGCCAGAACTAATTTTTCTGTGGCGTAATTTTCGTCTTGCGTATCAATTTTCCAATGATTTTCGGCTTTAAAAATCGATTGTACGCTTTGTCCGGTCAATATTTTTACACCTAATTTTCCTGTTTCCTCTAAGAAACAATCGATGATAGTTTGAGAAGAATTCGAAACAGGAAACATTCGCCCATCGTCTTCTATTTTTAATTCTACGCCATGTTTTTCGAACCATTCTATGGTATCGCCCGAACAAAATTGATGAAAAGGTCCACGAAGTTCTTTTTCGCCGCGAGGATAAAATTTAACCAATTCGTTTGGTTCAAAACAAGCGTGCGTAACGTTGCATCGTCCGCCTCCGGAAACGCGGACTTTAGAAAGCACTTCTTTTCCTCTTTCTAAAATGGCAATTTTTAATTTCGGATTTTTCTCTGCAATATTAATTGCAGTGAAAAAACCTGCAGCGCCTCCGCCCACGATGATGATGTCGAAATTTTTGATCATATTTTTGTTTTTAGCCACGAATTCACGAATTTTTATTCTCAAAGATTATCAAAAAATAATTCGTGAATTCGTGGCTATCTTATATTTTGTCTGGAAAATCAGTTATGATTCCGTTTACTTTATAACTTTTTATTTTTTGAATGTCTTCTTCAATATTAACTGTCCATGGTAAAACGAGAAATTCTTTTTGTTGCATTTCCCTAGTGTTTTCTTCAGTTAATAAATGATAATAAGGATGAATCGCTTTTGCTTTTATGGTTTCGGCGAAAGCCACAGCCAAGTTAAGATCTGTTTCAGTTAAAACACCAATCGGAATTTTAGAATCTAAATTGTGAACTTCCTGTAAAGCAATCCAGTCAAAACTTGAAACAATAAAATGATCATAACTCCAGTTTTTTTCTGAAACATAATCATCAATTAAAGAAACAACTTTTGTTAAAGTATCGGCATTCTTTAGTTCTATATTGATGAAACATTTTTTGTTTACAAGGTCAAAAACTTCTTTTAAAGTTGGAATTTCGTATTGATCAGCAACCAAAAACGATTTTAACTCGGGCAAAGATAAGGTATTTACAAAACCTTTTCCGTTTGTCATTTTGTCGATGGTTTCGTCGTGAATTACGATAATATGCCCGTCAGCGCTCAAATGAACATCGAGTTCAATTCCGTCTGAATTTAATTCTAATGCTTTCTGGAAAGCTTGCAAAGTATTCTCAGGTTCATATGCTTTTGCACCTCTGTGAGCTATTTTTAGAATATTCATTTTTTAAGGTTCAGAGGTGCAAAGGTACAAAGGTGCAGAGGAAAAATAATAGCCACAGATTAAAGGATTTACACAGATTTTTTAAAAATCATTTTAAACCTTTAATATGTGGCTAAAAACTTTGTGAATCTTTGTGTAATTCTTCGTGTTTCTCTGTGGTAAAATGGCTATTCTTTTTCCAGTAAAACAATATCAAAATCACTTTCTATAATTACTTTTCCATCAATAACTTCTGTATTTTGATTGGAGTAGGAGTCTTTTAATTTAATCCCGTTTTGGAAGATATCGCCGACAGGAAGTTCTTTTCTGCCTTTTGGTAAATCTAAACCGATAACAACTTTATCTTCGAAAGTTCCTTTTGAGAAAGTTCTGGAGAAAACATAAAATTCAGAACTAATTTGTTGATGAATTCCAGCGCCTATTGCAGGATGATTTTTTCTGAATTGCCCTAATTTTTGCCAATGCAAAAGTATTTTTTTGGTTTCCTGATTGTTCAGAATATCATCCCAATTCATGTTCGAACGTAAAGTTGCATCGCCTTGAGTGCCTTCTACAACTAAAGATCTTCCAGATTCATCACCGTAATACACTTGCGACATTCCCGGAGAAAGTAATAATTTGGTTCCGGCTTCAATACCTTTTACCCGATTAGCATCGAAAGGTTGACCGTCATCGTGTGACGACATATAATTAAGGACAGAATATCCTTTTAAATCATTGTTCAAAGCATTCGAATATTTAGAAAACAAACCTTCATAATTGTTTTGAGCTGCGTTCCATTTAAATTCAAAATTGATCATACTATTAAAACCATTCTGAAAATAATTTACTTTTCGGTCTCCAAAATCATAATCCTGTCCACCGCTGATTCCGTAACCGTAAACTTCGGCAATCGTATAAAACGGATTTTGATCTAAAACCTGTAATGGATGATGTTTCTTCCAGGTTTCAAAAGCATATTCACATTCTTTTTTAAAATCGGCCCAAACGTCTTCGTCAGTATGTTTTACAGTGTCGGCTCGGTAACCGTCAACTCCAAATTCTAGGATATAATCTGTCAGCCATTTTATGATATAATATTTTGGTGTTCTTGGATAATTTGTTCTTTTGAAAAATTGATCCAAAGAAGCGATTTCTTTTTCATAACGGCCTTCTTTTTTCCATTTTTCGATTAAAAAAGAAGGTAATTCAACTTCCTGAACGCTTTCTGTTCTAACGTCTGGAAGGTTGTCAACCAAAGTACACATTGTAGTATTTTCGAACGATTTGTAATCACAAACTACTCCAGTTCTAACCCAATCCGAAGGCCAAACAGGATCTTCTGGCGTTACTGGTCCGGTATGATTGATAACACCGTCCAGAATTATTCTAATGCCTTTTTCGTGTGCTTTTTGAACCAATTTTGCTAAGTCTTCCTTAGTTCCGAAATTCGGATCCAAAGCGGTCCAATCTCTTGCCCAATAACCATGAAAGCCATAACTCAAACCAGTTCCTTCGTCAACGCCATCGTGAATCTGTTCAACAATCGGCGTAAGCCAAATGGCATTTATTCCTAATTTTTCAAAATATCCTGATTCGATTTTTTTTGTAATTCCGATGATGTCACCGCCTTCAAAACCGCGTAATTTTCCCGGAGTTTTGGTTCGGTTAAAGTTTATATCGTTAGCTGTATTTCCATTATAAAAACGATCGGTAAGTAAAAAGTAAACATTTGCTCCTTCCCAGACGAAAGGTGTTTTCGGAGTATTTTCATTATTCATTGAAACTGATTTTGAGCCAGAACAACTCGTGATTAAGAATACTAAAGGTAAAAAAAGGAAAGTGTATTTTTTCATTTATTTCAAATTTAACGAAGATTTATAATAAAAGTTCCGCCACGAATTCACGAATTTTTATTCTCATAGATTGTTAAATAATTCGTGAATTCGTGGCGGAAAAACTTTGTATTAATTTTTAAACACATAGAATCATAGCATTTCTTTGTCTAAAAAAGATTTAAATAAATGACTAGTCATTTACACATAGCTTTGGGTATTAGCAATGCTATGTTTGTTTAAACAAGTGAAATGCCTTTTATCGACCTGAAAAATCTATGTCTCTATGTGTTTAAATAAAATATTTATTCCAATTCTAAAACCAAAGCTGATTTTGGTTCTAAAGTAATCTCAGTAGTTAAATCAAATATTTTTCCTGTCAAAACATCTTTACCTGATTTAAAGTTTTTGATGTTTTCTTTAAAACGATTTGTTTTGATAGTTTGCGGTTTTGCATTATTATTGAAAACAACCATGACCGTTTTCGCATCATTATATCTGAAATACACATAAGTGTTATTTTCCGGAATATAATGTGTCATTTTTCCAGTATGAATGGCTTCATTTGATTTTCTCCAATTGAATAATTTTGAAGTAAAATCAAAATATTGCTTTTGTTGAGCTGTTCTTCCTGCTGCGGTTAATGCATTGTTTTTATCGCCAGCCCATCCGCTAGGAAAATCCTGACGAATATCGGCGTCTCCTTTGCCTTTATCTCCGCCCATTCCAATTTCTGAACCGTAATAAACTTGTGGAATTCCACGAATGGTTGCTATTAAAGTCATCGCAAGTTTGTATTTTGGAAAATCGTATTTAAACTTATCATTCATACGATCAGTGTCATGATTTTCGGCAAAAACCAAAATGTTGTTCGTATTTGGATATAAATAATCCATTGCAAAATTGTTATAGAATTTAATCAACCCGTTGTCCCAGCTTTGTTCGTCTTCGTTGAAAGCAGAAGTAACCTGGCTTTGAAGTGTAAAATCCATTACACTTGGCAAATTCGAATTATAGTTTTCAATAGCACCAATTTTACTGTCCTTTTGCCAAAAAGCTAAATTAGCCTGATTGTGCATCCATATTTCTCCAACAATATTAAAATTCGGATATTCATTCGTAATTGATTTTGCCCAATTGGCCATTGCTGTTTTATCCGAATAATTATAAGTATCCACTCTGAATCCGTCAAGATTAGCAAATTCGATCCACCAGATGGCATTTTGAGTTAAGTATTTAGCCACTAAAGGATTTCTCAAATTCAAGTCGGGCATAGAAGGTACAAACCATCCGTCAACACAAACTTCCTGATCTATTTTTGAAGCATGAATATCTGTAATTACCTCACGTCTGTGGTGTGTTTGCGTGAAGTTTTCAAATTGATTGAACCAGGTTTTAGTTGGCATGTCTTTCATCATCCAGTGGGTAATTCCCCAGTGATTCGTAACATAGTCCATAACCAGTTTCATGTTTTTTTTATGCATTTCTGATGATAAACGAACATAATCTTCGTTCGTTCCGTAACGCGGATCTATTTTGTAAACGTCTGACTGCGCATAGCCATGATACGAATGCTGTTTGTCGTTGTCTTCGCATAAAGGCGTGTTCCAGATTGTAGTTGCACCTAAAGATGAAATATAATCTAAGTTTTTAATAATTCCTTCAATATCTCCGCCGTGACGCCCGGCCGGTTCTGCACGATTTCCTTGTTCAGTTAAAGAAGCATTGCTGTCGTTTTTCGGATTTCCGTTAGCAAAACGATCCGGCATTATTAGGTAAATTAGGTCTGAAGAATCGTAACTTTTTCGGTCAGCCGAATTGGCTCTTCTTTCCTTAAGAGAATATTTTTGAGTAAAAGCGACTTTGTTATTGGTTTTAAAAGAGAAAACCAATTCAGAAGCTTTGATGTTTTGCGTGTCAATAGTTACGAAAAGATAGTTTGGGTTTTCTGTTTTTTCGACATTTTTAATCGCAACATTATTAGAAACCGAAGCTTCATACTGTGCAATATTTTTTCCGTAGAACATAATCTGCAGCTCCGGATTTTTCATTCCTGCGTACCAAAATGGTGGTTCAACTTTCTGAATTTGCGCTTTCGCGGAAGCAGA
Source organism: Flavobacterium sp. GW821-FHT11G01 (assembly GCF_058808175.1). Classification (NCBI taxonomy): domain Bacteria; kingdom Pseudomonadati; phylum Bacteroidota; class Flavobacteriia; order Flavobacteriales; family Flavobacteriaceae; genus Flavobacterium; species Flavobacterium sp. GW821-FHT11G01. The sequence goes on along the minus strand of NZ_JBXARK010000005.1, from coordinate 306,047 downwards.
AAATATCAGAATGAAAAGGAATATTTTGTAGAATGTGTGGTTGGCTTGAATTCTCATAATTTAAAGTTTTAGTTTTCCTGCAAGGTTTTCAAAACCTTGTAGGTATGTTTGAGAAAATTTTAAACCTACAAGGTTTTGAAAACCTTGCAGGAAGCTAGAATTTAAACTATAAAAGAAAATGTAAGAACATTTAAGATAAAAGCTGGGGAGATTTCTATTTAAATGGACTTACATTTCTTATATGGTTAATTAAAATTATTTCGTTTCAATTATGCTGATTGCATAACCTCCCCCCGCAGCAGATAACTGAGATAATTTTGATTTATTTGTTACAGCAATTTTCTTGATCGTATAAGCTTGCGGATTTGTTTTGTAATGCGCCTCTTTTGCATCAGCATAAATGGTTGCTGTGTATTTTTTGCCTTTTTCAAGGAAACTAAAATCGATGTTTGATGTACGAGGAGTTTCTCCATTTACGTTTCCAACGAACCAGTTGTTTGTTCCTTTTGCTTTACGAGCAACTGTGATAAAATCGCCTGGTTCAGCCTCAATATATTTGCTTTCTGACCAATCTACAGCCACATCTTTAATGAATTGGAAAGCATCTGGAAAACGGTTGTAGTTTTCTGGAGTATCTGCCGCCATTTGCAAAGGACTATACATCGTAACGTATAAAGCCAATTGATTACAAATTGTACTGTTTACATGCGATTTGTTGTCCGGATTCATTTTGCTGATGTCCATTTCGAAGATTCCAGGAGTATAATCCATTGGCCCTCCAATTAAACGTGTAAATGGTAAAACAGTAACGTGATTTGGTTTAGAACCTCCAAAAGCCTGGTATTCTGTTCCTCTTGCTGCTTCGTTTCCAATTAAGTTCGGATATGTTCTGCAAATTCCTGTTGGACGAACTGCTTCGTGAGCATTCACCATAATTTTATAATCAGCTGCTTTTTCAATAGCATATTGATAATGGTTTACAATCCATTGATCGTAATGATTTTCACCGCGAGGTAAAATATCTCCAACGTAACCGCTTTTTACAGCATCGTATCCGTTGTCTTTCATGAATTGGTATGCTTTGTCCATGTGACGCTCGTAGTTACGAACAGAACCTGAAGTTTCGTGGTGCATGATAATTTTGATTCCTTTAGATTTTGCGTATTCGTGCAAACCTTTTACATCAAAATCAGGGTAAGGCGTTAGGAAATCAAAAACATAATCTTTTGAATGTCCAAACCAGTCTTCCCATCCTTCGTTCCATCCTTCCACTAAAACAGCGTCGAAACCATTTGCAGCAGCAAAATCAATGTATTTTTTTACATTGGCATTGTTTGCACCGTGCGTTCCGCTTGGTTTTGCTTTTGAGAAATCAGAAACTCCCAATTGAACCGTTGGAAAATCATTTGTATATGACCAAGAGCTTTTTCCTGTAATCATTTCCCACCAAACACCAACATATTTTACGGGTTTAATCCAGGAAGTATCGTCAATTTTTGATGGATCATTTAAGTTTAAAGTCATTTTTGAAGCTAAGATTTCTCTAGCGTCATCACTAACCATAACTGTTCTCCATGGCGAATGACTTGGTGCCTGAATATAACCTTTATCTCCTTTTGCATCTGGTGTTAACCAAGATTCGAAAATCATATTTTTATCATCTAAATTCAAATGCATACAAGAATAATTGATCAAAGCCGCTTCGTGCAAGTTGATGTAGATTCCATCAGCGGTTTTTAACATCAAAGAAGTCTGAACTCCAGTTGGTGAAAAAGATTTTTGAGAAACGTTTGCCGTATAGGCTTTTTGAGATAAACCTCTAATTTCTGATAATTTTGATTTTGTATAATCGTATTCCTGTGTATCATAATCTCCCGGAATCCAAAATGCCGTGTGGTCGCCCGCCATAGCAAATTGTGTTCTTTCTTCTTTGATTACGAAGTAAGTAAGATTCTTTTGAGTTGGAAATTCATATCTAAATCCAAGTCCGTCTTCAAACAAACGAAAACGAATTACGATTTGTCTGTCCGTTCCTTTTTGATTTAAAGTAACAGCCAATTCATTATAATGATTTCTGATATTGTCTACTTCTCCCCAAACCGGTTTCCAGGTTTCATCAAAAGTGGACGTTTTTGTATCCACAACTGTAAAATCATTCAATAAAGATTTTTTGTCATCTTTAAGTTCAAGACCTAATTTACTCGTTTTTACTACTTCTTTGTTTTTGTATTTTAAGCTGTAAGTTGGCGTTCCGTCGTTTTGAAGCGAAAATTCCATTACGAACTTTCCTTCGGGTGATTTTAATTGTTGCGCTCCTGCAATGTTGCAAAAAGCAAACAAGATTAAACTTGCGAAAAATAAGTTTTTCATGTTTTTAATTTTAAGAGTATTTAATTTATTTGTACAAATTTACCTGCAATTTCAGGTTTTCCGTTAACTATAATAGTTAAATCTTGATCGCCGTCTACGGTAAAAGTTGTTTCGTTATGATTTACAGCTACTTTCAAAATTTGATTTCTGAAATTAATTTTAAAAGAATACCCTTTCCACTCTTTTGGAATTTTCGGAGAAAAATGAAGCTGGTCATTTTTAACACGCATTCCTCCAAAACCTTCTACAATACTCATCCATGTTCCGGCCATTGAAGTAATATGACAACCTTCTTCTACTTCTTTATTATAATCGTCCAAATCCAGACGAGAAGTTCTTAAATAGAAAGTGTATGCCATGTCCATTTTATCTAAAACAGCAGCCTGAATCGAGTGTACGCAAGGCGAAAGTGAACTTTCATGAACTGTAAAAGACTCATAAAAATCAAAGTTTCTTTCTAATTTTTCTCTTGAAAAATGATCTTCGAAGAAATAAAAACATTGTAAAACATCGGCTTGTTTAATATAAGGAGAACGTAAAACGCGATCCCAAGACCATTTTTGGTTAATTGGTCTTTGAGAACGATCTAAATCTTTTACGGGAACTAAATCTTTGTCTAAGAAACCATCTTGCTGCAAATAAATACCCAATTCCTTTGAAATAGGGAAGTACATATCATCGGCTACTTTTTTCCATTCCTGGATTTCATTAGCAGATAATTTCACTTTTTCAAGAACACGTTTGTGATCAGCAGGATATTCCAGCGCAACTTTATTGATTTGTTCCGATGCATAATCGATACACCATTTTGCAATATAATTGGTGTAGAAATTATTGTTGATGTTATTCTCATATTCGTTTGGACCAGTAACTCCAAGAATCACATATTGATTTTTCTCTTTTGAGAAAGAAGCTCTTTGGTGCCAGAAACGCGCAATTCCGATTAAAACTTCAAGACCTTTTTCAGGAATATAAGAGTAATCGCCAGTGTAACGGTAATAGTTGTAAATCGCAAAAGCAATCGCACCATTTCTGTGGATTTCTTCGTGCGTGATTTCCCATTCGTTGTGACATTCTTCACCGTTCATGGTAACCATTGGGTACAATGCTGCACCATTTTTGAAACCTAAATTGTCTTTAGCATTTTCAATCGCTTTATCTAATTGATTGAAACGGTAAGTCAATAAATTTCTCGCAACTTGCTGATCTTTTGTCGCCATGTAAAACGGAATACAATACGCTTCAGTGTCCCAATAAGTAGATCCGCCGTATTTTTCTCCTGTAAAGCCTTTTGGTCCAATATTCAAACGAGAATCTTTTCCTAAATACGTTTGATTTAATTGGAAGATATTGAAACGAATTCCCTGTTGTGCTTTTACATCGCCATCAATTGTAATATCTGACATTTCCCAGATTTTTGCCCAAGCTTCAATTTGATTTTGAAGTAATGCATCATATCCTAAATTAACCGCAGCTTTAATTGTTTTTTCGGCTGCAGCCAAAGTGTTTTCGTGGTTTAAAGAAACCGTATATCCACCAACTTTTTGAATGGCTGAGGTTTGCCCTTTAGCGATAATTGTTCCGTAAGTAAACTGAACTTTATCAGTAGTTGAGTCGATTGTTGAAGGTGAAATGTTTACGTTTTCTCCGTTGGCAAAAATCGTATTGTGCATGAAAGTCGTAACTTTAAAATGCGTTTTAAAAGTCTGCGCCGTTACAAAAGCCTCGTTTGCACCTTTTTTTACTTCAAGAGGTTCCCAGAATTTTTCTTCCCAGTTGGCATCTTCATTGGTAACTCCTGCATCAATATAAGGTTTGTAAACAATTTTAGCATCTTTGTTTAAAGGCGTGATTTCGTATTTGATAATTCCGGCTTCATCCAGATCCAAAGAAAGAAAACGGCGAATGTTTACGGCGATTTCAGTTCCGTTTTTTAATGTCGCTTCAAAAGAACGGTTGTACCATCCTTCTTTCATATTCAATTCTCTACGGAAGTTTTTAACCTCAGAACAAGTATTTAAATCTAAGTTTTCTTCGTTGATTTTAACGTCAATTCCAATCCAGTTTGGTGCGTTTAATACTTTTGCAAAATATTTTGGATAGCCGTTTTTCCACCAGCCTACTTTAGTTTTGTCCGGATAATAAATTCCGGCGATGTAGCTTCCCTGAAAAGTTTCGCCAGAGTATGTTTCCTCAAAATTGGCACGTTGTCCCATAGCACCGTTTCCGATACTAAAAAGACTCTCAGACGATTTTACTCTTTCTACATCAAATCCTTCTTCTATGATGGACCAATTGTCTGGTTTTATATAATCTTGATTCATTTTTTTTTAATTAGATAATTGGGCAATTAGATAATTAGATAATGTGCCGATTTGATAATTTTTAATAATTACTGCTTTGGCTATTCTAATTTGATTTTATCTTTTAATTGCTCGTTTGTACTATTTTACTTTTTTATTTAGTTGATTTATTTTTCAAGCTAATTAGATAATCAGTCAATTAGATAATCAGAAAATTCAAGTTTGGAGAATTATCCAATTATCTAATTGGCACATTTTCTAATTAATTAGTTTCTCAATAAAGCTTGTTTTGATTTGGGTAAAATCTTTAAAAATATAATCAGCTTCATGTAAAATTGTTTCCTCACCAATTCCAACACTTACCATTTCTCCTATGTTTGCTGCCTGAATTCCGGCAACAGAATCTTCAAATACAATTGCATTTTTTGGATCAATATTTAATAATTGAGCCGCTTTTAAGAAAACCTCCGGATCTGGTTTGGCATTGGTAACGTCGTTTCCGTCAACAATAACATCGAAATACGAAAGGATTCCTGTTTTTTCAAGAATTGGTCGGGCATTTTTACTCGCAGAACCCAACGCAATTCCCTGGTTTTTATCTTTTAATAGTTGCAGAATTTTAAAAACTCCAGGAAGAATCTCGCTTTCGTCCATGTCAACTAAATAAGATAAGTAATCTTCATTTTTTTGAATCAGCCATTTGTCTTTGTCTTCCTGAGAAGCCTGAACATTTCCTAATCCAAGTATAATATCTAACGAACGTACACGGCTCACGCCTTTAAGCAGTTCGTTGTCTTCATGCGTAAAATTTATGTTTAAAGACTGAGCAATTTTTTGCCAGGCTAAAAAATGGTATTTGGCGGTATCAACGATCACGCCGTCAAGATCGAATATGAATGCTTTTTTCATTATAAGGGGAATTCTTATTTATGATTTTTGAATAGTGTCGTCTACATCTTTTACTTTGTAGACTAAAAGAGCAGCAATTAAAAAACTTACCCCGCTTGTTATTAAGGCATAGATTGCATCGCCATTGTAAAGATATTTTACAATTGGACCTCCGATTAGTGCGTTTACAATTTGTGGAATAACGACGAAGAAGTTGAAAATACCCATGTAAACTCCCATTTTTTTAGGAGCAATTGATCCTGCAAGAATAGCGTACGGCATAGCCAAAATACTTGCCCAGGCAACTCCAATTAAAATCATTGGAAGAACAACCCAGTCTTCATTCGGCATAAAATAAATGGAAATTAATCCGATTCCTCCAATGATAAGAGATAGCGCATGAGTAGATTTACGACCGATTTTTTTAGCGATAAACGGTAAGAAAAACAATGCGATAATAGCAGAAACTAAATTGTAAACCCCAAATAAAATTCCAACCCAATCTCCAGCATCCTGATACTGTTGACTTGAAGTGTCGTTTAATGGTAATCCGTAAATGTGATGTGCAATTGCCGGAGTTGTAAAAACCCACATTCCGAATAATCCAAACCAGGAGAAAAACTGCACCCAGCTTAGCTGACGCATAGTGGTTGGCATTTTTGCAAAATCAGAAAAAATATCTGTTAGTTTTGATTTTTCTTCAGAAGGAACATCAACTTCACTTTGTGGATCTTCAAAATTGGCTAATTCTTCAGGAGTATATTCTTTTGTTGTAAAAAGCGTCACCAGAATTGAACCAATTAAAACAGCAGCACCAAGGATAAATGATAATTTCAGATTTAAAGGGATACTTCCGGGAATGGCATTGTTTGAAATGTGAAACCATTTTGTTAAAACATAAGGCAAAGCCGAACCAATAACAGCTCCAAAACCAATTAATGAAGTTTGAATACTGAATCCTGCGGTACGCTGATCGGTTCTTAAATTATCACCAACTAAAGCTCTAAATGGCTCCATCGCAATGTTGAAAGAGGCATCCATAATCATTAACATTCCGGCTCCAACCCATAAAGCTGGCAATACAGAAATGAAAATATTAGCCTGAGGCATTAAAATTAATCCAACCGAAGCTAAAATAGCACCTACAAGAAAAAAGGGCTTTCGTCTTCCGAAACGTCCCCAGGTTTTATCACTGTAATGACCAATAACGGGTTGCACTATTAATCCCATAAGAGGAGCAATAATCCAAAACCATGATAGTTCATGTACGTCGGCACCAAAAATTTGAAGAATTCTGCTGGCATTTGCATTCTGAAGTGCAAACCCCATTTGTATTCCTAAGAAACCGAAACTCATGTTCCAAATTTCCCAGAAACTTAATTTACGCTTTTCCATTATCGTAATTAAAAAATTAATTAGACGATAAGCGCTTTGCTTATCAAAACTTACTGTTTTTTTCGAAGTAAAAGTAAAAGCTTTGACGGCCGTAAAAGTATAAATTAATTTTAGATATATACTAACAAAAAAGCCATAAATATTTTTTATGGCTTTAGAATGTGTTGATTTTAAGAATTTTAGTCAGTAGATTCTCTTTTTATTAAATGTGTTTCTATGACTTCAGTAGTATAATTTTCGTTTTCTTCATCATCGTCGTCATGTTCGGCTTCAAGCCTTTCAATTAACATTTTAGCGGCTTTATTTCCCATTTTTTCACCACTTTGACTTACAGTTGTAATGCTTGGCGTTGAGTATTTTGAAATAATTCCGTCAGTAAAAGCGATTACGGCCAAATCTTCGGGAACTTTAAGTCCCATTTTGTTTGCCGTTTTGATAATTGTTACGGCAAAAAGTTCATTTACAGCAAAAACAGCATCAAAAGCCCTATCGTGTAAAAGTTGGCTAATTGTGATTTCACAGGTGTCTACATCTTCAATTTTGATTATTAAATCTTCGTTGAAAGGTAATCCATTGTCCAGAAGTGCTTTTTCGTAACCATCTGTTCTTAGTTTTCCAACACTTACATAATCGACAGTAGTCACTAAAGCGATCTTTTTTCTTCCATTATCAATTAAACTCTGAACCGCTTCATAAGCAGCAGCTTTATCATCAATAATAACTTTGTCGCATAAAATATCGTTGGTTACACGGTCGAACATTACAACCGGCATTCCCTGATTTATAACCTCGGTAATGTGGTGAAAGTCGCCCTTATACTGGGTTTCTTTGGAGAGGGACATGATAAAACCATCAATGCTTCCATTAGCTAACATCTCCATATTCAGGACTTCTTTATCAAAAGAATCATCAGATAAACATATCACAACACTGTAGCCATTTTCGTTAGCAACCTGTTCAATTCCGTTGATTACAGTCGAGAAAAAATAATGTACAATTTCCGGAATGATAATACCAATACTTTTGGTTTTTCGATTTTTTAAACTAAGGGCAATATTGTTGGGTTTATAGTTGTAAAACTTTGCAAAAGCCTGGACTTTTAAGCGCGTTTCTTCCCCTATTTCTAAGCTGTTTCTAAGTGATTTTGAGACAGTTGAAATAGATACGTCCAGTTCCTTTGCAATCTGTTTTAAGGTGATTTTGCGTTTCATATGTATTATTGAAAAAAATCTAATTAATAATAAAGGTATCTTTTATTTTCTGATTTAGCATTTTTTGACTTAAAAGATTACAAAAAATAGAAAGTTTTCAACACTACCACGTTTTCGTAAACCAATTAAAATGGCCTCTTGTTGAGCGTGTTAAAATATTCCTAATTTTGAAATTCGAAGTAAAATTAAAAACTTAACTAACAATCACAAACTCAAACTAATTTAAACAAAAAGTATGAAAACAATTTACAAAAAGTTGTTATTTTTATTCCTATTGTTGCCGTTTTCTGTGTTAGCTCAAAACACATTAAGCGGGACTGTTGTCGATAAAGCAACAGGTCAGCCAATACCGGGAGTAAATGTAAATGTACAAGGTGCTCCAAGCGGTGCATCAACAGGATTTGATGGTAATTACCAACTATCAAATGTTAAAAGCGGAAACAAAATTGTTGTTTCTTTTATTGGATACAAAACGCAAACCCTTGATTTCAATGGGCAAAAAACTTTAAACGTTTCTTTAGAAGAAGATACGAATCAACTTAAGGAAGTTGTGGTACAGGTAGGTTACGGTACTGTTAAGAAAAAAGATGCAACAGGTTCTGTGTCACAAATCTCTGCAAAAGAATTTAATAAAGGTATTAATGTTACTCCAGAAAGTTTAATTAGTGGCCGTATTGCAGGTGTTAACGTTACAGGAGGCGGAGCACCAGGAGCAAAAGCGGATATTAGAATTCGTGGAGGATCTTCATTAACTGCTTCTAATGAACCATTAATCGTTTTAGACGGATTGCCTTTAAGTAATGCTGTTCCAAGTGGAGCAACAAGTATCTTATCGACTATTGATCCTAATGATATTGAGTCGTTTACAGTTCTTAAAGATGCAGCAGCAGCAGCAATCTACGGATCTAGAGCAGCAAATGGAGTTATTGTTATTACAACTAAAAAAGGAACAAAAGGTGGTGTAAAAGTTAACTTTAGTTCTCAGGTTGGTATTAACACAGTAGCAAATCAGGTTGATGTATTAAGTGCTGATCAATTTCGTGAATTAGTAAAAACAAAAGGTTCAGCAACTCAACAAGGTTTAATGGGTACTGCAAATACAAACTGGCAGGATGAAATTTTCCATACTGCATTAACAACCAACAATAATATATCTGTTAGTGGTGCTTTATTTGATAAATTGCCTGTACGTTTATCTGTTGGAAACGTTGATAATCCTGGAATCTTAAGAAACACTTCTTTTGAAAGAACTACGACATCGTTATCGTTAAATCCGGTTTTGTTTGATAATCATTTGAAAATTGATATTAGTGGAAACTTATCTTTTGGAAAAAATCAATTTCAGGATGAAGCTGCAGTAATTGGAAGCGCTATAGGTTTTGATCCTACGCAGTCTGTTTACAGTGCAGGTTCTCGTTACGGAGGATATTTTGAATGGTTAGAAAGTAATGGAAATTTACCATTATTGCCAGCAAGAAACCCTGTTGCAAGATTAAATCAGGATGAAAGAAGAGCAACTTCAACCAGAAAATGGGGGAATGTTAGATTGGATTATAAATTCCATTTCTTTGAAGATTTAAGAATCGTTGCTGAAGCTGGTATTGACAGATTTGATAGTAGTGGTTATACTGAAGTTAGTACTCAAAGTGCTTTAGGTTATCAGCCAAATCCATTTAGTTCAGGGAATTGGACTAATGTTGGTAACTATTCAAGTTATACTGATATGTTGCAAAACAAAAACTTAAATACTTATTTCAACTATACAAAAGACTTAGGTAAATTTAAAATTGACGCGACAGCAGGTTATAACTACCAATTGTTTCAAAAAGAGAAATATCAATCTGGAGAAACAAGACAACCAAATCCTAATGAAGATGTTATTACTGATCCGGACATCAACTTACAATCTTACTTTGGACGTTTGAATTTAGGATATGATAGCAGATATTTAGTAACTTTAAACTATAGAAGAGACGGAACTTCACGTTTTTCTGAAGAAAACAGATGGGGTAATTTTGCCGGAGTTGCTTTAGCATGGAACGTTGCAGAAGAGTCTTTCTTAAAAGATAACGAAACTTTATCAAGCTTAAAATTAAGATTTGGATATGGTACAACAGGACAACAAGATATTCCTGCGCAATACGATTATTTAAGACGTGTTACTTTAGGAACAATTAATACACAGTATATTTTTGGTGGAAAAGTATATTCTACTGCAAGACCTGAAGGTTATAACGAAAATATTAAATGGGAAGAATTAGCTGAAACTAACGTTGGTATTGATTTTGGTTTCCTTAATGACAGAATCACTGGTACAGTGAACTACTTTGATAAAAAATCAAGTGATTTATTAGCTGATGTTGTGGTTCCTGATGGAGCAAATATCAGAAACCAAGGTACTTATAACATTGGAAGTGTAAGAACGAAAGGTATTGAATTTAATATTCAGTCCGATATCGTTAAAAATGATAATTTAACATGGAATGTTGCTTTTAATACAACTTACATTGATCAAAAAATTACTGATTTAGGAATTACTGTTCCTGGTTTCCAAGGTTACCTTTCAGGAGATAATATTGCAGGAGGTGCTGGAAATAAAATTCAGGTTAACTCAGTAGGTTATGCACCTAACTCATTCTTAGTATACGAGCAATTATATGATGCTAATAAAAAACCAATTGCTGGTGCGTATGTAGACAGAAATGGTGATGGAAAATTAGACGATGCAGATCGTTACAGATTTCACAAACCAACACCAGATTATACGTTCGGTTTGTTCTCTACTTTAAACTACAAAAAGTTTGATTTTACAATGAACTGGAGAGCTAGTTTGGGGAATTATATTTTTGATAACGTAAGTTCTAATTTAGGTTACTCAGATGCTGGTTTAAGAAGACAAACGGATTTATCTAACGTAAGTTCAGATTATCTTAATACTGGTTTCACTTTTGAAGATAATGGTACATCACGTTATTTGTCTAACTATTTTATTAAAGATGCTTCTTTTATCAAACTTGACAATGTAACTCTTGGATATACTTTTGATAAGACATTACTAAAAGCAGCTTCTTTAAGATTTACTGCAGGAGTTCAAAATGTTTTTGTTCTTACGAAATATGACGGTTTAGATCCAGAGAAATTCAACGGAATTGATAATAATGTTTACCCAAGAGCCAGAACTTTCTTGTTTGGAGTAAATGCAAATTTCTAGTAGAATATTGAAAACAAATTTTAAAAACAAATAAAATGAAAATATCATTTAAATATATATCTTATTTCTTCCTATTCATTTTAGGAATAAGTATGACGCTTACTTCGTGTACGGACGATTTAAACGTAACGCCGGGCGATGATGATGAGTTTCTATCTGAATCATTTTTTAAAGATCCTACATCATATAAAGAGGTCCTTGCAAAATTATATGCTGGATTATATGTAGGAGGAAATGACGGTGATTCATCACCGGATATCGCAGGAATTGGTGGAGATTTCAGTAGTTACTTAAGATTACTTTTCGTAACACAGGAACTTCCAACAGATGAGGCGGTTATTGCTTGGGCTGATGGTACTTTACCAACAATTAATACTCAAACGTGGTCACCTGCTAACGAATTCTTAGCAGGAACATTTTCAAGAGCATTCTATGAAATTAGTGTTGCTAATGAATTTTTAAGACAAACAACAGATGAGAAATTGAGTGAAAGAGGTGTTGATGCTAATCTTAAAGCTGAAATTGCAACTTTTAGAGCTGAAGCTCGTTTCTTAAGAGCATTTTCTTATTATAACTTAATGGATTTGTTCGGAAATGTGCCAATTACTACTGAAAAAGATCCTGTTGGTTTCTTTTATCCTGAACAAAAAACAAGAGCAGAAGTTTTTGCTTTTCTTGAAGCTGAATTGAAAGATTTAGATGGTAGCCTTGCTGCTCCAAAAACAAATGAGTACGGAAGAATCGATAAAACTGCTGCTAAATTTTTATTAGCTCAGATGTATTTAAATTCTAAAGTTTATACAGGTACTGATAGAAATAACGATGCGGCTGTATTGTGCAACGACATTATTACAAGTTCAGGATACACATTCGCAAATGTTCCTTACCGTTATTTATTTTCTGCAGATAATAATACAAATGGCGCTCAATCTGAGTTTATTTTTCCAATTATTGGTGATGGAAATGCTATCAGAGCAATTGGTGGAGGAATGAGTTTTATTATACATGCTTCTATTGGAGGAAGTATCGATGCTTCTTCAAGAGGTATGGATGGTGGATGGTTTGGAACAAGAACTCGTAAAGAGTTTGTTGCTCTTTTCCCTGATGCAACTGCCACTGGAGACAAAAGAGGAACATTCCATACAGATGGCCAGTCTTTAGATATTAACAATATTGGAACTTTTACAGATGGATATGCCGTTACAAAGTATATCAACAAAAAGGCTGATGGTTCTGCGGCACAAAGAACAGATATGCCAGATACTGATTTTCCGATGTTCAGATTATCTGATGTTTACTTAATGTATGCTGAAGCAACTGTGAGAGGTGCTTCTTCTGGAAATATTACTACAGCTGTAGGTTACATTAATAAAATCAGAACGAGAGCAAATGCTACACAAATTAGTACTGCAGATTTAACTCTTGATTTTATCTTAAATGAAAGAGGAAGAGAATTGTTCTGGGAATGCCACAGAAGAACTGATTTAATTCGTTTTGGAAAATTCACAGGTGGATCTAAAATCTGGCAATGGAAAGGTGGTACTATGAATGGTACTTCAACAGAATCTTACAGAGATTTAATGCCTATTCCGTCTAGAATTATTCAGGCAAATCCAACTTTGAAGCAAAATCCAGGATACTAACACCTTTATAAAACAGTAAAATGAAAAATATATATAAAATTTTAATCGCATTTATTGGTGTATTGGCGGTGTCGTGTAATGCTGATGCTGTAGATGACAGACCAATAATTTCAGCTGTTTCGGTACCAGAAATTACTGCACCGGCAACAGGAGCCAAATTTGTTTTGGATGCTAACAAGCCATCAGAAGTAGCTGCAAAATTTACTTGGTCAGCTGCAACATACTCAACAGCTGTAGTAGTAAAATATACTTTGTTAATTGATAAAAAAGGGGGTGATTTTAAAGCTGCCAAAACTCTTGCAACGACAACGAGTATAACTGAAGCTTCAGTGCTTGCTAAAGATTTAAATCAGGCGGCAATTGATCTTGGTGCACAAACCGAAGTTGTTTCTCAGTTTGATGTAAAAATTACTTCAAGTGTTGCGGGAGCTATTCCTCAGTTAGGTACAAAGCTAATTACAATCAGCGTAACTCCTTATACAGGTAGAGTTGATTACAACTTTAAGGAATGGTATTTAGTTGGAGACGCTACAGTTTCAGGATGGGATAACAATAAAGGAAACCAAATATTATTCAGAAATCCAAAAAATTCAAATGAATATAAATTTACAGGATTCTTTAAAAAAGGTTATTTCAAAACTATTACTAATTTAGGTAACTGGGCTCCAATGTATGGAGGTTCAGGAGGAAGTTTAGTGTATAGAGGAACAGAGGCAGCTCCGGATCCTGCTAGTTTTGAAATCACGGCTGATGGTTATTACACTTTCATTATGGATGTTGAAAAATTAACTTATAAACTTACTCCGTATGATGCTTCTGCTGCAAAATTATATACAACAGTAGGTATTATTGGAGACAGTACACCTGGTGGCTGGGATTCTTCAACGCCAATGGTGAAATCTACTTTCAACGGACACATTTGGAGTCTTGGTAAAACAGCTTTGAAGGATGGTGGACTTAAATTTAGAGCAAATGATAGTTGGGATGTTTCATGGGGTGGTAATACTGCCTTCTCAGGAGGCGGAACTGGAGATAACATACCAGTAGCGAAATCTAAATATCTTATTTATTTCAATGATTTAGATGGAAGCTATTTAATGATTCCAAATCAAGAGTAATATTTTTTGAAATATTTAAAAGGGCTATCTATAAGGTAGCCCTTTTTTACTCCAACTAACTAATCAACCACTTTATGAAAAAAACTTTACTATTAATCGCGCTTTTGTGGTCTGTGGCTTTTTTTGCCCAGAAAGCAGAAGTAACCTATTCTATAAATCCGCCCACTTTTGACGAAACAACTCCTATTTCTATTACAATTGATGGAAAGACAATTAATGAGAGTGCCTGGGCAGTAACAGGAAATGCAATATACTTTTGGTCATGGTCTTTTGATGTAAGTGACAAAAATGAATTAGATTCACCATCAAACGGATCCTGGACAGCATCAAATGAAGCTAGTAAATTTACTTATAACGCAGGAACGGATACTTATACTAAAACATTTACTCCATCAGTTTATTTTAATAGAAACGGAATTGGAAAAATAGGTTTTTTGGTTAAAGCAAAGGATGGGTCCGGAACAAAACAATCACAAGATATTTTAGTCGAAGTTGGCTCTTTTCAGGCTACACTAACTTCTCCGGCTGAAAATAGTACTACAATTATAGCTTCTGGTTCTAATTTTAATATTGCAGCTACAAATACAAACGGAGCCGCGAGTTATACATTAAAAGCAAACGGAACGACAATCAATTCAAATACAAGTACATCGTCTTATTCATTTAATCATACCAATATAATAGCCAATCAAAGTTATGAATTGAGTGTGGTACAGGGAGCGACAACGATAATTAAAAAGTTTTCAGTAATTGTAAATCCAAATACGGTTTCTGAAACTATGCCTTCAGGTTTAGTTGACGGAATCAATTATAATACTGCAGATGCAACAAAGGCAACTTTAGTTTTAGATGCACCTTTAAAAGATTTTGTTTACGTTGCCGGAAGTTTTAATAACTGGCAACCTACAACGGCATATGCTATGAAAAAAGATCCTGCTTCTGATAAGTTCTGGCTAGAATTAACAGGATTAGTTTCAGGAGTAAATAATACTTATCAGTATTGGGTTGTTGATGCAACTCCATTGGCAAATTCTCCTTCATTGGTAAAAACAGCCGATCCTTATTCGACTTTGGTTTTATCTCCTTATGATGATTCTTCGATTCCTGCCACCTCTTATCCAAATATGCCAGCGTATCCGGCAGGACAGAATTTTGAAGTTACTGTGCTTAAAACTGGACAAACTCCATACAATTGGCAAGTAACTAATTTTAGTAAACCTGAAAAAGATAAATTGGTTGTTTATGAAGTTTTGGTCCGTGATTTTGATGCAAGCAGAAATTATCAGAGCCTTATTAATAAAATAGATTATTTTAAAACACTTAAGATAAATGCTATTGAATTAATGCCTGTAATGGAATTTGAAGGCAATGAAAGTTGGGGTTATAATACTTCATATCATATGGCTTTGGATAAATTTTATGGTACTTCGGATAAATTGAAAGAGCTTATCGATTTATGTCACCAAAACGGAATTGCAGTTATTCTTGACGTGGCTTTAAATCACGCTTTCGGAAGAAATCCCATGGTAAGAATGTGGATGAATGATCCTGATGGAGATGGTTTTGGATCACCAACAACAGAAAACCCTTATTTTAATACCGTTGCCAAACACAGTTATAGTGTGGGTGAAGATTTTAATCATCAATCGGTAAAAACACAATATTATGTAGATCGTGTGATCAAACAATGGATTGAAGAATATAAAATTGATGGTTTCCGTTGGGATTTAACTAAAGGATTTACACAAGAATGTACTGCCGCAGATGAATCTTGTACAAACGGTTATCGCCCCGACAGAGTTGCTGTTTTAAAGAAATACGCCGATTATTCATGGAGCCTTGACCCAACGCATTATACTATTTTCGAACATTTAGGATCTGATACTGAAGAGCAGGAATGGGCAAACTACAGAATAACTGAAACGCCAAGCAAAGGAGTGATGATGTGGGGAAAAATGACGGATCAGTACAATCAATTGTCAATGGGATATTCGACAGACAATAATATTTCGAGAATGATGAGTTCCAGCCGTGGTTTTACATCAAACCGTTTAATGGGGTATGCTGAAAGTCATGATGAAGAACGTTTGATGTATAAAAACGTACAATATGGGAATTCAGCAGGAACTTACAATGTAAAAACATTGAATACCGGATTGTCTAGAATGTCAGCAATTGGAGCAGTTTCATTGTTGATTCCAGGACCAAAAATGATCTGGCATTTTGGCGAATTAGGTTGGGATGATTCTATTTTTACTTGTAGGGATGGAAGTGTAAATGATGCTTCGGCAACTCTTTCAGGTGATTGTAAATTAGATACAAAACCGCAGCCGCAATGGGCAGAAAATTGGTTAGGAGATACAAATCGAAATAAAATTTATTACGATTGGGCCAAAATGATTAACCTTAAAGTAACCGAGCCAGTATTTCTTGGAACGTCTACAATGGCTAATACAAACACGCTAACGGTAAATATTAAAATCACAAATCCAAATTTAGCAATAACACAATTAAAAGATGTGTTGATTTTAGCCAATTTTGATGTTACTGCACAAAATGTCGCTACAGGTTTTCAATACACTGGCACCTGGTATAATTTAATGGATAATACTCCTATAAATGTTACTGACGTCAATGCTGCAATCAATTTAGGGCCGGGTGAATACAAAGTTTACGGAAACAAAACAGCGAATTTGGCTATTTCAGAATTCGAAAAAGAGAATACGGTTAATTTATATCCAAATCCGGTATTGCATTATTTTACCATAAATATTGCAACGACTAAAGTTCAGATTTATGCAATGTCCGGTCAATTGGTAAAAAGTTTTACTCCAAATGGAAATGCAGATTTTCAATTTGGCGTAAGCGAATTAAAAACAGGATTATATGTTGTGAAAGCAATTGATGAAAATAATAAAGTTCAGGTTATGAAATTTATTAAAAAATAAAATAAAAGTACAGTCATTATTTTTAATGATGAATGTTTGGTTAGTTTAGTAATGCGAAAGGGCTGTCAATTTTTTTTGACAGCCCTTTCAATTTTAAGTTGATTTGGTTATTTTTTCTGATCGTATTCGCCAATCATAGAAAAATAACCAAAAGTTCCCAAGCCTAAAACGATTAATGGGGTAAGAATAAACAAGATAATAATCCCAAAGACTAAATCATCCTGTTGATCTGATAGAAATTTGGGTAACCCAAATTCAAAGACACAAAAATAAGCTGCGGCAATGGAAAGAATAATCCATAAAACACCTAAAATCTTTTTAACTGTATTCATATTTATGTAGGTTTTAAAGGTGATTCGTTTTGTTTTTATTATCAATATAAATCATTCCAATTACAAAACAGACTGATGCAATAATGATTGGGTACCAGAGTCCATCAAGATAAAAGTCGGCTTTTCCATTAGCTTTAGCATGTGTTACAAAGTAAGTTGAAATCGCAGGAAGCAAACCTCCAAAAATTCCATTTCCAACATGATACGGCAACGACATCGAAGTGTATCTGATTTTTGTTGGAAACATTTCTACTAAAAATGCGGCAATTGGTCCGTAAACCATAGTCACAAACAACACTTGAATAAAAACCCAAAAAACTAACATCCACTCATCTTCAGAATTTATTTTGATCGAAATACTACTTTGAGATGCTTTTTTATTGGCAAAATCTGTTTTCTTTTCCATATACGATGTTCCGTCTGTATAGGTTTTGGAAATAGTAGTTACAGTATCATTATTTTTCGTTATTTCTATATTTTTCGTTGTTTTATCAACTATTTCTGTTTTGTAACTTACATTGGTGGTGTT
Source organism: Flavobacterium sp. GW821-FHT11G01 (assembly GCF_058808175.1). Classification (NCBI taxonomy): domain Bacteria; kingdom Pseudomonadati; phylum Bacteroidota; class Flavobacteriia; order Flavobacteriales; family Flavobacteriaceae; genus Flavobacterium; species Flavobacterium sp. GW821-FHT11G01. The sequence goes on along the minus strand of NZ_JBXARK010000005.1, from coordinate 288,099 downwards.
GTACATTTCTTTGTAAATAGAACGATAAGATAAAATCGCAAGCAACATCCCTAACATCATAATGTATTTTCTGCCTACTTTGTCGCTCAGCCATCCAAAAACAATAAAAAATGGAGTTCCTATTAAAAGTGCAATTCCGAGCAATCCATCAACTTGCGATGAATCTACATTCATCACTGTTTTCATGAAACTCATGGCATAAAATTGTCCTGTATACCAAACAACGCCTTGTCCCATTGTGGCACCAAAAAGAGCCAGTAAAACAAATTTTAGATTATATCGATTTCCAAAGCTTTCTTTAAGTGGATTTGTGCTTGTTGTTCCTTCTTTTTTGGCTTTTGCAAATACAGGAGATTCATCCATATTTTTTCGAATCAAATAAGAAACTCCAACCATTACGATAGAAACCCAAAACGGAACACGCCATCCCCAAGTGTCAAAGTCTTCTGCTGAAAGAATATTTTTAGTTGCGAGTATTACCATTAATGAAATGAATAATCCAACAGTAGCTGTGGTTTGAATCCAGGAAGTCCAATATCCTTTTTGTCCAACTGGAGAGTGTTCTGCAACATAAGTTGCCGCACCGCCATATTCCCCACCAAGAGCGAGTCCTTGCAGTAAACGTAAAATTAGAACTAATAAAGGAGCTAAAAATCCGATTGTTTCATAACTCGGAATACATCCTATTAAAAAGGTAGAACCGCCCATTAATAATAAGGTAGCCATAAAAGTATATTTACGACCAATAATATCACCAAGTCTTCCAAAAAACAAAGCACCAAAAGGGCGAACAACAAATCCGGCAGCAAAAGTCGCTAATGTTGATAAAAACGCAGCTGTTGGGTTATCACTTGGAAAAAATTTGGTTGAAATAACAACTGCTAAACTTCCAAAAATATAGAAATCATACCATTCAATCATTGTTCCCATTGAAGAGGCCGAAATAACTTTCCAAATGCCTTTAGTAGAAGTTTTACTCATAGAATGATTTATGTTTTTAATAACAAATAAAATAGTAATGTATCTTTTTACGAATATATAAGATATTTTTTTATTTAGTTGATATTTTTTTAACAAAAACTATTTAATTGTTTACTTTACACTTTTTAGTAGTATTTAAGTTTCAAAGTAATTAAAAAGAGAAGATTTTAAACCGTAAAAAGCGCAGAGATTTACGCAAAGTTCAAAAGAAATAGCCACAGATAAAAAATGTAAATAGAAATAGCATGTTGTTTTGACAGTTGAAAAACAATATTTCTATAATCTAGTCCCACGGTTGAAATTGTGAACTATAAATGAAAAATCAGGTCTTGCGAACTTTCGTAAACCTTTGAACTTAAATTTTGGAATTTAAATTTCCTCAAAGTATTAAAAAACAAAAAACCCGAATATTTCTATTCGGGTTTTAAACGTGGTACCTCCAGGGATCGAACCAGGGACACATGGATTTTCAGTCCATTGCTCTACCATCTGAGCTAAGGTACCGTGTTGTGCTCATTGCGGGTGCAAAGATAGAATCATTTTTCGTTTATCCAAAACATTTTTTTAAAAAAATCAATTCGTATCTTCGCATTGCTAAAAAAACAAACATGGTTTTAACGGTTGATGTCGGAAACACTCGAATTAAAGCGGCTGTCTTTGAGGGGAGTACTGCTCTTGAGAATTTTATTTTTGAGAAAAATGAACTCGAAAAAAAAATTAAAAAAATTTTAAAAAAATTTCAAAATTGTTCTGATCTGGTCGTTGCTTCAGTTGGAAATGTCGAAAAGCAATCTTTTTTGATATTTGAAAGCCAGTTAAAAATTCACTTTTTAACACAAGAAGATATTTTTCCTTTTGTAAATAAATATGAGACACCAAAAACTTTAGGAATTGATAGAATGGTTTTGGCTGCCGGAGCGACTCTGCAATTCCCAAAACAAAACAGATTAGTGATTGATGCCGGAACTTGCATAACCTACGATTTTATCGACGAAAATGATAATTATCTTGGTGGAGCGATTTCACCAGGCTTACGATTGCGTTATGAAGCGCTTCATAATTTCACGGCAAAGCTGCCTTTATTAGCTTTTGAGAGTCCTGAATCATATATAGGAAACTCTACTAAAGAAGCGATTCATTCTGGTGTTGTGAATGGGTTCGTCTATGAGATTGATGGTTTTATCGATGAATATCGCGAGAACTTTTCAAATTTTATAATAATTTTAACGGGTGGCGATGCAGAATTTTTGGCTAAACGATTAAAAAATACCATATTTGCCAATTCAAATTTCCTTCTCGAAAGTTTGAACCAAACATTTCAATATAAAATCGACAATGATTAAAAAAATTATAATAAGTGCTTGTTTACTTATCTCGTTCGTTTCATTTGCTCAGCAAGGTACAGCTTCTCCTTATTCTTTTTACGGAATTGGTGATGCAAGATTCAAAGGTACTCTTGAAAATAGATCCATGGGCGGGGTATCAGTAGAGCAGGATAGTATTCACTTGAATATTGATAATCCTTCAAGTTATGCGAGTTTAAGACAAACCACATTTACAGTTGGAGGGACTTTTGGAACGTCTACATTAAAAAATACAAATGAATCTGCGAAAGCACAAAGATCTACTTTTGATTATTTAGCATTAGGAATTCCGATGGGTAAATTTGGAGCTGCTTTTGGTTTAGTGCCTTTATCTTCTGTAGGGTATAAAATTATAAATAATAATTCTGATGTGTCAGGTGCAACAAACAGCCAATTCGAAGGAAAAGGTGGTGTTAATAAAGTGTTCTTTGGTTTAGGATATAAAATTTTACCAAATTGGAATATTGGAGCTGATGCACAATATAATTTTGGACAAATTACAACAACAAGTATCGAAGGTATTACAGATGTTGCAAGTGTAACCCGCGAAACAAATCAATCTGAGTTATCTGGTGTGAATTTTAATATTGGTACTATGTATCAAAGAAAAATTTATAAAAAAACTACTTTATTTACTAGTTTAAGTTACACTTTTGCTAGTACTTTAAAATCAGATAATGCACGAATTATTTCGGTTTCAGGAGATCCGGATCCTTATGAATATCCATCAACAGAAACTAATTTAAAATTGCCTAACAAATTAACAATTGGTCTTGGTGTAGGAGAGGCAAGAAAATGGTTAGTTGGTACTACTTTAGCTTTTCAGGGTGACGGACGCTATGCAAACTATTATAATTCTAGTGATGATGTACGTTACGAGAAATATTCGAAATATGCAGTTGGAGGATATTATATTCCAAATTATACTTCGTTTTCAAATTATTTCAGCAGAATCACTTATAGAGCAGGTTTAAAATATGAGAAAATTGGTTTAGTAATTAATAACCAGTCAATTAATGATGTTGGAATGACTTTAGGAGCTGGATTTCCTATTACAGGATCTTTTTCAAATGTGAATTTAGGTCTTGAATTTGGTAAAAGAGGAACTACGGCCGCTGGTTTAATTCAGGAAAATTACTTCAATTTTAGTTTAAGCTTCTCTTTTAACGACAGATGGTTCGTGAAAAGTAAATTCAATTAAGCATCAGCTTATATGTTTTTTTAAGCTCATTACAATTTACTACATTTGGCAAATGAATTTACCAAAAAAATATATTATAAACGTTGTCACAGTTCTTGCTGTGACACTGTTTTTTGGATGCGAAAGTAATTTTAAGGAAGTTCAAAAAATTAACTTTTCAGAATTCGTTCCGGGAAGTGATGCTGATACGGTTAATATAAAATACACTGATTCAGGACGCATTACAGGAGTGCTGAAAAGTAGAAAAATGCTGGATTATTCTAATCTTGAATTTCCGTTTACTGAGTTCCCAAAAGGAATTGATGTTACACTGTATGATAAAAAACAAAAGCGTACTTTTATAAAAGCAAATTATGCGGTTTCATATAAGCAAACCGGAATTATAGATTTGCAGGGTAAAGTAAAAATTACTTCAGAAACAGGGCAGATGCTGGAAACGGAACAATTGTATTTTGATCAGAAAAACGAATGGTTTTATACTGAAAGAAAGTTTAAACTTACCGATGCTAAAGGAGTTTCTAACGGACAGGGAATTGATTTTAGTAAAGATTTTAAAGTGATAAATTCACAACGAATAACAGGCGAATTAGAAGCCAACGAATAGGATAATTATGGGTTACTTAAAATATACACAATACGTTTACATTGCATTTGCAATTTACTTTATTTACGATGGAGTTATAAAGTTAAATGAAGGTAATGAAAATTACGCTTTGAGCTTTATAATTGCCGGAATGGCAGTTTTTATGTTTTTCTTCAGAAGAAAATTTGTCAAGAAATTTGATGATCGTAATAAAAAACAGTAAAAATGGAAATTAGTATTATAATACTTTGTTTAATACTATCAGCCTTTTTTTCAGGAATGGAAATAGCTTTTATTTCCTCGAACAAAATTTATCTTGGAATCGAAAAAAAACAAGATAATTTTGCCTCCCAAATTTTAACCAAACTTACAGAGAATCCTTCGAAATTTATTGCAGCGATGCTAATTGGCAATAATATTGCCTTGGTTATTTATGGGTTTTTTATGGGTGATTTAGTTTTAAGATGTATCACCAAACTAGGATATCATTTTTCAGATATCACAAGTTTACTGGTTCAGACTGTAATTTCAACTTTTATCGTTTTAATTACGGCTGAATTTCTCCCGAAAGTTTTCTTTCAAATTTATGCCAATTCATTAATTAAGATTTTGGCTGTTCCCGCTTATTTATTTTACAGGTTATTTTATTATATCTCGACTTTTTTTATCTGGATTTCAGATTTTGTTTTGAGAAAATTTTTCAAAACAGAAGGAGATCAGGTACAACTGTATTTTAGTAAAGTTGAACTTGGCAATTATATTACAGAGCAAATGAATTCTGTTGAAGATGATGAAGAAGTAGATTCTGAAATTCAGATTTTTCAAAACGCATTAGAATTTTCAGGTGTAAAAGCGCGTGATATTATGACACCACGTACCGAAATTGTCGATATAGATTTATTTGACAGTATAACAGATTTGAAAGAGCTTTTTATTGAGACTGGTTATTCTAAAATTGTAGTAAGTCAAAATTCACTCGATGATATAGTAGGTTATGTGCATTCATTCGATTTATTTAAAAAGCCAAAAACAATTAAATCAGTTTTAATGACTGTGGAATTTGTTCCTGAAACTATTTTGATAAAAGACGCTTTAAATCTTTTAATTAAAAAGAGAAAAAATGTCGCTGTTGTTTTAGATGAATACGGAGGTACTTCCGGAATTATTACAATTGAAGATATTGTGGAAGAGCTGTTTGGAGAAATTGAAGATGAGCATGATTTAGATGAAGAATTAATCGAGCAGGAATTGGGTGATAGTAAGTATTTGTTTTCTACAAGATTAGACGTGGAATATTTAAATGAAACTTATAAATTAATGATTCCTGAAGAAGACTCATACGGTACTCTGGGAGGGTTTATTGTGAATTTTACGAAGGAAATTCCTCAAAAAGGCGAAGAAATTGTAATAGATCACTATCATTTTGTGATAGAAGAAGCTACAAATAAGAAAATTGAATTAGTAAAAATGACTATAAAAGAGTGATTTCTTTTATTAATTAAAAAAATTGTGCAAAATAAATTGCTAGTTGTATTGTTATTAACTAGATAATTGTATTTTCGCAAACTGAATATAAAATTAACGATAATAAAAATGGCAGTTTTAGCAAAAATTAGACAGCGTTCCGCTTTATTGATAGGAGTTATTGCACTTGCATTATTTGCATTTATAATACAAGATCTATTCACTAGAGGGACATTTGGTCAAAGTTCAAAAGATGTGGGAAGCATCGATGGAAAAGATATTTCATTTGAAGACTTTAGAGTTAAAGTTAGTAATGTTGAAAAAAGTGGGCAAGGGATTACTTCCACTGAAGCTGCAAACAGAGTTTGGGATCAAGAAGTTTCAATCGCATTATTATCAACTCAGTTTGATAAATTAGGATTGAGAGTTGGAGAAAAACACTTAATTGAAGTTTTGAAAGCAGATCCAAATATTGGAAAAAATCCAATGTTCCTAAATGCAGCAGGTATGTTTGATGTTGTGAAATTCAAAGAATATTTCAAAACAAATCCTGAAGCAGCACAATACATTTCTGCAAAAGAAAAAGATGCTGAATTGAATGCAAAATTTCAAATCTACAATACGTTAATTAAATCTGGACTTTACACAACTGCTAGTGAAGGAAAGTTGAAATACGAAATGGAAGCTAACAAAGTAAACTTTGCTTATGCTGGTGCATTGTATTCTTCTATTAAAGATAGTGATGTAAAGATTTCTGATGATGAGATTGTAGCTTATATGAAGAAAAACGAGAAGAAATTCAAAGCGGATGAAACTCGTGAAATTCAATATGTTTTAGTAGAAGATAAAGCTTCAAAAGAAGACGAAGCTGAAATCAAAGCTAAAATCACAGGATTATTAAACGGAAGTGTAGTATATAACGCAAAAACTGGTAAAAATGATACTTTAGCTGGTTTCAAAAATGCTACAAATGTTGCTGAATTTGTGAACGCAAATTCTGATGTTCCTTATGATTCTACATACGTGCCTAAAAATAGTTTGCCTGCAGTTGATGCGGATAAGTTATTTAGCTTACCTGCTGGAGCAATTTATGGGCCATATGTTTTTGGAAGATACTATGCTATTTCTAAATCTTTAGGATTTAAAGCTGGTGTTAATGCAAAAGCAAGTCATATCTTAATTGGTTACGAAGGATCTCAAACTCCAAACCAAAAAGAAAAAAGAACTAAAGAAGAAGCTAAAGCTAAAGCTGAAGAAATTTTAGCTCAGGTTCAGGCTAATCCTGATAGTTTCATGATGTTGGCTTTTACAAGTTCTGATGATTCATCTGCGCAACAAGGTGGTGATTTAGGTTATTTTGGTCCAAACCAAATGGTAAAACCTTTCAATGATTTTGTATTCAATAACGGTATTGGAAAAGTTGGTTTAGTAGAAACTCCTTTTGGTTTCCACGTTATCAAAATTACAGATAAACAAGACGGAATTCGTTTAGCAACAATTGCTCAAAAAATTGAGCCTTCTGAAGCTACTTCTGATAAAGTATTTACATTGGCAACTAAATTCGAAATGGATGCTGCTGATAAAGATTTTGCTGCTACAGCAAAAGAATTAGGTTTGAAAGTGGCTGCTCCGGTAACGGCAAAAGCTATGGATGAAGCGTTTGGTCCATTAGGAAATCAACGTAACATTGTAAGATGGGCATTTGACAAAGAAACGAGCATTGGAGATGTAAAACGTTTTGAATTAGCTAATATTGGTCATGTAATTGCTCAATACAAAAGCGAAAACAAATCAGGTTTAGTATCTGTTACTATGGCTAGACCTTATGTTGAGCCAATCTTGAAAAACAAGAAAAAAGCTGAAATGTTAAAAGCTAAAATGACAGGTTCAAGCCTTGAAGCTATTGCTAAAAGTGCTGGTGTAGCTGTTCAACAAGCTGCTAACGTTACTATGGATAATCCTGTTTTACCTGGTGGAGTTGGACAAGAGCCAAAAGTTGTTGGAAATGCATTTGCTTTAACAGCAAACAAAATTTCTGCTCCAATTGAAGGAAATACAGGTGTATATGTTGTAAAAAACATTAGTACTGTAAAAGCTCCGGCAATTGCTAACCACGCAGAATATGTTGCTAAAGTGAAAGCTCAAAGCGCATCTGATACAAACAGAATTTTACCAGCGTTGAAAAACAATGCTAAAATTGAAGATAACAGACTGCAATTTAATTACTAATTTTTAGTACTTAATCTAAAATAGAAAAAAACCCGAAACATTTTAAATGTTTCGGGTTTTTCATTTTAATGGCTTTTTGTAATAAATATCTACATGTTTTTCTTTAGTTATATAGGAATAATCGAAATATAATTTAAAAAATTTGTGATATTCAAAATTATACAGTTAATTTGCTCGAATTTTTGTTTTAGGAAAGTAGATTTGATATAATGATTGTTAAATAAAAATTGCGAAAAAATGATAAAAAAATACCTTAATAATCAAGCGTTTAATGTTTTCCATATTTAAATTTTTTAAAAGAAAACCCAGGGTATATTCCAAAATTGAAAACCATATTTTTGGAATTATAACAGAACTTTTGAAAGTGAGCAGCACCGACATCAATGTAGATGAATTGGGAGGAAAATATTACCTTAGTAATGAAGAACAGCACTTTAAGGTTACAATTTTGAGTAACGATTATGTTATAAGGTTGACCAATACTCGTGATTCTGTTGCTGAAAAATACGATAAAGTATTTGTCGAAGATGTTTTGAAAGCTGTAAAGGAAGAAAAACATCGCAGAATGGAGTTAGTGTATGATTCTATCAATAGCAGTATTGAAAAAATGGCAGAACGTTTACATAATACGCTTATAGAATCTAATGAGCAGGAAAATGAAAAGGTTCGTCGTTTGGAGACAAAACATATAAAAAACAAAAAAGTGAATTAATAATTCACTTTTTTGTTTTTAGAATATTTCATCATTTGTTTTATTCTTGTAAAATCATTTCATCGTAAGTAAGGATTGTTTCATATCCTTTGTTAGTGAAATATTCCTTTGGATTTTCTTTTGAAATTACCATAACAAAATCGCCACCCCAGGCACCAAGACTTTTTATGACTCCATTAAAATTCGGGAACGCAATTTCTTTAATGGTTTCTAATTCCAGAATATTACTCAAATGAATTTCGTGTTTTTCTACAAAATGTGCAAATTCATTAAGTGTTTTTGCTTCCAGAATTGCTTTGGTAATTTTATTATTGTCAACAATGTTTTTAGCTAAATTTTCATTTTTGTTGTTATAATACGCATTGATCGCAATTTTACTACTTTGTTTTTTATTTAGGTAAACAAAAAATATGTTTTTAGTGAAATCGGGATTAAATTTTACCTTTTCTACGATCGGTAAATTTTGCTCTAATCGATAGATAATGGGAGTGTTGTTTTGCGCGCAGGCAATATCATAACCACTCCCTCCAAAACTATTTTTAAGCAATGTAAAAGCATCAATTTTAGTCCATTGTGCCACGTTATTTAATAAAGTAGAGGAAGTTCCTAATCCCCAATTTTTTGGAAATGTAAGGTGTGTACTTATTTTATATCCTTCAGAATTAGTGATAAAATCAGAATTTAAAAGATAAGCTTCATGCAAGATGTTAATTAAAGTTGTTTTTACAGTTTCGATTTTAGTATCAACATTGTTTATGATTTCAGAAAATGAAATAACGTCTTTAAACCAAAGATTGCTATCAAAATTATAACTTTCCCATTGTATTTCTTTGTTAGAACCATTTTCAACAACTAAATCCTGTCCAAATTTTGTAGGTAATGCAAAAGCTTTTGCGCCATCTAAAACTAGATATTCTCCTGTTATTAAAAGTTTTCCGTTACTGTAAAAGGTCTCTTTCATTCTATGTTTTTAGCCCGATGTATTATATTTATAATTAACCCTAATATTTTGAAAATCCAAAATCCAATTATTTTTGGAATTTGGTTATTTTTGAAAACTATAATATTTGGAATTTTTTATTTGTTTATTTTCGTAAATTCTCTATAAATTCAACTACAGTGCTGTGAGAAACTGCATTTTTCTTAAAATGGGATTTAATTAAATGGCGTTCTTCTTCGTTGGCTTCAAATTGATTAATAATATTGTTTAAGTGCATTTTCATATGTCCTTCCTGAATTCCGGTTGTCGTTAAAGAACGTAAAGCGGCAAAGTTTTGTGCCAGGCCTGCAACAGCAACGATTTCCATTAATTCTTGTGCTGATGGTTTTTCAAGCATTTCAAGACATAGTTTTACCAGAGGATGTAAAGAAGTAAGTCCGCCAACAGTTCCTAAAGCAAGTGGAATTTCTAACCAAAAAGTAAATATTCCGTTTTCAATTTTAGCATGTGATAAACTCGAATATTGACCATTTCGGGAAGCGTAAGCGTGAACTCCGGCTTCAACTGCTCTAAAATCGTTTCCGGTAGCTAAAATTACAGCATCGACTCCGTTCATAATACCTTTATTATGTGTCACGGCTCTAAAAGGTTCTACTTCGGCAATTTGAACAGCCTGAACAAATCGTTCTGCGAAATCCTGCGGATTAGTAATATGCTTCTCCGTCAAATCTTCAATTGGGCATGAAACTTCCGCTCTAACAATGCAATTCGGAACATAATTAGATAAAATGCTCATAATTACTTTGATCGTTTCGTTTTCTGAAAAAAGATCAGAATCCTGAAATTCATTTTTTAATGTTGTAGCAAATTGCTCTAAACAGGAATTAATAAAATTAGCTCCCATGCTGTCTTTTGTTTCGAAAGTAGCATGAAGCTGAAAGTAATTTTCTAATAAACTTCTTTTGTCTTTAAGTTTGATATCTAAAATTCCGCCGCCACGTTGTTGCATATTTTTAGTTATGCTTTGGGTGTCAGAAAAGAATTTAGGTTTTATTTGATCAAAGAAAGATTGTAGTTTTTCTGCTTCTCCATTAAATGTAAAATGAACCTGACCAATTTTTTCGGTATTAATAACCGTCGCTTTAAATCCACCACGAGTTGCCCAATATTTGGCTGATTTTGAAGCTGCGGCAACAACTGAACTTTCTTCAATTGCCATTGGAATTGTTTTGTATTTCCCATTAATTAAAAAATTAGGAGCAACACCAAGTGGAATATAAAAATTTGTGATTGTATTTTCGATGAATTCATCATGCAATTGTTGAAGCTTCTCATCTGAATTCCAGTAATTTCTTATGATATTAAGTGCCTCATTTGGAGTAGAAAAATATTCATTGGCAATCCAGTTTATTTTTTCTTTTTTGGATAATTTAGAGAATCCAGCAACAGCATTGTTCATTTTCAGTATTTTAAATAATAATGTAGCGACAAAGATACCAATTTAAGAGTTTTGTTTGCAATCTATTTAAAGTTTGAGAAGTACGCAATCGTTATTTTTTTTAACATTTAACACTTAAAATGTGTATTATGTTTATTTTTTTTACTAAAATTGGGCTCTTTTTATATTTAAAATAATTCTAATGAATACAAGTAAAATAACGGTAGTGCTTTTATTTTTAGTCGCTACTGTATTTGGACAACAAAAAATTACTGTCGAAAACATTTATGGAGGAACATTCCGGGCGAAAGGAATGGATGAACTTCAATCACTAAAAAATACAGATCAATACACCGTTTTAAATGTTGATCAGGCCAGCAGAAGCATGCAAATTGACTTATATGATTTTGCAACGCTAAAAAAAGTGTCTAATCTAATTGATACAAAAAATCATAAAGAACTTTCAAACGGGATTGATAGTTATACTTTTGATGCTTCAGAAAAAAAGATTTTAATTGCTTGTAATACAAATAAAATCTTCCGTCACTCTTTTACTGCAGATTATTATTTATACGATATTACTTCAAAATCATTAACCAAACTTTTTGATTTTCAGGTTCAGGAACCAACTTTCTCACCTGATGGAACTAAAATTGCTTATGCTAAAGAAAATAATCTTTATGTATATGATGTAGCTTCTAAAAAATCGACTGCAATTACTACAGATGGAAAGAAAAATGCTGTGATTAATGGTATTACGGATTGGGTTTATGAAGAAGAATTTGCTTTTGTGAGAGCTTTTGACTGGAGCAAAGACAGTAAAAAACTAGCTTATATTCGTTTTGACGAAAGTGCCGTTCCGGAATTTTCGATGTCAATGTTTCATAAAGACTTATATCCAACTATTGAAACATTTAAATATCCAAAAGCAGGAGAAAAAAATTCAGTAGTTTCATTACATATATATGATGCAGCTGCAAATGCAACTAAAAAAGTTGATTTAGGAAATTATAATGATTTTTACATTGCAAGATTACAATGGACAAATGATAATAATGTATTATCAGCTCAGGTTTTAAATCGTCACCAAGATAATCTTGATTTATTATTTGTAGACGGAACAACGGCTGCGGCAAAAGTAGTTTTAAATGAAAAAGACAAAGCTTACGTAGATGTTACAGATAATTTGACATTTTTAAAAGATAATAGCTTTATCTGGACAAGTGAAAAAGACGGCTTTAATCATATTTATGTATACGATAAAACTGGAAAGCTTAAAAATCAGGTTACAAAAGGAAATTGGGAAGTTGTTTCGTACTACGGTTTCGACGAAAAAACAAAAACTATTTTCTATCAATCTACAGAAAATGGTTCTATCAACAGAGATATCTACAGAATTGGTTTAGACGGAAAAAACAAAACGCGTTTGTCTGTAAAAACAGGAACAAGTGCAGCGACTTTTAGTCCTAATTTCCAATATTTTATTACTACTTTCTCAAGTAATTTACAGCCTACAACTTATACTTTAAACGAAGCAAAATCTGGAAAAGAAATTCAGGTTATCGAAAACAATCAGGCTCTTGCTGATAAATTAAAAGCGTATAACCTTCCTGCAAAAGAATTCTTTGTTTTAAAAACAGCTAAAGGAAACGAACTAAATGCATGGATTTTAAAACCAAAAGATTTTGATCCTTCTAAAAAATATCCTGTTTTCATGTACCAATATTCTGGTCCTGGATCTCAACAAGTAAACAACGATTGGAATAATTCAGATGATTATTGGTTTTTATCGCTTACTCAACAAGGTTATATTGTTGCTTGTGTAGATGGAAGAGGAACTGGCTTTAAAGGTGCTGATTTCAAAAAAGTAACTCAAAAAGAGTTAGGTAAATATGAAGTGGAAGATCAGATTGATGCGGCAAAAGTAATTGGAGCTTATCCGTATGTTGATGCTGCCAGAATTGGAATCTTCGGATGGAGTTATGGTGGATTTATGGCTTCAAATTGTATTTTTCAGGGAAATGATGTTTTCAAAATGGCAATCGCTGTAGCTCCGGTAACAAACTGGCGCTTTTATGACAGTGTTTATACAGAAAGATACATGCAGACTCCGCAGGAAAATGCTAGCGGATACGATCAGAATTCTCCAATAAATCACGTTGATAAATTAAAAGGTAAATTTTTATTGATCCACGGATCAGGTGATGATAACGTTCATGTGCAAAATTCAATGCAAATGATGGAAGCGTTAATTCAGGCAAATAAACAGTTTGATTCTCAGATATATCCAGATAAAAACCATGGTATTTTTGGAGGGAAAACCAGAATTCAGCTTTATAATAAAATGACTAACTTTATCAAAGAAAATTTATAATCTAAATCTTTTAACCTTAAATAAATAATGAATAATATGGGAGAAACTCAAGTAAAAACTGCGCATCCAAAAGGACTTTGGGTATTGTTTGGAACGGAGATGTGGGAGAGATTCAATTTTTATGGAATGCGAGCTTTATTGACTTTATTTCTTGTGAACTCATTATTAATGAAGGAAGAAGAAGCTTCATTAATTTATGGTGGTTTCCTTGGACTTTGCTATTTAACACCAATGTTAGGTGGTTTTGTTGCAGACCGTTTTTTAGGAAACAGAAATTGTATTTTATTGGGTGGATTATTGATGGCAACAGGACAAATGTTGTTGTTCACCAGTGGAAGTATTTTTGAGAATAATTTGCCTTTAGCTAAAATCATAATGTATTCTGCATTAGGAGTTATCGTATTTGGTAACGGATTCTTTAAACCAAACATTTCGAGTATGGTTGGAAGTTTATATCCTAAACAAGAGAAAACAAAATTAGATAGTGCTTTTACTATTTTCTATATGGGAATCAATATCGGTGCTTTTTTAGGTCAGTCGATTTGCCCTTTGTTGGGAGATGTTAAAGATGCTGGAGGAATTAGAGATATTCATGCTTTTAGATGGGGATTCATGGCTGCTTCTGTAGCAATGCTTTTAGGAACAATTCTTTTCTATTTCTTGAAAAACAAATATGTCGTTTCTCCGGAAGGAAGACCATTAGGAGGTTTGCCTTCTAAAAATGAGGCTTCTGACTTTGAAGAAGGAGAAGCACAAAAAGCTAATTTTTCTAATAAATCTTTAGCAATTGCAGGACTTGCATTTGTCGCATTAGGATTCTTTTTTCATTATATTGTAGGTCAGAATCTGATTTATACTTTGATTTATTCTAGTGGATTATCATTGGCTGGATTAATTATTTCGGACACCTCATTGACGAAAATTGAAAGAGACAGAATTATTGTAATTTATATAGTTTCATTTTTTATTATTTTCTTTTGGGCAGCTTTTGAGCAAGCAGGTTCTTCGTTAACTTTTATTGCAGATAACCAGACAGACAGAAACTTCTTTGGGTTTTTAATGCCGCCATCAATGGTTCAGATTTTTAATGGACTATTTGTTGTAATTATGGCAGTACCATTTAGTATTTTGTGGGATACTCTTAGAGCAAAAGACAGAGAGCCTATTTCTCCGGTAAAATTGGCTGCGGGTTTAGTAATAATTTCGATTAGTTTCTTTATGATAGCAACTCAGGTTTCATATATTGGAACTTCTGGATTGTTATTGGTAAAATGGCTTATCTTATTATATTTCTTAAATACATGTGCTGAGTTGTGTTTATCTCCAATTGGTTTATCATTGGTAGGTAAATTATCTCCAAAACGTTTCGCTTCATTACTTTATGGAGTATTCTTTTTGTCAAATGCTTCAGGTTATGCTTTGGGTGGAACTTTAGGTTCTATCTTGCCGGCAACTGGAGATAAATTTGCAAAAGCAAAAGAATTAGGGATTGATCTTCAAGCAGTTTTAGATAATAAAATTACACCAACTCCTGAGCAATTAGCTTTATTGGATCAACACCAAATTAGTGCACATAATCACTTTTTTGCCGGATTCGAAATTCATAATTTATACGAGTTTTTTATGGTATTTGTGGTTCTTACAGGTATCGCTGCAATTATATTATTTGCTTTGACTCCGTTCTTGAAAAAAATGATGCACGGTGTTAGATAATATGGAAAGCAATACAATTACTCTAGAACAAATACAAAATTTTAAAGGCAAGTACCCAAAACAGTTGTGGTACTTGTTTTTAGTTGAAATGTGGGAACGTTTTTGTTTCTACGGAATGAGAGGTGTTTTAGCTTTTTTCATGGTAGACCAATTAGGTTTACTTGAAGGAAAGGCGAATCTTCAATACGGAGCTATTCAGGCTTTTGTGTATGCTTTTACTTTTATTGGAGGGATCTTCGCAGATAAAGTTTTAGGTTTTAAAAAATCACTTCTTTTTGGAGGTATCATTATGATTTTGGGGAATTTGCTTATTGCTGCTTCTCCTCATGATTTCTTTTATTATGGAATAACTTTATCTATTATTGGAACTGGTTTTTTTAAGCCAAACGTTTCTTCAATGGTAGGTGAATTATACCATGAAAGTGACGGACGCAGAGATGCTGGTTACGGACTTTTTTATGCCGGAATTAATATTGGTGGAATGCTTGGAGGAGCAATTCCTATTTATTTAGGAAAAAATTATTCCTGGAGTTTATGTTTCCTTTCTTCAGCCGTTGTTATGATTATTGGAGTGGTGACATTTCTTTTAACCAAAAAACACTTGGCTCCAATTGGAAATTCTCCATTAGAAGGACAAACTCCTAAAAAAAGAAGAATGAACGAGATTGCAGTTTATCTGGGATCCATAATTGTAATTCCGTTTATATACATCATGGTGATTAATTCTGATTATACAGATTATTTCATGTATACGATTGGTGTAATTGCAATTGGTTATTTTTTGTTCGAATTAATACGAATTAAAGATAGAAAACAGCAATATAAATTACTGGCAGCATTCATTTTTATCTTCGGATATTTTATGTTTATGGCTATTTCTGAGCAATCTGGAGGATCTTTGTCATTATTTGCGAAAGATAATTTATCAAATAAATTGTTGTTTTTTAATATAGATCCAAACGTGGTTAATAATAGTATTAATTCATTGTATGTTATTATTTTTAGCCCTCTAGTTGGTATTTTGTGGATCTTTCTTTATAAGAGAAAAATTGAACCAAATACGGTAATTAAATTTGGTCTTTCATTTATATTATTGGCAGCAGGTTTCTTTATTTTTTACAGTGCCAGATTTTTTATTAATCCAGAAGGATTGAGTTCTTTAAATGTTTTTGCTTTGGGTTATTTAATTTATACGCTTGGAGAGTTATGTATTGGGCCAATTGGAATGTCAGTAATTACTAAGTTGTCGCCTAAACGTTTGTTTGGAATGATGATGGGATTATGGTTTCTTTCTAGTGCTTTCGGGCAATTAGCGGCAGGGAAACTTGGTTCTGAAATGTCAAATGCAAATACAGGAGCGACTTTAATGTCTAAACTTATTGCTTATACAGATGGATATTATCAATTAGCACTTTATTCGCTTATTGCGGGTGTCGTTTTGATTATAACAACACCATTAATTAAAAAATTAATGCAAGAAGTAAAATAGACGACATTTAGCAATGTATATTTTGTTTAAATTTGTAAAAAATTAAAGCAGCATGAAAAAAATATTTTTGATTACCTTTTTTTTAACTGGCGTATTTGCAATGCAATCGCAAGAGTTGAAATGGTACACTGATGTGAGAGAGGCAATTACAGAAAGT
The DNA here is from genome assembly GCF_058808175.1 of Flavobacterium sp. GW821-FHT11G01. Taxonomy (NCBI): domain Bacteria; kingdom Pseudomonadati; phylum Bacteroidota; class Flavobacteriia; order Flavobacteriales; family Flavobacteriaceae; genus Flavobacterium; species Flavobacterium sp. GW821-FHT11G01. Next base: position 271,454 of record NZ_JBXARK010000005.1, on the reverse strand, counting down.
AATAAAGTACATAAGCCAATGTTGATGTTTTTTACCGGAAGTGATTGGTGTGGATGGTGTATTCGTTTACAAAATGAAGTTTTAAAAACGCCTGAATTTACAAAGTGGGCAGCTGAAAATGTAGTTTTAGTTGAATTGGATTATCCAAGAAGAACGGCTCAGACTCCTGAAATCAAAAATCAGAATAGTGAATTACAACAAGCTTTTGGAATTCAGGGATTCCCAACTATTTATTTTACTAGTGCAGAGGCAATAGATGGAAAAGTAAATTTTAAAGGTCTTGGCCAAACAGGATATGTTGCAGGAGGGCCTAGTGCATGGTTGGCAGTTGCTAACGGAATTGTGAATCCAAAAAAATCGTAATTAGATAAAACTAATTTTTAAAATACTCTAAATCCTTATACTTTGTATAAGGATTTTTTTTGTTTAGTAGGAAAAGGTGTCTTTAATTTTATGGTCAATTGTTAATTTGTTATTTTATTGTAATTAAAAAAACATATAATGTATTTTTTGTATTAATTAAAATTGGAAAATTAAAATAATATGTTAATTTCGTTTCACTAATCTAACCAAAACCAAAATTATATGGCCAAAAAATTACTTATCCTACTATTTTTTTTAGGTTCATTTTTTACGCATGCTCAGAATTTAGTTTGGAGAACTAATATGACTGATGCAATTGCTATTAGTAATGAACAAAGAAAACCAATGTTAATTTTATTCACTGCCTCAGGTGTATCAGAAAATCTTCAGAATGAAATATTTAAAACGCCAGACTTTGCGGTTTGGTCGCGAGACAATGTCATCTTAGTAAAACTTGATTTGTCTGATTCATCTGCATCTGACGGTGATAAAGAGCAAAATCTAAAACTTAAAAATGCTTTTGGTGTTGAAGAATTACCTGAAGTATGTTTTGCACTGGCATCCATACGTAAAAACAAAACTACTTTTAGTGCTTTAGGAAAAATTGCCTATAAGCCTGGTGGAGCAAAAGCATGGATAGCAGAATCAAATGCTTTATTGCATCCAAGTGAATAATATGTTTTAAATTAAGTTGCTCAATTTAATTTTTAGATCCCCTTTATGTAACAGTAAAGGGGATTTTTTTTAAAACAGATTGTAATTGTTGCAAAGAGTTTTGTAATTTATTACATGATTTTTTTTCATTTCCTTAAAATTTTAATCTTTTATTAATAAATTCTGTTTTTTTGTATTTTTCTTAACTTTTTTGTCTAAATAACGCTTGTTTGGTAGAGATATTATATTAATTTAGTCGCATTAACCTACTTAAAACCCAAATTATTATGATCAGAAAATTACTAACCCTCTTGTTTTTTTTAGGTACATTTCTTACACATGCACAAAGTTTAGTTTGGAAAACAACTATGACGGAGGCTGTTGCTGCAGGTATGGAACAAAAAAAACCGCTCCTGATATATTTTACGATTGATGGTGCACCACAAAAAATTCAAACTGAAATATTTAATACTCCAGATTTTGCAGTTTGGTCGCGAGAGAATGTTATTTTAGTAAAGCTTGACTTGTCAGATCCTAAGATTTCAGATGCGGAAAGAGAACAAAATACTAAATTAAAAAGTGCATTTGGTGTAGATGAATTACCTGAGGTATGTTTTACTATAGGATCTGTTAGAAAAGAGAAAACTACTTTCAATTTATTGGGTAAGCTTCCATATAGACCAGGAGGGGCAATTCCGTGGCTAAAACAATCTAATCTTATTTTGAATCCGGAATAATATTTTTCAATTCAATTTGTAGAATCCCTTTTCACTTGTAGAGTGAAAAGGGATTCTTTTTTTACGACAAGATGCTTTCCAGTACTTCTGAAATGAATACGAATTGGAACCGTCCGCTATAACTATTTTTGGATGTAGATCTTCCAAAATACGATCTAAATTTATTTTTGGAGATGCTGTCAATAAAAGAATGTCTGGTTTAAGTCTTTTTTTATAAATACCGGAACTATCTATCAGCAATATTTTTTTACCATTAAAAAACAGGACGTTTTTAATTTTATTTACGGATTTCAAAACTCCAAAATTGGCAACGAGATAAGCTTCTAAAACGCTATTTTTTAATTCTTTTCCTGAAAGAAGATTATTAGTAAAAAGTGCGACGCTTTTGCCGATTCTTTTAGTAATTATTGTTTTTTTCTTTGCGTTATAAACAATTAGTTCCTGCTTGCTTTCGATTTCTTTTTTGGTTTGGATAAATGAAATCTGAATCAGGATTATTGTTCCAAGAAGAACTATAAATTTATTGTAATTAGGTTTTTTAAACCAAATGATGCTTGCAATTAAAAACAAATAAAAAGTAATCAGATGATAGAAATTAAAACTAATATTTTTAATTACAAATGATTCAAAAGACGCAACGTAATGAATTATCAGATTTAAAATGTAAATACTTTTTTCAAAAATTTGAATTAACAATAAGGGACAATTTGTAAATACAGACAGAAGCATAACAATAATCCCTGCTATCATTATAAAGGATAAAACGGGAAGAATAAGAATATTGGTCACAAAGAAAAGTCCTGGAAATTGATGAAAATAATACAGACAAAGAGGAAAAGTACCTATTTGGGCTGCAAAGGAAACGGTCAGAGCTTCCCACATATAATGGAGTATTTTATTATTAGGATTGCAGATGTTTTTTAAAAGTGGCTGTAGCCAAAGAATAGAAAATAGTGCAATATAACTGAGTTGAAATCCGACGTCAAACAAGAAGTATGGTTCGAAAAGTAATATCAGGAAAATTGAAACTAATAAAGTATGATACGTATTGCTATTTCTATGCAAATGATTTCCAATTGCAAGAAATGAAAACATTACTACTGATCGTAAAACGGGTGGTGAGAGTCCTGAAATAATTGCAAAAAGAGTTAATGAAATTATAATGGCAACTAACTTTATAAAAGAACCTTTTTGAGTGTTTGGAATTGGTTTTAGAATAAATAATATAAATAACATTATAAACCCAACATGTAATCCTGAAACAGACAAAACATGAGTTGCTCCAGAGTATTGATAATCCTGAATAATATCTGAAGAGATTTCTTGTTGCTGGCCAAGGATTAGTGCAAGCGCAACATTCATTTCTTGCTTATTAAATTTAGCCTTTTCAAGATTGTGAACAATTCTTGTATTTAAACGCGAAGCATAGAACCAGATGTCTTTTTTGACTTTCTTACTGACGATAATTTCTGCTTTTGACACATAAACTTGCCCATATATTTGTTTATTGACAAGATATTGGGCATAATCAAATTGATTTGGATTTTTCGGTGAAGTAATAGGTTGAAGAACGGTTTTAGTATTGATACTATTTTCCAATAACTAAAGAATTTTTAATGTTGTCTTTTGATATGTTGACGATAATTCGGCCGGAATAAATTTTACCGTCAATGCGATTTACAATAGCAATATAACGATCATTATAATCATTGCTTTTGAGTTTTTCACGTAGAGTAAGGTTGATAGTTTGAGGTTTTTCAAAAGCTTTTTCAAAATGAATGTAATTTAATACCTGAAATGAATCGGTGTTTATTATTAGAGCGATGAAGCCTATGCAAAATGAAATATAATAGGAGTTTATGCCGAAAAGTATATTTGAGTTTTTATTCTTTTTGGATAAATGATATAAAATTGGAAAGAAGATTATGCCAACAAAAAGCAGTGGCAAAGCAATCATAATTGTCGGTTTCCAGAGATAAGAAACTATAATGCCGAAGAGAAAACAAATTGTAATTTTAGTCAGGGGGAAATCTAATACTTTCATAAAATTAAAAGTATTAAAAATTTGTAAGAAAAAGATTAAATATTGATAAAATATTTATTCGATAATTCTATTAATTTGAGCAAAAGAATTCTTGTAATAAGCTTCTTTTGTAGAAGAAATTATAACTCCTTTTGAAGTGGAGGAATGCACAAATTTTATCTCATCAGATTTGACTTCCGTAATTAAACCAACATGATTAATTTGTTTGCTTTTATTGGTTTTGAAGAAAATTAAATCGCCTTTTTGGGCATCATCAATATTGATTATTTTTCCAATTTTAGATTGCTCGAAAGAGCTTCTTGGCAGTTTTATATTTTCAGATTCGAAGGTAGTAAACACTAATCCCGAACAATCAAAGCCGGTTTTTGTTGTTCCACCGGCTTTGTATTTCACGCCTATATTATCAGTTGCATTTTCAACTAAATGATTGACTATATGTTTGTTTTCGCGTTTACTGTCTTTACTGTTTACCGCAGTAGATGTTGATTTACAAGAAGTAAAAATGATAGACAGGAAAAGAAAAATTAATATTTTTTTCAAAACAATAAGTTTTTTAATGCTGTTTTAAATCAGCCACAATTAGTTTTGCAGTTTTTTTACTGGCACCAACACCGCCTAATTTCTGTTCTAAAATATCATAATTTTTAAGCAGTTTTTCGCGATAATCAGGTTCAAGCAATTTTTGAAGTTCTTCTTTAATACGTTTGGTATTGCAGTCAGCCTGAATTAATTCAGTTACAACTTCCTGATCCATAATTAAATTCACAAGAGAAATATATTTTAACGTAATAATTCGTTTTGCGATTTGATACGAAATAGAACTTCCTTTATAACAAACTACTTCTGGAACTTTAAAAAGAGCAGTTTCCAGGGTTGCTGTTCCGGATGTTACTAACGCAGCTGTCGAAGAGCGCAGTAAATCGTATGTTTTATTCGAAACAAATTTGATGTTTTTATTACTGATAAATTGCTGATAGAAATCATATTCCTGACTTGGAGCGCCTGCAATTACAAATTCATAATCCTGAAAATCATCAACAACACTTAGCATTACGCTTAGCATTTTTGTAATTTCTTGTTTACGACTTCCCGGTAAAACGGCAATAATTGGTTTTTCGCCTAATTGATTTTCGGTTCTAAAAACGGTCTCATCAAAAGCAGGCTGATTCTGGATTGCATCAATTAAAGGATGACCAACAAAATCTACCGGAAAATGATGTTTATCTTCGTAAAAGCTTTTTTCGAAAGGTAAAATCACAAACATCTTATCAACATCCTGTTTGATGGCTTTGATTCTGTTTTCTTTCCAGGCCCAGATTTGCGGTGAAATATAGTAATGTGTTTTGTAGTCCAGTTCTTTAGCCCACTTTGCAATGCGCATATTAAAACCAGGATAATCAATAAAAATGATAACGTCAGGTTTGAATTCTAAAATGTCTTTTTTGCAAAAAGTAATATTGCTTAAAATGGTTTTTAGATTAAAAATAACTTCAACAAAACCCATAAATGCCAGTTCACGATAGTGTTTTACTAAAGTTCCTCCGGCTTTTTGCATTAAATCACCTCCCCAAAATCTAATGTCGGCTTCAGGATCTTCCACATATAATGCTTTCATTAAATTAGAACCATGTAAATCTCCAGAAGCTTCACCAGCTATGATGTAATATTTCATATGAATTTTTTTGACAGTAGTTTCTGTTTTAAAGACAGAAATTATTTTTGCAATACAAAGATAAGATTTAAATAAACAAAGTGGAAATTGCCAAAACAATCACGGCCAAAACTACTCCGCGAGCCATCAATTCTTTATCTCTTTTTAATAGAATTAAAAATACAGCAAGATCTAAAAGAGTACCCAGAGTAATTATCTTTCCTAAATAGCCATAATGTTTAATGGTTTGAATTCCTGATGAAAGATCAAAAGTCGTAAAAAATGTGATAAACAAATAACTACCCAGAAGCGCAGTAAAAATTCCGATAATAAAACCAACAAGAATGTCTTTTTTATTCATTTAATTTCCAGGTATTAAGTTGTTGCATAGTATGATGTGCTGTTAAATCAAATTGTACAGGAACGACTGAGATGTAACCATTTTCCAGGGCCCATTCATCAGTGTCTTCGCCTTTATCCTCGTTTGTAAATTTTCCGGTAAGCCAGTAATAATCCTTTCCGTAAGGAGTTTGGCGCTTGTCAAATTTTTGGGCATAATAAGCTTTTGCCTGACGACAAATTTTTATTCCTTTAATTTCTTTTTCTTTTAATTTCGGAAAATTAACATTTAAAACTACTCCGGCAGGTAGTTTATTGGCAAGAGTTTCAAGTGCAATTTTTTTGACAAATGATTTAATGGGTTCAAAATCGGCATTCCAGTCAAAATCTAGTAAAGAAAAACCAATAGCCTGAATGCCTTCAATTCCGGCTTCAACTGCGGCACTCATCGTTCCCGAATAAATTACATTTATAGAAGAATTTGAACCATGATTAATTCCTGATACACACAAATCAGGTTTTCTGTGCAGGATTTCATTTACTGCCAGTTTTACACAATCAACGGGAGTTCCGGAACAGCTGTATTCAGTAACGCTATCATTTTCTTTTGAAATTTTATCCAAAAATAAAGTATTATTGATGGTTATAGCATGCCCCATTGCACTTTGAGGTTTGTCAGGCGCAACTACGATTACCTCACCAATAGTTTCCATGACACTAATCAAAGCTCTGATTCCGGGTGCTAAAATTCCGTCATCATTAGTAACTAATATTAAAGGTTTTTCATTTTTCATGCTGAGATTTTATTTTCGATTTGTCAAAATTAAAGCTTGTTAAAGCAAATGTAGTAACAGATTTTGGTAGAATACTAACAAATAAATAAAAATTGTCAACTAAATTAAAGAACGTTTTCGTGCATCAAACATTTTTATATCTTTAACAAAAAATTATAGTGAACTTGGCTGTCTTGGCATAGTTTTTACCGTAACTTAGATTAAAAAATTGATGAATGCTATTATTAAATTTATGAAAAGAAATTATAAAATACTTATAGCCGTATTATGCTTGTCATTAACCTTGTTTGCTTTTAAAATTAATGCAGATAAGTCAGAAGATCCGGACCCAAATAGAGATAAAACACTTTTAGAATTACTTGCATTTGTTATTGAAAAAGGACATTATAGTCCGGCTGAAATAAATGATGAGTTCTCTAAAGGAATTTTTAAAGACTACATTGATGCTTTAGATCCTTCAAAAAGGTTCTTTTTGCAGTCTGATATTGATGAATTTAAACAATATGAGTTGCAATTAGATGATCAGTTTTTGAATAAAGATCTGACCTTTTTCAATTTGACTTATACTAGATTGATGAAGAGAATGGAAGAGAGCAAAAAACGTTACAAAACGATTTTGGCACAACCTTTCAATTACAACGTTGACGAAACTTTTAATGCGGATTATGAGCATCTTCCTTATGCTAAAAATGCAACGGAAATTAATGAAAGATGGAGAAAACAAATTAAATTATCGACACTTTCATCTCTTGTTACCAAACAAAAATTAGAGGAAGATAAAAAGAAAACAGATCCTGCTTACAAAGCAAAATCTTTAGAAACTTTAGAAAAAGAAACTCGTGAGAGTTCTTTAAAATCGTTAGATGATAATTTCAGTTTAATTAAAGATTTGAACAAAGAAGATTGGTTTTCTGTGTATGTAAACTCAATTATGACACGTTTTGATCCTCATACAAGCTATTTTGCACCAGAAGAAAAAGATCGTTTTGATGTAAATATCAGTGGAAAATTAGAGGGTATTGGAGCAAGATTAACTAAGAAAAATGACTTTACTCAAATTGATGAATTAATTTCTGGCGGACCTGCGTGGAAAGGAAAACAACTTGAGGCTGGAGATTTAATTTTGAAAGTAGCACAAGGAAACGAAGAACCTGTAGATGTTGTAGGTATGCGTTTGGATGATGTTGTGAAAAAAATTAAAGGGCACAAAGGAACCGAAGTAAAACTTACAGTTAAAAAAGTTGACGGAAGTATCAAAGTGATTTCGATTATCAGAGATGTTGTTGAAATTGAAGAAACATACGCTAAATCAAGTATTGTAGAAAGAAACGGATTGAAATACGGTGTAATTTATCTACCTAAATTCTATATTGATTTTGAAAATAAAGATGGTCGTGATGCCGGAAAAGATATTGCGCTTGAAGTAGAAAGATTGAAAAAAGAAGATATCAACGGAATTGTACTTGATGTTCGTGATGATGGTGGTGGATCTTTATCTACAGTAGTTGATATTGCTGGTTTATTTATTGAAGAAGGACCAATCGTTCAGGTAAAATCTGCAGGTAAAAAGAAAGAAGTTCTATACGATAAAGATAAAAAAATCGAGTGGGACGGGCCATTAGTAATTATGGTGAATAGTTTCTCTGCTTCGGCTTCAGAAATTTTGGCAGCTGCAATTCAGGATTACAAACGTGGAGTAATTATTGGAAGTAAACAAACTTACGGAAAAGGGACAGTGCAAAACGTTTTAGACTTAAACCAATTTGTTCGTAATGCAAATTATGGAGATTTAGGAGCCTTGAAAATTACAGGACAAAAGTTCTACAGAATCAATGGTGGTTCAACTCAGTTAGAAGGTGTTCATAGTGATGTGGTTATGCCGGATCGTTATGCTTATTTAAAAATGGGTGAACGTGATATTGACAACGCAATGCCATGGGATAAAATTGATCCAGCGGATTATAATACCTGGACTTCAAATGAGAAATTTAATCAGGCAATTTTAAATAGTAAAAATAGAATTGCTGGAAATGCTCAGTTTAAATTAATTGAAGATAATGCGAAGTGGATCGATGTTAAAAACAAAGAAAACACTTATAGTTTAAATATCAATAGCTTTAAAGCAACTCAGGAACAAGTTGAAAATGAAGGTAAAAAATACAAACCTATTGCAGATTACAAAAACAATTTGGTTTTTAAATCTTTGCCTTATGAAGAACTTGAAATGAATAGCGATGCTACTTTAAAAGAAAAAAGAGAAGCTTGGCATCAGGCATTAGCTAAAGACGTTTATGTAGAAGAAGCATTAAATGTTTTAGATGATTTACAAAGTAAGAGTTATGTAAAAAATACTGTTACTCCTAAAATGAAAAAAGATAAATTGGTAAAATCTTAATTTTAGAAAAGATATTTGTTATTAAACGCTCCAGAAAATTTTATTTTTTTGGAGCGTTTTTTTGTAAGTTTAATGAATAAAGATATCCTGTAAATGAGAAATTATATTTTGTTAAGTTTGATAGTTTTAATGTCGATTTCCTGTAAAAAAGAGATTGTAGAAAGTAGTGTAAAAAATGATTTGAAAGAGACCGAATCTAATTTTGTATCCACTCAGAGTCGTACAGATTCGATTTATACTTTTGCTTATTTGCCAACTTCAACAACCAAACAAATTGTAAAACACAAATATTATACACTTTCATATAATGAAAAATTCGAACAGGCCGAATGGGTTGCTTATGAACTAAAGAAAGAATATCTTAGAAATAATGATTTTAAAAGACCTTATTTTATTGAAGATCCAAAAGTATCTACAGGTTCTGCTGATTGGAGAAACTATAAAAAATCAGGTTATGATAAAGGCCATCTTTGTCCGGCTGGCGATATGGAGTTTGATCAAAGTGCTTATACGGATACTTTTTATACCTCAAATATCTCTCCTCAAAAACATGATTTTAATAGCGGAATCTGGAATAGATTGGAGCAGAAAACACGTTATTGGGCTGAAAAGTATAATGACATTTATGTCGTAACAGGAGGAATTCTGAAAGATTCAGACAAAAAAATAGGGACAGAAAAAGTAGCTGTCCCTAAGTATTTTTATAAAATAATTTTGGCTAAATCAGGAAAAGAACATAAAGCAATTGCTTTTTTGGTTCCGAATGAAGATAGCGATAAGTCACTTTATGAGTTTGTAGTTCCAATTGAAACTTTAGAAAAAATGACTGGAATTGATTTTTTTCCGAATTTAAAAAATTTAAAAAGTGGTCAGAGCTTTTAATTCAGCTATAGTCTGAGTAGGGTTTTCTGCTTTAAAAACAAAGCTTCCCGCAACTAAAACATCGGCTCCGGCTTCTACTAATTGTTTTGCATTTTTGCTGGTTACACCGCCATCAATTTCGATAATTGTAGAAGCATTTTTGCGTGTAATTAAAGCTTTAAGCTTCTCTACTTTAGTATAAGTATTTTCAATGAATGATTGTCCTCCAAAACCAGGATTCACACTCATAATAAGTACTAAGTCAAGATCATTGATTACATCTTCTAATAAGTCAATATTAGTATGAGGATTGATTGCAACTCCTGCTTTCATTCCTTCGGCTTTAATAGCTTGTAAGGTTCTGTGTAAGTGTGTGCAAGCCTCATAATGTACAGTTAGGATATTTGCGCCTAAATCTGCAAAAGTTTTAATGTAGCGATCAGGATCCACAATCATTAAATGTACGTCGATTGTTTTTTTAGCATGTCTTGAAATCGCTTCCAAAACTGGCATTCCAAAAGAAATATTCGGAACAAAAACGCCGTCCATAATATCAATATGAAACCAATCAGCCTCACTGTTATTGACCATTTCGATATCACGTTGTAAATTGGCAAAATCGGCTGCTAGAACAGAAGGAGCGATAAGTGTATTCTTCATTGTGTAGTTGTATGTTGTTTTTTTACAAAGATAATTTTTTTTTAACCACAGAGTTCACAAAGATTACACAGAGTTTATAAAGCTTTGTGGACTTTGTGTTTTTTACAAAATCTAAAAATAAAAGAATCTTTGCGAGCTCTGTGGTTAAAATTTCAGTTAGAGCCAATAAAAAACTCCGGTAATCAGCCGGAGTTTCAATCATCAATCAAAAAACGAACAGTCAATCAAACTGTTGTTTGCTTTGCGGTCCAATATAGGCAGTTTCGCAATAAATTCCAAATTCCAATAAAATTATTGGGATTTGGAATTTTTAATATTGGATTTTGTGGGGTTTTATCCCAAATAAGTTTTAAGAATTTTACTTCTTGAAGTATGTTTTAATCTACGGATTGCTTTTTCTTTAATCTGACGTACACGCTCACGAGTTAAGTCGAAAGTTTCTCCAATTTCTTCTAAAGTCATTGGGTGTTGATCGCCAAGACCAAAATACAAACGAACAACATCAGCTTCTCTAGGAGTTAATGTTTCTAATGAACGTTCGATTTCAGTACGTAATGATTCGTGAATTAACTCTCTGTCCGGGTTTGGAGATTCTCCAGAACGTAATACGTCATAAAGGTTAGAATCTTCTCCTTCAACAAGAGGAGCATCCATTGATAAGTGACGACCAGAGTTTTTCATAGACTCTTTTACGTCATTTACAGTCATGTCAAGTTCTTTTGCAATTTCTTCAGCAGAAGGCGGGCGCTCGTTAGATTGCTCTAATAATGCGTACATTTTGTTGATTTTATTGATAGAACCAATTTTGTTTAATGGTAAACGAACGATACGTGATTGTTCTGCCAAAGCCTGAAGGATCGATTGACGAATCCACCAAACTGCGTAAGAGATAAATTTGAAACCACGAGTTTCATCAAAACGTTGAGCCGCTTTAATTAAACCTAAGTTTCCTTCGTTAATTAAATCAGGAAGCGTTAATCCTTGATTTTGATATTGTTTTGCTACCGATACTACGAAACGTAGGTTGGCTTTTGTAAGTTTTTCTAAAGCTCTTTGATCACCAGCCTTTATTCTTTGTGCTAATTCTACCTCTTCATCAGCGGTAATTAGGTCAACTTTTCCGATTTCTTGTAGATATTTATCTAACGATGCAGTTTCACGATTGGTTACCTGCTTGGTGATTTTAAGTTGTCTCATTGTATTGTCTCCTTATTTTTAAAGTGTACAAATGGTTATACGTAAGAAGTTTCAAAAAAGTTACAATTAATTAAAAAAAATAATAAAAAATCCGATTCAACATTCTGAATCGGATTTTTTATTTTAATTATTAAGACTTTAATTTGAGATTGAATCCTGAATTTCAATGTTTTCTTTTATAAAAACAGGTTTTCCATTAGAAGAAAATCCTTCTAAAATTATTTCGTATTTTCCAGATACATCTGACGCATAAAAAGAAACGTTTGAATTTGAACCATTCAAATCAACTTTTGGCATCCATAATAGTTGATGTCTGTAATCTGGAATTCTTGTGCTTTTATTACTTGTATAATCTGGTTGAAAATAGTCTTTTTTATATTGGGGTCTTAAAAGTTCTGGTCTAATTATAAAATTGCCTTTAAGATTGGTATCATAATCTCCATTTTTGGTTGTGAAAGCCACAATTCCGTTGAATGATTTTGAACCATAATAATAAAGTCCTTTTACGACATTAACTTTATAAATGTTTTTAGGATTATAAGTGAATAATTCATTTACATTTTGAATAATTAAACCGTCAACTATTATTAGAGCTGGAATTGTCGATTCATAATTTGGGTCATAATCATAAACGTGTATAGAATAATCGTTGTTGTTCTTTTTGAAGTAAACACCAGCTACAACTTCTGTAATCGTTTCTGCCATTGTTGGAAATCTTGTAAACGCATCAAGTTTAAATTCTTTCGATAAAGGACCAAAAAATGCAATACTATCGTTTGGAACTATAGTACTATCTTTCTTTTTGGTATAATAGGCATTTTCAATTTGAGTCGAAACCAATCTCTCTGTTACGTTGTTTATAAAATCTGAATTAAATTCAAAAACAGGAAATGTTAAATTTGAAATATCTATGTCTTTAGGTTGTTCCATTGTAACCGTATAATCTTCCTTGTTATCCTCAATAACCTGAATAATAATATTTGCATTTGGATTGGGTTTTTCCAAATTAAATTGAAATTTACCCTGATCATCTGTCTTGGTTAATTTCAAATCATTGTTTTTGCCTACAATAGAAAGTGCTACTTTCTTATTTTTAATTTCCGCCGTGTTAGACGATAATTTTCCACTTATGATTTCTCCACGTAATTCAGGAAGCGAAACATTAGTATTATTTATTTCCGTATTAGAATTTTCATTTTGGCTTTTCGCTTGTAATTCTTTAAAATTTATTTTGTTTTGGGATAATAAGCCATCAGTTTTCCTAACAGATAGCATATAATTTCCTTTAGCAAATTCATCAGAAGTTGTATTGATTTTAAATTCTATTCTATCTCTGTTTTTATATGTTTTGCTTTTCAGATCAAAAGAAATATTTTCATTCGATATTACTTCTGATTTAAGAACTTTATCAGATATAACATTTTTTGATTTTTCTTTATATGGATTTATTATAAAAATATCTTGGTTAAAATATACGGATGAATTTTTGTTTAACATCCAATTGGTATAACCAATTATTTTATAGCTTCCGGTTTCTAAAGTAGTTGGAATAAAAAAGTCTCCATTTCCAATACCATTCTCAAGGAAAAGTTTGTGAATAAAGATGGTTTTTTTATTACTGTCTATTAACTTTAAATAAGCTACTTTACTATATTTTGATGGAATATTTGTTGTACTATTTACACAGAAAAATTTATAGAGTAAAGTTTCTCCGGTTAGGAACGAATTGCCGTTTGTGCTAACATAAATTGACTCATTTAACTTTTTGTCGATCAGACTCAGTTCATTAATAGTGTTGTTTTTCTGAGCAAAAGAAATTTGCTGAAAACTTACTATTAAAGCTATGGCTAATATATATTTTAATCTATCCAAAATGATGGTTTTATATTTGATGAAAATGACGTACAATCTCCGCATTCTATTGGGTACAATAAATAAAGTGTACCGTCATTTGGAAAAAAGACTTTAATTTTTGTTTTGATATATTCTACTATTAAATTTCCCTGACAGCCCGCATTGGGATTTGTAGAAAAACAATAATTGAAAAAATATTGTCCAAGATCTAATTCCGGGATTTCGCTAGGACAATCATATGGATATGGTGGTTTTATTGTAGTAAAAAAATCTGTATAATTGAAAAATATTCTTTTTTCAGAATAAGAAGACACATCAAAATAGCCTATTACTTTTTCTGAAGGATTATCTACAGATTTAATATTTCCGTAAAAGAATCCCGGTTGTGTTTGAGATAAGATACTTCCATTATTTGATATCTCTTTTAATGTTTCAGAAAAAGTATGAGCAGCCAGACTTTGAACGTATTGCTTTACTAAAATACTATATCTGTTTCTTATAAAATTATCTGTACTGGGAATGAATCTAACAGGAAAATTACTTACTCTATCTTCTGATAAATGGCTTGTACTTGTTAATAGTAAAGTATTTGATTTTTCTGTTGTATAGCAAATTCTGGCTTCAGTTGTTCTTGGTTGTAAACTAACTCTTCCATTATTTTCAACTAATACTTCCCTATACCATTTTGGTGCAATTATTTGAGAAGTTTCTTCATATTCATATCTGTAATATTTTGATGAATTAGTTGGGTCATTACTATTTACTGTAATTTCTACTCCAAGAACGCCTTCTTTTGTAATCGCCGCAGCATTTACACTTTCGATTTGGGTTTGCTGTGGTAATTTTTCTGAATTCGAAACATACGATCTTCCATCTTGAGTACGAATATGTAAAGTATAAGTCCTGTCCGGGCTTGCCTGAAACTGATTTACTGAAGTATAAGATGCTGCATTCTCTTTAAAATCATATTTATTCCCTTTATCGTCAGTTACAAAAACAATAGCTTTCGTTTCGAACGTAGGTACTTTTTCTTCAAGTTTGTAAGTTCTTGTAAGTTTTATTTCCTGAGTTTTAAATTGATCCGTTATAGTAGCTTCAATTGTAATAACATCATCGAATCCGTTAGTTTGATAGTCGTATGGAGTCGTACACCCAACGGTTGTTGAGAGTATTAATATTGTGAGAAATCTGAATAAGACTTTCATGACTTTAAAATTTAAAATTATAAGTAATAGTTGGTATCGGAACAGCAAAAATCGAGGTCTGATAGGCTTTTATCTGTCCTTCCTTTGTTACAAAAAAGATGGAATATGGATTATTTCTTCCTAATACATTGTAGATCGAAATATTCCAGAAACTATGCGCTAATTTTTTTATTTTATGATTTCCTTCAATGTTAAGTCCTATGTCAAGTCTGTAATAATCAGGTATTCTATATTTATTTCTATCGCTATATATCGTGTATTCAGCACCTTGATAATAATATTTACCAATTGGGTAGGTAACTGGCCTTCCGGTTTGATATACAAAATTAGAAGAAAAACTATAGCGATGTGTGAATTTATAATTCATAACAATGCTAAAGTCATGTGGTTTGTCAAAATTGGTTGGAAAATACTCACCGTTATTTACTTTTTCATCATTAAACTGACTGTCTAATTTTATAAATGCTCTTGAATAAGTATATCCAATCCATCCATTAAGTCTTCCGTTAGGTTTTTTTAATAAAAATTCAACACCATAGGCTTTTCCTTCTCCTTGCAATAACTCGGTTTCTAAATCCTGGTTTAAAAGAATATTGGCACCTACTTTATAATCTAAAATATTTTTAGACGTTTTGTAATATCCTTCTAAGCTTAGCTCAAGATCGTTATATTCTAGTTTTTTAAAGACACCTAAAGAATATTGCAGTCCAGTTTCTGGTTTGACATTCAAATCAGATAATTTCCAGGTATCAGTTGGAGATTGAGTGGTATTGTTTGTTAGTAAGTGAATGTATTGGTAATTTTTATCGAAACCTGCTTTTACAAATAAGCTTTCATCAAATATATAACGCAAACCTATTCTTGGCTCAAATCCGCCAGAAGTGTTAATTACTTGATTGTTGGTGTATGTTTTTTCCTCTGTTACGGTTGAAGGCGTCATTGGCACACCTTCTTCGTAAATTTTTTGTGTGGATGGTCCTAAGGCGGCATAAAGCGAATATCGGGCTCCAATATCCAATAATAATTTTTCGGTAATTTGAAATTTATCAGAGAAATAAACAGCCGATTCTAATCCTTTTTCATCGTCTACTTTTGTCGGTGTTACAATAGAAGATGCCCCATTTGGACTTAATTCTCCCGGATTAACTTTGTATAATTTACTAGTTACCCCATAAGTGAATTTGTGATTATCACCTAATTCACTATTGAATTTTAAATTTGCCTGAGTTTCATTTATTTTATATTTGAAAATAAAGGATTCCGGATTAGTAGATTCATAATTGATACTGAAATTATAGCCACTATTTGTAAAGTTTAGTTCACTGCTGTTTTTTTCATTAAAAGCATGTTTCCATTTTAAAGAAACAAGACTGTTGCTGTATTTATAGATAGAATCAGGAGTTATGCTGTAAGCGTCTTTACTGTAATATCCAGTTGCTTCTACTGAATTGTTTTTGTTTATTTTGTGATTGTATTTTGCAAATAAGTCGTAAAAAGAGGCATGACTGTTTTTTAGGGTTTCATCATCCAATTGCTTTAAAATCCAATCAGAATAGGTTGCTCTTCCGCCAACCAATAAACTGGCTTTATCTTTTACGACAGGAATTGAAACCGTAAGATTACTTGTTACTGGCCCAATTCCGCCTTCTCCAGAGATTTTTTCTGTACTTCCATTTTTAGAAACGATATCAAAAACAGATGATAATCTCCCTCCAAATTCTGGAGGTATTCCGCCTTTATAAATATCAACTTTGTTTATTGTATATGGATTAACAGATGAGAAAAACCCAAAAAGATGTGTTGGATTGTAGATAGTTGCGTTGTCTAATAATATCAGGTTTTGATCTTCTTTTCCTCCTCTGACATTAAATCCTGAAGAACCTTCACCAGCAGTTTTTATGCCGGGAATAGTTAAGGCAACCTTAAAAATATCTCGCTCTCCAAGTACTAAAGGAATATTTTTAATTCCTTCGGCTTCGATTGTAGTAACGCCGGTAATCGCAGTTCTAATGTTTTGGTTGTCTTTTCCTTTTACGACTACTTCATCTAATTGATTTATTTTTTCGATAATCGAAAAGTCTAAAGTACCGTTACTATAAATCATGATTTTTCGGGAAGTACTATTATGAAATATGGATTCAATTTCTATTGTACTCAGTCCGGTAGGAAGTTTTAAACTGTAAAATCCTTCAGCATTCGTAATAGTCGATATCGGTGTATTTTTTGCTTTTACCGTTATATCCGCCAGAGGTTTACCATCTTTTAAATCAGTAATGTGACCCGAAAGTGTATAAAGTTCAACATCTGAATCTAATGTTTCTTTACCAATTAACGCAATAGAAGTTGTTCCTTCTGATTTGTTTTTTTTGACAGAATCATATTGTTGGAAAAAGATGGGTGCATTAGAATCTTTAGTGCCGTTAGTGGGTAATTTGCTGTAAACGATACTGTTTTTTGTTAAGATAATTCTATTTCTGTCAATAAAAAAATTAAGATCTGTATCTTCTAAAACTTTTGATAATAATTCTTCAATAGTTTTATTAGAATAGTCTCCTGAAATTAAAACAGTAGGATCGAACCAGTCATCCTGGAAATAAATTTTGTAATTGGTGGAGGCTTCAATTTTTTTTAAAGCATCCATTCTGGTGATATTGCTATAATTAATGCTAACTGTATTTTTTTGAACTTGTGAATACATTAATTGATTAAAACCGAAAAATAATAGAAGGATCGTAAATATTCTCATTTGGATGATTTCTGAAAATTTTAATTATTAATGTATTTGATAATATTTTTCATGAATAGAGAAGGATTCTCTTTTCTTAAGTCTCTATTCATAAGATAGAAATCATTTATTTTTCTTTTACTGTCAGGAAACAGTGTTACGATTTCTTTTTTTTCAGTTATCAAATTATACTTGTTTTCTTTAAATAAGATAAACTCGTATTTTGGTACATAATCGATTAAATTAATTTCATCCTTGGTGCTTTTCTTTTTTTCTTTGTAATATTTGATATAAAGCGTAATATTATTTTTAATTAATATTTCTTCATAATATCCGCCTTTAAAGATTGTTGGGTTTAATTCTTTAAGGTTGGTAAATTTCTCATTGCCAATAGTAAAAGACTTTATTTTATCTTTAATAAGATTGATTTTAGTTGTGTTAGACTCATCATAAGGTCTTAAAACCAATTCGTCATTATAAATGTCATATTTAAGAAATAAATCAAAATACAATTGCTCATTGTAATTAATGCTTCCTTTCTTGAATTCATCAGTTAAATAGCGATGTTGATTTGGAGCAGTCTTGTCAAAGTTTAGATGTGCTAATCCATTTTTGAAATCCAAAGATTCTAAACCTAAATTTTTATCGAACCAATTATAGACTGTAATATCGTCATTTGTTTGACTTTGGGTGGAGTAAATATTTAAGAATAATCCAAATAAAACAAGGAAAATAGTTTTTTGTTGATGATTTTTCAATGGATTGGCAGTTTTAGTGTTTTGTTTTGGTTGATTTCAAAAGTATTAAAAAAATGTTATAGATTTTGATAGTAATTGTTAAAATATGATAAATTAATTGTTTTAATTAACTAAAAACCCAAATTCAAATAACTGAATTAGCATTTTTACGAATATTTTATCAATTATATGATTTTCAACTAAATCTTTTATTTTTAATTAGCGCTTATATTTTTTACTTCCATCGTTTCTTTTAAAGAAACAGGAACCCCTTTTTCTGTAAATCCTTCCAGATTTATTTCATAGACTCCCGGTACATCAGAAGTAAAAAAAGAAATTAAATTTTCAGTTTTATCCAATGTTAATTCTGGTTCCCAAAGTAATTGATATCTATAATCAGGAAGTCTGTTATATTTAGCTCTGTCTGCATAGTCTTGTTTGAAATATATAGTTTTGTTTTGAGGTCTTTGAATTTCAGACTTCAAAATGTAGCTTCCCTTTTCTTTGCTTATATAATCATTGTTTTTTGTAGTAAAGCTAATGATACCATTAAACGCTTTTGGTCCATAAAGATAGATCCCGGGAACAACGCTGATTTTGTATATATTATCGGTTTTATAATCAATTAATTCGTTGGTGTTTTGAATTAATAATCCATCCACTAATACTAATGCAGGTTCTGAAAAATATTTCAAATCATAATTTATATCTCTCACATTTAGCGTGAAATTATTATTTTCTTCCCGATAATATACTTCTTTTATCACCTCAATAATTGTTTCTTTTAAACTTGGAAATTTTGTGTAATCTTCAAGGACATATTCTTTTTCTAATGGATGATAAAAAGGATTAGTTTTCGCATTAACTTCTATACTATCTTTTTTCGTGGAATAATATGCGTTTTCTATTTGATTTGCTATGGATCTTTCTTCTATGCTTTTTTTATAATCAGAAGAAAGATGTAGCTCATTTGTAAATTTTAATTCTGAAAAATTGTACCCTTTATCTTTATCAATTTCAATTTTATAATCATTTTTATCAGATTCAACTACCTGGAAAATAGCATTAGAATAATTTGGGTTTTTATCTAAAATAAAGTTGAATTTACCATATTGATCTGTTTTTACTATTTTAAATGCAAAATCTGTTCCTGGTATTGATAAGGAAATGTCTTTGCCGGCGATTTGTTTCGGGTCTTTCGTATTTATAATGCTGCCGGATATTATTTCTCCTCTAAATTCTGGTAAAAACAAGATACTGTCATTTATAGTATTGGCTAATAAATTATTAGAATTTGATTTCACAAATTCATAAGAATTCATTGGTTTTATGACAGGCAAATTATCGATTTTTTTTACCGAAAGCGAAAACCTTCCCTTATTAATAATAGAATTTGATGATTTTATTTTAAGTGAAATTTGTTCTCTTTTTGTTGCTGTTTTTTTATCTAATTCCAGAGTAAAAGATTCATCTTTTGGTTGATTTTCAACACTTATTTTAGCTTCTGGAATTTTTGTCTCTTTTTCCTGAGTGTTAGAATATTTTCCAGAATTACTGTTTTTGCTTGTTGAATAAGGATTTATGATAAAAAGATCTGTCTCGGAAATTTTTGAATCTTTTTTGTTTAACATCCAGGTTGTGTATGCAATTAGTTTATAATTTCCGGTGCTAAATGTTGTTGGTATAAAAAAATCACCATGTCCGGTAGCACTGTCAAGATAAATTTTGTTTATTAAAACAATCTGGTTTTCCTTATTAACAAGCTCAACATGAGCAATTTTACTAATATTGCTAAAGTTGTTGTTCGATGGATTTAAACAATAAAATTTGACATGTAATGTTTCTCCAACAACTAAAGTCGTGGTGTTTAAATGAACAAATATATTCTCACTCGTCGCTTTACTTATAGTTTCACTTTTGTTTAATGAACTATTCTGTGCAATAGCAGTCTGAATTGCTATTAACATCACGATACTTATTATTTTTTTTAATCTATCCAAAATAAAGGTTTAATGTTAGATGAAATTCTGGTACAGTCTCCACAAGGGGCAGGAACAAATATAATTTCCTTCATGTTGCCTTGCTCTCCTAAATATACTGACTCTGCTACAGGTGATTTAACTAATGCAAGTATTGTGAAGCCAGCACAACCTTTCATAGTCCAACAATTAGCTAATATTTGCGGTGCACAGTCACTATAAAAAGGAGGATATGGATCGTCAACAAAAAGATCTCTAAAATTAAAAAAGATTCTTTTTGATGATATTGATGATACTTCAAAATAACCAATTACTTTCTCATCAGGATTGTCATCTGATTTTAAATTACCATAATTGAAACCAGGCTGAACTTGTGAAAAAAGACTTGAAGACGTAGAAAGGCTTTTTAATGTATTGTAATAAGTATAAGATTCTGAATTTTGGATATATTGACGGACTATAATACTGTAACGTTCATTTAGAATAGGACTTTTCATATCTATGAAACGGATAGGCAAATTGATACGATCTTCACTTGAGCCCACTGTGCTCAGTAAAATTAAATCATCCGATTTTTTTGTTGTATAACATACTCGCGTTTCGCCTTCTCTGGGAATAATCAGATAATTAGGCTGCTCTGGGTTTGGACTATCAGGATCTACTTTAAGTTTATCAGGAGTCCATGAGGGAGAAATCACTTTATATGTTTCTTCATATTCATATCTGTAAAATCTCGATTTTCCATTAGGATCATAACTGCTTACTTGTATTTGAACTCCTTTAATACCGTCTATCGTTTCTACTTTAGGTTCAACCTGAACTTCGCTAACTGCAGTTAAAGTTTGTGCTGCAGAGGAATACGATTTTCCATCTTTAGTTATAATATTTAAACGATACGATTTTCCCGGAACTGCCTGAAAAGGATCTTTTGAAACATAAAGTCCTGAAAAATCTTCAAGTTCGAACTCAAATGTGTTTTTATCGCTGTCGGTTACATAGACCATGGCGCCTTTTTCAAAAGCAGGGCCATCTTCTTCTAGACGATAGGATCTCGTAATTTTTACTTCCTGCTTTTTTAATTCGTTTGTAATATTGGCCTGAACAACAAGTATGCTTTCAAATGTAGAATTGGTCTGAAAAACATATTGCTCGGTACAACTGCCCATAAAAAGACAAAAAAGTATTAAAACAAATGTTTTATATAAAAGTCTGAGAGGTCTGATTATAAATTCCATTTATTTTGATGATTAAAATTTGACATTATACGTTATGGTCGGAATCGGCACAGAAAATATAGACGTTTTATACGCTTTTATCTGACCATCTGTTGTAATAAAAAAGATCGAGTAAGGATTGTTTCTTCCTAAGACATTATAGACAGAGATATTCCAAAAACTATGTGATAATTTTTTTATTTTATGATTGCCTTCAATATTAAAACCAAGATCTAGTCGATAATAATCAGGAATTCTAAATTTGTTTCGATCACTATATAGTGTATATTCCATGCCATTATAAACATAACTTCCAATAGGATAGGTAATTGGTCTTCCTGATTGGTATATGAAATTACCAGATAAACTATATCTCTTAGTGAATTTATAATTTAATACAGCACTTACTTCGTGCGGTTTGTCAAAGTTTGTTGGAAAATAATGTCCGTTGTTAACTTTCTCATCAATAAATTCGGTGTTTACTCTAATAAAAGTTCGTGCGTAAGTATAGCCTAACCAGCCATTAAGTTTTCCGGCATTCTTTTTTAGTAATAATTCAATTCCGTATGCTTTTCCTTCACCTTGTAAAAGCTGAGTTTCAGTATTTTCATTCAACAACAATTCAGATCCGACTTTATAGTCCAACAAATTATTAGATTTTTTATAATAGCCTTCTAAACTTAATTCTACATTATCATTGTCAAGATTTTTATAAAATCCCAAAGAATATTGCTGTGCTTCTTGCGGAGCAATATTTAAATCAGATAATTTCCACGAATCTGTTGGTGATTGCGTAGTATTATTTGTTAGTAAATGAATGTATTGATAGGTTTTATCATAACTTGCCTTTACAGAGAAATCATCAGTAAACAAGTAGCGTGCTGCTATTCTTGGTTCGAAACCGCCATACGTTTTAATGACTTCATTTTTTTTATAATGTTGTGTTCCAATAACGGTATTATCGTTGACCGGAGCATTTTCTTCGTAGATTCTTTGCGTTGATTCACCTAATGCAGAATAGGAAGAATAACGCAATCCCAAACTAATTAAGATTTTTTCACTAAGCGTATAGTTGTCTGAAAAATAAAGGGCCGATTCCAATGCTTTTTCGTCTTCTATGTTTGTCGGAATTATAGTTGATTTAGGATCTTTTGGATGTAGATAACCCGGATCGACATTGTAAAGTTTACTCGAAATACCATAATTGAAACTATGTTTGCTGTTTAGCGTATAATTAGCATTTGCTATAAATTGGGTTTCATTTAATTTGTATCCATAATCAAAAGAATTTGGAGTTCCGTTGTTATAGTCAATATTAAATTTATAATTACTATTGGTAAATATCAAGTCGGCTTTGCTTTTACTGCTAAAGGCATGATTCCATTTTAAAGAAACCAATGCGTTACTATATTTATAGACTGAATCTGAAGAAATGCTAAAACGGTCTTTACTATAATATAGTGTCGATTCAATATTGTTATTGGTGTTTATTTTGTGGTTGTATTTTATAATTCCATCAAAAAAGGCTGCCTGGCTATTTTTTAAGTTTTCATCATCAAGACTCTTCAGAATCCACTCAGAATAAGTAGTTCTTACACCAACCAATAAACTTGATTTGTTTTTAACAATCGGTGTTCCTATAGAAAGATTGCTTGTTACAGATCCGATACCGCCTTCGCCTGAAAATTTTTCAGGATTACCATTTTTAGAAGCAATATCAAAAACAGAAGACAATCTTCCTCCAAATCTCGCAGGAATACTACCTTTATATATATCTACTTTGCTGGTGGTATAAGGATTTACAGCAGAGAAAAAGCCTAAAAAGTGAGACGTATTGTATAAAACAGCATTGTCTAAAAGAATTAAATTTTGATCGTCTTTTCCTCCTCTGACATTAAATCCTGCTGATCCTTCACCAGTAGTTTTAATTCCCGGTAAGGTTGTGGCAACTCTAAAAATATCTCTTTCACCCAGAACAAGCGGAATATTTTTTATTCCTTCAACATCAATGCTGGAAACCCCGGCAATAACATTTTTTACATTTTTGTCTGCATTCTTTTTGATAATAACCTCGTCTAATTCGTTTATGTTTTCATAAAGATCAAGGTCTAATTTGCCATTATCATAAACCATTAAGGTCTCTACATCTTTTTTATGATTGATTGATTCAACTTCAAGGTAATTAAGTCCAAATGGTACTTCAATCGTATAATGTCCATCATTATCAGTAACTGTACTTATGTTCTGACCACGTACTTTAATACTTACATTGGAAACTGTTTTTCCTGTTTTTTTATTTTTTATAAATCCTGAAAGGGTATAGAATTTTGATTCTCCACCTTTTTTTTCCTTACCAATATAGGTGATTCCTGAATTAATCTTATTGTATTTTAATGTATCATATTGTTGCTGAAAGACAGGTTTAGCCAAAGCTATAACTTCAGTTTTGGTAGCCGGAACCGATTTTGAAGGCTCAAAATAATCATCTGGTAATAGATCGTAAATAATACTGTTTTTTGTCAGGATTATTTCTTTATCAGATATAAAATAATTTAGATTGGTTTTTTCAAAAAGACTGGTTAATATATCTTCAATAGAGGCGTCGTCGTATTTTTTATTGATGATAATTGTTTCATTTTTTAACCAATTCTGATCAAAGTAAAATTTATAATCGGTCGTTTTTTCAATCTCCTCTAAAGCGGATTTTAAATCGGTATTATTAAATTCAATGGATATTTTTTTTGTTTTTTCCTGACTAAAAGATAATGCATGAAAAGCTAATAAAAATAGGGCTAGTATAATTTTTCTCATTTTTAATTGGATACATTATTGGAAATAGTGTTTATTTCTTTTATTAAATTTTCAATAAAAACTTTATTATCTGATTCCTCTAATCGATCATTCTTGCTGTAATA
The DNA here is from genome assembly GCF_058808175.1 of Flavobacterium sp. GW821-FHT11G01. Lineage (NCBI taxonomy): Bacteria > Pseudomonadati > Bacteroidota > Flavobacteriia > Flavobacteriales > Flavobacteriaceae > Flavobacterium > Flavobacterium sp. GW821-FHT11G01. The sequence goes on along the minus strand of NZ_JBXARK010000005.1, from coordinate 247,130 downwards.
GTTTTTTATTTTGCTTTTAAACTCGGGAAAAATTTTGATTACATCACTTTTTGAACTTATTCTATAATAGACGTCTTTGTATTTTAGAATAAATTCGTTTTTCTCTTTAAACTCATCAGTACTATTTTGGTTAACGCCATCAGAAATAGTTTTGGTGTCAATTACTTTTGTCCTGCTTTTATGATGTTTAATGTAAAGGATGTTGTTTTTGGAAAAGATAATTTCCTGATAATAACCCGTCATATAGGAAGGACACGAAAGGTTGTTGTAATTTATATTAACAAATTGTTTGTCGTAAATAGTAAAACGGGCCGTTTTTTCTTTAATGACATTTATTCCCATATAATCATATTCACCAATTGGTTTACAAACCAAAACATCATTATTCACGTCGTATTTAAGTTCGACATTATAATAATCCTGATCTTCATATTTAAGAGAACCAGTGGTAAATTTTCCAGAAACATAATAACTGTGGCTATTATCCAGCGTTCTGTAGTAATTTACATGGCGAGAACCATTATATATTGCTAGATTTTCTTTGCCAATTGTATTATCAAACCAATTATTGAAAGAAGTGTTATCGTTATTTGTCTGACTGTGTGTAGTGTAAATATTTAAGAATAATCCAAATAAAATGAGGAAAATTGATCTTTTTTGATGATTTTTCAAAGGATTGTATGATTTTGATGATTTGTTTTGGTAATTTCAAAAGTATCAAAAAAATGTTACAAATTTCTTCTTTAAGTGTTAAATTGTAATATAATATCTATGTTTAAAACGAAAAACCCCAATCAAATAAATGAATTGGGGTTTTCTATGAATAAACCTTTAGTAAACTAAGATCTGATTACTCTTTTTTCTCCTCACGTGGAGGTCTTTGTAAAAGTGCTTTTCTTGACACTTTTTCTTTTTTAGTTTTAGGATCAACACCTAAGTATTTCACTTCAAATACATCACCCATGTTTACAACATCAGTAACGTTTTCAGTGCGTTCCCAAGCTAATTCAGAAACGTGTAATAAAACTTCATTTCCTGGTGCAGCAGTATATTCTACTACAGCTCCAAAATCTAACATTTTAATTACTTTAACTTCGTAAGCTTCTCCCATTTGTGGTTTAAAAGTGATTGACTTAATTTTAGCCAATACTGCTTCAATTCCAGCAGGATCTGTACCTAAGATTTCGATAACACCTTGCTCATCAACTTCGTTGATAACAATAGTTGTTCCTGTAGCTTTTTGCAATTCCTGAATTACTTTTCCACCAGGTCCAATTAATGCTCCAATAAAGTTTCCAGGAATAGTTCTGGTAATGATTTTTGGTGCATGCGCTTTTACATCAGCTCTTGGTGCAGCAATTGTCTCAGTTAATTTTCCTAAAATGTGTAAACGTCCTTCACGTGCTTGCCCTAAAGCTTGCTCCATGATGTCATAACGTAAACCATCAATTTTAATGTCCATTTGACAAGCTGTAATACCGTCAGCAGTTCCGGTTACTTTAAAGTCCATATCTCCTAAGTGATCCTCATCACCTAAAATATCAGACAATACAGCAAATTTCTCACCGTCAGTAATCAATCCCATAGCAATTCCAGAAACTGGTTTTACCATTTGAACTCCAGCATCCATCAAAGCCATTGTTCCAGCACAAACTGTTGCCATAGAAGAAGAACCATTAGATTCTAAAACTTCAGAAACAATACGAATTGTGTAAGGACAATCAGCAGGAATCATATTTTTTAATGCTCTTTGAGCTAAGTTACCGTGACCAACTTCTCTTCTTGAAGTTCCTCTTAGAGGTTTTGCTTCACCAGTTGAGAAAGGAGGGAAGTTATAGTGTAAGTAGAATTTCTCTTCACCTTGTTCAGATGGAGAATCAATTTGATTCGCTTCTCTTGAAGTTCCTAAAGTTACTGTTGCCAAAGCTTGAGTTTCTCCACGAGTAAATAAAGATGAACCGTGAACTCTTGGTAAATAATCAGTTTCACACCAGATTGGTCTGATATCTGTAGTTTTTCTACCGTCTAAACGAACGCCTAATTCTAATACTACATTACGAACAGCTTCTTTGTTTGTTTTGTAGAAATATTTAGAAACTAAATCTCCATCAGCAGCTAATTCTTCTTCAGTAAATAAAGCTTTAACTTCTTCTTTTACTTCGGCAAATGCAGCACTTCTTTCATGTTTAGCCGATCCAACTTTTGCAATAGCATAAATTTTATCGTATGCAGCAGCTTTTACTTTTTTATAGATTTCTTCGTTTTCTTTCTCACCTTCGTAAGTACGAATTTCTTTTTTACCAAAAGCAGCTTGTAAACGCAATTGCGCCTGAATTTGAACTTTAATTGCTTCGTGAGCAAATTTAATTGCTTCAACCATTTCGGCTTCTGAAATTTCTTTCATCTCTCCTTCAACCATTGCAACAGAATCCATAGAAGCACCAATCATCATATCGATATCAGATTTTTCTAAGTCTACTCGGCTTGGGTTGATAACAAATTTTCCGTCGATACGTGCAACACGAACTTCTGAAATTAAGTTATAAAAAGGGATATCTGAAACTGCTAATGCTGCAGATGCAGCTAAACCAGCTAAAGCGTCTGGCATAACTTCTTCGTCATGAGACATTAATTGAATCATAACTTGAGTTTCAGCATGGTAATCGTCTGGGAAAAGCGGACGTAAAACACGGTCAACTAATCTCATTGTTAATACTTCGCTATCACTAGGACGAGCTTCTCTTTTAAAGAAACCTCCAGGGAAACGACCTGCTGCTGCGAATTTTTCGCGGTAATCTACCGTTAATGGTAAAAAGTCAACGGCTGGGTTTGATGTGCGAGCTGAAACTGCTGTTGCAAGTATCATGGTATCGCCCATTCTTACTACTACAGAACCATCAGCTTGTTTGGCTAAACGTCCTGTCTCGATTGTGATGCTTCTGCCATCACCTAAATCGATTTTTTCTACAAATAATTGTGGAATCATAATTTTTCCTTATTGGTTATACAATGGGTTTTAGTTGTGTTGTAGTTGTTGTGTGTGTAGTTGTTGTTTCTAAAACCCAATGAAAAACCAAACTTTTTTTCTTAAAATGCTTGTAATGTAAAAACAAAAAGAGGCACTCTCGCACCTCTTTTCTATATTGATTATTTTCTGATATTCAATACTTTGATAATCTCACGATATCTGTTGATCTCTTTCTTTTTCAAGTAATCCAACAAAGCTCTTCTTTTACCTACTAGTAGTACAAGTGAACGCTCAGTGTTGTAATCGTGACGATTTTTTTTCAAGTGCTCAGTTAAGTGTGAAATTCTGTAAGTGAACAATGCAATCTGACCTTCTGCGCTTCCAGTGTTTGTTGCAGCACCGTGTTGAGCGAAAATCTCTTCTTTCTTTTCCTTAGTTAAATACATTCCAATATTATTTTAATGATTTTTATGTATGTCTTTACAACTTTTGTAAGACGGGTGCAAAATTAGTTTAAAAAAACAAAAGAATCAAACAAAAATAAAAGAATCTGAAAAAAAGACCTCAAAACTGCGATTCTTCTTTTTTCGACTGTTTTTAAATACAGTAAAATTCAAATTTATAATTTAACTGTTATAGGGATGGAGTAGAGTACGCGAACGTTAACGCCTCTTTGTTGGCCCGGAATCCAATTTTCATAACCTGTAATAACTCTTACCGCTTCTTCGTCAAGGCCATAACCTAAAGATTTTATTACTTTTGGTTCAACAATTTTACCATCCTTATCAATGACAAAGGTTACAAATATTTTTCCCACTATTCCATTTTGAATGGCTTCTCTGGTTTTTGTGAAATTTTTACCAACGTAATTATAAAAGTCCTCTATTCCTTTTTTGGGCATTGCGCGCAATTCTAAAACATTATATTCATGTTCAACTCCTAATGAATCTTTGCTTTTACCAGAAATAAAATCTCCCTTTTTATAAAGATCTGTATATTGATATTTTGTTTTGTTGTCGATTCCTGTCCACACACCATCTTTAAAGCCGTTTTTTACTTTTCCCTTTATAATTCTATTGCCCTCATTTTCTTCAAAATTTCCGTTGCCATCAATTACCAGATGTTCATTTTTAGAATTCCAATATTGGTACATAATAAAATCAGAATTAAATGTTTTTTCTGATTGTACATATTTGCCTTCTAATTTAGGGTTTCCGTTTTCATACCATTCAAAAGACTTTCCTTCTAGTCTCGATTTAAAATAATTTTCGACCGTTTTTTTATTTCCATTTTCATAATAGTAAATATATTCACCTTCTTTGCTATTTCCGTCATTTGTTTTGGATGTTCCTTCCATTTGTAGAACACCAGATTTATAATAGTCAAAAATTTTATAAGAATCTTTTTGTTTGTAATAATCCTTAACTATTCTGTAAAACTTATAATTACTTTTTGAAGTTTCTTTCCAAATAGAATCATAGTAAATAGTTTTATCCATTGCGTTTTGAGCGAAAAATAAAATTGGAATTAAAAGTAATAAGATAGTGAAATAGTATTTTTTCATAAAATGATTTAATGAAATAAATAATGAATATTTGATTCTTAAAAAAGTTTGGCAACTTCCTGATTTACAAACTCCAAAAATCTTTCGTCAGCTTCAGTAAACGGATCAATAACATGACTATCAATATCAATCTGGCCAATGTTTACTCCATCAACAAATAACGGAACCACAATTTCTGATTTTACAGTAAAGCTACAAGCAATATAATTGTCCTGAGCAGCAACGTCTGGAACAACAAAATTGGCGTTACTTTCTGCAACTTGTCCACAAATACCTTTTCCAAAAGGAATTACGGTATGATCTGTTTCAGCACCTACATAAGGACCAAGATGTAAGGTTTTATTTTCATGATTGGCAAAATAAAAGCCAACCCAGTTGTAGTATTCTACATTTTCGTTCAATAATTGACAAATTGCCAATAATTTTTCGTCTCTAACTATATTGTTATCAGCAACTATAGCGCTTATTTTTGGTTGTAATTCTTGAAATGTCATGATATAAAAATTTTATACAAAAGTATTTAAAGCTAATCTCAAAAAATACATAAATTTGAAAAAAAATTCTCTTGAAAAAATATTTAGTACAATTTAAACCTTTTCTGATTTTTATAGGCACTTTTTTTTCAGCTTATATTGTGCTGACTTTGCTTTATAAGCTTTATTTGAACAGTTTTGCTGTCAATGCTGTCGACGGAATAACTACTATTGTGAGTCATAATGTAGAGCAAATAATGCAGCTATTTAATTGTGATGTCGTTATTAAGAAAAGTGTATTGAATCCTTATTTTGAAGTTTGGTTTAATAAAAATTATACGATTAGAATTATAGAAGGTTGCAATGCAATAAGTGTCATTATTTTGTTTGTATCTTTTATAATTGCTTTTTCCGGAAAATTTAAAACGACTTTATTGTTTATATTGACAGGAAGTGTTTTGATTTACATTTTAAATGTAATTCGGATTGCAATTTTGACTGTTTTATTATTTCATTTTCCAGAAAATGAACATGTTTTACATGGAGTTTTATTTCCCTTAATTATTTATGGATTGGTTTTTATCTTATGGGTATTTTGGATTAATAAATTTTCAAAATATGCTAAGTAAAATAGCAAAACATAAGATTAAAATTCTAATCACTATATTCATTGTGATGTGTTTTGGATTGATTAGAACCTTTGAGAATCAATTATTTTATGATCCATTTCTAGATTATTTCCAGTCGGATTTCAAAAGTTTGGCATTTCCCCAAGTTGATATTTTCAAACTTTTTTATGGACTTCTGCTTAGATATTTTTTAAACACTATTTTGTCGGTAATACTTATTCATACACTGTTTCAGGGCAAAGAAATTTTAAAATTTAGCATTTTTCTTTATGTGTTTTTTTTAGTGATACTTTTGGTATTATTTTTTGTGATTCTTAATTATTTCCCTGACGGAAACTGGTTGCTTTTTTATGTTCGCCGCTTTATTATTCAACCCATATTTGTGTTGCTCTTCATTCCGGCATTTTATTATCAGCAACTAAATTCTAAAAAATAACATTTCATTAAATCTTTTCTGCGGTTTTTTAAATAGTTTTGCAGTATGAATTTAAAAAAGTGCACAGGATTATTTTTAGCGTTTCTATTGTTGGTTTCCAACATTGGGTTTGCTTTTGATGTGCATTATTGTGGAGGAGAAATTGCTTCTGTTTCCTTAAATACTTCGGCTGCAGCTGCACCTGAAAAAAGTTGTTGCGGATCGACTGAAAAAAAATCATCTTGTTGTAAAGATAAAGTAGTACACATCGAAAAGAAATCGGATAATGCTACTTTTAAGATATTCTTTTTTCAAATTGCTTTTCCAGCACTAATTCAGGAATACCAGCCAATTGCTTTTTTATCTGTTCCGAATTTTAAAAGCAATCAAATCATTTCGTATTATGCTGATGCGAATGCGCCCCCTTTATTCAAATTATATAGCCAGTATATTTTTTACTCCTGATTTTAATATTTAGAATCAAGTCTTTTTGTGGCTTGAAGTGCCCTGTTTTTAGTTTTTCCATTTGAAGATAAACCTTGAAAACAGTTTTCTAATTAATATTAAAATCATTTTTTTATGCAAAAAAATATCATGCTGTTTGGTCTGATTTTGCTTTCAGTATCTGTTTTTTCACAAGAAGATTTACAGGAAGTAAAAGTGACTAAAAAGCAAAAAGGAATAAAAAAATCTTATACCCTTACTTCCAATACAACCGTAATTACAAGTAAAGAGTTACTAAAAGCCGCTTGTTGTAACCTGGCCGAAAGTTTCGAGACAAATCCATCCATTGATGTTAATTTTTCTGATGCTTTGACAGGAACAAAACAAATAAAAATGTTAGGTCTAACAAGTCCGTATTTAATGATTACGGAAGAAAATATTCCATCAGTTCGTGGAGCTTCTCAGGCTTATGGTTTATCTTTTACACCCGGAACCTGGATTGAAAGTGTTCAGATTACAAAAGGAGCTGGAAGTGTTATTAATGGTTATGAAAGTATTTCGGGGCAAATAAATACCGAACTTTTAAAGCCTCTTAGTGATATTCCGTTTTTCCTAAATGCTTACGGATCTACAGATGCTCGTTTTGAACTGAATACACATTTCAACAAAAAAATATCTGATAAATGGGCTACAAGCTTGTTCGTTCACGGAAACACCCGCGTTGCCAAAAACGATATGAATAATGATGGATTTCTGGATAATCCGTTAGGAAAACAAATCAATGTTTTAAACCGATATCAATACTATAATCCCGAAAGTGGTTTAGTGAGTTTTATTAATTTCAGATATATGAATGATAAAAAACAAATCGGCGAAGTTGATTTTGATAAAGACAGAGATCGTGGAACAACTAATCATTGGGGTTCAGAAATCAATACCGAACGTTTTGATGTGTCGACTAAAATTGGTTATGTTTTTAAAGATATGCCTTATCAGAGTATTGGTTTTCAAAACGCTTTTAACAGTCATAATCAAAATTCTTATTTTGGTTTGAATCTGTATGATATTAAGCAGAATAGTTTTTATTCGAATTTAATTTTTAACTCGATTATAAATAATACGAAGCATAAATTTACAACAGGTTTAAATTTTACCTATGATCAATATCAGGAATTAGTGAACGTAACAGATTACAGCCGAATTGATAATTCAGTTGGAGCATTCTTTGAATACACTTATGATAATACCGATAATTTCAGTTTGATATTAGGTGGAAGAGTGGACAATCATAACCGATTAGGTTTTTTTGTAACGCCTCGTTTGCACATGAGATATAATCCCTGGGAAAATGGTGTAATTCGTTTTTCTGCCGGAAGAGGAAAGCGTTCGGCTAACATTTTTGCCGAGAATCAACAATTATTTGCAAGTTCCAGAACGTTTTCAATATTAGATAATAGTGGAAAAATTTATGGTTTGAATCCTGAAATCGCATGGAATTATGGAGTAAGCTTTTCACAGAAATTTAAGCTTTTCAATAAAAATGCCGAAGCTGGTTTTGATTTTTACAGAACCAATTTTCAAAATCAGGCTGTTGTCGATTTGATGCAAAGTCCACAAGATGTTTTGTTTTATAATTTAAAAGGAAGTTCATTTGCGAATAGTTTTCAATTGGAGTTTAATTATGAGTTAATTCACAATCTGAATTTGAGAACGGCTTACAAGTATTATGATATCCAAACAGATTATTTAAGAGGAACTTTTCAGCGCCCGTTGCAGGCCAAACATCGTTTTTTAGGAAATTTAGAATATGAAACTCCAGTGAATGATACTAAACAATGGAAGTTCGATTATACTTTTAATTGGTCAGGAGAACAACAATTGCCTTATACTGCATCGAATCCTGTTGAAGATCAATTTCCTGAATTTTCGCCTTCGTACGCGGTTATGAATATTCAGATTACAAGAGTTTTTTCGCCAGTTTTTGAAGTTTACATTGGTGGAGAAAATATTGGAAATTATAAACAGGAAAAAGCAATTTTAGGTGCAGAAGATCCATTTGGACCAAACTTTGATGCTTCAGTAGCTTACGCTCCAATTTTTGGACAAATGTATTATGCAGGATTACGTTTTAAAATAAAATAAAAATACAATATCAATTATAACACTAAATAATTAACACAATGAAGAATTTAATTTTAATTGCAATGATTACTTTTTTAGGATTTTCAGCTCAGGCTCAAACTAAAAAGAACAAGAATTTAAAATATACTACTGAAGTTAATGGTAACTGCGAGCAATGTAAAAAGCGTATCGAAAAAGCGGCTTTTAGTGTTCCGGGCGTAAAAACTGCCAGTTGGGATATTAGTTCGCATCAATTGACGGTTATTTTGAATGAAGAAAAGAGTTCGCCGGAGGATTTAAATAAAGCAATTGCTAAAGTAGGTCACGATACGAAAGAAGTAAAAGCAACTCAGACAGATTATGATAATTTGCACACATGTTGTAAGTACGAAAGGGATTAATATTTTTTAGAAAGCCAAGCCAATGCTTGGCTTTCCTTATCGTTAATTTATCTTTAAAATGCCGTAATTTATTGTGGTTAAACTAAATTATTCTTACTTTCACAAACTTATAAATGTAACCAAACTCATTTTATGAATAATTTTGATTGGACTCAATTAGTCAACCCTGAATTTTATATAACTTTAAGTATCGGAGGTTTTCAAATTGGTTTATACATAGTGCTGTTTATCGTTTTTGCTGAAACAGGACTTTTCGCAGGTTTTTTTCTTCCCGGAGACAGTTTGCTTTTTTTATCAGGGATTTATAGCCGCGATTTAATTCAAAATGTTGTTTATATTCCAAGTGATTTTATCAATGTTTTTTTACTTTCAACTTTAGTTGGAATAATGGGTGTTTTTGGAAACATGACCGGATATTGGTTTGGTGCTAAGAGTGGTTATTATCTGTTTAAAAAAGAAGATACTTTTTGGTTCAAGAAAAAGTATTTATTGCAATCAAAAGACTTTTTTGAAAAGTACGGAGGAAAGGCAATTATCTACGCTCGTTTTCTTCCAATTTTTAGAACTTTCGCGCCAATTATTGCAGGAATAGTTTCAATGGATAAAAAGAAATTTATGTTCTATAATATATTAAGTTCATTTTTATGGTCTTTTGTATTGATCTTTTCAGGACATTATTTATACGGGGTTTTCCTTGAACATGGCATCGATTTAAAAGAACATATTGAAGTCATAGTAATTGGAATCATAATATTATCGACATTCCCGGTTTTCTTAAAGCTTATTAAAAAGAGAACAACAAGTGAAAAAATATAATAAATAAAAAAAGGCCGAAGTTTTAAACTTCGGCCTTTTTTTATGTCTATAGAGAACCGAAGTTCTTTTGTAGTGGTAATAATTCAAAAGTATTCTAAATTCATTTTATTGGATTTTAAATATTGAATTATTGAGAACTACCATTCATTTACTTTGTTGGCATCCATTTTTAAGAAGATAAACAGTAATATAGTGAATCCCCAGAGTCCGGAACCTCCATAAGAAAAGAAGGGTAGTGGTACTCCAATTGTTGGAAAAATTCCGATAACCATTGCAATGTTTACAAAAAAGTGTGTGAATAAAATAGCTGCAACACAATAACCATAAACTCTGCTGAATTTTGTTTTCTGTCTTTCGGCCAAATAAATTACACGTAAAAACAGACCAACGAAAAGTGCAATCACTACAAGTGAACCAACAAATCCCCATTCTTCACCAACTGTTGTAAAAATGTAATCCGTATGTTGTTCAGGTACAAATCCGCCTTTAGTTTGAGTTCCTTCCAGAAAACCTTTGCCAAGCCAGCCTCCTGACCCAATTGCAATTTCTGACTGATTGGTGTTGTATCCGATACCTTTCATATCGACTGTTTTACCTAATAAAATATTAAAACGGTCTCTATGGTGTTGTTTAAAAACGTTATCAAAAACATAATCTACAGATAGAACAAAAGCTGAAATACCAACTAGTAATATACCGCTTAAAATTATATTTCTGTCTACGACTCTTCCTTTAAAATGAATAATCATTAATACACCTAAAGCGATTAGTATAACTACATAAGGCTCTAATACAAGTGTCAGGACAAATAATAAAATGGTGATAAAACCTGTCCAGACATACCATGATGGCAAACCTTCTCTATATAATACAATAATAAAAATACTATAGATAAGGGCACTTCCCGGATCGGGTTGAGGTAAAATTAACAATACAGGTAAAAAAACAATTGCTAAAGCCTGAATTTGCCTGTTTACGTCTTTTAGATTTATTTGAGTGTCACTTAAATATTTGGCTAATGCCAATGAAGTTGCAGCTTTTGCAAACTCTGAAGGTTGTAATGTAAAGCTTCCTATAGCGTACCAGCATCTTTGGCCGGCTATAGTTTTTCCAAAAACAAATAATCCCGCTAATGATAATAACGAAACTCCAAAAATAATACTAGCGTATTTTTCGTAAAACTTTCCATCAACAAAAAGGACAACAAATATTAAAGGTATAGTACAACCAATAAAAATTAGTTGTTTTTGATAAGTTCCTTCTGTCGACAGCAATGATGAAGAATAAATATTCAGCCACCCTAATGTTACTAACGCAGTATAGATAAAAACACTTATCCAGTCAATGTTATTTTTTACACTTTGATTTTTCATTTGAAATAATCTTTGTTAGTTTTCTGTAGTGTCTACGGTTGTTTTTTTAATTTCGCTCTTTGGATTTACTGCTTTTGGAGCGATAATTTTAGCTTTTAAAACGGAGTCTTTTGGCGTTGATTCAATAGCGCTCGCTTCATTCATTCCTCCTAATTTTGCATATTCAACAGCTAAACTTTTGTTTAAAACTCTTGTTTCTAAATCAGTTCTGGTGATCTTCTTCCTAAGATATTTTTCAATCATTAAACTGGCAATCGGACCAGCAACAGTTGCACCAAAACCTCCATTTTCAATCATAATGGCAATAGCAATTTTTGGATTATCTTTTGGAGCAAAAGCCACAAAAATAGAGTGGTCTTTTAATTTTGTTCTTACGCCATCAATTTTTGCGAAGTTCTCAGCGGTACCAGTTTTTCCACAAATATCAATTCCTTCTACTTTAAGAGCATAAGCTGTTCCTTTATTATATACATCAAATAAACCTGCTATAACCGGTGGAAAATACTTTTTGTCAATAGTAGTTTCGTGTTTGGTAGTAAATTTGGCATCGATCTTTTTGCCTTCAATTTTTTTAATGATATGAGGCGTGTAATAATAACCTTGATTGGCAACTGTCGCCATCATATTGGCAAGCTGAATAGGCGTCATTAAAACCTCTCCCTGACCAATAGCATTCGATACAATTGTTGTGCTTCTCCATCCTCCATTCGGATATATTTTTTTATACGTTTTAGAAGTTGGAATGTTTCCTTTTTTACCGGTTGGTAAATCATATCCCATAAATTGACCTAAACCAAAACTCTTTACGTGATCGCTCCAAACATCTACTGCTTTTGCCGGATTGTTATATTTGTTAATAGTTAACATGTAAGACTGAGCAAAATAGGTGTTACAAGAATTATAAATCCCATTATTTAATTGGTGTGGTCCAAAACCGTGACATTTCATAAAACGCCCTCTTCCGTAACTAAAACCGTGGTGACACATAAAAGTGGTGTGCTCATCAATAACGCCTTCCTGAAGCGCAACCAATCCTGTTAAGATTTTAAAAGGTGATCCCGGAGGATATTCTGCTAAAAGCCCTCTGTCGTATAGAGGTTTTGCAATCGAATCGTGATACAAAAGTGTGTAGTTTTTAGATCTTTGTCTTCCAACCAAAATTCCCGGATCATAAGATGGAGCTGTAACCAATGCTAAGATTTCACCGCTTTTAGGCTCAATGGCAACTATTCCACCTCTTTTATTAATCATTAATTCTTCGCCATACTTTTGAAGTTCAGCATCAATAGTTAAATTAATGTCTTCTCCAGCAACTGCAATGGTATCGTATTTTCCTTCTTTATAAGAACCAATTTCTCTGTTGTATTTATCTTTCTGAATGTATTTTACACCTTTTATTCCGCGTAAAATTTCTTCATAACTTTCTTCAACACCTTGTTTTCCAATTAAATCCCCGCTATTATAATAAGGGTTTTTGGCAATCAATCTTTCGTTTACCTGAGTAATGAATCCGAAAATGTTAGCTCCATAATCGACTTCATAATCACGAAGGGATCTTTTCTGGAAATAAAATCCTTCGAACTTTCTGATTTTCTCCTGAAAAGCAGCAAATTCACTTTTGTTTAATTGCGATAAAAAGACAGAAGGTAATCTAGGGCTATATACTCTTGCTTTGGCAATTCTTTTTTCGTAATCTTCTTTTGTGATATTTAATAAGGTACAAAATTCATCAACATTAAGATCTTCTTTAATGTCGCGTGGAATAACCATAATATCATAAGAAGCCTGATTAGCAACTAATAATTTGCCATTTCTGTCATAAATATAACCTCTTTCAGGATAGTCATACTGTTTTTTTATTGCGTTATTTTCTGATTTTAATTTAAATGAATCATCAATAATTTGCAAATAAAATACCCTGATCACCAGCAAAGATGCTGCGATAATAATTAAAGAGGGCAGCAAAACTTTTCTCATCGTTTATTGGGCTTAATAAGATATATGATTATGATTGAAATAATTATTGTAAATATGGTGCTAAACAGAGTTCGGAGTAAAATATCCCAAATAAATTTAAACTGAAAAGCTTCGAGAGTAAATAATATAATGTGATGCAATAAAACAGAGACTAGAATAAACGAAAAACGTTCAGGTGTTAAAGACTCATTTAGTTTTATCGTTTGATATTCGTAACTTAGTCCAAATGAAAATTTAAAAATATAAGGTCTGTAATATGCTAAAATAACACATGCAGTTGCATGAATTCCCCCCGAATTACAAAACATATCCATTGTAAGACCAAGTAAAAAACTTGAAATTATTAAGCCTGACCTGTTACTATTTACAGGATAAAGTATAATGTATAGAATGTACGGAAAAGGACTTATATATCCTAAAAAATTCATATTATTAAAAATAACAATCTGAATTGCCAGTAACATAATAAATCGAAAAATATTGACTAACAATGCGCTATTCATCTTTTTCCTTTTTTTCTAAATTAATAAGTTCGTCTCTGTCTTTACTCTTAATGATGTAAACATGTCCAAGGTTTGTCATGTCGTTAAATAGCTTAACGTTTATAACGTAGTAACTTGTTTTGTTTTTGATGTATATTTTATCAACGGTTCCAATATTGATACCTTCAGGAAAAATAACAGATTGGCCTCCGGTTACAATAGTATCTCCTTTTTTGATCGAAGCCAGCCTCGGAACATCTTCTAATTGAACAAATCCAGTGCTTTTTCCATCCCAGGTTAATGAACCAAAGTGATTTGATTTTTTGATTTTCGCATTGATTTGCGATTTCATATTCAAAATACTAACCACTGTTGAATATCTTGGTGATGTATTGTCTACAACTCCAATAATTCCCAAACTATTGATTACTCCCATATCTGATTTAATTCCGTCATTTGCTCCGGAATTTAATGTAATATAGTTTTCATGTCTGTTATAAGAGTTGTGAATTACTTTTGAAACAATAATGTCAGCAGGTTTTACTCCTTTTATGCTGTCTGGCATTGGTAATTTTGTAGTGTCCTCTTTATTGAACAATAGACTTTTTAATCTTGCGTTTTCAAGTACAAGTTCGTCGTTTTCAGTTCTTAAATTCAAATATTCATTAACATGATTGATTTTTTCATAAACACCTCCGCTTAAAAAATTAGCTGAGCTGATTACTTTGCTTCTATGATAGGAATGCGATTGAATTGAGAGAGCCAACGAAATACCTAAAAGCAGCAAAAACAGCAATCGATTACTGTTTCTTATAATAAAATTAAAAATTTGCTGCATTTCTTGTTTGGTTATTTTGTTTCAGGATATGCTTTTTGGTTTCCAAATTTATTAGAGTCAAATTTGATTATTTGACTCTAATAAAAAAATTATTGGTTATTATTTGAATCTTATTTAATTAAGATGCTTTTAAATTTTGCAATGTTTTTCAATGCCATTCCGGTTCCGCGAACAACTGCTCTTAAAGGATCCTCGGCAATGTAAACAGGTAAGTCTGTTTTTAATGAAATACGTTTGTCAAGACCTCTCAACATAGATCCACCACCAGCTAAGTAAATACCTGTATTGTAGATATCGGCAGCTAATTCAGGAGGGGTTTGCGATAAAGTCTCCATTACAGCATCTTCTATACGCTGAATTGATTTGTCTAATGCTTTTGCAATTTCGCGATATGATACATCTACTTGCTTTGGTTTACCAGTAAGTAAATCTCTACCCTGAACTGACATATCTTCAGGAGGACCATCTAAATCTTCGATAGCAGCTCCAATTTGAATTTTAATTTTTTCAGCAGTACTTTCTCCAACAAAAAGGTTGTGTTGTGTACGCATATAATAAACGATATCATTTGTGAAAACGTCACCTGCAATTTTTACAGATTTATCACATACAATTCCGCCTAATGCAATTACAGCAATTTCAGTTGTACCACCTCCAATATCAACAATCATATTTCCTTTTGGTTGCATGATATCGATACCAATACCAATTGCTGCTGCCATTGGCTCATGAATTAAATAAACTTCTTTCCCGTTTACTCTTTCACAAGACTCTTTTACAGCTCTCATCTCAACCTCAGTAATTCCAGAAGGAATACATACTACCATACGCAAAGCTGGAGTAAACATTCTTTTTTTCAATGCTGGAATACTCTTAATGAACATATTGATCATTTTTTCTGAAGCATCAAAATCGGCAATTACACCATCCTTCAAAGGCCTTATGGTCTTGATGTTTTCATGCGTTTTACCTTGCATCATGTTGGCTTCTTTACCAACGGCAATGATTTTGCCTGATATTCTGTCACGTGCAACGATTGACGGACTATCAATAACAACTTTATCATTATGAATGATTAAAGTGTTTGCGGTACCAAGGTCTATCGCAATATCCTCGGTCATGAAATCAAAAAATCCCATAAGTTTTTTAGGGGTTTAAAATGTTATAAATAATTATCGAACAAAGTTAAACAAATTAATGTTTAAAATGACGTGTTCCTGTAAATACCATTGCAAGATTATTTTCATTGCAATAATTGATGCTTAATTCATCTTTTATCGATCCTCCTGGTTGAATTACAGCTGTAATTCCTGCTTTTTTAGCTAGTTCTACACAATCCGGAAAAGGAAAAAATGCATCACTTGCCATTGAAGCTCCTGTTAAATCAAATCCGAAAGCTTTTGCTTTATCAACTGCCTGCATCAAAGCATCAACTCTTGATGTCTGACCAGTTCCTGATGAAATTAAAGTTCCGTTTTTAGCAAATACGATTGTATTTGATTTTGTGTTTTTACAAATTTTAGAAGCAAAAATTAAATCTTCTATCTCTTGTACAGTTGGCTCTGTAATGGTAACGGTTTTTAAATGCTCTTTAGTATCTGTAATATTATTTCTATCCTGAATTAACAAACCATTAAGACATGTTCTTACTTGTCTTGAAGGCAATTCAACTTCATTCTGAACTAATATAATTCTATTTTTCTTTTCTTGCAAAACAGCAATTGCATCATCATCATAACTTGGCGCAATTACAACTTCACAGAATAATTTGTTGATTTCTTGTGCTGTAGCTAAGTCTATTTTAGTATTTGCAATCAAAACTCCACCAAAAGCAGAAGTAGGATCACAAGCCAAAGCTGCTAAATAAGCTTCGCTAATTGTTTTTCTTGAAGCTAAACCGCACGCGTTATTGTGTTTTAAAATAGCAAATGTTGGTCCGTCAGTTTTAAATTCGTTAATTAAATTTACCGCAGCATCAACATCTAATAAGTTGTTGTAAGATAATTCTTTTCCGTGAACTTTTTTGAACATTGCATCAAAATCTCCAAAGAAAAATCCTTTTTGGTGTGGGTTTTCGCCATATCTTAATACTTGTCCATCTGCAATGCTTTCTTTATAAATGGTTTCATCTGTGTTGAAATAATTGAAGATAGCACCATCATAGTGAGAAGAAACGTGGAATGCTTTTGTAGCAAGTAACCTTCTGTTTTCTAATGTTGTTGCGCCATTTTGCTCTGTAATTAAATCTAAAAGCAAGCTGTATTCATTTACTGAAGCTACAATTACGGTGTCTTTGAAGTTTTTTGCACCGGCACGAATCAATGAAATTCCACCAATATCAATTTTTTCAATAATATCTTGTTCACTTGCACCAGAAGCAACTGTTTTTTCAAAAGGATATAAATCAACAATGACTAAATCAATCTGCGGAATATCAAATTCTTTCATTTGCTGAACATCGCTTTCATTATCCTGACGATTTAAAATTCCACCAAAAATTTTCGGATGTAAGGTTTTTACTCTTCCTCCAAGAATTTCAGGAAATGAAGTTATATCTTCTACAGGAACTACAGGAATTCCAAGATTTTTTATGAAATCTTCTGTTCCTCCAGTTGAATAAAGTGTTACATTTTGTTCATGTAATTTTCTAACGATTGGCTCTAGTCCATCTTTCGAAAAAACAGATATTAATGCTGATTGTATTGTTTTAGTTGTGCTCATTGTGTAGTTATGATTTTCAGACTGCAAAAGTAGTTTTTTTAAATATTATTTTAAAGAAAATTAATGTAACATTATCTTAAAAAAAACTACTGATGAGTAAGTTAACTTTTATTAGGTTTTTGATTTTAATTTATTGAATTTTACTTTATTGAAAAATACGAAAATATGCTACTTTATTTAAGATTATTAAAGGAAAGTCTGAGCTTTGCCATAAATGCTTTGCGAAATAACAAATTGCGTACATTATTGTCGTTGTTAGGAGTTACAATTGGTATTTTTTCGATTATTGCTGTTTTGGCTGCTGTTGATTCTCTTGATCGTAAAATTTCGAAAGACTTAAGCAGCTTAGATAAAAATACAATTTATTTAATGAAATTTTGCTTTGGACCTTCTGAAATTCCACAATGGAAAAGAGAACAATTTCCAAATGTTAAATATGATGAATATATCGCTTTAAAAAACTCTCTTAATAATACAGATCAGGTAGGTTATCAGCTCTTTGTAAATAGAGAAAGTTTAAAATATGATTCAAAAACTGTTGCCGATGTAAATATGGTTCCTTCTTCTTATGAAATGGTTGATATTGATGGATTAACTTTTGATAAGGGAAGATTTTATACCGAATCTGAATCTAATTCCGGATCACCAGTAATAGTTTTAGGATATGAAATTGCAAATGGACTTTTTGGATCTGATGATCCAATCGGAAAAAGTATTCGTTTGTATGGACAACGTTTTACTGTTATTGGCGTTATGACAAAACAGGGTGCTGGTTTTTTTGGAGATAGTAATGATACATCAGTTTATTTTCCGGCTAATTTTTTACGAAGAATGTATGGTGATAGTGATGCTATGACACCTGTAATTGTTTTAAAGCCTGTAAAAGGAATTGATATGGATGCTTATAAAGCTGAAGTAGCACAGAAATTAAGAGCTATTCGCGGAATGAAAGCGGGTGAAATCGATAATTTCTTTGTTAATGTACTTTCAGGATTTACAGATTTTATAGACGGAATTTTAGGTCAGATGAATGTTGTGGGATGGATTATAAGCGGATTTTCTCTTTTAGTAGGAGGTTTCGGAATTGCTAATATTATGTTCGTTTCAGTAAAAGAACGAACGAATTTAATTGGAATCCAAAAATCACTCGGAGCTAAAAATCGTTTTATATTATTTCAATTTTTGTTTGAAGCAATAATTCTTTCTGTTATCGGAGGAATAATTGGACTTATTATGGTTTGGGGAATTGCATTGATTTTAACAAAAGTGCTTGATTTCGAATTTGTTTTAAGTTTTGGAAATATAATCTTAGGAACTACGTTAGCAGCTATTATAGGATTAATATCCGGAATTCTTCCGGCAATTTCTGCAGCCAATTTGGATCCGGTAGAGGCGATTCGAACAGGGATGTAGTATGTTTTCTTTTTGTGTTATTAGTTGTGATTTTTTTAAAGGAATAGATAATTAGATACTTACTTGGTAGGTAGCGATTTAAATCAATAAATAAATGAGCTTTAACTTAAAACCTGTTGATACTGTTGAGTCTATTTCTAGAGAAGATTTCAAAAAGAACTATTTAGATAAAAAGAAACCTTTAATTATAAAAGGATTAACAAAAGATTGGCCTGCAAGAGAAAAATGGACAACGGATTATTTTAAACAAATTGCAGGAGATATAGAGGTAAAGCTAGTTGACAATTCTAAAGCAGATCCTACTAAAATAATCAATGCTTCTATCGCTACTATGAAATTTGGCGAGTATCTTGATTTAATAAAAAGAGAGCCAACACAATTGCGTATTTTTTTCTTCAATCTTTTCAAACACAGACCCGAATTGGTGGATGACGTAAAAGTTCCTAAGGAATTAATGGGAGGTTTTATAGAAAGTATGCCTGCTATGTTTTTTGGAGGTTCAAGTGCATTTACTTTTTTGCATTATGACATTGATTTACCACATCTTTTTCATACTCATTTTGGAGGAAGAAAACATATTATATTGTTTGATTATAAATGGAAGAAAAGACTTTATTGTGTTCCAAATACAACTTATGCCTTAGAAGATTATGATGTTGCCAATCCTGATTTTGAAAAATTTCCTGCACTAAAAGGTGTCGAAGGTTATGAAGTTTTTCTGGAACATGGTGACACTTTATTCATGCCAACTGGAATGTGGCATTGGATGCGTTATATAGATGGTTCTTTTTCCTTGAGTCTTCGCGCCTGGGATCAATCAATAACCCGAAAAATGGAAAGCGTTTGGAGTTTATTTATGCATGGGGCAGTTGATAGCGCTATAAAAATAGTTTTTAGAGAGCGTTATGCAATATGGCGTGAGAAACTAGCTTTTAAAATCGCTGATAAAGAATTGAAAAAGGATTTGAAAAAAGCAGGGTAATTTAAAATAAGTCAAAAAAGTTCCGTAGGAACGAGACATTGGTAGCAACGGAATTTATTCCGTTGGGAAAATGAAACGGTGTTCAAAAGTTACGTAGTAGCGAAATATATGAGATTTAATAAAAAAAATCCCATCAGCCAAAGCGAATGGGATTTTATGTTTTAAAAGTTTAAAAACTATCTAATAGTATTATTTTGAATCAAATCAATATATAAGTTAATCTTATCTTTTAATTCTTTTCTAGGCGTAATAAAGTCTAGGAAACCGTGCTCTAATAAGAACTCAGCAGTTTGAAAACCTTCTGGTAAATCTTTTCCTGTAGTATCACGAACAACACGCGGACCAGCAAAACCAATCAAAGCACCAGGCTCAGAGATGTTGATATCTCCTAACATTGCGTAAGATGCAGTTGTTCCTCCTGTTGTTGGATCTGTACAAAGTGAAATGTAAGGTAATTTGGCTTCAGCTAATTGAGCTAGTTTTACAGAAGTTTTTGCTAATTGCATTAAAGAATAAGCCGCTTCCATCATACGAGCTCCACCAGATTTTGAAATCATTACAAAAGGTAATTTGTTTTTGATCGCGTGATCAATACCTCTCGCAATTTTTTCACCTACAACAGCTCCCATAGATCCACCAATAAAGGCAAAATCCATACAGCAAATTACAAGTTCTCTTCCTTTAGATTTTCCAACTCCCGTACGTACAGCGTCTTTAAGATGAGTTTTTTCCATTACATCTTTCAATCTCTCAGCATATTTTTTTGTATCCACAAAATGCAAAGGATCTTTTGATGTCATGTTTTTATCTAACTCAACAAATTCGTTGTTGTCGAATAAAATTTCAAAATAGGTTGCGCTTCCAATTCTAACGTGAAAATCATCTTCCGGGCTAACAAATAAGTTTCTGGCTAATTCGTCAGCATCAATAATTTTTCCAGTAGGAGATTTGTACCACAATCCTTTCGGAACGTCCATTTTATCTTCTGTAGCGGTCGTAATCCCTTTTTCCTGTCTTTTAAACCAAGCCATTTGTTCTAGTGTTCAGTGTTCAGTAATCAATTTTTAGTGTTCAGTTTTTAGCGTTGAGTAAAACTGAACACTAAAAACTGAACACTGAATACTTTATAGAGTATTTACATTATTTAAATCAGCAAAAGCTTGCTCAAGTCTTGCGTTGAATGTCACTTCGCTTTCACGTACCCATCTTCTTGGGTCATAATATTTTTTGTTAGGAACATCAGCACCTTCCGGGTTACCGATTTGAGATTTTAAATAGTCAATATTTTTAACCATATAATCACGAATTCCTTCTGTATATGCAAATTGTAAATCTGTATCAATGTTCATTTTGATAACTCCGTAGCTAATTCCTTCTCTAATTTCTTCAAGTGTAGAACCTGAACCTCCGTGGAAAACGAAATCTACTGGATTATGTCCAGTGTTGAATTTGTTTTGAACGAAATCCTGAGAATTTTTTAAGATTTTTGGAGTTAATTTTACGTTCCCTGGTTTGTAAACACCGTGAACGTTACCAAAAGCAGCTGCAATTGTAAATTTAGGGCTTATTTTAGATAATTCTTCGTAAGCGTAAGCTACTTCTTCTGGTTGTGTGTATAATTTTGAACTGTCAACATCAGAGTTGTCAACACCATCTTCTTCACCACCTGTAATACCTAGCTCGATTTCTAATGTCATACCCATTTTACTCATTCTTGCCAAGTACTCTTTACAGATCTCAATATTTTCTTCGATTGGCTCCTCAGACAAATCGATCATATGTGAACTGAATAATGGTTTTCCTGTTTCAGCAAAGTGTTTTTCAGATGCATCTAACAAACCATCAATCCAAGGTAATAATTTTTTTGCACAGTGGTCAGTGTGTAAGATTACAGTTGCTCCGTAAGCTTCTGCCAAAGTGTGAATATGTTTTGCTCCTGCGATTCCACCAGCAATTGCTGATTTTTCACCTGCGTTAGACAATCCTTTTCCTGCGTTAAATTGTGCTCCTCCGTTTGAAAATTGAATGATAACTGGCGCATTAAGTTTCGCTGCAGTTTCAAGAACTCCATTAATTGTGCTTGACCCTGTAACATTTACTGCTGGAAGGGCAAATCCTTTTTCTTTTGCATAATTAAAAATCTCTTGTACCTGATCTCCTGTAGCTACTCCTGGTTTAATATTGTGTGCCATTGTAATTTTTTTTAGTTGTTTTTAGGTTTTTAGGTTGCAAAAATAAGAATTAATTAGCATTAGAAAGGATAATTTATTCCAAAATTTAAAACCGAGTGCCCAAAATTGTACTCTTTGAACCAGCGGTCTCCCTTCTCATGCGCCGGATTATAGGTCTTGAAGCCTAAATCTAATCGAACAACAAAAAAGCTTAAATCGTATCGTAATCCGAATCCAGTACCCAAAGCAATTTCAGCTAAATCGTTTACGTTGTTAAATGTTGCCTTATCATCGGTGACATTATCGAGCACATTCCAGATATTTCCGGCGTCTGCAAAGACAGCTCCTTTCACATCTCCAAAAACCTTAAATCGTAATTCGGCACTTAATGCAATTTTCATATTTGCCTCATTAAAGTCGTCTAAGGCATCTGTGCTTCCCGGACCTAATGAGTAAGGCTGCCACGCACGATTATCATTTGAACCTCCAGAATAATAACTTCGTGAAAATGGAATATAATTTGAATTGCCAAAAGGAATTGCGATTCCGAAAAAACTTCGTACTGCTAAAACTTTCTCTTTTCCAAAATCCCAGTGTTTAATGTAATCAAACTCTGTTTTAAGATATTCTGAATATTCTAAATTGAATATTTCGTAGTTACCATTTACATTTTTAGGAAGACTGGCCAAATTAGAAATAGCAGATAATAATGTACCAGCCGATTCAATTTTAGCTTTAAACTGATAGAAAGTATTGTCAGCAAGATCTTTTTTTGTTGTTTTAGTAAACGTATAGCTTGAGGCTAATATAAAGTCGTTTTCAGTCAGACGAACTCTTCGTTCTTCTATACTTTCGACATCTTTATATTGTTGATCTGCCGGAGTTAATGCTGTTTGTCCTGTTAAAACGTCGTTAGTAAAAGCTGTCGTCCCTGATGAAATAATTAAATTTCCATTTTCATCAACATTTAGTGGATCAGTGTTATAATCTCTACCAATGCCATTTAATTCATCATATGAAGAAGTATAAACATTAAAATAATTATTAGGATTTAAATTTCGAACAAATTGTGCGTTAAGTACTTCTAACTTAGCAGTATTCAAACGTTTTGGAGACCAATTATATGATAATCCACCGGTAAAATTTTCTTTATCTAAACCGATATTTCGTTGTTTTGAGAAACCGGCAGCAATATTGGTCGATGGAATCATTCTTTTTGGAATAATTTTCTCTGTTCCAAAAGGCATTAAGATTCTTGGAAAATTAAGTTTTGTATCAATTCCATATTCCGAAACATTAAAGAAATTGTTATTCGGATTGGCCATATCTTTCGATGATCCGACATTTACACGTGCCGAAATTTCTAGTGTTTCAGCTCGATTAAAAACATTTCGAATCGTTTCTGAAACACTGGCTCCAATTCCAAAATCCTGGATATTAGAATGTGTTAAGTCCAGCGTGGCTCCAAAACTATATTTTTTTCTCGGTGTTAGATAAACATTTGCTATTAATGATTGTGCAGTAGAATCTCGTTTATCGACTTCATATTGTATCGAAGGATAATTGAAAATCTTAAGGTTATTTAAATAACGTGATGAAAGAGTTGTTCTTGTGTCAGAATAAGTACTCCCTTTATTAATAAAGATGGCATCAGTAATGGCGCGTGGCTTGTATTTTAACTTTTTGTAACTGTACAAATTAAAGTTTTTGTAAGTGGTACTGTCGGTTACTTTGTTTTTTGCATTTGCTGCAGAATAATCGGTGTAAATATTTACATCACTTATTTTGTACAATTTAAAGGGCTCAGTTCTGCTTGAATCTCTTTCCTGAATATTATTATTGCCAATTTTTAAATTAATGTCTGCTTTGTTTTTTTTGCCAATTGTATCTATATCAAAAGTAACATAAGTTGGCTGGAAAAAATAAGCACCGTGATTTCTAAAATAAGTGGTTATTCGGTTTTTTTCTTCTTCAAAATCTGAAGTTTTATATTGCTTTCCGGATTTTAAAACAGAAGGTTCCGGATTTGTTTTATATAAAGAATCTAATGCCGGAGTTAAAATATTTGTTCTTATAGAGTCTAAAGTATAACCTGGTCCAGTAAGAATATTGTAATTTATTCTTGCTTTTTTTGGGGCAATACTATCAATTGTATAATCTGTTTTTACATTAAAATAACCATTATTAAAGTAATAGAATTTTAAACGTAATAAAGATTTTTTTGTTTTTGTAGTGTCAATGATAACGGGTGGTTCACCTGTATTTTTTAAGAATTCATGCAACCCTTTGTATAAAAATGATTGTCCAAGTCGATCAACTTGTTTTGCGGATAATAATTTTGCCTGACGTTCGTATAGACCCGGATGATTTTTAAATTTTGCCTGATAAGTAGAATCTGGATTTAAATTGGCTAAATTGTACAAATTTAAACGCAATTTATAGCCTAATAAAGTACCATTTGGTTTTTGATACATCTGATTTGATGCAGTTTCATCATTGGTATTCTTGCCATTAACAAGAATATTATTTTTTACAAGAAGTTTTTTTCCATCAGGAACTCTTTTTACAGCATCACAAGCGCAAATAAATATTGCTATTAGAATAAATGCTATTATTTTTGTGGAATTATTTTTCAAGTGTTCTTAAATATTTAATTCAAAAGTACATTATTTTATGGTTAGTAAAAACCAAATAAAACTTATAACAGGTTTACATCAAAAAAAGCAACGTTTAGCCAATCAATTATTTTTCGCCGAAGGAGTAAAAGTAATTCAGGAATTGTTGCAATCCAATTTTGAATTAGAGCATTTATACACGACTTTAAATGATTTTGAGACTGTTCAGTCTTCAAAGCGCACTCTCATTAATGAGCAGGAACTTAAAAAAATAAGTGCTTTGGCAACTCCAAATTCTTGTTTGGCTGTATTCAAAATCCCTGCCGAAAATAAAATAATCGATTCTGGATTAATCATTGCATTAGACGATATTAGAGATCCCGGAAATTTAGGGACAATTTTACGTCTTTGCGATTGGTTTGGTATCAAACAAATTATTTGCTCTAAAGAAACAGTAGATATTTATAATCCAAAAGTAGTGCAAGCTACCATGGGGTCTATTGCCAGAGTAAATGTTAATTATCTTGATTTAAAAACGTTTATCACACAAACAAAATTACCGGTTTTTGGAACTTTTATGGACGGGGATAATATTTATCAGTCAAATCTGCCTAAAGAAGGAATCATTATTATGGGTAATGAAGCCAATGGTATTTCAGCAGAAATTGAAAAAATCGTAACCAGTCGAATCTCAATTCCAAGATTTGGAGAACTACAAAAAACGGAAAGTTTAAATGTAGCTACTGCAACAGCAATTATTCTTAGTGAGTTTAAACGAAATAGTTAAGAATTTGTTTTAATGAAAAGTGAAATTTATTAAAATTGCTCTTGATTTCATTGAGTCAATATTATCAGTCCATGGACTTGGTCCTTTTGCAGGATTGTCACGAATTAATTCATCTGTAATTCCAAACATACCTCTGATTGAAGGTGAGAAAATGAAATATTCAGAGAAAATATCAATTCCAAAACCTAGTTCATACGCGGCGGTCCAGGGCTTAACTCTGAATTTTCCTTCAAAATTATCATCTTGTGATTTCGAATTGCTTGATAAGTTTAGCGTAGTCGACATTCCGCCAACTAAATACGGACGAATATTTCCTGTACGTAATGAAGAGAATTTTAATAACAGCGGAAAATGAATGTACGTACTGTTTACTTCTCTTAAATAATCTTTTTCCAAATCCATATTTGGATAATATAAATCACGTTTTGTATAGTATAAACCTGGTTCAAAGCGTAAATTAATATATTCCTGTAATCTTAAATCGGCAACAACACCAACATTAAAACCAGTAGTCTTTTTTACCTGAATATCAGGACCGGGATTTTTGTAGTCAAATTTAAAATCAAAACTATTAAAACCCAGGTAATAACCAAAATACAGGCGTTGTTTTTGCCAGTTTTCGAGATTGATTATAGGATCTTTGCTAAACATACTTTTAGCAAATTGCGAATATCCTTTTGTCGATAAGACTAATAAAAGTAAGATTACTGTTTTTTTCATACTATTTTTTAGAAGCAGAATAAATGGTTGCAACTCCAAAAGTTTGAGGCATTGCCACAACATCTATAAACCCAATTTTTCTCAAAATATTGTTTAGAGCTTCTCCGTAAGGAAAAACAGCTGCAGATTCTGATAAATAGCCATAAGCCGAATTATCTTTTGAAAATAATTTTCCAATTATAGGAAGTATATTTTTGCTGTAAAATCTATAACCTTGTTTATATGGGGTTTTATCCGGAACTGAAGTTTCTAAAATAACAAATACACCACCTGGTTTTAGAACTCTTAAAATCTCAGAAAAACCTTTTTCTAAGTTTTCAAAATTTCTAACTCCAAAACCAACAGTAATGGCGTCGAAATAATTGTCTTCAAATGGAATGTTTTCTGAGTCACCTAAAACTAAATCAATAATATTAGAAAGGTTTTTATCTTCAACTTTCTTTTTTCCAACTTCAAGCATTCCTGCAGAAATATCCAATCCAATGATTTTTTCAGCCTTAGTCTGAGCCATTAAAATAGCCAAATCGCCGGTTCCTGTTGCAATATCAAGAATAATTTTCGGATTAGTATCAGATACTATTTTTAACACTTTTTTTCGCCATTTAATATCAATTCCAAATGAAATTACGCGATTCAAATTGTCATAGTTCCCAGAGATGTTATCAAACATTTGGGCAACCTGTTCTTTTTTACCTAAAGAAGAGTCTTTATATGGGGTTATTTTTTCAGACATTTTTTTTATTTACGCAAATATAATACAAACTGTGTTAACTGTAATTGCGTTTTTTAATTTGTAAATCAATTGTTTTAGAATAAGCTTTTTATAAAACAATTGAATTGTAGTTTTTAACTCTCACCAAAAGTAGGTATTTTAAAAAAATCACTAAAAGTTGGTATTGTGAGATGCTTGATTTATGGCCACTTTTGCTAAAGATAAAATGATGAAAATTTTAATGATTGATAGAATACAATGACTTAAATCGAATGAATACTTTCTTTGCACTGGTAATTCGTTTGTTCTTGTAAGTAGTTTTGAAAGTGTTGTTTTTAAACCACAATACTGTTTTTTGTAAGTGCAAAATACGTTCTTAGGATTAAATTTGTTTTTGGAAATTTTAATTTTCTTGCCTTTAATATCTTAGTGGTATTTGTTATTAAAGGCTCTTTTTGAGATTTATTCTCAAATAATTTTAAATGTTATTCAGTTAATTCAAATGGTTAAACATTTGTGATTTTTACAAAAACTACTTCCTGAAAGAGTCAGATCAAAAATCAATCGTTTTTAAAAAACATCCTTCAAAAGAGGATGTTTTTTTATTTATCGTCTAATGTAAGTTTCGTAAGTATAATCATAAAGATGTTTTTCATCTTTAAAATTTTCTTCAGATTCAACTAATTGCCAATCGGTTTTATCTATTTCAGGGAAATATGCGTCGGCATCAAAACTATGATGTACTTTGGTTATTTCTAATATATCAGCATGCTCCATTCCCAAATTGTAAATTTCGCCTCCGCCAATGATGTAAGAATCTTCATTTTCCGGGCAAACAGCGATCGCTTTTTCTATATTATCTACGACAATACAGCCTTCAGGATTGTAATCTTTTTGGCGTGTTATTACGACATGAACTCTGTTTGGTAATGGTTTTGGGAAGCTTTCAAAAGTCTTTCTTCCCATAATAATATGATGATTGGTTGTAAGCGATTTAAATCTTTTGAAATCATTTGGCAGATGCCACACTAATTCATTATTTTTCCCAAGAGCATTATTTTCGGCAACTGCAGCTATCATTATAATCATGGTATTCTAAAACTAAATTTTATTATCAGTATCATCATTTATTTTGGACTCTAATTGACTAATTCTTTTTTGTTGTAAAGCAACAAGCCTGTCAATTTGTTCTCTTTCCCATTTCTTATTCATAAATCGATCCGTAATATAGACTTTGATAAAGTGTAAAATGAAGATGAAAAACCATATTGTAATGCCCCAAATACACCAGTTTTGATCTGTGTTAGCGCCAAAACCAAAAAACCTGTTTGCAATAAATAAAAATAAACTCCCTAAAAGAAAAAGTACAAAGTGAAAATACAGGATTTTCTTTTGCCTAAGTCTTCTTCTGGCATATTCGTATTGTTCGTGCACTTCTTTTTCCATAAGACAATTAATGAATAATGAGGTTATAAAGTTAAAATTTATTTTGAAATCATGGTGTTTTTGATCGTAGAATATTTGTGTTCAAGGGAATGCTAAATGAGAAACAGAGAATTATATGTGCTTTAAATTATTAATGTGATGAAAAAAATAAGCTGTTTTTGCTATTATCATAAATCGACAAGCTGGCTATTGACTGTTCAGTTGAATTTCTGTAATTTAGGTATATAAATCTAAAAACTAAACAGTTATGTCTTTAAAGAAGCAATTTATCAAAACAAAGCCAGTGTGTAAAGTTACATTTTCTGTAGAGGCTAAAGATGCAAACTCAGCTGCAGTCGTAGGAGATTTTAACAATTGGAATCCGGAAGAAGGAACTTTGAGCAAGTTAAAGAACGGAACTTTTAAAGCGACTTACGACTTAGTAAAAGATGCTATTTATGAGTTTAAATATGTAATTGACGGATTGTATGTAAATGATCCTGAAGCAGATTCTTATAAATGGAATGATTTTGCGGGAAGCGAAAATAGTGTTTTAGTTGTATAAAAAAATCCGCTTATAAGCGGATTTTTTTATTTATACAGCAACACTTCCTTTTATACCGGCGTGTGGTTCATAATCTAAAAGTGTAAAGTCGTTATAATCAAAATCAAAAATATTTTTAATCTCAGGATTTAAAATCATTTTTGGTAATGGTTTAGGATCGCGGCTTAATTGCAGCTCCAGTTGTTCAATGTGATTGTTGTAAATATGTGCATCTCCAAAAGTGTGAATGAATTCGCCTGCGTCTAAATCACAAACCTGAGCGATCATCATAGTTAACAATGCATAAGAAGCAATATTAAAAGGAACTCCTAAGAATATATCAGCGCTTCGTTGGTATAGCTGACAAGAAAGTTTGCCTTTTGTCTCACCTTTTTCAACATCGGGACTCGAAACATAAAACTGAAAAAAGGCATGACAAGGAGGTAAAGCGGCCTTGTTGTTGGCTACGTTTTCTTCAAATGATTTTTTTGTATTTGGTAAAACGGATGGATTCCATGCTGAAACCAACATTCTACGGCTATTTGGGTTTGTTTTAAGCTCCATAATTAACTCAGAAATCTGATCAATTTCTTCACTGTTCCAATTACGCCATTGATGCCCATAAACAGGACCTAAATCACCATTTGAATCTGCCCACGCATCCCAAATTTTCACTCCGTTTTCCTGAAGATATTTAATATTGGTATCGCCTTTTAAAAACCAAAGCAATTCGTAAATGATAGATTTTAAATGTAGTTTTTTGGTAGTAACCATCGGGAAACCTTCACTTAAATCAAAACGCATTTGGTAACCAAAAACACTTTTGGTTCCTGTTCCTGTTCGGTCTCCTTTTTGGCAACCGGTTTCTAAAACATGTTTTACTAAATCTAAGTATTGCTTCATTGTTGCTTTAGGCTTTTTTTTTGCTTTAGGCTTTAAGTTTTAGGCTTTAAGCTTTGGCAGTTTAATGCTTTCTTGTGTTTTACGCTTTAAGCTTACAGCCTAAAGCTTACGGCTTATAGCCTTAATTATCTTCTAGAGATTTCGTCTCTAATTTTGGCTGCTTTTTCATAATCTTCCTGAGAAACGGCCTGATCCAAAAGTTCATTTAGCTCCTGTAGAGTATGTTTTGCGTACACATCTCCGGACTGATTGCTTTCTTCTTCATGACCAAAAGTTTCCGGATTCGAAAGAACATCATCAATTTCCTGAGAGCCCTGATCGGTGTCGGCAGTATTCGATTTTAAATAAATTCCGGCTTTATCGAGAATGTTTTTATAAGTAAAAATCGGAGCATTAAATCGTAATGCCAAAGCAATTGCGTCAGAAGTTCTGGCGTCAATAATTTCCTCAATTTTATCTCTTTCGCAGATCAAACTAGAATAGAAAACACCATCAACTAATTTGTGAATGATTACTTGTTTTACAACAATATCGAATCTTTCAGCAAAGTTTTTGAATAGGTCGTGTGTTAATGGACGAGGAGGTTTTATTTCTTTTTCTAAGGCAATAGCAATCGATTGGGCTTCAAAAGCACCAATAACAATTGGTAATTTTCTTTCACCGTCAACTTCATTCAAAATTAAGGCATAAGCGCCATTTTGAGTTTGACTGTATGAAATTCCTTTTATGGACAATTTTACTAGACTCATATATATGGGTAAAAAAGGGCAATTACTGCCTCATTTTAATACTTTTTTTGATTGAAAAATAAAGGTGCAATTTTAATCAAAAAATATGGAACAAAAAAGCTACCTAAAACAAAGATACGATTATCTTGTTTTTAGGCAGCTATATTTTTGTAGAGAATTTTAAATTAAGAATGTTGTGCTTTAAAAGCTTTTAATTTCTCTGTTAATTTAGGTACAATTTCAAATGCATCTCCAACAATACCATAATCAGCCACTTTAAAGAAAGGCGCTTCAGGATCACTGTTGATTACTACTTTTACTTTTGAAGAGTTGATTCCGGCAATATGCTGAATCGCTCCGGAAATTCCGATTGCAATATATAAATTTGTTGCTACTGGTTTTCCTGTTTGTCCAACGTGCTCGCTATGAGGTCTCCATCCTAAATCAGAAACTGGTTTAGAACATGCTGTTGCAGCACCTAATACAGCTGCTAAATCTTCAACTAATCCCCAATTTTCAGGTCCTTTTAATCCACGTCCGCCAGAAACTACGATATCAGCATCAGCAATAGAAACTTTCCCGGTTACTTTTTCTACAGATTCTACTTTTACTCCAAAATCATTGTCTCCAATCGATGGATTAAAGTCTTCTTCAGTTGCAGATCCTGCACTTTCGAAAATTCCGTAAGAGTTTTTAGCCAAGCCAAGAACTTTTACATCTGTACTGATTTCAGTAATATTGAAAGCTTTGTTTGAGAAAGCATTTCTTTTTACCTGAAACGGAGAAGTGCTAATTGGTAATCCAACAACATTCGATGCAAAACCTGCATTTAATGCAACTGCAACTAATGATGAAAGATAAATACTATCTGTTGTAGAAGAAAGTAAAACTACTTTTGTTCCTTCTTTTTCAGCAGCTTGTTTAATTACATCGGCATAAGCCTTAGCTGTAAAACCTGCTAATTTATCGTTGTTTACTTTTAGAACTTTATCAACTCCGTATTTAGATAACTCACTTACGTCGCTTGTGTTTATAGTCAAAGCGGTTACAGTTGTTCCTAATGATTCTGCTACTTTTTTAGCGTAAGAAGCTAATTCAAAAGCAACTTTTTTAAATTTTCCTTCTGCAGATTCTGCATATATTAATATTGACATAATAATTTTAGATTTTAGATTTTAGATTTCAGATTTTAAAAATTGAAATCCAAAATGATTATTGATTTTAGATTTTGAAGTGAATCAAATGTTGAGTTTTTTAGATTTTGTGTTGCAGTCAGCAATCTAAAATCTAAATTCTACAATCTTAAATCACCTTAGCCTCGTTGTGTAATAAATTAACTAACTCATCTAAATTATCAGGAGAAATTAACTTCACTGCTGATTTAGGAGCTGGTTTTTCAAATTTCACAGCTTTTGTGTTTACCGGAGCATCAACTGGCTCAAGAATAGTTAAAGCTTTTGTTCTTGCTGTCATAATTCCTCTCATGTTCGGGATACGCAAATCTTTTTCTTCAACAAGACCTTTTTGTCCACCAATAATTAAGGGTAGAGTAGTACTTACAGTTTCTTTTCCACCATCAATTTCACGAACTGCTTTTACATTGTTTCCGTCAACAGTTACACTTGTACAAGAGTTTAAGAAGTTAGAACCTAAAATTCCTGCAATCATTCCAGGAACCATTCCACCGTTATAGTCTAAAGATTCTTTTCCGGCAATTACAAGATCATAACCTCCATTTTTTATTACTTCAGCTAATTGTTTTGCAACAAAAAAACCATCAGTTGGGTTAGCATTTACACGAATCGCTTCGTTTGCTCCAATTGCCAATGCTTTACGCAAAGTTGGCTCAGTATCCGGACCTCCAACATTAACCACAGTTACAGTTGCTCCTTGTTGTTCCTGAAACCAGATTGCACGCGTTAAACCAAACTCGTCATTAGGATTAATTACATATTGTACACCGTTGGTATCGAATTCTGAATCACCATTGGAGAAGTTAATTTTTGAAGTAGTATCAGGCACATGGCTGATGCAAACTAATATTTTCATAAGTATATATTTTATATTTATAATATGCTTTGACAAATTTAGAAATTAAAATCGGAATAATATACTATGCATGCATAATATTTTTTAAAAACTATTACGTTTTCGAAGATTATGAAATTTGAAGGTCCTTTTGTTAGAATATGAAATTGAAAATTCAGTCATTTAGTCTGATTCTTAGGAATTTTGCAATGCTGCTTCATCAAACAACTGTTAAACTTAGCGTCTATTTGTACTAATTTTTGATTTGTTTCGTTTGAAGATAGAATTTGCTCAAATCAGAATTAAACAAATAAGGTTGAGTTTGTCTGAAAAATGTTTTTAAGTGAGGAATAATCGCAATTATATCGATTTCGTAAATATCACAATAAAAAAATAAAAGTTAAAAGCAAAAGAAGAGGGGGAAGTTCGTGTGATTTTAAATCCAATTTATGCTTTTAAGTTATTTAAAATATTTATTTTTGCTCTTCAGAAAATTCAACATACAATATAAATATGAGAACAATACAATTTAGAGAGGCCATTTGCGAAGCGATGAGCGAAGAAATGCGTCACGATGAATCCATATATTTAATGGGCGAAGAAGTTGCAGAATACAACGGAGCATACAAAGCTTCAAAAGGAATGCTTGCTGAGTTTGGCGAAAAAAGAGTAATCGATACTCCAATTGCTGAACTTGGTTTTACAGGAATTGCAGTAGGATCAGCTATGAACGGCTGTCGTCCTATCGTAGAGTATATGACTTTCAACTTCTGTTTAGTTGGTATTGATCAAATTATAAATAATGCTGCTAAAATGCGTCAAATGACAGGTGGACAATTTAATGTGCCTATCGTTTTTCGTGGACCAACTGCTTCTGCAGGTCAATTAGGAGCTACTCACTCTCAAGCTTTAGAAAACTGGTTCGCTAATACCCCTGGTCTTAAAGTTGTAGTTCCTTCTACACCATATGACGCAAAAGGACTTTTGAAATCTGCAATTCGCGATAATGATCCTGTAATTTTTATGGAATCTGAGCAAATGTATGGTGACAAAGGTGAAGTGCCAGATGGAGAATACACAATTCCGTTAGGAGTTGCAGATGTTAAACGTGAAGGAATAGATGTAACAATCGTTTCTTTCGGAAAAATCATCAAAGAAGCTTTTATTGCTGCTGATGAATTAGCTAAAGAAGGAATTTCATGTGAAATTATCGATTTAAGAACAGTTCGTCCAATGGATAATGAAGCGATCTTAAAATCAGTGAAAAAGACAAATCGTTTAGTTATTTTAGAAGAAGCTTGGCCGTTTGCAAGTATTTCTTCTGAAATTACTTATATCGTTCAGGAACAGGCTTTCGATTTTCTTGATGCGCCAATTCAACGTATTACAACAGCAGATACTCCTGCGCCTTACTCTCCTGTTTTACTTAAAGACTGGTTGCCAAATGCAGCTGATGTAGTAAAAGCAGTTAAGAAAGTAATGTACAAATAATCAAATAAACAATACTTATAAAACTTCATCAGTCATATTAATTGATGAAGTTTTTTTTTGCCAGATGATAAAGAAAATAATTTTACTCAGCCTGTTTTTTGTATTTGCACTTGCAAATATTGCTACTGCACAAACTAAAGTGAGCGGAATTGTTTTGGATAAACTGAATCAACCTATTCCGTTTGCAAATATTGTTTTTAAAGGTTCAAATACCGGAATAGTTTCTAATGAAGATGGTCGTTTTTATTTGGAATCACCAAAAACCTATACGGCATTATTAGTTACTTCGGCAGGATTTTCAGATAAAGAAATTCCTTTGGAGAAAGCGGTTAATTATAATTTTAAAATTGTCTTAAGTGAAGCCGAAGCATTAAATGAGGTTGTAATTTTTACCGGAAAAACATCTAAAAAGAATAATCCGGCATTAGATATTTTGAGAAAAATTTGGGAAAGAAAACGTAAAAACGGTTTGTACCAATTCAATCAATATGAAATGCAGAAGTACGAGAAAGTCGAGTTTGATATGAACACGATTGATAGTGCTTTTATGAAGAATAAACTCTTCAAAGGAATGGAATTTGTGTTTAATCATGTAGATACTTCTGATGTTACTGGAAAAACTTATCTGCCAATTTTCATTAATGAATCAGTTTATGATGTTTACGGAGATAATAAATTAAAAAAAGTAAAAGAGAATATAAAAGGAAGTAAAACCTCTGGATTCAATGGAAATCAACAGATTTTATCTTTTGTAAAAGATCTTTATTCGGATTATAATATTTACGATAATCATCTTAAATTTTTTGATAAAAGTTTTACAAGCCCACTTTCAAAAACAGGAATTGACGTTTATAATTATGTTTTAAAAGACAGTGCTTATATTGATAAAAAATGGTGTTATAATATTGTTTTTTATCCAAGACGTAAAAACGAATTGACCTTTAAAGGAGATTTTTGGGTAAACGATACTACTTTTGCGATCAAGAAAATTAATATGGGTGTTACTAAAAGCGCCAATATTAACTGGGTAAAAGATATCTATATCGAACAGGAATTTGATGTAGAAAATGATTCTGTTTTCCTTTTGACACGTGATTATATGATGTCTGATTTTGCTCTGAATAAAAAAGAAAAATCAAAAGGTGTTTACGGAAAACGAACGACATTATATAGAGATCATAAATTCAATATTCAGAAACCCGAGAAGTTTTATAAGGAAGAAGTCAACTTTATAGACAATGCTGTTTACGATCGACCAGATGAATTTTGGGATGAAAACCGTTTTGAGAAACTAAATAAAGACGAACAGGGTATCTACAAAATGTTGGATACACTACAAACAGTCAAGAGATTCAAGCAACTTTACAGTTTGGTTTCTATTTTAGGAAGTGGTTACGTCGAGTTTAAAAACTTTGATTATGGTCCTATCTTTTCCACATTTGGATACAATGAAGTAGAAGGTCTGAGAGTTAGAGTTGGAGGAAGAACGTATTTTGGACCAAATGATCCATGGCGCATACAAGCTTATACAGCATATGGTTTTGATGATAGTAAATTCAAATATGGAGTTTCAGGAAAATGGATGCTTGATAAGAAAAAACGATTCATTATTTCCGGAGGAAATAGGCGAGACATCGAGCAAATTGGTGCGAGCTTAACAACAACAAACGATATTTTAGGACGAAGTTTTGCCTCTTCTGCGTTATTTACAACAGGAAGTAACGGAAAATTAACAAATATTAATTTGAGTAACATTTCATTTGAAATGGAACCCATTAAGAATTTTGTTGTTCAGGCTGGACTTTCTTATCGAACTTTAGAATCAGCTTCGCCTACTTTTAGTCTGGATTATTATACTACTTTGCCAAATCCTTCAAATCCTGCGGGTGTTGTTGCAAGTGCCGTAACACAATCTGAAGCTAATATTCAGTTTGAGTTTATGCCAAACAGAAAAACTATTGGTTTTGGAGTAGAGAGAGATCTTGTTGACAGCCCGTTTAGTCATTTCTTTGTAAATTTCAGTTATGGTTTAAAAGGTGTTTTTAATAGTGACTTTGCTTACGAAAAAATACAGATTTACTATAAGCAGCCTATTATTATTGGTCCGCTAGGAAGATCAAATATTATTTTAGAAACGGGTAAAACTTTTGGAACGATTCCTTTAGGATTAATGAGTGTAATTCCGGGTAACCAGACTTATTTTACAATCGAAAATACATTCAGTAACCTGAATTTCTATGAGTTCATTACAGATCAATATACTACTTTGCAATGGAATCATGATTTTGGAGGAAGGTTATTTGCCAGAATTCCATTTATGAGAAAATTAAACTGGAGAGAATTTGTAGGTGTAAAAGGAGTTTACGGAACAATTTCAGATGCAAACAGAGCTATCAACGCTTCTGATCAGCCGTATAATGCACCAGAAAATGTATATTGGGAATACAATGCCGGAATTGGAAATATCTTCAAAGTTTTCAGAATCGATTTCTCCTGGAGAGGAAGTTATTTAAACGCTCCGGATGCTAATAAATTTGCAGTAAAAGGGTCTTTTGGATTCTATTTCTAATTATAAAGGTGCAAAGCATCAAAGTTACAAAGTCGCAAAGGTTTAATTCTTTGCGACTTTTTTTGTGGAGTAATATTTTTTTATACAGATTTAATATTCTTAATGTTTTTAATTCATCTGCTATATCTGCAGGAATTAAAACTTGCGTCTCTGCGCCTTTGCGAGATTCTTTTTTTATTTAATTTTGAAATAGACTTTAAATCAAAGTTATGCAAGAAGCAATCGATTTTCTATCAACCAAAAATCCCATATTTCAGGAAATCATTAATAAATACGGTTTACCGCCAATTCCAAAACGTCCTCAGGGTTTTGAAACTTTGGTATTGTTAATTCTTGAACAACAAGTTTCTATTGATTCGGCGAAAGCCACATTTCTAAAAATTAAGGCGTATACAACTTGTGACCCTGAAACTATGTCGATTTTGCCAGATGAAGAATTTCGAGCGTTAGGTGTAAGCCGACAGAAAACAAAATACATCAAAATTCTATCAGAAGCCGTTTTAAATAAAGAATTGGATATAGAAAGTTTAGCCACAAAATCGGCAAAACAAGTTCGGGAAGAACTTATCAAATTAAAAGGAATTGGAAATTGGACGATTGATATTTATTTAATGTTCTGTCTGCAGGAACCAGATTTAATTCCATTGGGAGATATTGCAGTGGTCAATACGATTAAAGAATTATTGGATATCCACGACAAAAACGAAATGGAAATTCATGCTGAACAATGGAGTCCGTATCGATCTTATGCGACCTATTTATTGTGGCATTATTATTTAAACAAACGAAATAGAAAAATTACATATTAACTGTTTGTTATTTAACAGAAAAGTGTGTAGATTAATGCAGTTTTTTATTGTGAAAAAGGATTCTTTAGTTACTTTTGCAATCGAATTTATAGAAATAATAAAAAACGAAAATGACCGCAGACAAACTAACGACTTTCGATGTATTAATCGAAATACCAAGAGGAAGCAGAAATAAATATGAGTACGATTTTGAAATCAAAAGAATGCGTTTTGACAGAATGTTGTTCTCTTCAATGATGTACCCGGCTGATTACGGATTTATTCCAGAAACTTTAGCTCTTGACGGTGACCCTCTTGATGTATTGGTTTTGATAAATGAACCTACTTTTCCAGGATGTGTTATCGAAGTAAAACCAATTGGAGTTTTCCACATGGCTGATGATAAAGGACCAGATGAAAAAATCATTTGTGTACCAGTTTCAGATCCAATCTGGAATTCATTAAATGATTTATCTGATATTAATGGACACTTATTGAAAGAAATTGAGCATTTCTTCCAGGTTTATAAAGATCTTGAAAACAAGCAGGTAGATGTAGAAGGTTGGGGAGATGTAAACGAAGCATTTGCAATTATTGCTGAGTGTACTAAGCGTTTTGACGATATCGAAAATAAACCAGAGGGATTATTTAGTATTAAATAATTTTTACCCTATTCTATTATAAAAAAAGCAATACTCCGTTAGGAGTATTGCTTTTTTGTTTAAATTCGTTTTAGTTAGTTTATTGACTATTAACCAAAACCATTACTATATTATGAATGCATTTATGATTTACTTGCCAATTGTTATGGCAATTTTAGGATTACTTTTCATGGGAATAAAAAGGACTTGGGTTTTAAAACAAGATGCGGGAGATGGGAAAATGAAAGAAATTTCAGATCACATTTATGAAGGAGCCCTCGCATTTTTAAAAGCTGAATATCGATTATTGACTTTTTTCGTAATTGGTGCCAGTTTAGTTTTAGCCGGAATTTCTTTTATCGTTCCTACCACACATATATTAATAGTAGTTGCTTTTATTTTTGGTGCCTTTTTCTCAGCATTGGCTGGAAATATGGGAATGAAAATAGCAACAAAAACGAATGTGAGAACAACGCAGGCGGCTCGTACAAGTTTGCCGCAGGCCTTGAAAGTTTCTTTTGGAGGCGGAACCGTAATGGGTTTAGGTGTTGCAGGTCTTGCCGTTTTAGGATTAACCGGTTTTTTTATTGTTTTCTTTCAAATTTTCATGAACGGAATCTGGACATCATCTGAAGATATGACTAAAGTTTTAGAGACTTTAGCAGGATTTTCTCTTGGTGCTGAATCGATAGCATTATTCGCCAGAGTTGGAGGTGGAATTTACACGAAAGCAGCCGACGTTGGTGCCGATTTAGTAGGTAAAGTAGAAGCTGGAATTCCAGAAGATGATCCGCGAAATCCTGCTACAATTGCAGATAACGTTGGAGATAATGTTGGAGACGTTGCAGGAATGGGAGCAGATTTATTTGGGTCTTATGTTGCGACAGTTTTGGCTGC
Source organism: Flavobacterium sp. GW821-FHT11G01 (assembly GCF_058808175.1). Classification (NCBI taxonomy): domain Bacteria; kingdom Pseudomonadati; phylum Bacteroidota; class Flavobacteriia; order Flavobacteriales; family Flavobacteriaceae; genus Flavobacterium; species Flavobacterium sp. GW821-FHT11G01. The sequence goes on along the minus strand of NZ_JBXARK010000005.1, from coordinate 208,494 downwards.
TATGGTTTTAGGAAATTACGTTATTAAAGATATGGGCGGTTCTATTCAGGACGCTTTTGGAGGAATTGGTCCAATTTTGCTTCCAATGGCAATTGCGGGTTTCGGAATTTTATTTTCGATTATCGGAACTATGTTGGTAAAAATCTCTGATGACAATGCCAAAGAAGCACAAGTACAAAAAGCATTAAATATAGGAAACTGGGTTTCGATTGCTTTAACTGCAATTGCATGTTTCTTCTTAGTACAACATATGTTGCCGGAAACAATGCAAATGAGTTTCTTCGGAGAAGGTTCTAAAGATATTTCATCAATGCGTGTTTTCTATGCCACTTTAGTTGGATTGGTAGTTGGTGGAGCTATTTCATCTGTAACAGAATATTATACAGGATTAGGAACAAAACCCGTTTTGGCGATTGTACAAAAATCATCTACAGGAGCAGGAACAAACGTAATTGCTGGTTTAGCAACAGGAATGATTTCTACTTTTCCAACAGTTTTATTATTCGCAGCAGCAATCTGGATTTCTTATGCTTTAGCAGGATTTTATGGAGTTGCATTAGCGGCTTCAGCAATGATGGCTACTACGGCAATGCAGTTAGCGATTGATGCTTTCGGACCAATCTCAGATAACGCCGGAGGAATTGCCGAAATGAGTGAATTACCAAAAGAAGTACGTACAAGAACAGATATTTTAGATTCAGTAGGAAATACAACCGCTGCGACTGGAAAAGGTTTTGCAATCGCATCTGCAGCTTTAACGTCATTGGCTTTGTTCGCTGCTTATGTAACGTTTACAGGAATTGACGGAATCAATATTTTTAAAGCACCGGTTTTAGCGATGCTGTTTGTTGGTGGAATGATTCCGGTAGTTTTTTCAGCGTTAGCTATGAATTCAGTTGGAAAGGCAGCAATGGATATGGTGTATGAAGTTCGTCGTCAGTTTAAGGAAATCCCTGGAATTATGGAAGGAACCGGAAAACCTGAATACGGAAAATGTGTTGAAATTTCGACTAAGGCCGCTTTACGTGAAATGATGTTGCCAGGAATTTTAACCATTGGTTTTCCGATTGCAATTGTATTATTAGGGAAATTAGTTTATGCAGATAATAATCAGTTAATTGCTGAAATGTTAGGAGGATATATGGCAGGAGTTACTGTTTCTGGAGTACTTTGGGCCATTTTTCAAAATAATGCAGGAGGTGCCTGGGACAATGCTAAAAAATCTTTTGAAGCCGGAGTTATGATCAATGGCGAAATGACCTATAAAGGTTCTGATGCGCACAAAGCTGCCGTAACCGGAGATACAGTTGGAGATCCGTTTAAAGATACTTCTGGGCCATCAATGAACATCTTAATTAAATTGACTTGTTTAATTGGATTAGTGATTGCTCCAATTTTAGGAGAAGGTCACTCGTCTTCTGGGATGGCTGAAAAAGGTTCTTGTTGTAAAATGGAAATGCATGCAGGCAGTGTTTCTAAATGTGGAGATTTGTCAGGAATGAGGAAAGAAGAATGTATTAAAATGTGCAAAGAAAAAGGATGTACGGCTGAAGAAACAGCAAAATGTCTGGCTCATTATGATGCAAACGGAAAATATACGCATCAAAAAACAGATTGTTTTGATACTTCTAAATACAGTAAAAAGCGTGTAGAGGTTAACTTGTCTACCACAAATGGCGTAACAGTTGGAACAGTAACAAAAACCGAAAATGGAAAAACAACAACTGAAGTTTTTGAAGGTACTGAAGAAGAAGTAAAAGCAAAAATTGAAGCTGTAAAATAAAAATTGCATGTTAGTTATAAACAAAAAATGCCTCTAAATTTTAGAGGCATTTTTTGTTTATAAATCTAGAGCATATTCTTTTATTAAAATTGATGCTGGGATGTGAAGCTCTTCATTTAAAATTCTAATTTGCTTTATTGTTAAAGCTCTTTTACGTTTAAAAAGTTCAGATACTCTTGAACGGCTATTTAATAAAACGCCTAAATCAGCGTCAGTAAGTCCATTTTGTTCCATCATAAATTTAATGGCTTCAATAGGATCTGGCTCTGGAATAGGATAGTGTATTCTTTCATATTTTTCTATAAGTGTTACCAAAATATCTAATTCGTCTGCCTCTTCTGTATTAGGTTTAGCATCAAAAAGAATGTTTACTCTTTCTAGGGCTAAATCATAATCGTTTTCTGTTTTAATTGGTCTTATTTCCATTTTTTACAATGTTTTAATATCTTTTAAATTGTCATACTCTTTATGAGTACCAACAAATAAAACATAGATAATCTGTGTATTATAATTGATTTTAACGATTAAGCGATAATGATTTCCACAAATATTAAAGATCACTTTATTATTGCCAATAAAATCAGCTGATCCAAACATTGATTTAATAGCATTTGAGTTTTCAAAATTATTTTTATCAAAAACCTGATACCAGGATAATAATTGTTGTTTTGAATTTGGAAAACGTTCCCAAAAATTTTGTAATGTTCTTTTGGCTATTATTCTCATAACATATGCAAATATAATTATATTTTCCCAATTTGGGAAATATTTAAAAAACGATTATAAAAATAAGAAAATTATTACAGCTTATGAATTTCATCAAAGGTTTTAAAACAAAAAAAATGCCTCTAAATTTTAGAGGCATTTTTTTATTAGTGTAAATTAGTGTTTTTAAAACAAACCGTTTAATTCAGCATCAATACGGTTAATAATATTTCCTAAATCTTCTGGATTATCAACAAAGTTTATATTGTCAACATCAATAATCAAAAGTTTTCCTTTAGTATAAGTCTGAACCCAGGCTTCATATCTTTCGTTCAGTCGGCTTAAATAATCAATAGAAATAGAGTTTTCGTATTCGCGTCCGCGTTTGTGAATTTGACCTACTAAATTCGGGATAGAACTTCTTAAGTAAATCAACAAATCGGGAGCTTTTACTAGTGATTCCATTAATTCAAATAATGAAGTGTAATTTTCGAAATCACGACTCGTCATTAATCCCATTGAATATAAATTGGGAGCAAAAATATAAGCATCTTCATAAATCGTTCTGTCCTGAATGATTTTCTTTCCACTTTCGCGAATTTGTTGCACCTGACGAAATCTGCTGTTTAAGAAGTAAATCTGCAAATTAAATGACCAACGTTCCATTTGGTGGTAAAAATCATCTAAATAAGGATTATCAACAACATCTTCATAATGGGGCTCCCATTTAAAATGTTTGGCCAATAATTTAGTCAAAGTTGTTTTTCCAGCGCCTATGTTTCCTGCTATTGCTATGTGCATTACGGTGTTACGATTTTATAATTGGTGATTTCTTTAGTTGTAAAAATAGATAAAATTTGGTCTTTGTAACAGAATTTATCAAAGCTTTTTTGTAAAACTTCAATTTCAGAATAGGTATCTGAACTTGTGCTTGCTTTGTCTTTAAAATACAGCAAATTAGCTTTGCTGAAAATGTAAGAATTTGAGTCAATTATTTCGATTCTGTCAAAATCAGGTACCTGTCCTAAAGAAGTAGTTTTTCCAAAGATATCACAAGAGAACCAATTGTTTTTTTTATCAATCCAATAAAAAGTATTAAAGTCAGTCTGGTAGTATTTTATGGCTTCTGTTAATGGCGTAGACACCGTTTTATATTCATTTTTTAAATAATCAAAAAGACCAATTTGTTGATTTAAGGTATTGTAAATCCATAATTGATTTTGGGTTGACATACCAATTGCCGTTACAACAATGGGAATGCTGTTTTGAGAAAAATTAATTTCTGTCATTTTGTTTAATTGATTATCCAATAAAATAACGGTATTAAAATCTTCATAAAACAAAACTATTTTAAGCGGATTTAAAATGTCAACTTTGGTAATATTTCCCAATGAAACATTTTTATACTCAAAAATCTCATTTCCTTTAATCTTTCTAAAGACATTATTTTTTATCTGATAAGAAAATCCAAAAGAATCATATCCCAGAAAATCATCAATATCAGTATTAATTTGAGAGATTAAAGTTGTACTCATTTTTTTATTTTGTGCGGGAACAGCTGAGAATGAACAGGCGATAAAAAGTAAAAATAAGATTTTGTGCACTGTTTTGTTCATGATGAGTAGGTTTCAAAGACGCCAAATTACAAAAAACTACAGTTTTAGTGTGATTTTGTTTTTAAAACTTTTCAGAATTGCAACAATCTAATTAACAGCCGATTTCGTCGATATGTTATTGGTATTGATATATTTAATTTTTAGTATTTTAAAATTAATAATACATTTGAAAGTAAGTTCTATTGATTTACTCAATTTAAAAGAAAATGCAATGAAAAAAATATTTTTATATATGTCTTTAATACTCGTATTTACTCAAATGCGTGGACAAAAAGATTTTCAGGGAATGGCTGTTTATGAGTCAAAAACGCAAGCACCTAAAATGGATGGAATGCGTGCCAATAGAGATATCACGCCTGAAATGCAAAAAAACATGGAGGAGCGCATGAAAAAAATGTTGGAGAAAACCTTTATTTTGAATTTCGATAAATCGGCATCTATTTACAAAGAAGAAGAAAAATTAGAAACTCCTGGGCAACAAGGTGGAGGAATGCGTATTATGATGAACTCTTTTATGGGTGGCGGCGGCACTTTTTATAAAGATGTAAAAAGTAAATCGTATACAGTTGATAAAGAATTTATGGGAAAAGAGTTTCTGGTTATAGATTCTCTTCCAAAATTAAACTGGAAACTTGAGTCTGAAACCAAACAAATTGGAGGATATACTTGTTATAAAGCAACAGCAGTAAAAGAAGCCAGCAAAACTGACTTTAGAAACTTCAGACCTAAAAATAATGACGATAAAAAAGCTGAAGATAAAAAAGATGAGGCAAAGAAAACTTCAGGAGAAACAAAAACCAATTTTGCAGACAATTTTGAAATGCCAAAAGAGATTGTCATAACGGCATGGTATTCTCCGGAAATCCCGGTCAATCAAGGACCAGAAAATTATTGGGGTTTGCCTGGTTTAATTTTAGAAGTAAATGATGGAAGAACGACCATTTTATGTTCGAAAATTGTTTTGAATGCAAAAGATAAAGTCGAAATAAAAGCGCCTACAAAAGGTAAAGTGATTTCTCAGAAAGATTACGATGAAACCGTTATTAAAAAAATGGAAGAATTTAGAGAAATGAACCGTGGCCGCGAAGGTGGGCCGGGTGGTGGTCCAATAATGATCAGACGATAGTTTTACTATATCACCTTAAGTTTCTTTTCATGAAAAATATACTTTTCTTCGTCATTTCTTTAATGACCTCTATATCCTTTGCCCAAACGGTTCGTTTTGATGGTGTTATTCAGGACGAGCAAAAAAATCCGTTGGAGATGGCCAATATTATGGCTGTCAATAACGGAACAAAAGCTATGGATTCATACGGAATTACGAACGATAAGGGAAAGTTTCAATTGACTTTAAAACCAAATACTTCGTATACGGTAAAAGTGAGTTATCTCGGAATGAAATCGAAAGAAATGGCTGTGTCAACTAATACTGAAAATATAGTTCAGAATATTGTCATGGACGACACCGGAATTGAACTCGAAGGTGTTGAAATTGTTCGTGAAATGCCGGTTTCTATAAAAGGAGATACCATTGTTTATAATGCAGATTCTTTTAAATCGGGAACAGAAAAAAAACTGGAGGATGTTTTAAAAAAATTACCCGGAGTTGAGGTAAATGCCGATGGAGAAATTGAAGTTGAAGGAAAAAAAGTCAGCAAATTAATGGTGGAAGGAAAAGATTTTTTTGATGGAGATACCAAACTGGGCGTTAAAAATATTCCTGCTGATGCGATTGATAAAATTCAGGTTCTTAGAAATTACAATGAAGTAAGCCAATTAAAAGGTTTAGAAAATGATCAGGATAATGTCGCTATGAATATCAAACTGAAAGAAGGTAAAAAGAACTTTTGGTTTGGTGATGTAACTGCCGGAATTGGCGTTGCAGAACTCGACAGTCGTTACATTATTAATCCGAAATTGTTTTATTATAGTCCAAAATACTCTATTAATTTAATTACCAATTTCAATAATATTGGTGAATTACCTTTGACCGCGCAGGATTATTTTAAATTCACAGGTGGATTTAAAAATATGATGAAAAAGGGCGGAAGCAACTTTAATGTTTCATCAAATGATTTGGGAATTTCAATTTTAAGAAATAATCGTGCTAAGGAAATTGAAACGAAATTTGGAGCCACAAATTTTGCTTACTCAGTTTCAAAAACTTGGAATATTAGCGGTTTTGGAATACTTTCTACATCAAAAACAGATTTAGAAACAAAATCTCAAACGACCATTTTAGATTCGGGTGATCAGCAAAAAAGAGATGAATCAACACATCAAAAAAATAATTTGGGACTTTTTAAATTGAGTTCAACGTATAAACCCAACGATAAGTTTCAGTTTGATTATGATATCTTAACCAAATTATCCAAACAAGATGAAGACACAGATTTGTTGCGTGAATCGGTTGTAAATGATATTTCTTCTATTGAAACTATTTTGACTAACAAAAAACAGAATCCAACATCCGTAAATCAAAACTTAAGTTTGTACTATACGCAAAGCGATAAAAATATTTTTGCTTTTGAAATGCAGCATTTATATCAGGACGAAAATCCGTTTTATAATGCCAATTTACGAACACAGCCATTTGATTTGTCAGGTTATATTATAGGGCAACAGCGAAATGATTTAAATCAGGATCGTTTTGTAAAAACAAATAAATTAGACGCAAAACTCGATTACTATTATATGGTAACACCAAAAAGCAATATCAATATTACTTTAGGAAATACCTATTCTTATCAGGATTTTAATTCGCATATTTTTCAGATGCTGGACAACGGGAATCGAAATGATTTGAACGATCCTCAAAATAATAATCAGGTAAATTATAATTTTAATGATACTTTTTTAGGTTTTCATTATAAGATACTATCCGGAAAATTTACCTTGACACCAGGAGTAAGTTTGCATTCTTATTCAATGACAAACAATCAGTTAGGAACAGATTATTCTCAAAATTTCACCAAAGTATTGCCTGATTTTTTTGCCTTATATCAAATCAAAAAATCAGAAACACTGACTTATAATTTCTCTTTGTCAAATGATTTTACTGATATAAATCAATTGGCTTCGGGTTATGTTTTATCAGATTACAGCAGTTTATTTAGAGGAAATCGTTTATTGGAAAATGCCACTTCACAGGTACATTCGCTCCGATATTTCAAGTACAATATGTTCAATTTTGAGAATATTTTTGCCAACGCAACCTATACTAAAAAGGTTGATGCCATTAAAACCAAAGCTGATTTTGATGGAATCAATCAGTCATCTGTACCTTATAATTCAAATTTGGCAGATGAAACTTTTTCAGGAATGGGAAGTTATGGACGCTCTTTTTTAAAGAATTATAAAGCATCTGCAGTTGCAAGTTTCAATTGGTCGAAATTCAATAATATTCAGAATAATGTGCTGGCCACTACAGAAAGTTTTATCCAAAGTTATACGGTAAGAGCTTCAACAAATTATAAAAAATTTCCGAATTTAGAAGTAGGATACAACGCCTTAATCAATCAATACAGTGGTTCGACCTATTATACAGACAAACCCTTCGCAAGATTAGATTATTATTTTTGGAATAGTTTTTCGTTTGTGTCTGAATATGAATTTTATCATTATTATAATGGTAACAAATCGGTTGACAACGAATATGATTTTTTAAGTGCTAGTTTAATTTATCAAAAAAAAGACAGCAAATGGGAATATAAAATTGCGGCAACCAATCTGTTAAACACAAGATATCTTAATGATGATAGTTTCTCGCAGTTTTCTACACGAGTTTCTCAATACACGGTTCAGCCACGTTATATTATCTTTTCTATGAAATATAATTTATAGTATTTTAATTACAAAACTTCTTTTTTGTGATTTGTTTAATCAGGAATGCAATATCTTTACGCATTATATTAACAGCCAAAAAATTGAAGTATGCGTAATTTTAAATGGAGTTTCTTATTGTTTTTTTGTGTAATATTTGTTTCGTTTTCTCAAACAAAAGGCATTCAAAAAGGAACTTATCTGTCTACAAATAAAGGAGAAAAAATCAAACTGAATTTATTAGAAGATAATAAATACGAGTTGGTTTTTTATTCCGGAGAATATGAAATTAAAGGCGATTCACTTTTATTTTCACAAAAAGTAAAATCAGAGAATGCTTTTGATCTTGCTTTTGCAAATGATAAAAAAGCGCAAAAAATTAAAATTAAATTTTTAGATCCTTCCTATTATTCGTTCTATATCGGAACACAAAAATCAAATGATCCTGTTCAGTATCAAAAAATCAATGATATCAGAACTAAAATTGATCCGGATTTTATACAGACCAATTTAGAATTTGAAATAGATAAAGCAGATTATTTGTATTTGGTTTATGAAGACTACAATGGCGAGAGTAAATTGTCAAAATTTGCGCTGCCAAAAGATGTTTCTGAAGTGACTATTAACTATCAATTGTCTGCTGTAAACGATTTAAAGATTGCCGGATTTTTTGACCAAAAAACAAATGAGTTGAGAATTTCTGAGCAAAAAGGAAAGAACCCATTAATTTTTTTAAATGAGAAAGAGGTACCTCAAGCTACAGTTTCTAAAGTAATTCCGATTGAAAGTCAAACTATTTCAAACTGGACTTATCCGGGAAAGGAAGCGTTAATAAGTGATGATTTTGGTACAGAAAATGTAGCGGTTGATAGTACAGCGGTTGCTGTGGAGTCCTATCCTTCAACTAAATTTGATTTTAAATTTAAGATCGAAAACAATTTAAAAAACGCCATTTCATCAACTAAAAACAAACTTTTGGTTGTGTATGTTGATAGTAAAAATCAATCGGCAAAAACTGATTTTGATGCTTTTGTTAAAGATCAGGAAGTGCAAGTAGCATATACAATGTATGATGCATATCACGCGGAATATGATCTTTTTAATTATTATTTGGCTTCCGCCGAAGATAAAAAATGGTTGAAAGCCAATAAAATAACAGACAATCCAAGTATAATTATTTTAAATGAAAACGGAGATATTTTAGCAACCTCAAAATCTAATTTGAAAGACAAACAAGCTCAGTTTAATTATTATGACGGATTTTATAAAAAAGCGCAAAGAGTAAATGCATTTTTGTCTTTTGATAAAGTAATTAAAAATAAAAAAGCAACAGATACTGATTTGATTATGGCTTTTAATAAAGCAGCTGTTCTTGAAATGCCTTACGATTATGATTATACGGAAACAGGCACAGAAAATCCTGAGGATTTTAAGCTTGTAAAAGTAGCGCTGGACAAAAAAACAGTTTCTCAAACGTGGAAAAAACTAATTGAAGCGCATCTAAAAGATACAAAACCTAATATGTATTTGGTAGAAACAATTTTGAAAGAAATTAAAAATCAAGGATTTTACAAGCAATTTTTCAATGAAGACAAAGTGTTAACAGATACTGATTTCCTATCTATTGATTATTTGATAAAACATGTTGATGCTATAGAAACACAAAGAGTAGCTTTTAATGAAAAAGAAGGAGAAACACATTTAGTTGGTAATGTAATTTCTGAAATTACTTCGGCATTGCAACAAAACGCCTATATAGAAGCTGATGGAGTTTCCGGAGAAGTGAATAAAGACAAAACAATATCGGTTTATAAAAAACTGATTGTTGCCGGAAAAGGAAACTTTGAATGTTACCGTAATTATTTTGCCTATTTAGGTGAAGTCGAAGATAAGGACGGTTCTAATACAAGTTATTTAAAAGAGTTTAGTAGTTATTTTAATACTAATTTAGCGACAGATAAAGGAAGCGCAATCGAACGTTTAGATGAAATATATGCGACTTTAGATCCACTTTCTGACTACACTTATAATGGCTGGAACGCATTCAAAGAATACCATTCAAATTTATGCAACTCCGCTGCTTGGACAGTAGTGTTGAAATCTGCTAATTTTAACTTTTTAAAATCTGCCATTAGCTGGTCCGAGTATAGTTTAGTGGTTACTAAAAACAATCCTTATTATTTAGATACTTTGGCGCAGCTATACTATAAGGATGGACAAAAAGAGAAAGCTGTCGAAACTCAAACATTAGCAGTAAAATATTTAAGCGCCGAGATAGAAGCGGAAACTGCCACTGAAATTAGAGAGACCTTAACAAAGATGCAAGACGGAATTTACTAGATTCTGTTATTAAATAAAAAGCAAGCCCGACAGATTAAAATCTGTCGGGCTTTTGTTTGATTATAAGAAGTACTTTCTTTAAAGATCTTTCAAATTTAAAAAGAGCGTTTTTTGTCGATAAATTAGTAAGTTTGGAATACTAAATTAAAACGTATGAAAAACAAAATGATCTTAAGTTTGATTATTTGTGGAGGACTTGCTTTCTCGCAAACAATCAAAACACCTTTAGTTTCGGCAATAACGGATAAGGATCTTAGAACTGATATGTACCAAATGGCGGGTGATCATTTTAACGGTCGTGAGGCGGGAACATTAGATGAGTTAAAGGTATCGATGTGGCTGGCTAATAAAGCCAAAGAAGCCGGAATGGCTCCAGCTGGTGATGACGGAACTTATTTTCAATTTTTTGATTTGTACAGGCATCAGGTAACTCCCAATACAAAATTTAAAATTGGACAAAAAGAATATAAACTTTGGAAAGAAGTTTTGGTAGCAGAAACTACAAATATTAAAGTAGAAGGTTCTTTAGTTTATTTGGGTGCGGCCACAAAAGAAGAAATTGAAAAAGCTGATGTAAAAGGAAAAGTCGTTGTTTTATTAGCTTCGAAAGAAGGAATTGCAGATGATATTTCGCTTTTTGACAGACGTTATCCTGGTCTTGTTAGAAATAAATATTACGATCTTGTAGTTAAAAAAGGAGCCGTGGCACTTATTATGGTCGCAGATGAATTAGCAGAACAAAGTTGGTCTCAGGTTGAACCACAAATGACAAGAGGAATTTATGGAATAGAAGGTTTTCGAGATAAAATAGGTTCAACAATGCCGGTTTTCTGGGTACATGGCGATCAATTAGACTACCTGAAAAATACTAAAGACGTTTTGTCTGCCGAAGTGGTTTCAGAGACTTATAAATATCCGTCAGTAAATGTTGTTGGAACAATTGCAGGAACGGATCTGAAATTAAAAAATGAATATGTTCTTTTCAGCGGACATCAGGATCATGATGGTGTTCGTCAAAAATATGGTAAAGATTCTATTTACAATGGAGCTGATGATAATGCAAGTACCTGTGTAGCGATGCTAGCCATTGCAAGAGCTTACAAAAAACAACCCGGAAAAAGAACCGCTTTATTTGTATTTCATGGTTCTGAAGAAAGAGGTCTATTGGGATCAAGATGGTATGCAGCGCATCCAACTGTTACGGAAAAAGATATTGTAGCTGTTTTAAACGGAGATATGATTGGAAGAAATAATGTGAATCAGGCTGCTTTATTAGGTTCAAGTTCTCCTCACGAGAATTCTTCTGATTTGGTGGCTATCGCTAAAAAAGCAAATGACGAAGGACCAAAATTTGATTTGGATAAACTTTGGGACAGACCGGAACATCCGGAGTATTTTTATTTCCGTTCAGATCATTTGCCTTATGCCCGAAAAGGAATTCCGTCGGTGTTCTTTACCAGTGTTTTGCACAGTCAATACCATACACCAATGGATGAAGCAGAAAATATTGATTACGTAAAATTGCGCAAAATGACGGAGTGGATGTATCGCACAGGATGGATTTTATCTAATGATGCAGGTCGACCTAAAACTTTACCGGATGTAAAGCTGGAAAGATAAAATAGTTTTTGATAAAATAAAAACCCGATTTCTAATTTCTTAGAAATCGGGTTTTTTATGTTTAAGACTAAATTAGTTGTCTAATAATCTAACAATCTAAGTAGTCTAAATTACAATCCAAATGCAGCTTTTACTTTGTCAACAAAATCAAGTTTTTCCCAAGTAAATAACTCAACAGTAACCGTTTTTACATGTCCTCCCGGAGCAGAAAAAGTTTTTGTTACAACTTCTGGTTTACGTCCCATGTGTCCGTAAGCAGCAGTTTCACTATAAATAGGATTTCTTAATTTCAAACGTTGCTCGATAAAGTAAGGACGCATATCAAAAATAGCTTCTACTTTTTTAGCGATTTGACCGTTTGTTAAGTTTACTTTAGAAGTTCCGTAAGTATCAATAAAAATACCCATTGGCTCAGCAACTCCAATTGCGTAAGAAACCTGTACTAAGATTTCGTCAGCTACACCTGCAGCAACTAAGTTTTTAGCGATATGACGTGTAGCATAAGCAGCACTTCTGTCTACTTTACTCGGATCTTTTCCAGAGAAAGCACCACCACCATGAGCTCCTTTTCCACCGTAAGTATCAACAATGATTTTTCTTCCTGTTAAACCAGTATCTCCGTGAGGTCCTCCAATTACGAATTTTCCTGTTGGGTTAATATGGTAGTTGATTTTATCATTGAATAAATGCGCGTGAGCTGGATTTTTAGCAATGATTCTTGGAATCAAAATTTCGATAATATCTTTTTTGATTTTAGCCAACATTGTAGCTTCTTCATCAAAATCATCGTGTTGAGTTGAGATTACAATCGCATCAATACGAGTTGGTTTGTTATCGTCGCTATATTCTAAAGTTACCTGAGATTTAGCATCTGGACGTAAATAAGTGATTTCCTTGTTTTCACGTCTTAAAATAGCTAACTCTTGTAATAATTTATGAGATAAATCAAGTGCCAAAGGCATGTAGTTTTCAGTTTCGTTAGTTGCATAACCAAACATCATTCCCTGGTCACCTGCACCTTGCTCTTCTGGCTTAGCTCTGTCAACCCCTTGATTAATATCAGCTGATTGCTCGTGAATTGCTGATAAAATTCCACAAGAATTTGCCTCAAACATATACTCACTTTTAGTATATCCAATTTTACGGATTACTTCGCGGGCAATTTGCTGCACATCTAGATAAGTATTCGATTTTACTTCACCTGCTAAAATTACCTGACCTGTTGTAACCAGCGTTTCACAAGCTACTTTTGAGTCAGCGTCAAATGCCAAAAAGTTATCAATTAATGCATCCGAAATTTGATCTGCAACTTTGTCTGGATGCCCTTCACTAACAGATTCTGACGTAAATAAATAAGCCATAATAATTTATTAAATTAAAATTAAGCGAGGAGAAATTGCTAAAAAGGCTAAAGGAGAGTTTCTGCTTTAGCATTTTTTAATACTGAAATCAAATCTTCAGCATTCATAATGAACCATTTCATTATGAAGAGGTTGCAATCAGTTCAAATTTTTCCTCTGTATTCGCGTGCAAAGGTATGAAACCATTTTGATTTGCAAATTAAAGTTCAACTTTTTTTATTTTTATAAACAGAAATTTAACACAAACATACTAAATTGATAGGGTAATAGAAATTAATTTAGTTTTTGTTTGGTCGATTAAAAAATAGTTCAGACATTTGCCTCATCAAAATAAATAAGGAAAATGAAATTAACTGTTTGCAATATGTCTTGTATGATGCCGGAGCCTTCCGCAGAGAGACTATTGTAGTTTATTTTCAAACATCATATAGAGAACCTCTGCAGACCGCAGAGGTTTTTTTTGTTCGAAAATGAAGCAAAATGTGAAACCTTTTTAAGTAGAAAAAAATTTAGCATTAAGCACCTGATTCTGGAGATAAATAAAATTTTAATGTTAAATATCAATATTTGGTTTGGTAGTTCGATAAATAGTTATTACATTTACTCTATCGAATTAGTCGAGTTTAAAAAAAGAATTAATTTTAAATAAAATGAAAACAATAGCTAATAGAAAAATGATGTGTTGTGAGATGATGCAAATGTGCATCCCAATTAGCTGTTGCCAAAAAGTGAAAGAGTGAGTCTTTGTTATAGTTAGAACTATAAGTCCTTTTGGTAGCCATCCGAAAGGGCTTTTTTTATTTCAACATTTTAAATTTTAAATCATGAATACATTAGATATAAACACAATTGCATTTCAGTACTTATTGAGATCGGAATCCCAAAAAAATAATAGTAAATCTGAAGAAACAACAAGTGAAGTTGTAAAGTATAATCCGGAGCAACAGATAAAAACTCAAAAATCCTTACTCTTTCATATGTATGAATTAGAAGAAGAAGGAGAATATACTTTCGTTTAAATCAATTCAAAATCAAATAACAATATATAATAAGTATTAACAATATTTAAAAAATTAAGAAATCATGAGTACACAAAAATTTGCAACAAACGCATTACACGCAGGACACGATGTAACTAAAAATGCAGGAACGAGAGCGGTGCCAATTTATCAGACATCTTCGTATGTTTTTAATAATGCTGATCACGCTGCCAATTTATTTGGTTTGGCCGAAGCCGGATTTATCTATACCAGATTAAATAATCCAACAAATGATGTCTTAGAACAACGTCTTGCAGCGCTTGAAGGCGGAATCGCGGCTGTTGTTACAGCATCAGGAGCGTCAGCAATTGCGACAACCTTTTTGACTTTGCTAAAAGCCGGAGATCATATTGTAGCTTCGAATAGTTTATATGGAGGAACTTATAATCTATTAAAAGTGACTTTGCCAAGATTAGGAATTACAACCACTTTTGTAGATCCTTCAAAACCAGAAAACTTTACAAAAGCTGCAAAAGAAAATACAAGAGCTTTCTTCGTGGAATCTTTAGGAAATCCAAAATTAGATGTTTTGGATCTGAAGGGAATTTCGGCGGAAGCCAAAAACTTTAAAGTGCCTTTTATTGTAGATAATACTGTGGCAACTTCTTATTTGCTAAAACCAATTGAACACGGAGCAAATATCGTAATTCATTCCTTAACCAAATATATCGCCGGAAACGGAACTTCATTAGGAGGTGCCATTATCGATGCCGGAAATTTTGACTGGTCAAACGGAAAATTTCCGGAATTTACAGAACCTTCCGCAGGATATCACGGATTAGTGTATCACGAAGCTTTAGGAAATGCAGCCTTTATTGCAAAAGCAAGAATTGAAGGATTGCGTGATTTTGGTGCGGCTCTGAGTCCGTTTAATGCTTTTCAGATTATTCAGGGATTAGAAACTTTACCAATCCGAATTAAAAAGCACAGCGAAAATGCTTTGGCTTTAGCCGAATGGTTAGAGAAGCAAGAAGAAGTGGTTTGGGTGAATTATCCAGGTTTGAAATCGAGTAAATATTATGATTTATCACAGCAATATTTGCCAGAAGGTCAAAGCGGAATTATCACTTTTGGATTAAAAGGCGGTTTCGAAGCGGCTAAAAAAGTCGTTGATGAAACAAAACTATTCTCGCTTTTAGCAAACATCGGAGATACAAAATCGCTAATTATTCATCCGGCAAGTACAACGCACCAGCAATTGTCTGATGACGAACAATTAGAAACCGGAGTTTCAAAAGATTTAATCCGACTTTCTGTTGGAATTGAAGACATAGAAGATCTTATTGCTGATTTGCAAACGGTTTTTGAAAGCGTTACACAGTCACAATATAGTATCAATAAAAATTAGGTTTTTTTGTTTTTTGTTTGAAAAATTGCCTTTAGCAATGTGGTGTTGCTAGAGGTGATTTTTTATGATTAAAAACCCAACATATGGTTTAAATTAACCCCAATAAATAAAATTATGTCGAAGCTTAAAATAAATATTATCCTTTTTGGAATTGGGAATATCGGAAGTACTTTGATTAATCAAATTATTGAAAGTCAGGAGTTTTTTCTTCAAAGTAAAAACATTGATTTTCATTTTCCTATTATCACCAATTCTACAGTTGCTTTTTTTGAAAAAGAAGGTGTTGGATATGCCTGGGAAACCAATTTTAGAGAATTGGCTGTTCCTTTTAAGGTACAAGATATTGTAGAATTCGCTAAAGAAAACGAATTTGAGAATTTGATTGCAGTTGACGCAACGGCCAGCGACGAATTAATTGGTCATTATAATACGCTAATTCAGAACGGATTTAATATTGTTGCTGTAAATAAAAAAGCAAATACGTTGCCAATTGATCTTTATAAAGAGATACGAGAGAATCTTAAAAAGTATGACAAAGAGTTTTTGTATGAAACCTCAGTCGATACTGGTTTTCCGGTTTTACAAACTGTAAGGGATTTGTATTATTCCGGAGAAAAAATAACGAAGATACGTGGTGTTTTCTCAGATAATCTGAGTTATGTTTTTAATCGGTTTTCTACTGAAGAAGCTTCTTTCTCCTCTATATTGAAAGATGCAAGTCTTTTAGGTTTAATGCGTTCTACCTTTAAGGAGGATTTGTCAGGAAATGATACTGCCAGAAAATTATTGATTTTGACAAGAGAAATTGGGAAAGATTTTGAGCTGTCAGATATAAAAATTGATCCTCTTATTAGGGAAGAACATTTAGAGAAAAACGGAATCCTTAATAAAGAAGCAATTGACAGATCATTTAAAATTGCAAAAATCACGCAGTCAGATAATCATGTTTTAAGATATGTTGGCGAATTTGATGTGGAACGTAATCTATTAGAAGTAAAATTACTATCGGAACCTGTTTCATCTGCCATTGGTCAGTTAAAAGGATCTGATTCCATATTTGAGATTTATACACAGTCTTACGCTAAGGTTCCAATTGTAATTCAGAGTGCATCTCCGTGTAAACAGGCAATTTCAAGAGGGATTATTACTGATATATTAAAAGTGTCAGAAAAAATTAAAAATAAAGAGGCGGTCTGGCTTTAAAAATTGAAGTTAGAAATGTTTTTGAAAGTTCTTTGATAAACTGATTTGCGGAGATATTAAAGCGGAAAGTCTGTTTTGTAAGTTTTTACTTTGTTTTTATGAAACAAAACTTTTGTAAGATGTTTTATATCGTTAAAATGTGCTTTTTTATCGTTTTTTTGTCATAATTTACTTAAAATAATTTGCGTAATTAAAATAATATTTGCATATTTGTTAAACCCAAAAGCTACTGAATCAATGAACTCAAATGTCTATAAAATGTTTTGCGCCATTTCGGTTAATACCGTTGGGATGTCTTTTGCTTAAATTGTAAGAAAACAATAATATTATATGCAAAGCCTCCCAATAATTTTAGGAGGCTTTTTAATTTTATAACAAAATGCAAGAATTTAAAATAATAAATAAATCACAGATGAATAAATCCCTACAGATGAACAAGATGTT
Organism: Flavobacterium sp. GW821-FHT11G01; assembly: GCF_058808175.1. Classification (NCBI taxonomy): domain Bacteria; kingdom Pseudomonadati; phylum Bacteroidota; class Flavobacteriia; order Flavobacteriales; family Flavobacteriaceae; genus Flavobacterium; species Flavobacterium sp. GW821-FHT11G01. The sequence goes on along the minus strand of NZ_JBXARK010000005.1, from coordinate 191,212 downwards.
CACTGTCGCATTTATTTGCGTACGCGTCTGTTGATTCCAAAAGAATATATGAGTTTAAAAACTTAAACCCTTTTGGCATCCTAATCCAAAAGGGTTTTTTTATTTCATCCGGCTGGCTTAACAAAATAATAAACGAATAATAAAGATAATAATACACAAACTAAACTAAACTTAAATATCATGAGCACATTAAACTACTTATCAAGAACATTTTCAACATTGAAAAACAGGACTAAAAGAAACAATCCGCCGCCAAAAAACGAATTGATCCATCCAAGATTCGGAATAACAGAAACGGATAAAAAAACAGATAAAAAAGAACCAAACTCTTTATTGTTTTTGATGTATTCAAAAGAAAATGAAACGCTTTTTATCTAAATCGAAAAGTATCATAAAATAGGGGAATACCTGCTTAATTTTACTGGGCAATTTGTTCGGTAAATTTTTGCGTATAATAGTTTTAGTTTGAATTATATTTAAGAAATTGAGGAATCAGTTTCGATAAAATTTGTTTGTTTAAGAAAATAGTAGTTAATTTGCACCTTTAAGTTCAAAAACGTATTGAAATGTTATAAAGAAAGGACGAGGGATTAGACCCGATGAATCCTTAGCAACCCTTCGGTAAAGCGAAGAAGGTGCTGCATTCTACCACGCCCAAACGTGGAAAGATAACAACAAGAATTTTTCTAGTTTCTTACTAGTTTTTTCTTTCTAATATTTCCAGATACAAATCAATAATACAACAGATTTGAAATTGGAAAATATACCAAACCCCATTAGCATACAAAATTTCACCACCGAAAATGGTGCACTATACCGTTCGTTACCTTTAAGTTTTACCGTTGCCGGTTTGCCATTACATAGCGCGCCTATTGTTTTGGTCAATCATGCTTTGACAGGAAATGCTCAGGTTACCGGCGAAAATGGCTGGTGGAACGACTTAATTGGAGAAGGAAAAACAATTGATACCAGCAGATATACCGTATTGGCATTTAATGTTCCGGGCAATGGAACAGATTCTTTTATAATTGAAAAATACCAGGATTTTACGACCAGAGATATTGCCCGAATTTTTATTAAAGGACTTGAAATCTTAAATATAAGTCAGGTTCATACGATTATTGGAGGTTCTGTTGGAGGAGGAATTGCCTGGGAAATGTTGGCACTAGAACCAAATATTACTCAAAATCTAATACCAATTGCGACCGACTGGAAATCGACTGACTGGATGATTGCCAATTGTTTTTTGCAGGAGCAAATCCTGAACAATTCATCAAAACCAATCGAGGATGCCCGGATTCATGCCATGTTGTGTTACAGATCTCCCGAATCATTCAAAGAAAAATTTCAACGTACTGTCAATGAAAATCTTTCCATTTTTAATATAGAAAGCTGGTTGGCACATCACGGAGATAAATTGCAAAAGAGATATCAATTAGCATCTTATAAATTGATGAATCAATTGCTTAAAACCATAGATATTACAAGAAATAGTGCCGATTTTGAAACTTTAATGTCTAAAACAAATGCAGCGATTCATATTATTGGAATCAATTCGGACTTGTTTTTTACTGCCAGAGAAAATAAAGAAACCTATGAGGAGTTAAAAAAGTTCAAAGAAAATGTTTTTTATAGTGAAATAGATTCGCTGCACGGGCATGACGCTTTTTTAATAGAGTACAAACAATTAGATCATTTACTTGCCGATATTTTTAAGGCAGAAACAATAGCAAAATAAAATGAAAATATTAAAATTTGGAGGTAAATCATTATCAAACGGAGAAGGACTTAATAAAGTTGTTTCAATAATTTCTGATAAAGTAAATCAGGGCGAAAATATTGCCGTTGTAGTTTCGGCTCGCGGAGACGCAACGGATGAATTAGAGTATATTTTAAAAATTGCTGCTAAAAACGGGAATTATAAAATCTTGTTAGAAAATTTTAAAATTTATCAAATTTCAGATTATCCTCAGGTAGATCTGTCTGAAGAATTCAATATTTTGGATAAACTGTTTGAAGGCGTAAGCTTAATTGGTGATTACAGCAACAAAATTAAAGATCAGATTTTATCTAAAGGTGAGTTACTTTCGGCTAAATTATTGACAGCAATTTTAAAAGAAAAAGGGATTCCGGCGAATTTTGTTGATTCAAGAGAATTATTAAAAACAGATTCTAAATTTGGTGATGCACAGCCTTTAGAGCAACTTTCCAAGAAAAATGTTGTCAATTATTTTAAAGAACACAATGGTTCAACGGTAAATATTGTAACTGGTTTCATTGGTTCAAACAATAATAATGACACCACAACTTTAGGAAGAAATGGTAGTAATTATACGGCTTCGTTAATTGCTAATTATTTAAATGCCGAAGAGTTACAAAACTTTACGCACGTTGACGGAATTTACACTGCAAACCCTGATTTAGTTGCTGATGCAAAAAAAATCGAATTCCTTTCGTTTAATGAAGCAAATGAATTAGCGAATTTTGGTGCCACAATTTTGCACGCCAAAACAATTATTCCTTTATTGGAAAAAAATATTCCGCTTCGTATTTTAAATACATTCAATCATGAAAACCGCGGAACTTTAATTACTTCTGACTCGACGAAAGAAGGAATCAAAACACTTTCTGTTTTAGAAAATGTTTCTTTGGTGAATCTTGAAGGCCGTGGATTGCTTGGAAAAGCTGGTGTTGATGCCAGAATTTTTAAAGTAATGGGTGATAATAATATTAGTGTTAGTATTATTTCGCAAGGTTCTTCAGAAAGAGGAATTGGGCTTGTTGTAGCAACTGAAAAAGCTACGTTGGCAATGGTTGAATTAGAAAAAGAATTCGAAAATGACTTTTATTCTAAAGATGTAAATCAAATTACGGTAACTGATAATGTTTCGGTTATTTCGATTATTGGTCAGGATTTGAGTACTTTCCATAAACCTTACACTGCTTTAATTAAAAATAAAATTGTTCCAATCTTGTTTAACAACACTGTTACGGGTAAAAACGTGAGTTTGGTTGTTAAAAAAACAGAGCTTCATAAAGCTTTAAACGTAATTCACGGTGAGATTTTTGGAGTTTCTAAAAAAATCAACATTGCCATTATTGGTCACGGTTTAGTGGGTGGAACATTAATCAATCAGATTTTAGAATCGGCTTCAGCTATTGAAAAAAGAAAAGATGTTCGACTGAATGTTTTTGCAATTGCCAATTCTAAAAAATTACTTTTAAATAAAAACGGCGTAACTTCAAACTGGAAAACCGAGATTGAAAAAGAAGGCCTTGCTTATACTATTCAGGATATTATTGCTTATGCTAATCAACATCATTTAGAAAATTTAATTGCGGTTGATAATACAGCAAGTGCTTCTTTCGTAGAAAATTATATCCCATTTATAGAAGGTAGTTTTGATTTGATTTCTTCTAATAAGGTAGCCAATACATTAAGTTATGGTTTCTATAAAGAATTGAGAAAATCTTTGGCAGAAAATCAAAAGAATTATTTATACGAAACCAATGTTGGAGCAGGATTACCATTAATTGATACAATCAAATTACTGCATCTTTCAGGTGAAAACATCACAAAAATTAAAGGAGTTTTCTCAGGAACATTGAGTTATTTATTCAATAATTTCTCAGCAAAAGATGTTCCTTTTAGCCAAATTTTGCAAGAAGCAATCGATAACGGATACACAGAGCCAGACCCGCGTGAGGATTTATGCGGAAATGATGTGGGAAGAAAATTATTGATTTTGGCGAGAGAATTAGACTTGCAAAATGAATTTGAAGAAATTTCAATTCAGAATCTAATTCCGGAACATTTGCGTGAAGGGAATGTTGCTGATTTCTTAACCAAACTGAAAGAATTCGACCCAATTTATGATAAAATAAAAGCCGATCAAAAACCAAATCATGTATTAAGATATATTGGTGAATTGTCTGGAGACTTGCAAAACGACAAAGGAAATTTAGAAGTAAAACTAGTATCTGTTCCTTCTGATACCGCACTTGGCGGATTGAAAGGTTCAGATTCTTTCTTCGAAATTTATACAGAATCTTACGGAGATCGTCCAATCGTAATTCAGGGAGCCGGTGCAGGTTCTGCAGTTACAGCAAGAGGAGTTTTTGGAGATATTTTGAGATTATCAGATAAAGGATAATTCTAATTTTAGATTGAAGATTTTAGAGTTTAGATTGCAAATCTTAAGCTCAAACAAAACAAAAAACAAAAAAAATGAAAGTAACCTTAAACAGAGTAAACGACGCGTTTCATTTCAAATTAAAAAATGAAAGAGGTCATGTAGTTGATGTTGATAGCAGAGCTGAATTTGGCGGAAGCGATTTAGGTGCAAGTCCAATGGAATTAGTATTGATGGGTGTTGCAGGATGCAGTGCTATTGATATGATTTCGATTTTGAAGAAACAACGTCAGGAAATAACTTCATTTAATGCTGAGGTTGAAGGCGAGCGTGTTCAAATTGAAGAAGCAAAACCTTTTAAAGAAATCAATGTAGTTTTTTACCTAGAAGGCGATATCAATCCTGAAAAAGCACAAAGAGCTGCACAGCTTTCTTTCGAGAAATATTGTTCAGTTGCCAAAACGGTTGAACCAACAGCGACAATAAAATATAAAGTTGTATTGAACAACGAACAATTGTAGAATTAGAAAATTAGTCAATTAGTCAATTTGAGAATTAGAAAATTAGATAATTCTTTTATTGATTGTAACAAAACTGCAGAAAAATTCTTAGTGTATCTCTGAGTTTCTTTGCGAGTCTTTGTGAAATTATAAAACTAGCGAATTAGTGCTAATCAGTGCAATTCGTGTTAAACAAAAAAATAATGAGCGATCAAGAATTTGGTTTTGAAACCCAAGCCATCCGTACACATTTAGAAAAAACACAATTTCAGGAACATTCAACTCCTTTGTATTTATCATCAAGTTTTGTATTTGAAGATGCAGAAGATATGAGAGCGTCTTTCACAGAAGAGAAAGTACGTAATATTTACTCTCGTTTTAGCAACCCAAATACTACAGAATTTGTAGACAAGGTTTGTGCAATGGAAGGTGCCGAAGCTGGTTATGCTTTTGCAACCGGAATGGCCGCGATATATTCTACTTTTGCAGGATTATTAGAATCTGGCGATCACATTGTTTCTGCGGGAAGTGTTTTTGGATCAACTCATGCGTTGTTCATGACATATTTTCCAAAATGGAAAATTGAAACTTCTTATTTTGATATCAATAAGCCAGAAACCATTGAAAGTTTCATCAAACCAAATACGAAGATTTTATACGCAGAAACACCAACAAATCCTGGTGTAGATGTAGTTGATTTAGAATTATTGGGACAAATCGCAAAAAAGCACAATTTGATTTTAATAATCGACAATTGTTTTGCAACGCCATACATTCAACAACCTATTAAATACGGTGCACATATCGTTATTCATTCGGCAACAAAATTAATAGATGGACAAGGTCGTGTACTAGGCGGAGTTGCAGTTGGAGAAGCAGAGTTGATTCGAAAAATATATTTATTTTCGAGAAATACAGGACCGGCAATGTCACCATTTAATGCTTGGGTTTTGTCAAAAAGTTTAGAGACTTTGGCTGTTCGTGTTGACAGACATTGTGAAAATGCTTTAAAAGTGGCTGAGTTTTTAGAAAATCATCCAAATGTTGCGAGTGTGAAATATCCATTTTTAAAATCACATCCAAAATATGAGATTGCTAAAAAACAAATGCTTTTAGGAGGTAACATTATTGCCATTGAAATTAAAGGAGGTCTTGAAGCAGGAAGGAAATTTTTGGACAAGATTAAATTATGTTCTCTTTCGGCAAATATTGGAGACGTTAAAACAATTGTAACACATCCAGCCTCTACAACACATAGTAAATTGTCTGTTGAAGAAAAGCTGGCAGTTGGAATTACAGAAGGTTTAGTACGTGTTTCTGTAGGTTTAGAAACAGTAAAAGATATTATTGCCGATCTAGATCAGGCGCTTTCTTAAGGTATTTTAGATTTATGATTTTAGATATTAGATTGCAAAATTTATATCTGAATTTATTATTTTTTTTAAAACAACGATTTTTGACTGTAGATTTATTACTGTTAAAAATCGTTGTTTTATTTAACAATTGTTTGAGTAAAAAGTATATTTTTGTTCATAACGAAATCAAAAAATCTAACTTAACCTTAATTAACCCTTATCGCTTATGAGTAATTCTACTTACATTTTAGATGATACATTATTGGTGTCCGGTGGCACACGTTTTTTGAATTACATTATTGATTTAGTCTCATTTTTTATAGTCTTAATTGCGATTGGCGTTGTATTAGGAATTTTGACCAATTTCTTTGGAATGACTGCACTCGGTCTATGGGTTGATAATTTGGGTGATTTGGGATGGAATGTTGTAGCGATTACTGTATCTATTATTTATTACACGGTTATGGAAGGATTCTTTGGACGATCTGTAGGCAAATTTATTACGGGCTCTGTCGTTGTAGATGAAAATGGAGAAAAACCAAGCTTTGGAATAATTTTTAAAAGAAGTTTGTGCCGTTATATTCCTTTTGATGCCTTTACTTTTTTAGGAGGTTCAAGAGGCTGGCATGATTCTATTTCTGATACCTATGTTGTAAGTAAAAAAGGATTGGATGAAAGTGTAAAATCGTTTCATGATTTTAATTTAATTGGTGTTCCGGAAGCAGAATTAATTTAAACTATACTAATTTGGTAGAATATAGTTGTTCATTATATTATTATTCTCGTTCAAAAAGTATATTTTTGTAACAGAAAAATATCTAGAGTGTAGATTTAAAACTTCGAATCTAAAATCTACACTCTAAAATCTAAAATTTATATACGTGCTTTCAAAGAAAACAAAATACGGAATTAAAGCTTTAACTTATTTGGCCAGACGCGAAAACAACGAACCTGTACAAATTGCTGAAATTGCCAAAAGCGAACATATTTCAATTAAATTTCTGGAAAGTATTTTATTATTACTTCGAAACTCTGGTTTTCTTGGAGCCAAAAAAGGAAAAGGTGGCGGATATTATCTTATCAAAGATCCAAAAGATATTAGCATGGCTAAAGTCTATCGTATTCTTGAAGGTCCAATTGCACTTTTGCCTTGTGCCAGTCATAATTTTTATGAAAAATGTGATGATTGTGATGATGAATCAACCTGCGCCGCCAGACGTTTAATGACCGAGGTTAGAGATAACACGCTTAAAATTCTTGAAAGTAATTCATTGGCAGATATTGCGTTTTAAGTAATTCTGTTTTAAAACAATATAAAAAAGACCATTTCATACTTCCTGAAATGGTCTTTGCTTTTTATAAAATGATGATATTGTTTCTTCTAAAAAACTAATTTATAACCTGCCAGAAAAAGCATCACTGCGATTGCATTTCTAAGAAATAAATCGGGTACTTTTCCGCTCAACATACTTCCTATGAAAATCCCGGGAAGTGAGCCCATTAATAGCTGACCTAATAATCCCAAATCTAAATTTCCCATTGAGGCATGTCCAATTCCTGCAACAAGAGTTAACGGAACGGCATGGGCAATTTCAGTTCCAACTAAACGTGGTGTTGGCAAAAGAGGATAAAGGAAAAATAAAGTAACAGTTCCTAATGCGCCGGCACCAATAGAAGTAAGTGTTACGGTCGCTCCTAACAATACTCCAATCCCGATAGTCAGCATATTTTGGGTATGACTTTCACTATGAAACTTGTCTCCGGCATGTTTTTGAGAAAACACTAAAAGTTTCTTTTTAAATAAAATAGCCACTGATGTAAACAGTAATGCCCAGCCTAAACTGTATTTGATTACCGCATTTATTGTACTAATATCTGTTTTGATGCTATTTAAAATCCATAAAGTAAGTAAAGCGGCAGGCACGCTACCTAATGTAAGCCAGCCTGTTATCTGCCAATTGATATTGCTTTTTTTATGATGCACAAATACGCCTCCCATTTTGGTAAAAGCCGCATACAATAAATCGGTACCTACGGCTGTAGTTGGAGGAATACCAAACCACAATAAAATTGGAGTCATTAAAGAACCGCCGCCAACACCTGTCAACCCTACCACAAAACCAACGAGTAAACCCGCAATAACAAGACCGATTTGAAAATCCATAATAAAAATTTGCCGTAAAAATAACAACAATTTTATAATTATCCTATGGAAATGGTAGACTTTAAAAATCTATTTTAAAAAACAAATATTCGTTCTGAATTTATTGTTTGAATACGTTGAAATAGTGTATTATTTGTTAAATTAATTCGTCAAAGCTTTAAATATCTATGAAAGATGTAATTGAGGGGTTATTAGAGGGTTAAAAAAATAAAAATATTGTTTTGATATTTAGAAATAAGTAGTATTTTTGCAAAGTAATCTACTAACCCGATAGGGTAATGGATTTTGTAAAAAAGATATAGTAGAAATATGGAAAAAGAGCTAAAATTAAATAGTGCTGATGTTAAGTCTGATACGTCATTAAAAGAAAAATTATGGGTTATTGTGCCTGTGGTTTTGTTGGTCGGTTTATTGACGGTTTTAGTCTATAATCATCACGCTGAATTTTCATGGAACGGTTTTGTTTCAGGATTTAATCAGGAGTTTTTAGTTTTTTTCTTTATTGGTGTTTTTGCTCAATTGGTTGATGGAACGTTAGGAATGGGTTACGGAGCAACTTCAACTTCTTTTTTATTGGCTTATGGAGTTCCGCCAGTAGTGAGTAGTACGGGAGTTCACGTTGCAGAAATGTTTACAACCGGAGCATCGGCGATTTCTCATCATCGTTTTGGGAATATCAATAAAAAACTGGTGAAACATTTGTTGATTCCGGGAGTTTTAGGCTCGATTACAGGAGCTTACTTACTTTCTGATGTGATTAATGGTGATGTTATAAAACCGTTCATTGCAGTTTATATGATCATTTTAGCGATCATTATTATTAGAAAAGCATTAGCAAAAAGTATTATAAAAAAGAAAACCAAAAAATTAGGAATACTTGCCACTTTTGGAGGTTTTATGGATGCTGTAGGTGGCGGTGGCTGGGGACCAATCGTAACTTCTACATTGTTAGGAAGAGGGAGAAATCCTCGTTACACTATTGGTTCTGTAAATGCAGCTGAGTTTGCGGTTTCATTTGCAAGCGGTATCACTTTCATGCTTTTTGGAGGAATCCATGGCTGGCAGGTTATTATAGGTTTGATTTTAGGAGGTGTAATTGCAGCACCATTGGGAGCCTATTTGGTAAATAAAATCAAAAGAAAACCAATGATGATTGCCGTTGGAATCCTAATTATATTATTGAGTTTAAAAACATTATCTAAATTATTGTAAGCAGTTTTTTAGAAAGGAAAAAGAATATGAGCACACCAATTATAGAATCATTATTAGATATAACAAAAGATCTTTCGCTTGACGAAACCTTAGTTTTTTTAGCAAAGGAATTCCCGGGAAAAGTGACCTTTTCGACTTCTTTTGGTCAGGAAGATCAGGTAATTACAGATTTAATTGCAAAAAGCAATACTGATATTACCATTTTTACTCTGGATACCGGAAGATTGTTTCAGGAGACTTATGATGTTTTTCATAAAACATTAAAAAAGTATAAAAAACCAATTGAAGTTTATTTTCCGGAAGCAACAGCAGTGGAAAATTTATTAAAACAAAAAGGTCCGAATAGTTTTTATGATTCGGTTGAGAATAGAAAAGAATGTTGTTTTATCCGAAAAGTTGTTCCGTTAAGAAAAGCTTTAGCAGGAAACTCAGTTTGGATTACGGGATTAAGAGCCGAGCAATCAGAAAACAGACAAGATTTGAATTTGTTTGAATATGACGGAGGTTTCGAAATCATCAAATTCAATCCATTATTAAAATGGTCCTTAGAGGAAGTTGAAACGTATTTATCAGAAAACAATGTTCCTCAAAATGCTTTGCACAAACAAGGTTTCGTAAGTATAGGATGCGCGCCATGTACAAGAGCAATTTTCCCTGGTGAAGATATCAGAGCCGGAAGATGGTGGTGGGAATCGAGCCATAAAGAGTGCGGATTGCACAGCGCTAAGAAAGAATAAAGAGAATAGAACAAAGAAGATAGAAGCAAGAGACAAGAGTATAGAATAAAACAATAGTTGAAAATTTTAGAGTACACCACAAAACTTGCAACCTGAAATTTGAAACTTGAAACAAAAAAACACAATGAGTTCAGTATTAAAAACAAACGCTTTAGAGAGTGAAGCGATATACATTTTCAGAGAAGTAATTTCACAGTTTGACAAACCGGTTTTACTTTTCTCAGGAGGAAAAGATTCTATTACATTAGTGCGTTTGGCACAAAAAGCATTTTTCCCTGCTAAGATTCCGTTTCCTCTATTGCATGTTGATACGGGACATAATTTCCCTGAAACAATTGCTTTCAGAGATAAATTGGTAGAAGAATTAGGTTTAGAGTTGATCGTTCGTAATGTTCAGGATGCTATTGATGAGGGAAAAGTGGTTGAAGAAACAGGAAAATATTCTAGTAGAAACAGCCTGCAAACAACAACACTTTTAGATGCAATTGAAGAATTTAAGTTTGATGCTTGTATTGGCGGAGCGCGTCGTGACGAAGAAAAAGCAAGAGCAAAAGAACGTATTTTTTCAGTTCGTGACGATTTTGGTCAATGGGATGAAAAAAATCAACGTCCGGAATTGTTTGATATTTTGAACGGAAAAATAGAAAATGGTCAAAACGTTCGTGTTTTCCCAATTTCAAACTGGACAGAATTAGATGTTTGGAGCTATATCGAAAAAGAACATATCGAGATTCCATCAATCTATTTTTCACATAAAAGAAAAGTTTTTTTGAGAGACGGTTTAATCTGGTCGCATTCTCCTTTTGTGTATCAGGAAGAAGACGAACAAATCGAAGAACGAATTGTTCGCTTCAGAACCGTTGGAGATATGAGTTGTACAGCCGCTGTTGAATCGTATGCAGCAACAATTCAGGAAGTTGTTGGAGAAATCAGAACTTCAACCATTTCTGAAAGAGGAGCCAGAATCGATGACAAACGTTCTGAAGCTGCAATGGAAAAGAGAAAACAACAGGGATACTTTTAAGTTAATGGTTGATAGTTTTTAGTTGATAGCTGAAAACTTCAATTATAGTAATAACATAAAAGAACAGATTAAATATTTTGATGGTTTTAGTTGATGTTTAAGAAAAACCAACAACCATAAACCAACAACCAACAACAAAAAAAGAATGGAAGTTTTAAAAATAGCAACAGCAGGAAGTGTAGATGACGGAAAAAGTACTTTGATCGGGAGATTATTGTATGATACAAAATCATTGACTACAGATAAAATTGAAGCAATCGAAAAAAGCAGTAAACAAAAAGGTTACGACTATCTTGATTTTTCTTTGGCAACTGACGGATTAGTAGCAGAAAGAGAACAAGGAATTACAATTGACGTAGCACATATTTATTTTTCGACTGCAAAGAAAAGTTACATTATTGCCGATACTCCGGGTCACGTAGAATATACAAGAAACATGGTTACAGGAGCTTCAACTTCTCAGGTTTCGATCATTTTAATTGATGCCAGAAAAGGAGTTATCGAGCAGACTTACCGTCACTTTTTTATCAATAATTTATTGAGAGTAAAAGAGGTAATTGTTGCGATTAATAAAATGGATTTAGTTGATTATTCTGAAGAAGTTTACAACAAAATCAAAGCTGATTTTCAGGCATTAAATGCTAAAAGTACTTTCAAAGAACAAAACGTAAGTTATATTCCCTTAAGTGCAATCAACGGCGGAAACGTAGTGGATCAGTCAAAAGATATGCCTTGGTATACAGGACAAACAGTTTTAGAGCATTTAGAAGGATTGCATTCTTCAGATGTTTTTGAAGCAGGAAAAGCACGTTTTCCGGTTCAAACAGTGATTCGTCCAAAAACAGAAGAATACCACGATTTTAGAGGTTACGCTGGAAAATTATACGGAAACTCAATCAAAGTTGGAGATGCGGTAACAGTTCTTCCTTCTTTAACAGAATCAAAAGTATCTAAAATTCACTTTTTTGATAAAACATTTGACGAAGCCGTTGCGGGTTCATCAATTACTATCGAATTAGAAAATGATATCAATGTGACAAGAGGTGATATGATTGTAAAATCATCAGAACTTCCAAAAATTGAAAAAGAAATCACAACAACAGTTTGTTGGATGGACAGTAAAAAACTGGTTGCTGGTACAAAATATATTGTACAACACAATACAAATTCAGTTTTAGCAAAAGTAGAAAGTATAAAAAATACCATCTCAACAGATTATTCCGGAACAAAAGAAGCTTCACAATTAGCGATCAACGAAATCGGAGAAGTAACCATCAAATTAAGTAAGCCTTTATATTTTGACGCTTACAACGAAAATAAATCAAACGGAGCTTTCATCTTAATTGATACAGCAACCAACACAACAGCAGGAGTAGGATTCATTAGATAGTTTCACTGCTGTAAGCAATAAGCTTTAGGCTGTAAGCTTTTAGCAAAAAACGTATAAAAAAGGCAAGCAAGAAGGCTTACAGCTTATTGCCTAAAGCCTAAAGCAAGAAAGTAAAAAAAGCTTATAGCCTAAAGCTTAAAGCCTAAAGCGAAAGAAAAATGGAAAGTTTTAGAACAGAAATAGAAAATCCGATAGTTCAAAAAGAGATTATCGATTTAGAAAAAAAGATTCATTTATTCCGTGGAGGAAAAATTGATGATGAGCGTTTTCGTAGTCTTCGTTTAGCGCGTGGAATCTACGGTCAGCGTCAGGAAGGCGTTCAAATGATTCGTATTAAATTGCCTTTTGGTAAAGTTACCAGTGAGCAATTATTGCGTATCACAAAAGTTTCTGATGAATATTCTACAGGACGTTTGCACATTACAACGCGTCAGGATATTCAGATTCACTATGTGAGTTTGGACAGAACACCAGAACTTTGGGCAAATTTGGCCAAAGATGATGTTACGTTGCGTGAAGCGTGCGGAAACACAGTTCGTAATATTACAGCAAGTGAATTAGCAGGTGTAGATGTAAACGAGCCATTTGATGTTTCGCCTTATGCCCATGCTTTATTTCAATATTTGTTGAGAAACCCAATTTGTCAGGAAATGGGACGTAAATTCAAAATTTCGTTCTCTTCATCAGATGAAGATACGGCGCTGAGTTATTTGCACGATTTAGGATTTATTCCAAAAATTGTTGACGGACAACGCGGATTTAAAATCATGTTTGGAGGAGGTTTAGGATCTCAGCCAGCGCACGCTGAATTACTTTCTGAATTCGTTCCGGCAAACGAAATCATTCCAACAGCAGAAGGAATCATCCGTATTTTTGACCGATACGGAGAGCGTGCGAAAAGAATGAAAGCACGTATGAAATTCTTAATCAAAGAAATGGGAAGAGATGTTTTCCTTGATTTGGTTGAAAAAGAGAAAAAAGCAATCGCTTTTGAAACCTACGAAATTGATACAACAGCTTTTGATGGTCCAATTCCGGAACCATTATTAGAAGTTCCGCAAGTTACAATTGAAGATACCAAAGCTTATGAAGCATGGAAAAATTCAAATGTAATTGCTCAGAAACAAGCAGGTTATTATGCTATCGGAATCAAAGTTTTATTAGGAGATTTTTATACAGATAAAGCCAGATTATTAGCCGATTTAGTTAAGAATTACGGAGCAAATGAATTACGTTTTTCATTGCGTCAAAATATTGTAATACGTCACATAAAAGAAGAGAATTTACCTTTCTTTTATCAGGAATTAGCCAAATTGGATTTTGTTCATTTAGGATATAATTCTACGGTAGATATTACGGCATGTCCGGGTACAGATACTTGCAATTTGGGGATTGCAAGTAGTACCGGTATTGCAGAAGAACTGGAAAAAGTAATAAGTGCAGAATATCCACAGTACTTAAAAAACCGTGAAATCGAAATTAAAATTTCTGGCTGTATGAATGCTTGTGGGCAACATAATATGTCAGCAATTGGTTTTCAGGGAATGTCAATCAATTCAGGGAAATTAGTGGCTCCGGCTTTGCAGGTATTATTAGGTGGAGGAAGATTAGGAAACGGCGAAGGACGTTTTGCCGATAAAGTAATCAAAATTCCAAGCCGTAGAGGTCCAGATGCGTTACGTACCATCTTAAATGACTTTGATAAAAATGCTAACGGAGAAAAATTCCTAAACTATTACGATCAAAAAGGAGAGAAATATTTCTATGAAATTTTGAAACCTTTCGCAGATGTAACGAATTTAACAGAAGCTGATTTCATAGACTGGGGTAATGCCGATAACTACGTAAAAGCAGTTGGAGTTGGAGAATGTGCCGGAGTTGTAATTGATTTGGTTGCTACTTTATTATTAGAAGCAAAAGATAAATTGACATTCGCACAAGAATCTTTCGACGAAGCAAAATGGTCAGATGCCATTTATCACGCTTATGCAGGATTCGTAAACGGTGCAAAAGCATTGTTACTTTCTGAAAATGAAAAAACAAACAATCACGCAGGAATTGTTGATTTGTTTGATACTGTTTTCATTGCAACTGGTAAAATCGAATTGGCAACATCATTCAAAGAATTAGTGTATCAAATCAATCAAAACGAACCTTCAGAAGCGTTTGCAAAACAATACATTCAGGAAGGAATTGCATTTTTTGATACCATAGAAAAATATAGAGCTCAAGAATTAGCAAATGCTTAATACAATAAAACCCAAAGTAACTTTAGTCGGTGCAGGTCCTGGCGATCCGGATTTGCTTACGCTGAAAGGCGCAAAAGCATTGGCTGAAGCAAATGTGGTTTTGTATGATGCATTGGCCAATGAAGAAATACTAGCTTACGCACCCAAAAATGCAATTAGAATTTTTGTTGGGAAGAAAATTGGGAATCACGCTTATACGCAAGATCAGATCAATCAATTAATTGTTGATAACGCTTTGACTTACGGAAATGTGGTTCGGTTAAAAGGCGGTGATCCGTTTATTTTTGGGCGTGGAAGCGAAGAAATAGAATTTATTGAAAGCTTCGGAATCGAGACCGTTGTCGTTCCTGGAATTTCTTCAGTAGTAGCTGTTCCGGCAAGTCAGGGAATTTCGATTACTAAAAGAGGAGTTTCAGAAAGTTTCTGGGCGATTACAGGCACAACTTCTGACAGAAAATTATCTGCAGATGTAGCCTTGGCCGCACAGTCATCAGCAACAGTAATTATTTTGATGGGAATGCACAAATTGCCTCAAATTATCGATTTGTTTCAAAAAGAAGATAAAGGAGATTTGCCCGTAGCGATCATTCAAAACGGAACAACTTCAGAAGAAAGAGTAGGAGTTGGAACAGTAAATTCAATCGTTGAAATCGTAAAAGAACAAAAATTGAGTTCGCCAGCCATTATTGTTCTCGGAGAAGTTGTGAGAGAAAGCAATAAACTAAAAGGTTTTTACGAAGAATTTCTATCAAAAGAAATCGCAAGATAAAGTTCCGAAGGAGCGACAAAGGAAATGTTTCGTTAGGAACAATTCATCGGTAAAAACAAACGTTTCAATAAAAATGTTCGTTAGGAACATATGATTGGTTATCCGATTCAATAAAATCATCTAATTTTGATTGTATAAAAAAAGAGTAACATGGAACAGAATGAATTATATCCAATATTCTTAAAACTTCACAATCTGAATGTTTTAATTGTGGGAGGAGGAAATGTAGGATTAGAGAAACTTTCTTTTTTGTTGAAGTCGAGTCCAAATGCAAATGTTGAGGTGGTTGCGCCGGATTTTCATTTAGAAATTAAAGTTTTAGCCGAAAATCATCCTTCAATTAAATTGACGGAAGCCAAGTTTAAAAAGAAAATGCTCAAAAAGCGTCACATGGTAATTGCCTGTACAGACGATTTAAAAGTGAATAAAAGAGTTTACGAATTGTCGAGAAAACGCTATTTGATTTGCAACATTGCCGATACGCCAGATTTATGTGATTATTATCTAGGCGGAATCGTAACGAAAGGAAATGTAAAAATCGCCATTTCGACCAACGGAAAATCGCCAACAACAGCAAAAAGATTGCGGGAGTTTTTCGAAGAAGTAATTCCGGAAGATATCAACCAAATGGTAGAAAATCTGAACGAATACCGAAAGACACTGAAAGGCAATTTTGAAGATAAGGTTAAAAGAATGAACGAAATAACCGCTTCATTAAAAAATAAAGAGTAGAAATTACACAAAGAAATCAATGATAAAAATCATTGGCAGTAGAATAAATTATTCGTTTCTTTGTATTATTAAGAATGATTATAAACAACAACCATAATGATTAAAACAGATATACTTATAATTGGAGCAGGCCCAACAGGTTTATTTGCCGTTTTCGAGGCAGGATTATTGAAATTAAAATGTCATATTTTAGATGCTTTACCACAAGCAGGCGGACAACTTTCAGAATTATATCCAAAAAAGCCTATTTATGATATTCCTGGTTTCCCAGAAGTTTTAGCAGGAGATTTAATTGATAACTTACAAGAACAAATTAAACAGTTTGAGCCAGGTTATACATTAGGAGAAAGAGCTGAAACCATCGAAAAGCAAGAAGACGGAAGTTTCATTGTAACATCAAATAAAGGAACTAAATTTCACGCGCCGGTTATTGCTATCGCAGGAGGTTTAGGAAGTTTTGAGCCACGCAAGCCACTTATAGAAGATATCGATTTTTATGAAGATAAAGGAGTAAAATACTTCATTAAAAATCCGGAGAAATTCAGAGATAAAAGAGTTGTAATTGCCGGAGGAGGAGATTCAGCTTTAGACTGGAGTATTTTCCTTGCAAATGTAGCTTCAGAAGTAACTTTAATTCACAGAAGAAATGAATTCAGAGGAGCTTTAGATTCTGTAGAAAAAGTACAGGAATTAAAAACAGCCGGAAAAATCAAATTAATTACGCCTGCAGAAGTTATCGGAATCAACGGTGCTGAACATGTTGAATCATTAGATATAGAAGAAAACGGAGCACACCGTAAAATCGAAACCGATTATTTTATTCCACTTTTCGGATTAACACCAAAATTAGGTCCAATTGGAGACTGGGGATTAGATATCGAGAAAAATGCGATCAAAGTAAACAATGCATTAGACTATCAAACGAACATTCCGGGAATCTTCGCGATTGGAGACGTAAACACATATCCAGGAAAATTAAAGTTAATTCTTTGTGGTTTCCACGAGGCAACTTTAATGTGTCAGGCAGCATACCAAATCATCAACCCAGGTAAAAAATACGTATTGAAATATACAACAGTTTCTGGAGTAGATGGTTTCGACGGAACTCGTAAAGAAGCGCCAAAAGCGGTTGTGAAAGCAATAGTCTAAGTTGCTAAGGTTCTGAGGGACTAAGATTCTAAGATTTTTATATATAAAGCTCAAACTTTTAGTTTGGGCTTTTTTAGCTTAGTCCCTTAGAACCTTAGCATCTCAGAACCCCAAAAAAAAACGTATCTTTGTAAATATAAATTTTGATTATCATGAATTTAGAAGCTAGAAAATATCAGTTTATTCAAGAGTTGGTTAAGGTGGAAGATGAGCGTATTTTAGAGAAACTGGAATTGGTGTTGAAAGCAAATCAAAATGATTGGTTTGATGAATTATCAGAATCAGAGAAAAACGAAATTCAAATTGGACTAGATCAAGCCGAAAAAGGCGAATTTACAAGTCATGAAAATGTCATGAAAAGGTTTTCAAAATGGCATTAAAATTTATTTGGACTTCACAAGCTGTAAAAGGCTTTAATAAAGTTGTTGATTATCTTGAAGCAAAATGGACAGCAAAAGAGATTTTAAATTTAGAAAATAAAATCCAGCAAGTAATAAATCAAATCAGTCACAATCCAGAACAATTCCCGAAATCTGAGAAGCGTGTGTCATTGCATAAAGCAATTGTAGACAAAAATAATTATTTAGTTTACAGAGTAAATAAAGAATCTAATACTGTTGAAATTATCAATTTTAGAGGAACCAAACAAAAACTTAAACACTAAGATTGTAAACTTAGAACCTTAGTCCCTTAGCATCTCAGAACCTTAAAAAAAACATTTGCAAATCGGATGTCTATTTCATACCTTTGCACCGTTCCTAAATTTATTGAAAGTTATCACGAAAGGCGGAGGGATAGACCCGATGAAACCTTAGCAACCCTTTATCATAAAGAAGGTGCTAAATTCTACTTTATACTAAATCATAGTATTAAAGATAGATAACACAAATACATAAAGTATTTCCTCAACTTTTCCTGACAACTTACAATATTATTTTACTGAATTCACAGTATCATGAGCGAATCATTGACGCATTTTTGCTGTCATCGTTCCCGCTGTACACAATATCTTTTTATTCTGAACCCCAGAATAAAAAGGATATTTGCTTCCATCGGGGCTAATTAGCTATGAATAGTGAATTCTTGGAATCAATGTGAATCAAAATGCGTATCCTAACAGGTTTCCAAAACCTGTTAGGTATGAAGATAATAAAAATTAAAAAAAAGCTTAGTGTCTTAGCGTCTTCGTGGCAAAAGGCAAACAAAATGGCAATAACAATTCAGGAAGCAATTAAAAAAAATATCCTAATCCTTGATGGAGCAATGGGAACAATGTTGCAGCGCTATAATTTCTCCGAAGAAGATTTCAGAGGAGAGCGTTTCAAAGATTTCCCACATCCTTTAAAAGGAAACAACGATTTACTATCCATAACACAACCACAAGCGATCCGCGATGTTCACGCTGCTTATTTTGATGCTGGCGCAGACATTGTAGAAACCAATACTTTTTCAGGAACTACGATCGGTATGGCCGACTATTTCCTGGAAGATTTGGTTTACGAATTGAATTATGAATCGGCTAAAATTGCAAGACAAGTAGCCGATGAGTTTACTGCTAAAAATCCGGATAAACCACGTTTTGTAGCCGGTTCAATCGGACCGACAAACAGAACGGCAAGTATGTCGCCAGATGTAAACGATCCAGGTTACAGAGCCGTAACTTTTGATGATTTGTGTATTGCCTACAAACAACAGGTGGAAGCTTTAATGGACGGCGGATGTGATTTACTTTTGGTAGAAACTATTTTCGATACGTTAAATGCAAAAGCAGCACTTTTCGCCATCGAAGAAGTAAAAGACGAACGTAACCTTGATATTCCAATCATGGTTTCAGGAACGATTACAGATGCTTCAGGAAGAACACTTTCAGGACAAACGGTAGAAGCGTTTTTGATTTCAGTATCACATATTCCGTTATTAAGTGTTGGTTTCAATTGCGCTCTTGGAGCGGATTTGTTAAAACCGTATTTAAAAACATTATCACAGCATACACAGTTCAACGTTTCAGCACATCCAAATGCAGGTTTGCCAAACGCGTTCGGACAATACGATGAAACACCAGAACAAACTCAGGCTTTAATAAAAGAATATTTAGACGATAATTTAATCAATATAATTGGAGGTTGTTGCGGAACAACTCCAGATCATATTCGATTGATTGCTGAGGTTGCGAAAGATTATAAACCTAGAGTAGCACCGGTTTCATTATAATAAATAAAACAATTCAAATGAAAATTAAATTAGCATTTTTTCTAATATTTACTTCGGTTATTTCTTATTCACAATATACCAAAATACCAGATATTAATTTTGAAACAAAACTTATTGCTCTCGGAATTGATTCAGGTTCAGTAGATGGTAAAGTGTTGACAGCTAATGTCGTTAATGTAGAAGAATTATATGTTGCAAATTTAAATATTTCAGATCTGACAGGTATTGAGGATTTTAAGAATCTATTAAGTTTAAAGTGTTCATCAAACAAATTGAAAAGTTTGGATGTATCAAAAAATACTATGTTACTATATTTAGATTGTGGTTCTAATGAATTATCAAGTTTAAAGATGACAAATAATGTTGTGATGTATGGATTATTTTGTTCTTCGAACCGTTTAATCAATTTGGATTTGTCAAAAAATATAGGCTTAACAAATGTAGATTGTTCATATAATAAGTTAGTAACTATTGATGTTTCTAAAAATATAAAATTAGAAAAACTACAAATTAGTTTTAATTCTCTTGCCAGCGTAGATATTTCAAAAAATAACGACTTAAAGGATATAGACTGCGGGCACAACAAATTAACAAGTTTAGAGGTTTCAAAAAACTTGAAATTACAGAGAATATCTTGTGAAGAAAATCAAATAGCGAATTTGAATGTTTCAAAAAATCCAGATTTGTCTACGCTTGTATGTATGTATAATAATTTAAGAAGTTTAAATATAAAAAATGGTTCGCCTAATTTTAATTTAGAAGCAATTAAAAATCCCAATCTCAATTGTATTACAGTAAATGATGTAAATGCAGCAATTGCAAATAAATCTTGGGGAAAAGATGCAAAAGTAAACTATAGTTTAAACTGCAATGATGATGTTGGAATTGGTAATAGTAAAGAAACTATTCAAGTTCTAGATAATTCAGCAAGAAATTAAGAAGCGAGTCTGTGTGATGGATAGTAGCGTTAGCCCGGTTCACCGCGGCGAAACACGCCAAAAATAAGATTATTTAAAAAAACGAATATACCTACAAGGTTTCGAAAACCTCGCAGGAAAATAAAACAAAGAATAAAAAAACTCAGAACCTTAGAATCTCAGGATCTTAGTAACTTAAAAAAAATGGCAGAAAAAAGAAGAGACCTTGTATTAGCAGGATTAGAACCGTTGATTATTACGCCCGAAAGTGTTTTTGTAAACGTTGGGGAACGTACGAATGTAACCGGTTCACGAAAATTCCTTCGCTTAATCAAGGAAGAGAAATATGACGAGGCGCTTGATATTGCAAGACAACAAGTAGAAGGTGGAGCACAGATCATCGATATTAATATGGATGAAGGAATGCTTGATGGTGTTCAGGCAATGACAAAATTCCTGAATTTAATTGCATCAGAACCCGATATTTCGAGAGTGCCGATTATGATCGACAGCTCGAAATGGGAAATCATCGAAGCGGGTCTTAAAGTCGTACAAGGAAAAAGTGTTGTAAACTCGATTTCGTTGAAAGAAGGCGAAGAAGCCTTTATTCATCATGCCAAATTGATCAAACGTTACGGAGCGGCGGCTATCATCATGGCTTTTGACGAAGTTGGTCAGGCGGATAATTTTGACCGAAGAGTCGAAATCTGTCAGCGTTCGTATGATATTTTGGTTAACAAAGTTGGTTTTCCTCCGCAGGATATTATTTTCGATTTGAATATTTTCCCAGTTGCAACCGGAATGGAAGAACATCGCTTAAATGCTTTGGACTTTTTTAGAGGAACAAAATGGGTTCGCGAAAACCTGCCGCACGCACATATTAGTGGTGGTGTGAGTAACGTTTCGTTTTCTTTTAGAGGAAATGACACGGTTCGTGAAGCGATGCACTCGGTGTTTTTATACCACGCGATCAAGAACGGAATGACGATGGGAATTGTAAATCCGGAGATGCTTTCGATTTACGATGATATTCCAAAAGACTTATTAGAGCACGTTGAAGACGTAATTTTAGATAGACGCGACGACGCGACAGAACGACTTTTAGATTTTGCTGAAAACGTAAAAGGCGAAGTAAAATCAGATGAAAAAGCGATTCAGGAATGGCGTTTAGGAACAGTTCAGGAACGTATTACACATTCATTGGTAAAAGGAGTTGACGCTTTCATTGAAGAAGATGTGGAAGAAGCGCGTTTGGCTGCTACAAAACCAATCGAAGTTATCGAAATCAATTTGATGACGGGAATGAATGTGGTTGGAGATTTATTTGGAAGCGGAAAAATGTTCTTGCCTCAGGTAGTAAAATCGGCTCGTGTTATGAAAAAAGCCGTTGCTTATTTGTTACCTTATATTGAAGCCAGCAAACAAGCCGGAGACAAACAAGGAAATGGAAAAATCCTGATGGCGACTGTAAAAGGCGACGTTCATGATATTGGTAAAAATATTGTTTCAGTAGTTTTGGCTTGTAACAATTACGAGATTGTAGATCTTGGTGTTATGGTGCCTCCGGAAAAAATTATTGCTGCGGCTATTGAACATAATGTTGACATTATTGGTTTAAGCGGATTGATTACGCCTTCGCTTGACGAAATGGTGTATCTGGCTAAAGAATTAGACAAACAAGGAATTAAAATCCCGATTATGATTGGTGGAGCAACGACTTCGCGTGCGCATACCGCCGTGAAAATTGCACCTCAATACAGAGAAACTGTAATTCACGTAAACGACGCTTCGAGAGCTGTTACTGTTGCAGGAAACTTGTTGGATCATAACCGAAAAATATATGCAAGCGATATTCGTGCAGAATACGATGCATTTAGAGAAACATTTTTAAATCGTTCGCGAGATAAAAATTTCTTAAGTATTGAAGATGCCCGTAAAAATAAATTACCATTAGATTGGTCTGAATATACGCCGACTAAACCAAAAGTAATTGGCAAACAAATTGTTGAAGTTGACTTAGATGTTTTGGTTCCGTATATCGACTGGACACCATTTTTTCAAACGTGGGAATTGCACGGAAAATATCCAGCGATTTTAACAGATGAAGTTGTGGGTAAAGAAGCAACTTCGGTTTTTGTAGATGCTCAGGCGATGCTGAAAGTAATTTTAGAGGAGAAAAAACTAAAAGCAAAAGGTATTTACGGAATTTTCCCTGCAAATCAGGTTGATGACGACGATATCGAATTGCGTGATGAAAACGGAAAAGTGTTGGAGAAATTCTTAACGCTTCGTCAGCAGTCGCAAAAAACAAAAGGTGCACCAAACATCGCTTTGGCCGATTTTATTCTGCCAAAAGAAAGCGGAATAGAAGATTATATGGGAGCTTTTTGTGTTACAACCGGTTTTGGTGTAGACGAATGGGCAGCAGAATTTGAAAAGAATTTAGACGATTACAATTCGATTATGGTAAAAGCGCTTGCCGATCGTTTTGCTGAGGCTTTCGCCGAGTACCTTCACGAAAAAGTGCGTAAAGATTTCTGGGGTTACGATTCAGAAGAAGCTTTAACCAACGAAGAATTGATTAAAGAAAATTATAAAGGAATTCGACCAGCGCCAGGATATCCAGCTTGTCCAGATCACTTGGAAAAACCAACAATCTGGAAGCTTTTGAATGTAGCTGAAGAAATTGGAGTGACCTTGACAGAAAGCATGGCAATGTGGCCGGCGTCATCGGTTTCAGGATATTATTTTGGAAATCCGAAAAGCAGATACTTCGGACTCGGAAAAATAAAAGAAGATCAGGTAGTAGATTACGCTAAAAGACGTAATGTCTCAACTGAATACGCAATGAAATGGTTAAACCCTAATATAGCAGATTAAAAATAGTCTTAAAGTCAAAAGTCATAAAGTCCCAAAGAATGTGACTTTCGACTTTGGACATTCAGACTTTATACTAAAAGATTGATTTACGTTTTTTGATTCAGATTTTTTTTCACAAACCAAAACTCAAAATTCATAATTCATAACTCATAATTAAAAGAATGAAAGTAACAGAACATATAGAAAACGCCAAAGGAAATACATTATTCTCATTTGAATTGATTCCACCTCAAAAGGGGAAAAGCATTCAGGAATTATACGACAATATTGATCCGTTGATGGAGTTTAAACCGCCGTTTATTGATGTAACGACTTCGCGCGAAGAGTATATCTATATTGATAAAGGCAACGGACTTTTGGATAAAAAGTTGACTCGTATGCGTCCGGGAACGCTTGGAATTTGCGCTTCTATAAAACATAAATACAACGTTGATACTGTACCGCATTTACTTTGTGGCGGCTTTACACAGGAAGAAACTGAATATATGTTGGTTGATTGTCAATATTTAGGCATCAATAATGTAATGGCACTTCGTGGTGATGCTATGAAAGACGAGCAATCTTTTGTACCAAAAGCGGGCGGAAATCATTTTGCTATCGATTTGGTAAAACAGATCAATAATTTAAACTGTGGAAAATACCTTCACGAAGTGATGGATGCCGATAACAAAGCTGATTTTTGTATTGGTGTTGCCGGATATCCGGAGAAACATTTAGAATCACCCTCTTTGCAATCAGATTTAAAAAGATTAAAAGAAAAAGTAGACGCCGGAGCAGATTATGTGGTAACACAAATGTTTTTCGACAATTCTAAATATTTTAATTTTGTAGCGAAAGCCAGAGAAATGGGTATCACAATTCCGATTATTCCCGGAATTAAGCCAATCGCCGTTCAAAGACATTTACAGATTTTACCACAAATTTTTAGAATCGATTTACCTGAAGATTTAATTGATGCTGTAGATAAATGCAAAAATAACGCTGAAATCAAACAAGTCGGAATCGAGTGGGCGATTCAGCAATCATTAGAATTAAAAGCAGCCGGAGTTCCGGTTTTACATTATTATTCAATGGGAAAATCGGAGAATATTCGCCAGATTGCGAGTCAGATTTTTTAAAGATAAACACTGAACTTTGTCAAAGTTTTAAACTTTGACAAAGTTGTTCCAGTACAGTTGTCATTCCTCGGAATGAAATGAAAGCTTGGAATTTGGATTTTTTTTTAATTTGGAATTTAATTTTAAGCATTATGGAAAAAGAAGAATTACAAGCAATCGCCTCTCAGCTAAAACATCCAACAGGAGAAAAAGGAATAGAAATGGCCAACATGATGCATGAAACCAACATCAATATGACGCGCCATTCTATACAAAATCTAAATGTAAAAGCTGGAAATTCTATTTTAGAATTAGGTCACGGAAATGCAGGACATGTTGAATTTATATTCGAACAGGCTGAGAATCTGAAATATTACGGACTCGAAATGTCTGAATTAATGTTTCAGGAAGCACGCAAGATCAACAGAAATTTTGTCTCTCAAAAACAAGCTTTCTTTTCACTTTATGACGGAGATATAATTCCGTTTGAAGACGAATCTTTCGATAAAATATTCACTGTAAACACCATTTATTTTTGGCAGGAGCCTGAAAAATTACTTTCAGAAATATACAGGGTTTTAAAACCAAGCGGAGTTTTCTGTATCACTTTTGCAGAAGAAAGTTTCATGAAACAGCTTCCTTTTACCAAATTCGAATTTCAACTTTACAGCACTGAAAAAGTAGAACAATTAGTTCAAAAAACACTGTTTAAAATCTTGTACAGAGAGACTTTAACTGAAAAGGTAAAAACCAGAACAGGCGAATTGGTCGATCGGGATTTTACTACTATTGTTTTAGAAAAATAGTTTTTGAACCCTTTTTTTGAGTAATTTAATTGATTTTTATTTCAAGTTTCCATTTCGGCAAATCCTAATACTTTTTATAATATGGAGGTTAAAAAAATCAATTTTCTGCAAAGCTATAGCAGTATCTTATTACTTCTTGGCGGAATTATACTTGGTAGTATTTTAGGATTATTTTTTGGTAAAGATGTCTTGGTTATCAAACCGCTCGGCGATATTTTTCTAAACTTACTTTTTACGGCAATTATTCCACTTATATTTTTCACAATTGCTTCTTCCATTGCTAATTTAGAACGAACAGAAAAATTAGGAAAGCTATTCATTATCATGATTGTTGTTTTTTTGGCCACGATTCTGATTTCTGCAATTGTCATGATTTTGGCCGTTTATGTTTTTCCAATTCATCAGGATATAGCCATTACAAAAGTTCCGTTTGAAAATATTCAATCAGAATCGGTTGGAGATCAAATCGTAAAATTGCTTACTGCAAATGATTTCTTCGAACTACTCTCGAGAAAAAGTATGCTAGCGTTGATTATTTTTTCTTTTTTAATTGGTTTCGCAACTTTGCAGTCTGGAGAAAAAGGAAATGCTTTTAAAAGTTTTCTAGATTCTGGAAACGAGGTTATGAAGCAACTTTTGAATATCATAATGAAGTTTGCTCCAATTGGTCTGGGTGCTTATTTTGCGTACCAGGTTGGTATTTTCGGACCCCAGTTGTTTGGCGTTTATGCAAAACCTATGGCAGTATATTATGCTGCCTGTATCTTTTATTTCTTTGTGTTTTTTAGTTTATACGCACTTGTAGCTGGTGGAAAAAGAGCTTTTAAAGTTTTTTGGAGTAATAATATTACGCCATCATTAACAGCAGTGGGAACTTGCAGCAGTATTGCAACTATTCCGGCAAATCTGGAAGCTGCACAAAAAATGGGAATTCCGGCACATGTTCGTAATTTGGTAATTCCGCTTGGTGCGCCTTTGCATAAAGATGGCTCCAGTATGTCATCTATCTTAAAAATAACTTTTTTATTCGCCATGTTTGGGAAGGATTTTACAGATCCCATGACGATTCTTTTAGCTTTAGGAATTACAGTAATAGTTTCGATTGTTGAAGGCGGAATCCCCAACGGTGGTTATATAGGTGAAATTTTAGCTATTACCGTTTATGGTTTCCCGATGGAACAAGCACTTCCGGTTGCTATGATTTTAGGAACTCTGGTTGACCCAATTGCGACTTTACTAAATGCAAATGGCGATGTAATTTGCTCAATGATGGTAGCGCGGTTTTCTGAAAAAACCAAATGGTAAAATAAATTTACAACTATTCAAATTACTATATAATGAATACAGTATTACAGAACGATCTAAATGATCTTTCAAATATTTTAGAGAAAACAAAACAGCAAGGAATAGATTTTCTAAACAATCTTGAAAATGTTCCAACTTCTACTAAAAATTCAATTGATCCCACCAGAGAGCTAAACGAATTAGGATTAGGATCATTGGCCGCATTAGAAGAATTTAATGAAAGATTAGCACCTTTAATGGTTAGTTCGTCTGGTCCAAGATATTGGGGTTTTGTAACCGGAGGATCAACTCCGGCTTCCATTGTTGGCGATTGGTTAGCTTCGGTTTACGATCAAAATACTCAGGCGGTAAAAGCTCAGGGTGGAGTTTCAGCTTTGATTGAATTTGAAACTATTAACTTATTGTTGCAATTATTAGAATTACCGGATACTTTCTTAGGCGGATTTGTAACTGGAGCAACAATGTCAAATTTCACCTGTTTAGGAGTTGCCAGACAATGGTTTGGAAAACAATTTGGGAAAGATTTTGCTAAAAACGGAATTTCAGAAACAATTAATATTTTAACAGCAACTCCACATTCTTCTTCAATCAAATCATTGGCGATGTTAGGGATTGGAAGTAATAATTACACCACATTAAAAACAATAGAAGGCAATCGTGAAGCTATTGATATTGCCGATTTGGAAAAGAATATTCAAAACTTAAACGGAAAGCCTTTTATTTTAATTTCAAGTGCAGGAACTGTAAATACAGCAGATTTTGATGATTTTGAAGCCATTTCAAAGCTAAAAGAAAAATACAATTTCTGGTGGCATATTGATGCTGCTTTTGGAGGTTTTGCTGCGGTTTCGGATAAATACAAACATTTTGTTGAAGGTTGGGAGGGAGCGGACAGTATTACCATCGATTGTCATAAATGGTTGAATGTACCTTATGAAAGTGCTTTTTATTTGATTAAAAAAGAACATGCAAGTTTGCAAATAGAAACCTTTCAAAATTCGAATGCACCTTATTTAGGAAATCCGTTAGAAAATTTTAATTATTTAAACGTGTTACCGGAAAATTCAAGACGTTTAAGAGCGCTACCAGTTTGGTTCTCTTTATTGGCGTATGGAAAAGAAGGTTTTCAGGATATCGTTGAAAACAGTACTTCAATGGCGCTTCAATTTGCTAATGAACTTATTGAAGAAGGTAATTTTGAATTACTGGCTCCAATTCGTTTAAATAATGTTTGTTTTACTTTGAAAGGAAATCACAATCAGGAAAAAGTAAGCGAGTTTTTGACGCTTTTAAATGACAAAGGAAAAGTATTTATGACTCCAACAGTTTATCAAAATCGTAAAGGAATAAGAGCTTCATTTGTTAACTGGCGTACCACAGAAGAAGATATTAAAATCGTAATTGAAGAAATGAAAAGTGCGATTTTAGATTTAGAGATTTAATGAAAAAGAGCCTGTTGAACAGACAGGCTCTTTACTAACATCAAAAAAACAAAAAAACAAGGATTTAAAAACAAAAAAAAATATTCTGATTTAAGTTTTTTATAATTAAGGACAATTCAAAAATTGACTTGCATTATAAATTAATATTGAAATTATGAGAACAATTATATTCGTCATTGTGCGTATATTTTAATTCACATGGCAAATATAATATTATTTGTATTAAGTCTAAATAAAAACAAACATAATTTACGAAAAAAAATATAACAGGTTGAAAACGAAGTAATGCTAAAATTACAATTGATAAAAAACTAAAATATTATTTGAAATGATAGATTTTCCAATAATAATGGGTATTACAGGTGGTGCAGCATTCCTATTGGGTTTTTTACTCATTGTTCATCCTCGTAGAGTAAATGGAGCAGCAAATAGATTTCTGGGATTGTTTATTATAACAGTGGGTTTAGCATTGATTGAAATTCCGCTTTTTTATAAAAATTTTCATTTGCAACACCCTTATCTGTTTGAAATGATTGGCTTATCAAGATTTTTGACTGCCCCTCTACTTTATATTAGTGTCCTGTATTTTACTTCAATTAGAAAAACATTTAAATTGAAGTATTTACTACATTTTTTGCCTTTCTTATTTTTTTTAATTTTTAGAATTCCATTTTTTGTTACCGGAAAAAACATCGAATTTAATGATGAAGCAAGAAGGATTTTATTTTTTATTTTGCAGACAGCTTTACCACTTCAGACAATAATTTATTGGAGTTTTTCATTTATAATACTTCAAAAACATTTAAAAAATATACGTCAGTTTTCAGCAGCTACTGAAAATATTGATCTTGTATGGCTTAAATATTTTTTATTGATTTTACTGGTAATTGTATTAGTCTGGTTTAATTTGATTTTTTTTCAATTGGAAAATTTGAAGAATTTTACCCCTCTGCTTTATTTATCAAGTATTTTTTTTCTGGCTTATTTTTCGTTGCAACAAAGAGAAATTTTTGATTTCGATAAAAGTATCTTAAATGAATTGTCAGCAATTAATGTATATAAAAAAGACAATCCAAAAAGAGTTCCTGAAAGCCGATTGAATGTATTGAATGAAAAACTTAGAATACTTATTGACGTAGAAAAAATCTATCTGGAAAGTGATTTAAGTTTGCCTAAATTATCCAAAAAGATTGAAGCAAGCTGCAATGAAACTTCATTTTTAATTAATGAATTGTATAAAGAGAATTTCTATAATTTTATAAATAAACATCGTGTCAAAGAAGCAAAAATGTTATTGTTGTCTGAAAAATACAATCAATTAAACATATTAGGAATTGCTTATGAATCGGGTTTTAATTCGAAAACAACTTTTAATACGACATTCAAAAAATATGTTGGTATGTCTCCAACAGAATTTGTAAAATCTCATATTTCCTGATTAAAAAAGAAGTTTAAAATCCGTTCGAAAGGGTACATCGGAACATTTGATTTTTGATTAATATTCAAATTTGCTGGATATTAACTCAAAAATAAAAAACCATGTTAGAACAATCTTTAGAAATTTCAAATTCAATTTTAAAAAAAATCAGCGCTTCTTTAATTCTTGGCCTTGAAATAGCAGCTTTACTTTTGTTACTGGGAAATGGAGGAAATATTCCCTGGTTGCCACCTGTTTTAGTTTTTTCTGGAGTTGGAGTTTCATTACTGCTTTCAATTTTATTTCCATTTGTTTGGCATTTTTTGGAACAAAAACAAAAAATAAATTCTACTAAAGTCTATGCCATTTTATATAGCGGAATTCGGTATTGCATCGCTTTTAATATAGCCAGTTTTGGTTGGAAAAAGTTCTACGGACTTCAATTTATTG
This sequence comes from Flavobacterium sp. GW821-FHT11G01, assembly GCF_058808175.1. Lineage (NCBI taxonomy): Bacteria > Pseudomonadati > Bacteroidota > Flavobacteriia > Flavobacteriales > Flavobacteriaceae > Flavobacterium > Flavobacterium sp. GW821-FHT11G01. The sequence goes on along the minus strand of NZ_JBXARK010000005.1, from coordinate 161,273 downwards.
TTCCGGCCGAAATCTCAAATATGCCCATGAATCAGCAATCAGGCGAATGGCTAACCTGGTTTTATTTTGGATACTCGCATACTTTCGGAATTGTAATAGCCTTGATTCAGATTGTTGGAGGTTATTTATTATTGTTTAGAAGAACAGTATTGTTTGGAGCAATCATATTGTTCTCCTTTCTGTTGAATTTAACCTTGATAAATATTTTTTATCATATGAATGCCGGTGCCTTATTGCAGTCAATATTAGTAACAGTTGGTGTTTTATATTTGATTTTGCTGGATTCAAAAAAGTTGAATGATTTTTTCTTTAAGACAAAATCTACCTTGCAATCAGTACATGTCAATGGTTTTTTTCTTAAAAATCTGTTGCGACTTTCAGCTATATTTCTTTCACTATTATTTACAATTTATTTGAAGAATTTAATGAAATAGAAAAAAGCTCGTTTAATACTTTAAACGAGCTTTTATATGTAAACTGAAAACTGCGACTGAAAACTACTTAGTAATTTCTCTAAAAACAGCTTCTAAGTTTTTATTTTTCTGATTCAATTGTAGCGTTTTTAAACCATTTTCATTGGCGAAATCAAAAATCGCCGGACGCATATCTTTATCAGCTACAAAAGTTAATTCCCAGGTCATATCATGGGTGTTTTTGTATGAAGTAATATTTGGGAGCTTTGCTAAAAGCTGTTCTTCAACCTGATAATCAAATTCTACTTCTATAACTTGTTCCTTATCTTCAGAAACCAGATGATCTAATTTTTTATCGGCAACGATTTGTCCTTTGTCAATAATAATGACACGATCACAAATAGCTTCTACTTCCTGCATAATGTGTGTGGATAAAAAGACTGTTTTATCTTTTCCAACATTTTTAATTACATTTCGAATTTCCATTAACTGATTCGGATCCAGTCCGGTAGTTGGTTCATCCAAAATCAAAACATCAGGATTGTGCAATAATGCGTTGGCAAGTCCCACACGCTGGCGATATCCTTTAGACAATTGTCCTATTTTTTTATGACTTTCTGATGACAGTCCTGTCAGCTGAATAACTTCCTCGATTCTTGATTTTGGGACTTTATATACATCGGCATTAAAAGCCAAATACTCACGAACATACAAATCCAAATACAACGGATTGTGCTCCGGTAAATAACCAATTGAACGCTGAACGGCTTTAGCATCCGTCATGACATCGTGACTGTTTACAAGGGCTGAGCCTTCATCGGCCAATAAATAAGTCGTCAAAATTTTCATTAAAGTAGATTTTCCCGCTCCGTTTGGACCAAGAAATCCAACAATTTCTCCTTTTTGAATGGAGAATGAAATTTCGTTTAAGGCTTTTTGAGTTCCGTAACTTTTTGATATGTTGTTTACTTCTATCGACATCACTTTTTATTTGCTACAAAAGTAAACAGAAATAGTTTTGATTACTAAATTTTGTCTTTCAAAGAATTGAATTAAAAATGAAAGAAGTAAGATTTGTGGCATCTTTATTGTTAAAGGAGTATTAAATTTTAACAAATATCACACATGAAAAAAATGTTAGTTGTTGTTGCATTAGCTATTGTTAGTTTTGCAAATGCTCAAAAAAAAGGTTCTATTTTAGTTATGGGAAGTATTGAGTACAATTCTCAAAACGTATCTAATTCTGGTTCAGAAAATAAATACAGTACTTTTGCTTTTTCACCTAAAGTTGGTTACCAATTTCACGAAAATTGGACTGCAGGTATCGAGGCTGGAGTTGGTACTTCAAAACAAGAAAATGGTAATAACACAGAGTACAAAACAAACAATTTCTCTTTAGGAGGTTTTTTACGTTATTCTAAACCATTAAACCAAACATTTTCTGCTTATGCTGATTTAGGTGTAGGATACCAGAGCAGAAAAGTAACACAAGATGTGGGGCCAATGAATGTAATAAATGAAGGAGACGGATTCTATATTGGTGTTACACCAGCAATTTTAGTTAATGTTGGTAAAGGATTTGGTTTGAACTTTAATGTTGGAGGTTTGGGGTATAATACTTTAAATTATGATGGAAATGATGGAAACGGAGACAACGTTAAAAATTTCAACTTTTCTTTCGGAAAACAATTTTCTGTAGGGATTTCAAAGAATTTCTAATTTTAGAATATATTTCAATTTCAAAAAAGACACTCCAATTTTGGGGTGTTTTTTTTTGTTTAAAAATAATGACATGTAGTTTTAAATTTTATGAAGCAGAAGTTTTCGTTTCCTAACACGTTTCGTCCCGCTATCCGCTATATCTTTTTCTTGCTAAAGGAGCAAGAAAAAGGATGCCGCTTCTATCGGGGCTAAGCAAGACATTTTTGTTTTCAAAAGAATTCCATTTTTAATTCTACAATATTTTCAAAAAAACAAGTGCCAACTAAAGTGAAATCGAAACTAAATCATAACTACAAGAATTTTCGATTCCACTTGTTGGCACTAAAAAACAAAAATATATTCAAATGAAATTATACAGTTGCGCCGTTTTCAACGGCAGCTCTCATTTCCTGAGCAGCAGCAACCATTTCGATCAAAGCTTTTTTAGTCTCATCCCAATGACGTGTTTTTAAACCACAATCCGGATTTACCCATAATTGATCAACTGGAATAACAGCCGAAGCTTTTTCTAATAAACGAACCATTTCTGCACTTGAAGGCACACGTGGCGAGTGAATATCATAAACCCCGGGTCCAATCTCGTTTGGATATTTAAAGTTGGCAAAAGCATCTAAAAGTTCCATTTGCGAACGCGAACATTCAATCGTAATTACATCCGCATCCATATCAGCAATATTTTGAATAATATCGTTGAATTCGCTGTAACACATATGCGTGTGAATTTGCGTATCATCATTAACACCAGATGCAGAAATACGAAACGCTTTTACAGCCCAGTCTAAATAGTTTGCCCATTCTTCCTTTCTCAATGGTAAACCTTCGCGAATCGCAGGCTCATCAATTTGAATAATTTTGATTCCGGCTTTTTCCAGGTCAACAACTTCATCGCGAATGGCCAAAGCGATTTGCGTGCAAGTTTCAGAACGAGGCTGATCATTACGAACAAATGACCATTGCAAAATAGTTACCGGTCCGGTCAACATTCCTTTTACCCATTTTGAAGTCAAAGATTGTGCATATTTCGACCATTTTACCGTCATTGGAGCTGGTCTTGAAACGTCGCCATAAATAACCGGAGGTTTCACGCAACGGCTTCCGTAACTTTGAACCCAGCCATTTTTCGTGAAAGTAAATCCGGATAATTGTTCGCCGAAATACTCAACCATATCATTACGCTCAAATTCTCCGTGAACCAAAACATCAATTCCGGTTTCTTCCTGAAAACGAATCGTAGCTTCGGTTTCTTTTTCAATTAAATCATTGTATTGTTCTGTAGTTAATTCTCCTTTTTTGAATTTCGCTCTCCAGCTTCTTACTTCAGCGGTTTGAGGGAAAGATCCAATTGTAGTTGTTGGAAATAAAGGCAAATCTAAAGCATCAATCTGACTTTTTCTTCTGGTTGCAAAAGTACTTTTACGTTTATCATCAGAAGATGTAATTCCGGCAACACGCGCTTTAACTTCATCATTATGAATTAATTTTGAAGTTTTACGATTGTTATTTGCAATTACATTTTTTTCAAAATCAACTGAATTTTTAACATCGATTTCATTAGAAGCCAATTGTTTTAAAATAACAATTTCGTTGATTTTTTGTTTAGCAAAAGCCAGCCATTGTTTAATTTCCGGCGTAAGCGTTTCGTCATTTGTCTCTAAATCTAAATCGCAAGGACTATGAATTAGCGAACAAGATGGTGCTACTAAAATTCTGTTTTCTCCCAAAGCATCAGTTGCTTTTTGGATCAATTCTAATGATTTTTTGAAATCATTTTTCCAGATATTTCTTCCGTCAACAACTCCCAAAGAAAGATTTACATTCGGATTTAATTTTCCTGACTCTAAAATATCATTTAATTGAAGGGGGCAACGCACTAAATCTAAATGGAAAGTGTCGACAGGCAAAGCCAAAGCTGTTGCAAGATTTTCTCCAAAACAGTCAAAATAATTAGCTAAAATGATTTTAATTTTCGGAAAACGAATGTTGATTTCATTATAAACTTCGGTAAAAGTTTTTCTTTCTTTATCCGTTAAATTCAAAGCTAAAAACGGTTCGTCCAATTGAATGTATTCCACATTTTCTGCTTGTAACTTTTCAAAAATTTCGAAGTAAACAGGAAGTAATTTATCGATAAGATCAATTCGGTGAAAACCTTCTTCTTTTTCTTTTCCTAAAAGTAAATAAGAAATTGGTCCAATTAAAACTGGTTTTGTGGCAATTTTTAAAGCATTTGCCTCCTTGAACTCAGTTATTATTTTTTCAGAAAACAATTCGAATTTTTGGTTCTTAGTGAATTCAGGAACAATGTAATGATAGTTGGTATCGAACCATTTTGTCATTTCCATTGCTACAACATCCTGACCGTCTTTTTGCGCTCCTCTTGCCATGGCAAAATACAAATCGATAGCCGAATTAGTTTTGGCAAATTCCTGATAACGTTGCGGAATTGCGCCTACAGTTAACGTTAAATCCAGAACCTGATCGTAAAAAGAGAAATCATTAGACGGAATCAAATCAACTCCGGCTTCTGATTGTAAATGCCAGTTTCTGCGGCGAATATCTTTTCCGGTTTCGATTAATTCTTCTACAGGAATTTTTCCTGCCCAGTATAATTCAGAAGCTTTTTTTAATTCTCTATTGCTGCCAATTCTTGGGTAACCTAAATTATTTGTTTTCATTTTTGATTCAGTATTTTTTACTGAACAAATTTATTGTATTAGATTTTAAAACTTATATTTGGTCTTTATTTGAGTAAATTGTCTTTTTAAATTGTTTTTTTGGAGATTATATTACTGTGAAACTCTTTTTAAAGAACCTTTAGCCGTAAAAATTACTATGGAAAACCTGGATAAAACCGATTTATTGATATTGAAACACCTTCAGGAAAACTCAAATATCAACACAAAAGACCTCGCCAGTAAATTATTTCTGACGGTTACGCCCGTTTATGAGCGTATTAAGAGATTAGAAAGAGACGGATATATTACGAAATATGTTGCTTTGCTTGATAAAAACAAAATGAATCGTGGCATGACTGTTTTTTGTAATGTGCGTTTAAAAGAGCATGCAAAAAATGTGGGAAGTAATTTTGTGAAAGATATTGTAGCACTTCCTGAAATTATCGAATGTTATAATATTGCAGGCGATTATGATTTCATGCTAAAAATTTTAGTCAAAGACATGGCTAGTTATCAGGATTTTGTCATGAATAAATTATCTACGATTGAAAACATCGGAAATACAAATAGTATTTTTGTAATGGGAGAAATCAAACATAGTACCGCATTGGAGTTTTAGTGAAATTTTTTTGCCACAGATTACACAGATTATAATGATTTGTATATTTTGAATGTTTAATTTTCGCCACGAATTCACGAATTTTTATAAATCATTCTATTTAAAATAATTCGTGAATTCGTGGCAGATAAAACTTAAATCAAATTAATCTGCGGCCTATTTTTATTCAATATTATCCTAAAATAAAACGTATTTTTGAGCTTCAATCTAAAATCTAAAATCAGAAATCTAAAATAGAAAAATGAACTGGGAACAACTTTTATCACTAAAACGCCAAGGCGATACGAGCAAAAGATTACGTGTAGAACAAGACGACACGCGTTTAGGTTTTGAGGTTGATTATGACCGAATTATCTTTTCGGCCGCATTTAGATCTTTACAGGATAAAACTCAGGTAATTCCACTTTCAAAAATAGATTTTGTACATACCAGATTAACGCACAGTTTAGAAGTTTCGGTTGTGGGAAGATCTTTAGGTCGTTTGGTTGGCAAAAAAATTATCGAAAAATATCCTTATTTAAAAGAAATTCATGGTTATCATATGAACGATTTTGGTGCTATTGTTGCTGCGGCTTCTTTGGCTCATGATATCGGGAATCCGCCTTTTGGGCATTCTGGCGAAAAAGCAATTGGAGAGTATTTTTCAATCGGAAAAGGATTGAAATACAAAGATAAACTGACCGCAAAACAATGGCAGGATTTAATTGATTTTGAAGGAAATGCGAATGGTTTTTCAGTTCTAACTGCAAGCCGTCCGGGAATTGAAGGCGGACTCCGAATTTCATATGCGACCTTAGGTGCTTTCATGAAATATCCAAAAGAAAGTCTTCCGAAGAAACCAACAAACAATATAGCAGACAAAAAATACGGCTTCTTTCAAACCGATAAATTATTTTTTGAAGAAGTTGCCAACGATATGGGAATGATTCCTAATAAATCTGATGGAGATCTTGGTTTTGAAAGGCATCCGTTAGCATATTTAGTCGAAGCTGCAGATGATATTTGCTATACCATTATCGATTTTGAAGATGGAATCAATTTAGGTTTAGTTTCAGAAGATTATGCCTTAGAATATCTGATTAAATTAGTAAAAGATAATATTGGAGTAGCAAAATACAAACTGTTGGAAACCAAGGAAGACCGAATTAGTTATTTGCGTGCTTTGGCAATTGGTGCCCTAATTAATGACGCAGTCGATGTTTTTGTTGAAAATGAAGAAGCAATTCTGGCTGGAGAATTTCCTTATGCTTTAACTGATAAAAGTAAATACAAAGCGCAAATGAATGATATTATCAATTTAAGTGTTGAGAAAATATATCAAAGCCGCGAAGTAATCGAAAAAGAAATTGTAGGTTACCAAATTATTCAAACTTTGCTGGATAAATTCATAACAGCTTTCAACAATAAATATGACGGAACAGCGTCAAACTACGATAAATTGATTTTGAAAATGCTGCCAGAAAAACATCATTTAGACAAAGGAAATTTATACGAGCGTCTGCTTCATATTTGTCACTATGTTTCGCTTCTAACAGATGGAAATGCACTGGAGTTATTTGAAACAATCAACGGAAGAAAAAGCAATTAAGATATATTAGTTTAATCAAATAAAAAACACCCCATAAAATGTCATTTTATGGGATGTTTTTTATTTTCTCAATAATAGAGAAGTAGATTTATTATTGGAAAGCATACACTAAACCAACACCTAAAACTTGTCTCAGCTGAGCTCTTGGACCGTCATTTACCTGAGTTGTTGCTCCCGTAGTAGGATCGACAACATCCTTTTTAGTTTTGATATCGTCATCATATACTAAATGCAAACCAATATTTGCTTTAACATAAGCATTAACAACAAGATCTAAACGAGTGTCATAATCCACATCGACGTTTCCGAATTTATTTAGATAATCAGTATATAAACTCAATCTGTTTTCGTAAAATACATTTTTGTAAATCTCGCTTTTCATATATCCGGTAAATAAAATACCAAATTCGGCTTTTACTTTTTGCCCTTCTTCAATTAATATTTTAGCGGTAGGATCAAGAGGATCTGGTGCATAAACTGCTTTTTTAACACCAAAAGATCCCTGATTGGCCAAATAGTCATCTAGTACTAAAGTGGTTTTTAAAGTAATTGGAGAGAAATAAAATGTTCTGTTTTTCTTTTTGTTTGAATTCTCAGCTCCGGCTCCTAAAAAGATATAAGCTGGTGCAAAAGGTTTCGAAATGGCAATATCTCTGTTTGGATAATTGTAACCGTTTGAAAATTGTGTATTGAAATTAAATTTAGCTGAATAATACCAATTCGAAATAGTATCTTTTCTAAATCCATAAGTGGAGTTAATCAAAAGTGCATCATCCGTTTTTCTTAATTCGGTACCATCCTGTTTATTTAAACCGTATTTTACAATAAGTTCGTTCACCCATTTATGATTTCCTTTGGCGTAAGTTCTTCCAAATTCACCTTTAAATAATCCTGAAATAGAACTTGTTCCCCCGGCACTCCAATTCACAAAAGCAATTTCTGAAATGTCAAAACCTAATTGATTTTTCTTAGTCCAGTTAGAAGGCAATTTTGGTAATTGATTTGGATCTAAAGTGGTTTGAATAATTTGAGCAAAGTTATTTGAAGTACACAAAAGCAACAGCAACAAAAGGGTAGAACGCAATAATTTCATTAGGTTGGTTTTAATATTTTGGTTGTGCAAAATAATTATTTTGAATCGTTTGAAAAAAGATTTACCAAACTTTTAACGTCAATTTTACACAATTGTTGCAATTGATTTACTGTTCCATGCTCAATAAATACGTCAGGAATACCCAAAATTTGAATATCATTTTTGTAATTATTTGCAGCAGCAAATTCTAAAACAGCACTTCCAAATCCTCCATTTATTGTGCCATCCTCGATTGTGATAATGCGGTTAAAATTAGAGAAAATAGAGTGTAATGTATTGTTGTTTAATGGTTTAATAAAAGGAAAGTCATAATGTGCAATCTCGTCAGAATTTGAATATTGATTCAGCGCTTCAATTACATTATTGCCAATACTCCCCGTTGATAAAACCGCAATTTTTGTGCCGTTTTTTAAGCAGCTGGCCTCGCCAATTTTAATTTCTTCATAATGTCCGAAATTTTCTACTTCCCAATTTGGAAGAACACCCCGACCACGAGGATATCGAATCGCAATAGGATGATTTAGTCCTAATTGTGCTGTATATAAAATGTTTTGTAAAGCAATTTCATTGATAGGCGCATAAATTATCATATTTGGAATCGCTCTTAAATAAGCGATATCAAAAACGCCGTGATGGGTTGCGCCATCTTCGCCAACCAAACCGGCGCGGTCTAAACAAAAAATAACCGGCAGATTTTGCAACGCTACATCGTGAATAACCTGATCATAAGCGCGCTGTAAAAAGGTAGAGTAAATGTTGCAATACACAATCATTCCTTGTGTTACCATTCCTGCAGAAAGCGTTACGGCATGTTGTTCAGCAATTCCAACATCAAAAGCACGTTCCGGAATTTCATCCATCATAAATTTTAAAGAACTTCCTGATGGCATTGCCGGTGTAATTCCTATGATTTTTTTATTCTTTTTGGCTAAATCTAAGATCGTTAAACCAAAAACATCCTGATATTTTGGAGGTAAATTTTCTTCAGATTTAAAAAGGAGTTCTCCAGTTGCAGCATCAAATTTTCCAGGCGCATGATATTTTACCTGATTTTCCTCAGCTTGCTGTAAACCTTTTCCTTTTGTCGTTACAATATGAAGGAATTTTGGACCTTTTATCTTTTTTAAACGGTTTAATTCATTGATCAGAGTTGGAAGATCATTACCGTCAATTGGCCCCGAATAATCAAAATTCAAAGATTTGATCATGTTATTTTTCTTCGGATTTTTTCCTTCTTTTACAGCAGTAAGATATTTTTTAAGTGCACCAACGCTCGGATCAATTCCAATTGCATTATCATTCAGAATAACCAATAAGTTAGCATCGGTGACTCCGGCATGATTTAAACCTTCAAATGCCATTCCGGATGCGATTGAAGCATCGCCAATAACTGCAATATGCTGTTTTTCGAAATTGCCTTTTAAGTTAGAAGCAATCGCCATTCCTAAAGCAGCAGAAATAGAAGTGGACGAATGTCCAACGCCAAAAGTATCGTAAATACTTTCGCTTCTTTTCGGGAAACCGGAAATACCACCAATTTGTCTGTTGGTATCAAAATTTTCTCTTCTTTCAGTTAGAATTTTATGACCATAAGCTTGGTGTCCAACATCCCAAACCAATAAATCTTCGGGCGTATTAAAAACATAATGCAAGGCAATTGTCAATTCAACAACGCCTAAACTTGCGCCCAAATGGCCTTCTTTAACCGAGACAATGTCAATAATAAATTGGCGCAATTCCTGAGCAACTTCTGGTAGTTGCGCTTCAGAAAGTAAGCGTAAATCGGCGGGATTGTATATGTTTGAAAGTAAATTGCTTTTCATTGTAAGGTAAAAAGCAAATTTACGGTTTTAAATTTAATTTTATTGCAGCGTATTATTGCAATACAATTGGCAAAGAATATTGCCTCTTAATTTTTTTTCCGTTTGATTCTCCCGGCTGCCATTTAGGGCATAAGCTTAAAACTCTGATAATTTCTTTTTCTAAAGGCTGTTCAATTGCCGGCTCGGATTGAAGGTACGAAACAGAGCCATTTTTGTCTACTGCAAAAGAAAGATTTATTTTAAGGTTTTTGGTATTTACATTTTCAGGAGTTTTAAATTCCTTTCCAAAATAATTATAGAATTGTTCAATTCCGCCTGGAAATTCTGCATTGGTTTCTGATACAATTTCTCCGGTGGAAGTAGCATGAATTGCTACTTTTGGGAGACTATTTTTCTTATCATCTGTTTTCTCAGATTTAAGATTATTATTTTCTTTTGGCTTTACAGATTGATGATAATCAACTTTTGGCTGAGCCTTAACATCCTGAACAGAATCATTTTTGCTAATTGAAGTTTTATCAATAGAGCTTTCGATTTTAGTTGTATCAGCGATAATTTCTAAGGTATCAATTTTTTGTTTTTTTTCGTTTTTGTCCTGACAACTAAACAAAGTTGCTCCTATAATGACAAATAAAGTGTGTAGAAATATTGTATGTTTTCTTTCCATATATAAATATCAAAAAATAAATGTAATAAAAAATAAATACGAAAACAGTATTTTTGCAATTATGATAAATCCTTTCACAGACGAATACTTTATGAAAAAAGCTTTGCAGGAAGCTGAAATGGCCTTTGAAAAAGGCGAAATTCCTGTTGGAGCTGTCATTGTTGTGGCAAATAAAGTAATTGCAAGCAGTCATAATTTAACCGAATTACTAAATGATGTTACGGCTCATGCCGAAATGCAATCGATAACGGCTGCAGCGAATTTTCTTGGCGGAAAATATTTAAAAGATTGCACCTTATATGTCACACTTGAACCTTGTCAAATGTGTGCAGGTGCTTTGTACTGGAGTCAGATTTCTAAAATCGTTTTTGGTGCCCGTGATGAACAACGCGGTTTTATGGTTATGGGAACAAAACTACATCCCAAAACTACCGTCGTTTCAGGGATTATGGCTAATGAAGCCGCTGATTTAATGAAACGATTTTTTATTGAAAGAAGAAAGTAGTTTTAGAATAAGTAAGTCATATAAAGACATACAAAAATCATAAGGAATTAAAACAGACTATGTTATAAAATGTGTTTTCTGAGAAGCCCTTTTTTGAAAGAAGTATTTTTAAACTTATTCCTATTGAAAAGAGCAGTACAAGACAAAAATAAAACAGGATACCGTTAACGCTTAAGCTGCTTGAAAGTAAGTTGGTATAGTTTTTTGTCTTTGATTTTACCTTGGTTATCGATTTAAATAACAAGGAAGTTTCAATCTCAATATTATTCTCTTCAATGTATTCTTTTGCTGTTGAGAATGTAAATCCCTTTTGCGTAAAATAATGATAAGAAACCGTTTGCTTGGATTTTCCAGTAGTTTGAACACTGTAATGAGTTATTAAATCAGTGGTTTTTGAAACTGGTAAAACATAATAATCAGCGAAACCAACTAAAATAAAAAATGTTACTACGTTTAGCAGATATATAATTACATGTTTATTTTTTACAATAAATTCATTTTCAGCAGAATATCTATTTGATTGGTTTGCCATTTTTTATATTATTAAAAAGTTGTGAAATATAATATTTTAATAATTCATTTTTTAAAAACTTCAACAAAAGTTAAATAGTTATAGTGGCGAATTTTCCTCTTAAAATATCGTAGAAAATATTCTACATTTACTACAATATATTTATCATTTGATAGTTATGGTTTTAATACTTAAAATGTTAAAACGTTCTGTCATTTCTTAAAATTCGTAACCCATTAACTCTAAATAAAAGTGAAAGCAAAAGGATTAGTTCTCGTGTTTTGTGTGTTTTTTATTTTTCAATCTTGCGGCAGAAAATCAGCAGCCGATTTCAATTCCGATTTTTCATTATTTAAAGAGTATATAGTCAGTTTCACGGGGGGAATAGTCTCGTCGGAATCTGATATTCGGGTAGTTTTGGCTTTCGATAAAAAAGAATGGAAAGCCAATCAGGTTTTAGACAGCGATTTGTTTGATATTTCTCCAAGTGTTGACGGTAAAGTCGTGGCACTTTCTCCAAATACAATTGCTTTTATTCCGGAAAAAAAGTTGAAACCGGGAACAGAATATCAGGTTACTTTGAACTTGGATAAGCTGATTACACTTCCAAAAGAGAAAGAGGCAGCACTTTCCGATTTCAATTTTACCGTCAAAACCATCAAGCAGGATTTTACGATAAATACTGCCGATATTCAATCGTACAGCAAAGAATATCAATACCTGAACTGCGTTCTTAAAACAGCAGACAATATTGATATTGAAACGGCGAAAAAGTTAGTTGAAACCAAACAAAAAGGAAATAATCTTAAAATTAAATTTGAGAAGAACTCAGGTTCTGGAAAAGAATTCAATTTTATTATTGATAGTATTCAGCGTTATTCTGAAGCTACAAATTTGGAGATTATTTATGATGGAAGTGATTTTGATATTGATCAGAAAGGTCAGATCGATGTTCCGATTACGAATATAAACGAATTTAAAATCGTAAAAGTTGAAGTTCCGGACGGAAGCAATCAATCGGTTTTGATTAATTTTTCTGAACCTTTAGAAAAAGGACAGGATTTCAAAGGTTTGGTTTCGATTCAGAATACCAATAATCTGAAATTTTCAACTCAGGGAAATTTATTGAAAGTATATTTCAATAATGAAAAAGCGCCTGCCAAAAAAGAAGTTACGGTTTCAGTACCTGTAGAAGAAACAGCGGTTTCATTAGTTGACACGGCTACGGTTGTAGTTGATAGCGCTGCGGCGGTAGTTGATGATGTCGTAGAAGTCGTTCAGGAAGAAGAAGCTGAGCCTGCACCCGAACAAATTTTGACAGGAGATTTACTGATTGAAGTTTTTCAGGGAATCGAAAGTCAATACGGTAAAAAAATGGACGCTAATTATACCGAGAAAATCACTTTTGATCAAATAAAACCAAATGTCCGTTTTATTAAAAATGGTACAATTCTGCCAAGCTCCAATAATTTAAAATTGAATTTCGAAGCGGTAAACTTAAGCGCTGTCGATGTAAAAGTGTATAAAATTTACAAGAATAATATTCTGCAATTTCTTCAGTATAATGAATTAAATGGTAGTCAAAATCTCAAGAAAGTAGCTCAGCCCATCGCGAAAACAACGCTGAATTTAATTGAAAGTAAATTGGTTAATCCGAGTAAATGGAACACTTATGCTTTAGACTTATCAAAAATAATCACGCCGGAACCGGGAGCAATTTATAGAGTAGAATTTGTTTATAAAAAGAAATATTCTTTATACAAATGTGAGTCTTCAGAAGCTGATCAAAATGAGGAAGAAGAGGAAGAAGTTGATGAAAATGATGTGAACTATAGTGAGAATTCGTACGATGATTACTATTATGACGATTACGAATGGAGAGAAAGCCAGGATCCTTGTACAAGCTCTTATTATTACAATGCCAAAATTGCGACCAATATTCTGGCAACAGATTTAGGCGTAATTGCAAAAAGAGGCGAGAATAAATCCTATTTATTTGCCGTAAATAACATTGAAACAACAGAACCGGTTTCGAATGCGAGAGTTGATTTGTATACCTATCAACAACAAAAAATTGCAACAGCCGCCACAAGCAGTGAAGGAATCGCTTCTTTTCAACTCGATAAATTCGCTTATTTTGCTATCGTTTCTTTAGGAAATCAATCCACTTATGTGAAGTTAGACGATGGTCTTTCATTGTCTGTCAGTAATTTTGACGTTGCCGGCGAAACTTTGCAAAAGGGATTAAAAGGATTTATTTATGGGGAACGTGGTGTTTGGCGTCCGGGAGATAATTTGTATTTGTCTTTCATTTTAAATGATGTTTCAAATAAATTACCGAAATCACATCCAATTAAATTCAGATTGAATGATCCGAATGGGAAAACCGTTTATCAGACTGTTCAAAAAACAAACGAATTGAATCATTATGCTTTTACGGTTCCAACAAGCCAGGATGCACCAACAGGAAATTGGGAAGCAATGGTTAGCGTTGGTGGGGCTAAATTTTACAAAAGCATCAAAATTGAAACGATCAAACCGAATCGTTTGAAAATAAAAAACAATTTTTCAAGAAAAACGCTTTCGTCTTCTTATCCAAATACAAGCAACCTTGAAGTAACGTGGCTTCACGGTGCTATTGCGAAAAATTTAAATGTAGAAATGCAGGCGAAGTTTTCGCAACAGACGACTACTTTTAAAGGATACGAGAAATTTAGTTTTGATGATTTAGTGCGACAATTCAGCACAGAAGAAATAAATGTTTTCTCAGGAAAATTGAATGAAAACGGAAAAGCATCGGTAAATATTCAGCCAAAATTACAAGGACAGGCGCCCGGAATGCTTCGTGCTTCGTTCATCACAAAAGTTTATGAAGAAGGAGGAGATTTTAGTACTGATGTGATTTCAACAACTTATTCTCCATATAAAACATATGTTGGAATTAAATCGCCAGAACCTAACAAATATGGAATGTTGGAAACGAGAACCAATAATCGTTTTGATATTGTTACTGTTGATGAAAACGGAAGACCAAAATCAGTCAGAAATCTTGAAGTTAAGGTTTATAAAGTTGAATGGCGCTGGTGGTGGGATGCTTCTAGCGATAATTTGTCAAATTATAATTCTTCGAATGCGACAAATTCATATAAAACTTTTGTAATCAATACCGATTCAAGCGGAAAAGGAAGTGTTCAATTTTCGTTAACCGATGAAGAATGGGGACGTTATTTAATTCGCGTTTCAGATAATACAGACGGTCATGCGACTGCTTTGACTGTAAATATCGACTGGCCAATTTGGTCTGGAAAAACGCGTAACAGAGATGCTTCTACGGCTAATATGTTGGTTTTTTCTACAGATAAAAAGAATTATGCAGTAGGCGAAAAAGCACAAATATCTTTCCCTTCAAGTGAAGGAGGACGCGCTTTGATTTCGATAGAAAACGGATCAAAAGTAGTACAGACCATTTGGGCAAAAACTGAAAAAGGAGAAACAAAAGTGGAAGTTCCGATAACTTCTGCAATGGCTCCAAACGTGTATTTTAATATCACATTATTACAGCCTCATGCTTCTACTAAAAATGATTCGCCAATTCGTATGTACGGAATTGTGCCGATTGAAGTGATAGATAAAAATACGATTCTAGCCCCAACATTATCAATGCCTGATGTTTTAAAACCAGAGCAGACCTTTACGGTAAAAGTAGGAGAGAAAACCGGAAAAGAAATGACCTATACCATTGCAGTTGTTGATGAAGGCTTATTGGATTTAACTCGTTTTAAAACACCAAATGCATGGGATAGTTTTTACGTTCGTGAAGCTTTGGGTGTTAAAACCTGGGATATTTATGATGATGTAATTGGAGCATATGGCGGAAAAATAAATCAGATTTTCAGTATTGGTGGAGATCAGGATTTAGGCGGAGGAAAAGCTAAAAAAGCCAATCGTTTTAAACCTGTTGTATTGTATTACGGTCCGTTTAAATTAGAAAAAGGACAAACCAAATCACATCAATTAAAATTGCCAAAATACATTGGTTCCGTTCGAACTATGATTGTTGCTGGCGATGCCAATACAAGCGCTTACGGAAGTGTAGAAAAAGCAACTTCGGTTAAAAGTCCGTTAATGGTTTTGGCTTCTTTGCCGAGAAAAATTTCGCCTTCAGAAAAAGTGACGATTCCGGTTACTGTTTTTGCAACGGAGAATAATATCAAAAATGTTTCGATTCAGATTAAAACGAGCAATGGTTTAAAAGTAATGGGAAGTGCAACACAATCTTTAACTTTTAGTTCGCCTGACGAAAAAATGGCGTATTTTAATTTAGTTGTAGGTTCTGCTACCGGAATTGCAAAAGTTCAGGTTGTTGCAACTTCCGGAAAAGAGAAATCGGTTTATGATGTCGAAATCGATATGACGAACCCGAATCCGGTTACGAATACTTTTACCGATGTAATTTTACCTCCAAATAGTACCAAAACGATTTCATGGAAAACCTTTGGAGTTGCTGGAAGTAATAAAGCCAGATTGGAAGTTTCATCAATGCCAACAATGAATTTGAATGGAAGATTGCAATATCTTATTCAATATCCGCATGGATGTGTAGAGCAAACGACTTCGTCTGTTTTTCCACAATTGTATTTGAATGATGTTGTTGATTTGGATGCCACGCGTAAAGCACTTATCCAAAAAAATATTACGGCGGGAATTACAAGATTAGGAAGTTTCCAATTGTCAAATGGAGGTGTGGCTTATTGGCAAGGAAATACGATTGCAGATGATTGGGGAACTTCATATGCTGGACATTTCCTGATTGAAGCAGAGAAAAAAGGCTATGTTTTACCAATTAATTTCAAATCAAAATGGATCTCCTATCAACAAAAAGAAGCTAAACAATGGCGTTTTGAACCCAAATATGGAAATGATCTTGCTCAGGCTTATAGATTATACACTTTGGCTCTAGCCGGAAATGCCGATTTATCTTCAATGAACAGATTGAGAGAAACCAAAGGCATTTCGAATGAAAGTAATTTGCGTTTAGCAGCGGCATATGTTTTGGCCGGACAAAAATCTGCTGGATTAAACTTGTTTTTACACAGTAAAATTGAAGACGAATCGAGTAATTACAATTATTACTATTATGGTTCAAGTGAAAGAAACAGAGCGATGGCGTTAGAAACAATGTTGCTTTTAGGACAGAAACAAAAAGCATTTGCGATGGCTACAAAATTGGCGAAACAAATGTCAAACAATCAGTGGATGAGTACACAAACAACAGCTTATTGCTTGTATGCCATGTCTAAATTCGCGGTTAGTAACGGTCCAAAAGGAATCAATATTCAATTCAGTAAAAATGGAAAAGGCGAGACTATTAATACTCAAAAAACAATTGCTGACAGAAGTTTGATTGTTCAAACAGGTTCTAATAGTATTACGTTGAAAAACGTTAAAAACAATACGGTTTACGTGCGTGTTTTGAATACAGGAATTTTACCAATTGGACAAGAGAAAGCAATTCAGAGTGATGTTTCTGCTAATATTATTTTCAAAAACAGAAAAGGAAGCGTGATAAATGTTTCTAAAATTAGTCAGGGAACAGAATTTATAGCTGAAGTTACAGTTAGAAATCAAAGAAATGAACACGTAGAAAATGTGGCTTTATCACAAATTCTGCCTTCAGGATTTGAAATTGTAAATACTCGTTTTACAGATTATGGAGACGCAACAAACAATATTGCGGATTATATTGATATTCGTGATGACAGAACCAATTTCTATTTTGGAATGAAAGCCGGAGAAACAAAAGTCTTCCGAATTTTGCTGAACGCTTCTTATCTTGGGAATTATTATTTACCAGGTTTACAATGTGAGGCGATGTATGATAATACATTCTTAGCCAGAACAAAAGGATTTTGGGTTGAGGTTGTAAAATAAATTTGTTAGCCACGAATTCACGAATTAATTTGTTATAATTTAAATTCGTGAATTCGTGGCGAAAAAAAATCAGTCTTGAAAAATAAATTAATAGCGTTCTCGCAACGCATTATAAACTGGATAAAAAAGAATAAAATAAAATCAGCAATTGCATTTCTGCTCTTGCTGATTTACTATTTTTCTATACCACGAACCTTATTTCAAGAACCGTATTCGACGGTAATTGAAAGTAAAGAAGGAGAATTGCTTGGCGCGAAAATAGCCGACGATGGACAATGGCGTTTTCCCGCACAAGATAGTGTACCTGATAAATTCAAAAAATGTATTGTTTATTTTGAAGATGAATATTTCTACAAACATCCCGGTTTCAATCCGATTGCAATGGTTAACGCGATTAAGCAAAACCAAAAGGCGGGAAAAGTGGTTCGAGGTGGAAGTACTTTAACACAACAAGTTATTCGGTTATCCCGAAAAGGAAAAGGCAGAACTTATTTTGAAAAATTAATCGAAATTATTCTGGCAACCCGATTAGAATTAGGGTATTCTAAAAACGAAATCCTGGAATTATATGCTGCTCATGCTCCTTTTGGAGGGAATGTCGTTGGTTTAGAAATGGCTTCCTGGCGTTATTTTGGAGTTCAGTCGAATCAGCTTTCGTGGGCTGAGAATGCAACGTTGGCTGTTTTGCCAAATGCGCCGAGTTTGATTTATCCAGGGAAAAACCAAATAAAGCTATTGAATAAACGCAATCGATTATTGTTGAAATTGCATCAGGAAGGAATAATTGACAAACAGACGTATGAACTTTCTATTGAAGAACCTTTGCCGCAAAAACCTTATGATTTGCCTCAAATTGCACCTCATTTATTGCAACGCGTGGCTAAAAATGAAGAAGGAACCCGAGTAAAAACGACAATCGATTATGCGTTGCAAAATAGAGTTAATCAAATTGCGAAGTATTATTATAATCAATACAAACAAAATGAGGTCAATAATTTAGCCATTTTAGTTATTGATGTTTCAAATCGAAATGTGATGAGTTATGTGGGAAATGCTCCAACAGATAGTAATCATCAAAAAGATGTTGATATTATAGATGCACCAAGAAGTACGGGAAGTATTTTAAAACCGCTTTTATATGCAGGAATGCTCGACGACGGCGAATTATTACCGAATACTTTAGTAGCAGATGTACCAACACAAATCGCAGGATATACACCGCAGAATTTCAATTTAACTTTTGATGGTGCAGTACCGGCACATCGTGCTTTATCACGGTCCTTAAATATTCCGGCAGTTTTGATGTTGCAGGATTTTGGTGTAAATAAATTTTATGAAGAACTGCAAAAATTCAAATTAAGAGATATTAATAAAACTCCGGATCATTACGGATTATCACTTATTTTAGGTGGTGCCGAAAGTAATTTGTGGGATTTATGCCGAACGTATGCAGGATTGTCTTCGACAGTAAATTATTATACTAAAAATCAGGCAAAGTATCGAACTAAAGAATTTGCAGAGCTGAATTACAAAAATGATTTTGAGCCCGATTTTGGTTCAGAAACTGATCAGAAGAATATAATAGGCGCTGGAGCAATTTGGTTAACCTATAATGCAATGGAAGAAGTGAACCGACCAGAAGGAGATGAAGCCTGGAAATTTTATGACAGTTCTTTGAAAATCGCCTGGAAAACCGGAACAAGTTTTGGAAATAGAGACGCCTGGGCGATTGGGACAAACTCAAAATATGTAGTAGGAATTTGGGTTGGGAATGCAACAGGCGAAGGAAGGCCAACTTTAACCGGAGTAACCAGCGCAGCACCTATTTTATTTGATGTTTTTAATTTATTGCCGAGACAAAAATGGTTTGAAACGCCTTATAAAGATTTAGAAGAAGTTGAGGTTTGCCGTTTAAGCGGTTATTTGGCAAAAGAAGATTGTCCCAAAATCAAACAATGGGTTTCTAAAAGAGGGAAATCTACGGTCGTTTGTCCGTATCATAAAAAGGTTCATTTAGATAAATCGGAACGATTTCAGGTCAATAGCAGTTGTGAAAGTGTAGATAATATTATCACGAAAAGTTGGTTTGTGCTGCCTCCGGTTATGGCTTGGTATTACAAAAGCCAGCATATTGAATATTTGCCTTTGCCACCGTTTAAAGAAGATTGTCAGGGAACGCAAACCACAACAATGGATTTTATTTATCCAAAAACAAATAGTAAAATTTATTTAACGAAGAATTTTAACAGCGAAGTTCAACCGGTAATTTTGAAAGTAGCTTATTCTGAAAGAGATAAAGAATTGTTTTGGTACGTTGATGATGTTTATAAAGCAACAACCAAAACGTTTCATGAATTGCCAATTACACCAACAGCCGGATTTCATTATATTACCGTTGTGGATGCTTATGGAAATGAAATTAGAAGAAAAATTGAAATTGTGAGAGAATGATTTTCTTTTGAAAAAGATTGCCTAGCCCAGATAGAAGTGGAAATCCTTTTATTTTTTTCTTTAAAAAATAAAAGATTGAAACGGATAGCTGGAAATTGCTCCTAAAAAATAGTATTCCCAGATGTAAAATTCGTTCACAATAAGCCATAAAAAAACCGCCAATCTTTCGAGAGGCGGTTTTTATTTTATTCTGAAATAACATTTCCTTTTTTATCATAGAAATGGTATTCTAAGTACGTGTAAGCGTCACGAGGTATGATTTTCACCCATTTCTTATGTTCAAAAAACCATTTTGAACGTAATGATGGAAAACCTTTACTGAGGTATGCAGCCACAAACGGATGTACATTAAGCACAACTTTATTGTGGGTTTTTAAAATTCTGTCCAGATCAGATGCGATTTTGTCAATGATTAAAATTGGCGCTTCAATTTCGCCATTTTCATTGTTTGGATCTTCTTCTCTGGTTTTAATATTAACTTCTGGTCTTACGCGTTGTCTGGTAATTTGAACTAAACCAAATTTACTAGGTGGTAAGATTTTATGTTTTGCTTTATCGTCGCTCATTTCTTCTCGCAAGAAGTCGAACAAGACTTTCCTGTTTTCAGGATTAGACATGTCGATAAAATCAACAACGATTATTCCGCCCATATCACGCAAACGAAGTTGTCTGGCAATTTCAGCGGCAGCAATCATATTTACTTCCATGGCGGTGTCTTCCTGATTTGTCGCCTTATTAGAACGGTTTCCGCTATTTACGTCTATAACGTGAAGAGCTTCAGTGTGTTCGATAATAAGATAGGCGCCTTTACTCATGGAAACGGTACGTCCAAATGAAGTTTTGATTTGTCTCTCTATATTGTATTTCTCGAAAATTGGAGTGTCATTTGATTGATAAAACTTTACAATCGATTGTTTTGAAGGTGCAATTTCTTGCAGATATTCCTTCGTTTGGTGGAACAACTCTTCGTCATCTATTTGAATACCGCTGAAGGTATCATTGAATACATCTCTTAATATCGAAGAAGCTCTGTTAAGCTCTCCTAATACTTTTGATGGATGATGAGCAGTTGGTAATTTTTTACACATTGCAGTCCATCTGCCAAGCAGGTTCTGCAAATCTTTTTCTAATTCGGCTACGTTTTTGCCTTCGGCTACTGTGCGAACAATAACACCAAATCCTTTAGGTTTGATCGATAGAACAAGTTTTTTTAGACGATCCTTTTCCTTTTTGTCTTCTATTTTTTGAGAAATAGAAACGCGGTCAGAAAACGGAACGAGAACAATAAATCTTCCTGCCAATGAAAGCTCAGCGCTTATTCTTGGACCTTTGGTCGATATAGGTTCTTTTACAACTTGAACTAAAACAGATTGATTGGCACTTAAAATATCAGTAATGATGCCATCTTTGTCAATCTCTTTTTCAAACTGAAAGGTTTTTAGGGAGAAATCTTTTATTTTACCTGCGCTTACAAGTTTTATGAATTTCAGTTGGGAAGCTAAGTTAGGTCCTAAATCGTGATAATGTAAAAAGGCATCTTTTTCGAAACCTACATTTACAAAAGCAGCATTAAGTCCAGCAACGGGTTTTCGTATTTTGGCAATAAAAATATCACCAACCTGAAAGTTGCTTTTCTCTTCTTCCTTGTGTAATTCAATTAGTTTTCCATCTTTTAATAAGGCAAAATCTACGGCTTCAGAACTAGATCTAATGATTAATTCTTTATTCACACTGTAAATTTTTATCTGTTTTTTCAGAAAATAGAATATAGAGAATAGAAAATAGACTTTTAAAAGTCTAAAATCTGAAATCTAAGATCTAAAATCTTATCTACAGATGGATTAAACAATATTTTTAACAGGTATTGAACCCGGGGAAAAGAAGATTAATAGAGAATAGAACAAAGAGAATAGACTTTTACGTCTATATTCTATTTTCTTTACTCTTTCATCTTTTTTCAATTTCAATGAACGTTTAAAAAGAAAAAAGTAGTTTAAAACTACTTTTTCTTTTTGTGACGGTTAGCTCTCGCTCTTTTTTTTCTTTTGTGAGTAGCTACCTTATGTCTCTTTCTTTTTTTACCACTTGGCATATCGTGTCGATTTTATGATTAATTAATAGTATTATTTTGCTTCGTTGTTTGTTTTAACTCCTTCTACAAATACTTTTGCAGGTTTAAACGCAGGAATGTTGTGTGCAGGAATTTTAATAGTTGTGTTTTTTGAAATGTTTCTTCCTGTCTTTTCAGCTCTGGTTTTTACGATAAAACTTCCAAAACCTCTTAGGTAAACATTGTCTCCAGTTTCTAGTGAAGTTTTAACTTCTTCCATAAAAGTTTCTACTGTTGCTTGAACATCTCCTTTTTCAAGACCTAGTTTCTCTGAAATTTTCGCTACGATATCTGCTTTCGTCATTTTCTTTCCTATTTTATTTTATAAATGATGTACTATTTTTTTGAGTTTGCAAATATAGGAATTAAAAAAATAATTAATCAAGCTAATTCGTTAAATTTTAATTACATAAACATTTACTTTTGTTTTCTAAGTATTTTACAATGGATTTTCATAACATATTGATAAGTTGGTATTTACAGAACAAGCGTGATTTGCCGTGGCGAAATACGACCGATCCGTACCTAATTTGGCTCTCAGAAATTATGCTGCAGCAAACTCGAGTTGCTCAGGGAATGCCCTATTTTTTCAATTTTACGCAAGAATTTCCTACAGTGTTTGATTTAGCAAATGCCTCAGAAGAGCAGGTTTTGAAACTTTGGCAAGGATTAGGATATTATTCTCGTGCCCGAAATTTGCATAAAACAGCTCAATATGTGGCAAATGAACTAAATGGCGTTTTTCCTGAAAACTACACAGCTTTATTAAAATTAAAAGGTGTTGGCGAATATACAGCCGCAGCAATTGCTTCTTTTTCTTATAATGAAGCGGTTCCTGTTGTCGACGGAAATGTTTTTAGAGTGCTTTCCAGATATTTTGATGTTGAATCAGATATTGGTCTCCCGGCAACTAAAAAAGAGTTTACTCAATTAGCCTACGAATTAATGCCAAAAGATAATCCCGCAATCTTTAATCAGGCAATAATGGAATTCGGTGCTTTGCAATGCGTGCCTAAAAGCCCAAATTGTATGGTTTGTGTTTTTAATGAAAGTTGCGCCGCACTGCAAAAAAAGAAAGTCGATGTTTTACCGGTAAAATCTAAAAAGACAAAAGTGACAAATCGATTCTTTAATTATTTGGTTTTAGAAGATGTTTCAGGTAATACTTTAATTCAAAAAAGGACAGCAAAAGGAATTTGGCATAATTTATATGAATTCCCACTTTTAGAAACAGATGAAATTGTTGGGTTTGATGTTGTTTCAAAAGCGGTTCAATTTGATATTTTTCCGTTCTATACTATTATAGGTATAGCCGAATGTGCAGAAACGACTGTAATTCATAAACTTTCGCATCAACATCTTCATATTCAGTTTTGGAAAGTGAAAATTAATGAAAAAATAGAGAACGGTGTGAATACCAGTGATTTAAAAACTTTTCCTTTTCCAATTGTGGTTTATAATTTTATAGAAAAGCAGGAAATAAATTGCTAAAAAAATGTATCTTTGGGGTAAATACCACTAAAAACTATGAACGGAACTTTAAATAAGGTGATGCTAATTGGCCATTTGGGCGATGACGTGAAAATGCATTATTTTGATGGAGGAAACTGCATCGGTCGTTTTCAGTTGGCTACAAATGAAGTATATATCAATAAAACGACCAACGAAAAAATAACCTCTACGGAATGGCATAATTTAGTTGTACGCAATAAGGCGGCAGAAATTTGTGAGAAATATTTATCTAAAGGAGATAAAATATATGTTGAAGGGCGTATAAAATCACGCCAATGGCAGGCCGAAGATGGTACAACAAAATATACTACCGAAATTCAGGTTACTGAGTTTACTTTCTTGACTACCAAAAAAGAAACAGGAAATCATAAGCCACATCAGGATCAGGAATCCACAAAAAATACTAACTTTGATGCGTCGAACGAAAGCTTGCCTATAAACGACTTGCCTTTCTGATTGTTTAACTAATCTTTTTTAATTTGGACCCAGAGCCCAGTTTATTTTTTACCACAACTTTAGACATCAATTTAATTATTGGTTTTGTCGGAATATTTATTTTGCTGTTCCTATCGGCAATTGTTTCAGGTGCCGAAGTAGCACTTTTTTCTTTATCTCAAAAAGATATCGATGAAACTTTGCAAGACAATCTCTCAAAAGGGAAAATTATTTCTAATCTTTTAGATAAACCCAAAAAACTTCTGGCGACCTTATTAGTAGCCAATAATTTTTTAAACATTGGCGTTGTAATTCTGTTCTCTTTTATTGGACAAAATATTTTTGACGATATCAGTTCGCCGGTTTTAAAATTTATTTTAGAAGTAATTCTTGTTACGTTTTTGATTTTGCTATTTGCAGAAGTTTTGCCTAAAGTTTATGCAAGCCGAAACAATATAAAATTTGCTAAGTGGGTAGCGTATCCAATTTCTTTTTTAGATAAATTACTGTCTCCAATTAGCTTGCCGATGCGTAGTGTTACTTTATATTTGCAACGTAAATTAGGGAAGCAGAAAAACAGTTTTTCAATAAATCAACTTTCTCAGGCTCTTGAACTTACAGATTCTGAAGGGACATCAAAAGATGAGCAAAAAATATTAGAAGGAATTGTCTCCTTTGGAAATACAGATACCAAGCAGGTTATGAGTCCGAGGATTGATGTTTTTGGTTTGGAAATATCGGAATCATTTGAAGCCATTTATCCGAAGATAGTCGAAAAAGGGTTTTCAAGAATTCCGGTTTATCGTGACAATATTGATCAGATTGAAGGCGTTTTATTCGTTAAGGATTTATTGCCGCATATTGACAAAAAAGAATTTGACTGGACCACTTTAATAAGAGAAGCTTTTTTTGTTCCTGAGAATAAAAAACTGGACAATTTACTAAAGGATTTTCAGAGCCTTAAAAGTCATTTGGCCATTGTGGTAGATGAATACGGAGGAACATCAGGATTGGTTTCTTTAGAAGATGTTATTGAAGAAATAGTAGGGGATATTAGTGATGAGTTTGATGATGAAAATCTGAACTTTTCGCAAATCGATGAAAAGAATTTCCTTTTTGAAGGAAAAATTAACCTGAAAGATTTTTACAGAATCATTGATGTTGATGAGGATATTTTTGAATCTCATAAAGGTGAGGCAGAAACATTGGCTGGTTTTATATTAGAAATTTTGGGTAATTTCCCTAAAAAAGATCAAAAAATAGCTTTTGAAAACTGTGTGTTTACAATCGAAACGGTTGATAAAAAGCGTATAAAACAAATAAAAGTAACAATAGAATAAAATGTTTAAAAGAATAATTTTGGTAGTGGTAATTTTGCTCACATTAACAGTTGTAAGCTGTAAAGACGAAGTTTTGCCTAAACCTGCAAGTTTCCTTAGATTAGATTATCCGGAAGCAAAATATGTTAATTTTGAAAATAATTGCCCGTTTGCTTTTGAAATGAATGAGGATGCTATTATTAAAGGGGAGAAGAATTGTGGCTTTGCAATTACTTATCCGAAAATGAAAGCTACAATTTACCTGACTTATAAACCGGTAAATGGCAATATCGAAAAATTACTGAAAGATGCTCAGAAACTAACATACGAGCATGTTATTAAAGCGGATGATATTTTAGAACAACCGTATTTAAATCCGCAGAAAAAGGTTTATGGAATGTTTTATCAGGTGGATGGAAACGCTGCTACAAACTCACAATTTTACGTGACAGACAGTACAAAACACTTTATAACAGGATCGGTTTATTTTTATGCTAAGCCTAATTTTGATTCGGTTATGCCGGCGGCGAGTTATATTAAAAATGATATGCAGCGTTTGATGGAAACGTTGAAATGGAAATAAAAAAAAGCGCTCATTTGAGCGCTTTTTTATGTTTAATTTTTATTACGATTTAATATTTGAAACTTTATACGTTTTCCCGTCTCCTGTTGCCTGAACAACTTTAGTTAAGTTTTCCTGGTTTTGAACCGTTTTGTCAAATACAACAGTAGCGGTCTTTTTGTCAAAATCAACAGTTGCTTTTTCAACTCCGTCAAGATTAGATAATTCTTTTTCGATAGTTTTGGCACATCCCATTGCGCAAGTCATTCCTTCGATTTCGAAACTTGCAGTTTGTACATTTTCAGCAGCAATTGCTTTGTGTTCTTTTGGAGTTGTTTCTATGGCTTTTATATTAGCTAAATTTTTATCTTCTTCTTTTTTACAGCTTACCAATACTAAGCCTGCGATTGCTAATGTTGCTATTGTTTTTGTAAATTTCATTATATATAGAATTTAAGTTGTCAATAAGTTCGTTGCAAAATTAATAAAATTCGAGAGGTCGGTTCGTAAAATTATTACAAATTTGCAGTAAAATACGTTTTATGGATGCAAAACAATTAAAGTGGGCTTATTTATTAGTTCTTTCATTAATCTGGGGAAGTTCTTTTATTTTAATTAAAAGAGGATTGGTCGGTTTAACAGCCGTTCAGGTTGGTTCCTTCCGGATTATTTTTGCAGCCTTATTTCTATTGATTATCGGCTTTAAAAGTTTGAAAAAGATTTCGCGTCGTCAATGGAAATTTGTTGCCATAACATCACTTTTTGGCACATTTACACCAGCCTATCTTTTTGCTATTGCTGAAACCGAAGTAGATAGTTCAATAGTAGCTATATTAAATTCATTAACGCCTTTAAATACTCTGGTGTTGGGAATCCTTATTTTTGGAATTCAGTTTCAAAAACGACAAGTTTTAGGGGTTTTTGTCGGATTGGTTGGTTGTTTACTTTTAGTTTTGAGTGGTGCATCGGCACATCCGGGACAAAATTATTATTATGTTGTTTTGGTGGTGATTGCTACCATTTGTTATGCAATAAATGTGAATTTAATTAAGAAGTATTTATCTGACTTGAATTCCCTAAGTATTACAACTGGAAACTTTGCAGTTTTGCTTTTGCCTGCGTTAATTATTTTAAGTACAACTGATATTTCACAAAGAATAAATTTTGAAGCAACACAATATTCGATTTTTTTCGTAATGATTTTAGGTGTTTTAGGAACCGGTATAGCGAATGTATTGTTCTTTAAATTAATCCAAATGTCATCACCGGTATTCGCAACATCTGTAACATATTTGATTCCGATAGTTGCCTTTTTCTGGGGATTATTAGATAATGAAATGCTTACTCCAGTTCAGTTTTTTGGAGCGTTTATTATTTTAATTGGAGTTTATTTATCGGCTAAAAAATAAATAAGCTTTGTCAAAGTTTTAAACTTTGACAAAGCCTATAAAAATCTTAGAACCTTAGTATCTTAGTGGCTCAGAACCTTTTTCTAAAGAAAATCTGCTTCAGAAACTCCTTCGTTTATCTTTATGTCAGACATTTTGATATCCAGTTCAAAACCTACATTTTGAATTAAATTAAATGGAACTTTTACTCCTTTTACTTCTCTGTAGTCATTGAAGTTGGTTATTTGTGCAGATGATTTTCCGCCTTGCTCACGAACTTTAGATTCTGCTACTTTTAAACCTGATTTTACATCATAGAAATAAGTGGTTTTACCATCTTTTATAGCATACGCATCGCTACCGTTAATTGGTTCGATTGAATCTACTTTTAAATCGGTTCTTTTGCTTAATTGTAATTCTTCAAACGGAGCCGCATTTGCTTTCATTTCGGCAAGATCGGTGCCTTCAAGGTTTTTGCGTTGTCCTTGTTGTTCGATATAAGCACCTTTTTCATTTACAACCTGCTTCATTAAAGTCATCGTTCCCATTGCAAGTGAAACCATCATTTTTCCTTTTGAATCTAATTTAGAAGTAAAAGTCAAAGGTCCTGGAGCTTGTGAAACAGTTGTTGTTCCGTTCATTGCCAATGTTTTTACAGCCGAAACTGTTTTTTCTCCTCCAATAGCTTTAAGGTAGTTTTCAAAAACTGTTTTTGCAGTAATTCCGGTTGGAGCTTCTTTTTTAGTAATCGGTTTTTCAATCGGATTTCCGTATTTGTCAAAATAATAAATCGGAATTTGAAGTTTTTCCAAGCCTGAAATCACATCAGAGCCTTTTCCTGCAATTACAATACGCATATTATCCAAAAGAAAATATTTATTGGCAACGCGGTAAATATCATCTGCGGTAACATTATTGATGGTTTGAATATATTTTTCGTAGAAATCGGCTGGAAGTTTTTCGGTTTCGATGTTAAGTGCATAACGGGCAACAGCCTGAGGTTTTTCAACCTGCATTACGAAACGTCCAATATATCCGGCTTTTACATTTTTTAAGACATCTTCAGAAACCTTTTGAGTTCTGATTCTTTTAATTTCTTCTACAAATTGTACAACTGCACTATCTGTAACGGTATTTCTAACAGCAGATGAAGCTTTGAATTTAGTTACATATTTTCCGCTTCCAATGCTTGAACTTGCACCGTAAGTCCAGGCATGTTTTTCACGTAAATTCATGTTTAAATAACTATTAAAATCGCCACCTAAAATTTGATTTGCAATTACTGCAGGAAAAAAATCAGGATCGCTCATTCTTAAATTTACGGTATTTATCAATGAAATTTCAGATTGAACGGCATTTGGAACATCAACGAAATCAATCTGAAGTTTAGAAACATTTACAGGATCCGGATATGTATTTTTTGGCGCAGCTTGTTTCTTCCATCCACCAAAAAGCTTTTCAACAGCTTCTTTTGTTTCTTTAAATTTAATGTCTCCAATAATTACTAAATAAGCATTTTCGGGCACAAAGTAAGTTGCATAATTCGCCTGAACATCTGCAAGAGTAACATTTTTAACCGTTTCTTCAGAAAGATATTCTCCGGCAGGATGATTTTTTCCGAAAGCCAGAACATCAACAACACGATTGGCGATTGCAGGAACACTTTTTTCATCGGCTTTAAGGCCTTCAAGCAATTTTGCTTTCTCCTTATCAAATTCTGTTTGTGTGAAATTGGGTTGTAAAGTTCCTTCGGCCAAAAGTTCTAAAACACGTCCCGAATATTTTGAAAGCGAACTTGCGTATGCACCTTGAGAGTTAAAATTGATGCTGGCGCCATAAAAGTCAATTTCCTCATTAAAAGCTTCTTTGGTAGTTTTTTTAGTACCATTTCCAATTAAGCTGCTGGTTAATTCGTCGACACCTTTTTTGTTTCCTTCAGTGAAAGGGGAATTGTCTAAAGTAAGATTGAAACTTACTCTTGGTAGTTTATGATTTTCAACCACCAGAACTTTCATGCCGTTTGCCAAAACAAAAGTTTGTGGTTTTTTGATGTTGACTACTGGCGAGTTGCCTGGTTTTGGTTGTGGACGATCTTGTGCTTGCATAATTCCAGTTAGGAATAAAAGGATTAAAACTGTATGTATTTTTTTCATGACTTGGTGCTCTTAATTTTGAACTTTTGTTGACGGAACATATTCTAAAACTAAACGTTGGTTCGGATTTAGATACTTTTTAGCAACTTCTCTGATTTCTTCTCTTGTAATAGAGTGATACAAATCAATTTCTGTATTAATAAGATTTACATCTCCATAAAGTAAATAATAAGAAGCCAGGTTTTCAGCAATTCCTTCAACGGTTGCATTTGCATTTACAAAGTTATTATCGAATTTATTCTGCAATTTTTCATAGTCTTTTTCAGAAATCAAATCCGTTTGGATTTTTACAATTTCTTCATCCATTTCTTTTAAGATGTCGGCCATAGTGTAAGTTCCCATTGGTAAGCCGTATAAAATGTACATTCCGTAGTCTTCCTGACTAAAACCTACAGCGCCAATTTGAAGCGCCATTTTTTTATCATCCACTATTTTTTTGTACAATTTTGAACTTTTTCCATCACTTAAATAAGAAGAGATCAAATCTAAAACTCTTGCATCTCTGGTTTTCATCGATGGAGTTCTATAAGATGCAATCACCATTGGAATCTGAATATTCGGATCTTCGTAAGTTGCTTTTATTGTTTTATTGATGGGTTCTTCGACAAAAGTTTGTTTTTTAACGACTTCACCTTTCGGAATTGGTCCAAAATATTTTTGAATCCATTCTTTCGTTTTGGTTTTGTCAAAATCACCTGCAACAACTAAAACAGCATTATTTGGTGTATAGAATTTTTTATTGAAAGCCTGAAATTCCTCTAAAGTTGCAGCATCTAAATCTTTCATAGAACCGATTGTGGTCCAGCGATAAGGATGTTTTTTAAACATATTTTCTTTTACAACAGGCAAAATGTTACCATAAGGCTGATTGTCGTAACGCATTCTTTTTTCTTCTTTTACAACTTCGTTTTGAGTATCGACGCCAATTTTATTGATAATTGGGTGCATTAATCTTTCAGATTCCATCCATAAGCCCAATTCTAAACTGTTTGATGGGAAAACTTCATAATAGTAAGTTCTGTCATCTGATGTGTTGGCATTGTTAACCCCGCCATTAGCGGTAACAATTTTCATCCATTCACCACGTTTTATATTTTGAGTTCCTTCAAATAATAAATGTTCGAAGAAATGCGCAAAACCTGTTCTGTCAGGGCGTTCGTCTTTTGAACCAACATGATACATTACCGATGTAATGACAACCGGAGCAGAAGGATCGTTATGCAAAATTACGTGCATGCCATTATCTAAATTGTATTCTTCAAAAGCTACTTTTTGAGCATGAGCAACTCCGCCGAGCATTAGTGCAGCACTTAACATCATTATTGAATTTTTCATAGAGATTAATAATTTATATTTACCTATTAATAATAGGTAGCCAAGACTTATTTATAGTTACATCAAAAATAAGTTTTTTTAGTTATGTATTGGGAATCTGTATCCATTTTCATGATACTTTAACAGTCCTTTACTTTAAAAATGATTTTTTATGTGGCTAAAACGCCTTGAAAAACAGACTTTAAGGTTAAATAAATATTTTTGAAATAAGAGATTGCACAGTAAATTATTAATTGTATATTTGCAACCTTAAAAATCAATAAATCAATTTGGTATGTATGCAATCGTAGAGATAGCAGGGCAACAATTTAAAGTAAGCAAAGACTTAAAGGTTTATGTTAACCGTTTGGCTAACGAAGAAGGTTCAAGTATTTCATTTGACAAAGTTCTTTTATTAGACGATAACGGAAGCGTAACTTTAGGCGCCCCAGCTATAGAAGGTGCTTCAGTAGAAGCTAAAGTGTTACAACACTTAAAAGGAGATAAAGTAATCGTTTTCAAAAAGAAAAGAAGAAAAGGTTACAAAAAGAGAAATGGTCACAGACAATATCTTACTCAAATTGTAATTGAAGGTATTACTGCAGCAGGTGGAACTAAAAAAGCAGCAGCTAAAAAAGCGGTTGTAGCAGAAGATGCTCCGGCAACTGAAGTTGAAGCAGCTCCAAAAGCAAAAAAAGCAGCAGCTCCAAAAGCAAAAAAAGAAGCTACTAAAGAATAATAACAATATTTAAACTCATACGTCATGGCTCACAAGAAAGGTGTCGGTAGTTCGAAGAATGGTAGAGAATCAGAATCAAAACGTTTAGGCGTTAAGATTTTTGGTGGACAAGCTGCTATTGCTGGGAACATCATCGTTAGACAAAGAGGTTCAAAACATAATCCAGGTGAGAACGTTTACATCAGTAAAGATCACACACTACACGCAAGAGTAGCTGGAGTTGTTAAGTTCCAAAAGAAAAAAGATAACAAATCTTATGTATCTATCCTTCCATTCGAAGCATAATCATTAGACTACTTATTATAAAACCCGTTCGCTTTTGCGAACGGGTTTTTTGTTTTCTATAGAATTTGAATTTGATTATCGGCGTATATAATAAAGAAACGGTAAAATTTATTCTTTTATTATAGAAGGCAGTATATAATCAAGTACAATTTTATCTGCTTGCGCATGTCCGTAAGGTTTGTTGTAAGCTTTCGAAGTGATAATAATTACCATAGGAAGGTTGTTGAAAATTATAAATTGATTTCCTCCATTTCCAGCGCAATAATAGGTTTTGTAACTCTTGCCTTCAAAAGAAAAAGTCTTATTCCAAAACAGATAACCATAGAATTGATTTTCTCTTTCGGGGATTTGGATTTGGTGTGTTAAAGTTTTTTGAATCCAGTTAGCAGGAATAATTTGTTTGTCCTTCCAAACACCATTATTTTTATACAATTGAGCATATTTAGCATAATCAAGTGAGGTCATTTGCAGGCTGCCTGCTGTATTTGCCACTTTTTGTGGAGTGTATTGCCATTTATAATTTGTTATGCTTAATGGTTTAAAAAGCTTTTCATCAGCATAATTTTCTAATCCGGCAGGAACAGATTTATTTAGAATGTCGCCTAGTAAAACTACGCCGGCTGTAAAATAATCCCATTTGCCGCCATTTGTTTTAGATTTATCCATAGGTAAGTCTAAAGTAAATTTTACCCAATTGTCTGTAGGATACATATTCTCTTCGTTTCCTGGAGAATCACTATTTTTATCAGAACCATTAAATGCAGAACTCATCGTAAGTAAATCTTTTATTTTTACGCTGTCCTTTTTTGCTTCATAATTTTGAAATTCTTTTAAATTATAGAAATTATTTAAAGTCTGATTTTCATTTTTAATGTGACCCTCTTTTATGGCAATTCCTATTAATGTTGATGCGAAAGATTTTCCTGCTGAGCGGGTATCATGCAAACTGTTTCTGTCTGCATCATTAAAATACTCTTCGATAAGCAGTTTTTTATCATAAACAACAACTACGCTTGTTATCTCCTTTAGATTATAACTTGCTATATCAGTATTTAGCTTTTCGATCTTCTTTTTATCAAAAGGAAAACTGGAGATTTCCCAATCGCTGTTTGGCAATATTGGCTGAACTTCAATTTGTTTAGCTGTTAGCTTGGGTGTTTTTATAATCAGCTGAATTTCTCCTTTTGCTATTAGATCTCCCGTTTTAACATCGTTATTTTTGGCATTTTTAAGATAAGGCCGAATTTCGATTTTGAGTTTATGTGTTCCATCAGTCAAAGCTCTCTCTCCGCCATTAAGTTTAAATCTGTCCCACATATACATCGCCCACCAGTCTTCTCCTTTGGAACTGGTTAGTGGAACTCTAAATGTTGTTGAAGTATTTTTGTTGCCTCCTGAGCCAAAATTACAGCCGTAATTGATGTTTTCTTTATAAATAAACATATCATCAATGTAAAAGCAAAATTGAAGGTTTCCTGTTTTTAAAAGTTCATCCGAAGTTAAATCAGAATTTAATTGATGTAGATAATTCGTAACAGAATTATTCATGAAAACTCTGATGTTCAAGTCTGATTTGCGTTTTAATTCGAAGGATTTTAGAAAATCAGATTCTTTATATTGATCTAATGGAATATTTCCATTCATAAAAGTAATCTTGCCGATATTGTTCTTGTGCAACTCGGTGGTGATGCCGTCGGTTTTAATTATATCATTATTTTGGGCTGAAGCGATGCTACAGAATACTATTGTCAATAAAAAGATTCGTTTTATCATTTGATTTTTTATAAAGTTAAAATGCAAAACTACGTCAGGGTAAATTCAGAAAATTGTACAGAATTAACATCTGTATTATTTTTTGAAAAGCAATTTTTTATGTTCGGAAGGATTTAACCCGTTTATTTCCCTGAAGGATCTGGTCAGATGACTTTGATCAGAAAATCCACATTCATAAGCAATTTCGGTTAAAGATTTGTTTCGCAGTGCAATTAAGGACAATGCTTTTTCAACTTTTAATTTTCGGATATATTCGCCTAAATTACAGTGAAAATATTTTGAAAAATCTCTGGAAAGATGAATAGGATGTATGTTTAGCATTTTTGACAAATAATCGAGTGTGATCGTTTCAGTAAATTGATCATGAAGAATTTCGTCAATCATTAAAACCCATTTGGGATTTTTATGCAAAATCGACTGAGCATCGCCATTTAATTTTGATAATATTTCGATCAATAAAGTTTGAGTTGAAAGATCAGACTGAGTATCATCAATTTTAGTTGCCCTAAAAATTTTATACATTAAAAGCTTAATGTCCGGATTTAAGATCGAGGTACTTCCTTGTAGATTTTCACTATTTAGAGTCAAACCATCAAACCACTGTTTT
The DNA here is from genome assembly GCF_058808175.1 of Flavobacterium sp. GW821-FHT11G01. NCBI lineage: Bacteria > Pseudomonadati > Bacteroidota > Flavobacteriia > Flavobacteriales > Flavobacteriaceae > Flavobacterium > Flavobacterium sp. GW821-FHT11G01. The sequence goes on along the minus strand of NZ_JBXARK010000005.1, from coordinate 127,078 downwards.
TCAATTTCAAGATGAAAACCTCTTGTAAAACCTTCTGGTTTAATATTGTAATGAGCTTCTTGCCAATTGTGAAATAACAAACTTCCGGGACCGCAATTGTAAACTTCTTTTTTATTACCTTCAATAACATTTCCCTGAAGGATAAATGTAAAATAAGCATGCTCATGATAATGCCAGTCTACCTTAGGATGTGTGTAAACGGTATCTGTCAACGTTATTCCGTCAAGCAAAATAGTTGTGTTAGTCTGACCGTAAAATTCGCCCTTTTTGGAATGTTTCATGATTATATTGCTTGCCTTCTGTTGTCTATTTGAAAATCAAAGCTATAAATATAATTTACAATAAAGCAAAAAACCTGCTCATAATGAACAGGTTTCTAATATTTTAATTTGTATAATTTCTTATTTCAAAGAGTCGGACTAGTAGAGAATTGGAATTTGGACCCGAGCGAAGCGAACAGGCAAAGCAATTTAAAATAGTGAATTTTATTATTCCGTATCTTTAGTTTCTTCTAAATCCTCGCTTTTTCTTCCAACCTTAATTTTTGGAGTATCCTGAGTTCCGGTAACGGTCAACGGAATTCCGAAAATACCTAAAGGAGGAAGCCCTAAACGCATTTTTAAATTCAATTTTCCGTCTAAACTTGTTGTACCTTCAATTCTGGGTCTAAAGCCGGCAAACTTAAATTTGAAACGTTCAACCGTCATGATATTATTTTTGATTGTCGTTTTAATATCTACTTTAGAAAGATCAGGATTTTTCATGGCATCAGAGCTTGTTTCCTTACTCACAGCATTGAACATTTTTAAGCCTCTAACTTTTACGTCTTTAACAGAAAGTGTTCCGCCACCAGTTAAGGAAGGATAAACAGGTTCCATATTTCCGTTTAAACGGCCTTTTAATTGATAATCTAACGATACAATTCCTTGTGCTTTTTCGGCAGCGCTGGCCATTTTTCTAAAAACTTCAATTTCATTATAAGCTCTTTTAATATCAAAATCAGAAGCCTTAATATTATAGTCGAAATTTGCTTTTTGAGGCGTTATAGCTTGGTAATTAGCGTTCATGGTAACGTTGCAGCCAATTAAGTTAAAACCTGTGTTCTGCATGGTCAGTTTGCCTTTATTCATGCTCAGTTTTCCAGTTGCATTTAGCAGATTCAATTTATCAAAATACACTTTTTGTGCATTTGCGGATAATTGCAGGTTAAGATTTGTTGGAATGATAATAACTCCAGTTTGTTCAGCTCCTTTTTGTGGAGTCGAAGTTTCTTTTTTACTATCTGTTACTGATGTATTTGCCGTTGTGCTTGACATGAATTCATCAACATTAATATAGCGCGCAGCAACGGTAAATGAGCCTCTTAAAACGCCTGTATTTGTGGTTGCATAATTAAAAACGTTCTGTAAATAGCCATTCATTCTAAAGTCAGATTGGCCGTAAGTGGCTAAAAAGTTATTGAACGACATTTTATCCTGATTGATTTTGAAGATGCCTTCTTTAATGATGAATTTCTTCGGAAGATACTCTGATGCAATGCCAATATTTCTCAATTCAAGTGTTCCTTTATTATAAAGTTTACTATAATTTCCTTTTTCGGCATCGCTTTGTTTTCCTTTCAAAACTAAATCGGCTTTTACGAAACCATCTAAATCAAGTCCTTTTTGAGAGAAAACTTTATAGATTTTGTTCACATCCAATTCTCCTTTTGCTTTGATGTCATAAGTTAAATCATCAAAATTGCTTAAATCAGCTTCTACGAAAACGGGTTTTCCTTCAAAAGTAAATTGAGTTGGTTTTAAACTTACTTTTAAATCATCAAAAGTACCTTTGTTATTTTCAATTTTAGATTTAATGATAATATTGGTGATTGGGTTAGGATAATATTGTGTTTTAAGATAACCGTTTTCTAAATCAACAGTTCCTTTTGTAATTGGGAAAAGCTTGTTTTTTAGATCAAATTTTCCATTTGTTTTCACATCACCAATTAGATTTCCTTTTATTTCTACATTCGGAATTCCAAGTGCTTTGGTAAGTTTTTCAAGGTCAATTTTAGCTTTAAATTCGCCATTAATATCTGGAGTATTGGCACCTTTTACATAAAATTTAGATTTTAAATAATCCTTATTAATATTTAATGATAGATTTTTAGCATCAACAGTTAATAGGTCCGGATTTAAAGAAGGAACTTTAGTTTTTACGTCTAAATTTAGATTCGAAACCGGAAAAGCACTTTTATTATAATTTACAAATCCGCTGTCAATTTTAATATCTAAATTAAGATCGGGAGCGATTTTTTGCGAGGCGATATAATCTCCTTTTAAAGTAAAAAGAAGATTGGTGTTTCCTTTTATTTCGGTTTTAGAAAGCCAGGTTATATATTTTGGAGGGAAAGCTGTAAAAACATCTTTTAGATTACTGTTATCAGATTTTATAACAAAATCCATATTGTAGCCGTCTTTCAAGAAGTCAAATTTTCCTTTAAAATCAACTAATAACTGATTTATTTTAAGGTTATTCTGTTGGAAGAAAAAGGACAACGAGTTTACGTTTACTTTCGTAATCAAATCGGCATCTACTTTTTTATTCATTAAATAAGGTTCTCCTTCGTAAACAATATTTAATTTTTCAATTTTAGCAACAGAATATAAATCGAAAATGGCTTTATCTAAATTTCCTTTTCCTTTATAATTAAATCCGAAGGCATCAAAATGAACTTTAGTAGATTGATCATCATAAATAATTTTACTATTTAGAATTTCAATTTGCTCCAATTTTAAGGCTGTTTCCGTGCTGTCTTTTGGGTTTGAAGGTTTGCTGGATTTGTAGATATTATAGTTTGCTTCTCCGTTTGCATTTACTTTCACATTGATAAACGAATCAGATAAATAAATCTGGTCAATTTTTACTGTTTTGCTAAAAACCAAACTGGCAACATTTATTCCGAAAGAAACTTCTTTTGCCGTAATGAATTTCTCGTTTTTGTACGGAGCAGATCCGTTAAGATGTAGGTCGCTTAAAGTTAAAGTCAACGAAGGGAAATGATGAAAAAAGGAAACGGAAACATCAGAATAATTCAGCTCTGCACTTAGTTTTTCGTTAGCTGTTTTTTTAATCTGTTCCTTAATTGTATCCGCAAAAATTATGGGCATCAAGAAAAGTAATCCTAAAATAACGACGAAAGTTATTCCAAAATATTTAGCTATTTTAAATAAAATGGATTTCTTTTTACTTGCTGTCATGACAAATTGAGGTATTTAGATAATAAGATAAGATTCGGATAAAAAAATAATTTATCCGTGAACTGTTTCGCTTTTCCCGTAATTCGTAATAATCGATCCTTCGTACTCAATCCACTCTTTCCAGCGCTTGTCAACATCAACATTGTCGGCATATTTCCTTGCGAATCCTAAAAAAGTAGTATAATGTCCGGCTTCAGAAATCATCAAATCACGATAAAATTTGGCTAATTCTTCGTCTTTTATATTCTCAGAAAGTACTTTAAAACGCTCACAGCTTCTGGCTTCAATCATTGCCGAAAACAATAAACGATCGCAAAGTGCGTCTTTTCGGCTTCCATCTTTCTTCATGAATTTAAAAAGTTCATTTACGTAATGATCTTTTCTTTCGCGTCCTAAAGTCAGCCCTCTTTTCTTGATAAGATCATGAACCATTTGCAAATGTTCTAATTCTTCTCTCGCAATAACAAGCATTTCAGTTACTAATTCCTCTAATTCAGAGTTATAGGTAACTAAACTAATTGCATTCGAAGCTGCTTTTTGTTCACACCACGCATGATCTGTCAAAATTTCTTCAATGTTTGATTCGACTATATTTACCCAACGAGGGTCTGTAGCTAATTTTAATCCTAACATAATTTTATAGAAAAAAGTATTTTGCAAAATTAGTGTTTTTTTACCACCGAAAGTCAGTAAATATGGTGCAAATCCGCGCAAAATAGTATTATTTTGTAACTTGAAACAAATAAAATGAATCAGATAAAAAAACTTTTAATTATTGGTTTTGTATGGCCCGAACCAAATTCGTCTGCGGCTGGTGGCAGAATGATGCAATTGATTTCTATTTTCAAAGAAAATGGATTTGAAATTACATTCGCAAGTCCGGCTTTAGACAGTGATTTTATGGCTGATTTATCTGAATTTGGAATAGAAAAAAAATCAATCGAATTGAATAATTCCAGTTTTGATGATTTTGTAATTGAGCTCAATCCGGACGTTGTTTTGTTTGATCGTTTCATGATCGAAGAACAATTTGGCTGGCGTGTGGCTGAAAAATGTCCAAAAGCTATTCGATTATTAGATACCGAAGATTTGCATTGTTTGAGAATTGCCCGTCAAAAAGCATTTAAAGAAAACAGGATTTTTGAGTTGACTGATTTATTATCAGAAGAAGTTGCAAAACGCGAAATAGCCAGTATTTTAAGATGTGATTTATCTTTTATTATTTCTGAATTTGAAATGAAGGTCTTGAAAGAGGTTTTTAAAATTGATTCGGATTTACTGTATTATTTGCCATTTTTGGTTTATGAGATGTCTGATCTGGATCTGTTGAAATTACCTTTATTTGAAGAACGCAAGAATTTTGTTTTCATAGGAAATTTTCTTCATGAACCCAATTGGAATACGGTTCAGTATTTAAAAGAATCAATATGGCCTTTAATTAAAAATCAATTTCCAGAAGCCATTTTAGAAGTTTATGGTGCTTATCCTTCACAAAAAGCACTGCAATTACATCAGTCTAAAAATAGTTTTTTTATTAAGGGAAGAGCTGCCGATGCAAATGAAGTAGTAAAAAATGCCAGAGTTGTTCTCGCACCGATTCGTTTTGGAGCGGGCTTAAAAGGGAAATTGTTGGAAGCCATGCAATGCGGTACGCCAAGTATGACCACAACAATTGGTTCTGAGGCAATGTATGAGAATTTACCCTGGAATGGTTTTATTACAGATGATATTGAAACATTTGCTAAAAAAGCAGTTGAATTGTATCATGATGAAAATTTATGGAAACAATCTCAAAAAAATGGAGTTGCAATTGTCAATGAATGTTATCAGTTAAGCAAATATTCAACTGCTTTAATAACAAAAATTAATTCGCTGTTAAATGATTCTGAAAGTCATCGATTAAATAATTTTATGGGAAGCCTTTTGCAGCATCATACTTTAAAAAGCACCAAATACATGGCAAAATGGATAGAAGCGAAGAACAAAAACTAAGCTTCCATTTTTCCAAATCCTACCGTTTCTCTGTACAATTGAGGTGAAACGTCAGCATTGGTTTTAAAAAATCGGCTAAAATAATGTTCGTCGTCATAACCTAATTCATAAGCAATTTCTTTTACCGTTTTATTGGTCATGTACAATTCTCTTTTTGCCTCAATAATAATCCTTTCAGCAATAAGATCTGTCAATGTTTTGTTGAAATAATTTTTAGATATTTTAGCTAAGGCTTTTGCCGAAATATTCAGCATTTCAGCATAATTTCCGGCAGAATGCTTGGTTTTGAAATTATCTTCGATAGCATCTTTTAAATTTTGAAGTATAAAAGGTTCTTTAGCATTTGGAACCGATTTCATTTCTTCTAATTGCTGGTTTTTTAATCGGGAAGCCGTAATTAAAAAGATTTTTAAATAAGAAACCAATGATTCATATTGTGCCAAATCTGTATTTTGAATTTCAGTTTTCATTTGATCCAAAACCATTTTAAAAGTAGCAGAAGCTTCGTCTGTAATTTTGACAAATGGTGGCTGATAAACATTATTAAACAAGACGCCACTGCAGGAAACCTCTTTTTGATGCATGTGAATGCAATAAAAATCAGGATGAAAATGAATAGCAATTCCTTCAATTGGTTCGTTTACACAAAGCATAAAAGGCTGATAAGGAGAAAAGGCTAGGAGGGAATTTTCTTCAAAATGATGTTCGGCAAAATCAGCTTTTACTTTCCCTTTTCCTTTGGTGACCCAAATTAAAGAGAAAAAATTATTGCGTTGCAAATGATCAAAGTGACTATTGTCGCCAAAAGGTAACAGTTTGAAAGCCAGATTACCAGTTTGCGGATTTATTAGCGTAAAAACATTCTGATTGCTCATAATATATTAGCATATTTAAAAATATAAAGATAGTCATGAATAAATTCACAACTATCTCTATAAGCTGTTTTTTGTGTTATTATTTTTGTAATTCTAAGCTTGGAACTGCTGGAAAATCAATTTCAGTGTTGGCTGTATTGTTGAAATAGTTGGTTAAAACATTCAAAGCAACGTGAGCAACAGTTTCTGCAATTTCGGCATCTGAGATTCCTGCATTTTTCGCGGCATCTACATCTTCGTTACTTACTAATCCGTTTTTGCTTACTAATGTTTTGGCAAATTTTAAAATTGCGTCTGTTTTTGCATCTTCAGAATTTCCTGTTCTTGCGGCCTGTAAAACTTGTTCGTCAGTTTTTAATAGTTTTCCTCCAATAAAAGTATGAGCGGCAACACAGTAATCACATGAATTACTTTCTGAAACAGCCAAAGCGATTAATTCGCCTGTTCTTGAAGTTAATTTTCCATGGCTTAAAGCACCGCTTAAGTTTAAATATCCTTCTAAAACTGCTGGGGAATTTCCCATTGTTCTCATCATGTTCGGAACAACTCCTAGTTTAGCTTGTACAGCGTTGAATAAATCTTTAGTTTTTCCTGTTACTTCATCTGGGTTTAATGCTGTTAATCGTGTCATTTTATTTAATTTTTATGTTGTTATTTATTTGTTGTCTTTTGACATTACAAAGGTGCGACGATTACAGATTTTAGAACATGGAGAATTAACGCTATGTGATGGACAATTTTCCCTGACTGTTTTTTTTAGAATAAAGAATAACCTTTTATTGTGATTTTCGATTTTTTCCAGAAGCTAATCCAGCTTTCCGTTTCAAGTCCTCACTCAAATCCCTGATTTTTCTAAGCCATAAAACGAGCTTCCGTTGGTCGCTGTTTTCTGGCAAGAAAAATCAGGGATTTGAGTTCCGGGCTTTCCACTACAATCTGGGCTAGTCTAGTTTCATAAGAGTGTTTTTCGTATATTTTGTCGGGAATGACAAGGTTTAAGCGTAGAAAACTTTGTTAAAGTATCAAACTTTGACAAAGTTCACCGCAAAGCTCTTCTGCAATCTTGTCATTTCGAGGAACGAGAAATCACACTAGAAATTCCGTAAAGTATATCACCAATCTTTGTCGAGTCTCGTGTGTGATTTCTCCTTTCAGTCGAAATGACAAATATTGCGTAAAAAAATAGGTTACCCTTTTTTGGACAACCTATTCTAAAATTATATTCTAAAAAAATTATTTCAAAACACTTTCAACAGCCTGAACCGTTGTGGCATGATATCCAGATTTTGCCTTGTCAAAAATCTGTTTTGCCCAGGTTTTTCCTTCTGGAGTTTTTACCAATTCTTTATAAAGCGACATTAAAGAACCTGTTCTGCTCGTTGCAATCATAAATTGCTCAATCGCCGGATAAGCCGTTTTATATTGATGACGTATGGCTTGTATGAACCATTGACGCTTAATAACGAAGTTTCCATTTTTAGTAAAACTGAACTCGTTGTCGATTGTCGTCATTTCTTCAGCAGTAATATCAGCTGGTAAATAATCTATAAAATGCTGTTTTTCTGTAGTTGATTTTATTTTTTCACTTAATCCTTTAACACCGGTTTTTCTCCAGTTTTTCTGAATATTATCTATTGCCGTAAAATCTTCAGAAGAAACAGCAGTAATATTTGATGGAACTCCAGGTTTGTAAATCCAATCGTCTAATTTGATTTTGTCAGCCAGTGCTTTATCATCTTTAATAAGATTCTCTTTTAGATATTTTACAAAATCTTCTGTTGTAATTGATTGAAAAGCATGCGCATCAAAATAGTTTTTAATAAATGGATCGAATTTTTCACGTCCAACCGCTGCTTCGATTACTTTCAGGAAGTTATATCCTTTTACATAAGGAATTTGACTTATTCCATCATCCGGATTTCTGTTAGTTAAACTAACTTTTAATCGCGTATCCGGATTTGTTGCGCCATATTCTGCAATATTATCATCTAAATCTTTGCGAGTCAAAACGTCTTGCATTTCAGCTTCTTTTTTGCCGAAAATTTCTTCTCCAATTCGGTGTTCCACATAAGTTGTAAATCCTTCATTTAACCAAATATCATCCCAAGTTGCATTGGTAACTAAATTTCCACTCCAGCTATGACCTAATTCATGCGCCAATAAACTAGTTAAAGAACGATCACCAGCAATGACGCCCGGAGTTAAAAAAGTCAGGTTTGGATTTTCCATTCCGCCATAAGGAAAGCTCGGAGGTAAAACCAAAACGTCATAACGACCCCAACGATAAGGACCATATAGTTTTTCGGCAGCGCCAACCATTTTTCCTAATTCAGCAAATTCCCATGCTGCTTTTTTTAGCAAAGAAGGTTCTGCATAAACACCGGTTCTATTATCGATAGATTGAAATTCAATATCTCCAACCGCAATCGCCATTAAATAAGACGGAATTGCTTTGTCTTGTTTAAAAGTATAAACGCCTGTATCATTCTTTTTTTGTGGATTTACTGAAGCACTCATAACAGCCATTAAATCTTTGGGAACTGTAACTTTTGCATTATAAGTAAAACGAATTCCCGGCGAATCCTGACAAGGAATCCACGTACGTGACCAAATACTTTCTCCCTGAGAAAAAACGAATGGTTTCTTTTTATCTGCAGTCTGTTGCGGATTTAACCATTGTAATGCTACAGCATCTTTTGTGGTACTGTAATAAATATTGACTTTAGTGGTATTTGGTTCAATGGTAATATGAAGTGGTTTTCCGTGAAATTCAACGGCTGCACCCAATTCAAATTTAGTTTCCTTTTCTTCGTCCCCTAAAGTTACTTTGGTAATATTAAGTGTGTTTTCGTCGAAGATAATTTCATTTCCTTTGCTGACATTATCAATTTGCCAAGATGCTTTTCCTGAAATAGTCTGCGTATCAAAATCAACTTTAATGTCGAGATCCAAATGTTTTACAACAGCTAGTTCTGGTTTAGCGAAAGTGTGTTCGTCTTTAACAACTGCTGGTTTTTCGGTTTGATCTTTTTTCTGGCAGGCAATGGCTGACAGGAATAAGGTTACAAGGATTAGTTTTTTCATTTTATGAAGTATTGAATTTTGAGGATGAAATTAAATAAAAAATCCCGTTTTGCGTAAACAAAACGGGATTTAAATATAAAATTAACAGCGATTATGCCAACATTGTAACTGGGCTTTCGATGTATTGTTTTAATGTTTGTAGAAATTGAGCACCAGTTGCACCATCAATTGTTCTGTGGTCACAAGCTAATGATAACATCATTGTGTTTCCAACTACAATCTGACCGTTTTTAACTACTGGTTTCTCAACAATTGCACCTACAGAAAGGATAGCAGAGTTTGGTTGGTTAATAATTGAATTGAATTCAGTAATACCAAACATTCCAAGGTTAGATACTGTAAAAGTACTTCCTTCCATTTCTTGTGGTCCTAATTTTTTGTTTTTAGCTCTTCCTGCAAGATCTCTTACTGAAGCACCAATTTGAGATAAACTCATAGCATCTGTAAATTTCAATACAGGAACTACTAATCCGTCTTCAACAGCTACAGCAACTCCAATATTAACGTGGTGGTTGATGATGATAGCATCTTCTTTCCACTGAGAGTTAATTTTTGGATGTTTTTTCAAGGCTAAAGCACATGCTTTAATCACCATATCGTTGAAAGATACTTTTGTATCAGGAACAGTATTGATTGTCGCTCTTGCGCCCATAGCTTCATCCATGCTTACTTCAATCACTAAGTTGTAGTGAGGAGCTGTAAACAATGATTCAGCAAGACGTTTTGCGATAATTTTACGCATTTGAGAGTTTTTGATCTCTTCTGTGAAAACTTCTCCAGCAGGAACAAATACTTTTGGTGCAGCAGGAGCAGCAGCTTCTTGTGGTTTAGCAGCAGAAGTTGCAGCAGGCTGAGCTTGCGCAGATGGAGTAAAGTTTTCGATATCGCTTTTAACGATACGTCCGTTTTCTCCAGAACCTTTAACCTGAGTTAATTGGATTCCCTTGTCAGAAGCGATTTTCTTAGCTAATGGTGAAGCTAAAATTCTTCCTCCGTTTGAAGTCTCAGCAACAGCTTCAGCAGCTTTTTCAGCAACAGGAGCAGCTTTTTCTTCAGTTGCAGGAGCACTTGCAGTTGCAGCGCCTCCGGCAGTATAATTTTCAGCAATTCCGGAAATATCAGTTCCAGCAGGCCCGATGATAGCTAATAAGCTGTCAACAGGAGCTGTATTTCCTTCCTGAATTCCGATGTATAATAATGTTCCTTCATTGAAAGACTCAAACTCCATAGTAGCTTTGTCAGTTTCAATTTCAGCTAAAATATCGCCTTCAGCAACAGCATCACCCACTTTTTTCAACCAGGTTGCAACCGTTCCTTCTGTCATAGTATCACTCAAACGAGGCATAGTTACAACTACAACACCTTTTGGTAATGCAGCTGCAGCTTTTGCAGGAGCAGCGGTTTCGGTTTTTGCTTCAGCAGCCGGAGCAGCTTCAGCTTTTGGGGCTTCGGCAGCAGGAGCGTCACCACCAGCTAATAAAGCTGAAATGTCTTCTCCTTCGTTACCAATGATGGCTAATAATGAATCGACAGGAGCAGTTTCTCCAGCCTGAATTCCGATATGTAAAAGAGTTCCTTCGTTAAAAGATTCGAACTCCATTGTTGCTTTGTCTGTTTCAATTTCAGCAAGGATATCTCCTTCGCTAATTTTGTCGCCTACTTTTTTTAACCAAGTCGCTACCGTTCCTTCCGTCATAGTATCGCTCAAACGAGGCATTGTTACTTTAATCGCCATGATGTTATAGTTTATGAGGTGTAAATGGATAGTCTTCTTGTGCGTATACTACATCGTATAATTGTTGTAAGTCAGGATATGGAGATTCTTCAGCGAATTTCACACATTCTTCAACCAAGTCTTTAACTCTTTGGTCAATTGCTTCAATTTCTTCTTCTGTAGCATATTTTTGATCCATAATTACATCTAAAACTTGTGTAATAGGGTCAATTTTTTTGTACTCTTCAACCTCTTCTTTAGAACGGTATAATTGTGCATCAGACATAGAGTGTCCTCTGTAACGGTACGTTTTCATTTCAAGGAAAGTTGGTCCGTCTCCACGACGAGCTCTTTCAATTGCTTCAGTCATTGCTTCCGCAACTTTTACAGGATTCATTCCATCAACTGGTCCACAAGGCATTTCATATCCTAAACCAAGTTTCCAGATGTCAGTGTGATTTGCAGTTCTTTCAACAGAAGTTCCCATTGCATAACCATTGTTTTCAACGATGAATACAACTGGAAGTTTCCATAACATTGCCATATTAAAAGCTTCGTGTAATGAACCTTGTCTTGCAGCTCCGTCACCAAAATAAGTCATGGTAACTCCGCCAGTGTTGAAATATTTATCAGCAAAAGCTAAACCAGCTCCTACCGGAATTTGTCCACCTACGATACCGTGACCTCCATAAAAACGGTGTTCTTTAGAGAAAATGTGCATAGAACCTCCCATACCTTTAGAAGTTCCTGTTGCTTTTCCTAAAAGTTCAGCCATTACGTTTCTAGGGTCAACTCCCATACCAATTGGCTGTACGTGGTTTCTGTAAGCAGTAATCATTTTGTCTTTAGTCAGGTCCATAGCGTGCAAAGCACCCGCTAATACAGCTTCCTGACCATTATATAGGTGTAAAAAACCTCTAACTTTTTGTTGAATGTATAATGCTGCAAGTTTGTCTTCAAACTTTCTCCAAAGCAGCATGTCTTCGTACCACTTTAAATATACTTCTTTTGTAACTTCTTTCATCTGAATTCTTTCTTTTGCTAAAGTTGTTTGTGTTATCAATTGTTGCCTATAACGCAAAATAGTTTCCTCCCACAAATTTGCGCCCGAAAGGTCGGGATGCAAAAATAAGACATTAGATTTAAGAACTAAAATTTAAACGCTACTTTTTGGTTTTTTTTTACAAGAACTTTTTATCAAACATAAAAGGAAGTAAATTTTTTAGGGATGCCGATTTGTAAACTTCGCCTATTTCACCCATAAAATAGATTTCTATAGGGGTATCCTGTTTGATTTCATATTCTGCAATAGACTGGCGGCAAGAACCACATGGTGGAATAGGAGCTGTAGTTTTATTCGTATCTGAAGCTGCTGTAATGGCCATTTTTAAGATTTTAGCTTCCGGATAGACACTTCCTGCGTGAAAGATTGCTACTCTTTCCGCACATAATCCTGATGGATAAGCTGCGTTTTCCTGATTTGATCCTAAAACTATTTTGCCATTATCTAAAAGTAATGCAGCACCAACTTTAAACTGAGAATAAGGGGCATAGGCTTTTTTGCGAATTTCAACAGCCATATTCATTAAATCCTGAATTTCAGTTGAAAGCTCTTTTAAATTGTCATATGCTGTAAATGATGATGTAACGCTTATTTCTTTCATTATTTTTATGGGAAAAAAAATCCAAATTCCTAAAAAATAGAAATTTGGATTGTTATTGTTTTTTATTTTGTCTTTTTAATATTCGTCGTATTTGTCGCCAAAGTTAAACGTTAAAGAAAAACGAAGAGTATTTTCTAACGGATTTTTAACTTTTGAAGTTGAGAATAAATAAGAAACATCGATTTTTACGATATTATATTTGAAACCTGCACCTAGTGAAAAGAATTGTCTTGCTCCTTTTTCAGGGCTTTCGTGAAAGTAACCTGCTCTTACGGCAAATGAGTCCTGATACATATATTCTCCAGCTACACTATAGGTAATTTCTTTTAATTCTTCGCTAAAGCCACCCGGAGCATCTCCAAATGATTTAAAAATTCCTTCAACCCAGCCTATATCATTGTAGTTGTTATAATTTATAGTGTTGGCTTGTTCCTGCGAAATATCTCCCGGATCTGTAAAATCTCCATCTCCATTTGCATCTACTGGTGTTCCTGGTCCCGGAGGCGTTGGAACTAACAGCTTGGCGAATTCAATACTAACACCAACTTTATTATAATCATCTAAAATAAAATCGAAACCTCCACCTAAACGTAAATTGGCAGGTAAAAAGTTAGCACTTAAGTCATCGTTATCATAACTGATTTTTGGACCTAAATTCTGAATGTTAAAACCACCTCTCCATCTACCGTTGAAATCTGCGTATGCAATTTCTTCTGATTGATAAAATCCGGCAACATCGACAGCAAAAGATTTTGCGGCAGAAGCATCAATGTCTTCTGAAGCGATTTTTAGATTTGAACGAATATATCTTCCTGCAACTGCCATTGAAAATGTTTCGCTAAGTTTTAGAGAATAAGATCCGTCTAAAGCAAATTCATTTGGTGATACGATTCTTGCAGCTTCATTTGGGTCTCCGGTTGTTCTTAATTCAATGTCTCCAAAGCCAAAATAACGAAAACTTCCTGCAAAAGCACTTTTTTCGTTTATCTTATTATAGTAGGTTAGCTGACCAAGTGAAATATCATTGGCTAAATCTGTTAAATAAGGAGTGTAACTGATTGAGAGGCCTTGCTTGTCAACTGAAAAAGCATATTTTGCAGGATTCCATTGTTGAGAAAAAGCGTCGGCAGAAGTTGCTACACCCTGATCTGCCAAACCTGCTGCTCTCGCATCAGCGGCTACTAATAAAAATGGAACTCCGGTTGTGATAGGTCGATCTTGGGCTTTGACGTATGTAACAATTAAAAAACAAATTAATAAAAGTGATATTTTTTTCATTTAATAGGGCTAATGGTATTTATGATACAAATATATATATTATTATAATATGACAAGCTTTTCGTACTTTTCTGCTTTTTTATTTGTTAAATTAGACTTGACAGTAAGTTTGTAAATATAGACTCCCTTTCCAATTCGGTCTCCAAAATCGTCTTTTCCGTCCCAGGTTATTTCTCTTGATAAAAAACCTTCAGTAGTAATAATTTGATTTTTTGTCCAAACTACTTTTCCAGTGATGGTCATCACCTGAACCTGAACATCCAGAGGTTCGTAAGGCCTGTTATGCGAGAACCAAAACTGTGTATAGGTTGAAAATGGATTCGGGTAATTAAGAACGTGAGTTAATGTCAATGATTCATCTCCTACCACAACAAACTGTATTTCACTTGTTACCGGATTGTTATAAACATCCCACGCTGTGAAACTTATTGTATGCATACCCGCAGATAGATTTCGTAACGGAAAACGTAAATTTCCATTCGTATAATCATCTAATTTTGTTTGATAATAATCATTCAAAATGTACGGATTGCTCACATCACCATCTAAAATTGCAACAATATCATGACCAATTCCACTGGCAGTATTTATACCATTTTCATCTTCTAATAGCGCCAAAAGAAATGGGGAGCTATTTGTAATACCACCCGAAACAAAAGTTTCATCGTTCATATATAACTTAACTTTTGGACTTATATTGTCCTGAGGTGCATTTTCATTTATTCCACCTATTTTAATTACAGTGCTATAGCCGGATTGGTTTTCTAAAAGCTGATTTTTTTTCGAATAAAAGCTGATTTTTCCATAATCGACAGGAATTCTAATGTCTCTTGGAACAACAAAGCTAAATTCAAACTGACCATTGGTTACGGTTGCATTTCCTCTGAATATAGTCTCTCCAAGAGTTTTGAATGACATTGCAGGGCTATAACCATCATTATTTAATGTAGATACTGTAATTAGTTTATCAAAAATAGCAGTGGCTAATTCACCATTATAGTTACTTAATAATGTATTGTTTTCATCTGTAATTTCACCTGAAATTTTAATTTTTGAAAGCGATTTAAGATCCGGAATTGGTTGTGAAATCACAATATCATTTACTTTTGTTAGATTTATTCGTGGTTTCGGAATCGCTAACATCAAAGCGGGATCTCCTATGTAAAAAATGACATTACTGGAATAACTTGGATTTTCATTTTTTGAAACTCGGAGTGCTTCAGCAATTGTAGTGTATTGATTTGAGCCGTAAGAAAGCAGGTTTTTACTTAAATTATCATTGAAGTTTTCTGCATTAAACTGACCAATTGCTCTAATAGTAGTTAGCATGGAAATAGCGCCCCCTTTTGGATTCCAAAAAGTATATTCCCCAGCGGTTGGCCTTGTTGGGTCGTCAAATCTTGAAAATTCACATGTAATAGTGATAAATAGCGGATACTTATATTGGTTATTTAAGTTTTGGCCATCTGATTTTTCCCAAATCCTTTCGCTAGCCAAACCATCTTCACCGCCATGTCCTAAATAATTAAAAACTAAAGCACCTTTTTCAAAAGCATCAAATAAATCAGTCCTTGCCTTCGGATATCTTGATCCTCCCGCTGAAGCTTCTTGTGTGTACGAGTCTAAAATAATTTTGTCAATATTAAAAAATGGTTTTTCAGTAGCAATAATATCAGCTAAGCTATTCTGACGCGATTGTAAAGAAGCATCTGAACTCTGGTCTGAATCATCGCTGACTAAAACAAAATTATTTCTCCAGTTTCCATACGATTTTATGTCATGATATTCCAGTACTTTATTTACCATTTCTCCAGCCTGAGTATTATCTGAAACCAGCATTCTTCCTACGGCTATATCTATCCCGCCAAAAAACGAAATGATATTTCCTTCATCCGGATCCATAAGACCATAAAAATCATCAGAACCAAATGATGATTCGCCAATTGTATTACTATTTAAGGAGTGATATATAGGTACAATATTAGTGTTATTTGAAATTCTATCCTTGTAATCAAATGAAGCATCTCCAAATAGATTTACATATTTTATTCTTTTTTCCGGAGCAGATGCATTTTCGTAAATGTATTTGATGCAATTTCGAATAGCTGCAATATCCTGTTTTCCTGAAGAAAATTCCTGATAGATATTTTCTAATGCAATTACTTTTGTATTTAAATTAGAATAAGTGCGGTGAAAATTAGCCAGTTTTTCAGCTTGAGAAACTAAAGATTTTGGAGCAATAATTACATAATCGATATCCTGAAAACTATTTTGTGCATTTTTAAACAGTGTTCCTTTTAAGTTTTGATTGGTGATTTTTGATTGACTTTCTTTTAAAGGAGTGAAATAATCTACAGGATCTATAGCAATATATTTTCGTATTTCTCCTAAAGAAGCTTTAAAACTAAAAGTAGCCTGATTGGAGTTTTCTATTTTCGATACATTATATAGGTCAGTAACGTCCCAAATTTGAGAAATCCCTGCTGCGTTTCCAATAGTATAATTTACGACTCCTGCTGTAGAACCGGCTAAATTATATTGAAATTTAAACTGTTTTCCGATTCCAAGAAGTTTTCTTTTTGCAATTATATTGATATAATCCAAATATCCTTTTGATCCCGGAACACCGTTATTATTATAGGTAAGCTTTATTTTTACACTTTCAGCTCCGGTAAATGAAGTGTTTGCGGGTAGTTTTCCTGTGTAAAATTTGGTCTCTGAACTTTGTACTAATGCATTAAAATTAATAGTGCCGATATTTTGTCCGTTGGCAGCAATTGCAAATGAAGTAGGGGTGTAGGCGGCTGAAGCGCTGCTGACGTCGATTTTTAATGGAACAGAGGTTTCGAGATTTGGAAACGTGAATGTAAATTCCTGTTCCTGATTAATGTCAAATGATTCTCCAAACCATTGACGTCCCAGGTGAGCAATATTTGTCTGGTCGATTTCGTGATATTGATAGTCATCAAACGTGTTTAGCTCAAGTGTGGCATTTGCAGAAGGCTGATTCAGGTTTGAAATTCTTTTACCATCTCCAGCACTTACAGTTATATAATAATATGATTTGTTGTCAAATAAATTTATATTGGTTTGACTCTCAGTGTTCCAGTTGTCTGTTCCTTCTGCATAAAAAAGGATATAATCTTCATTGTTAAAAATACCATCCGATTCACCAATAACCTGAATAGCATTTTCTGTTAAATCATCTGGATAATAAGTGTTATTCATTAAAGGAAGCATTCTTCCTCCGTTACCATAAATTTTGATTCTTTTAGGGTCGGTTTTAGAAGGATCGAATCCCAAACTTTGCAAAAATGCTCTTGAAATTTTATAAACACCTGATTTTTCGATATAAAAACGATACCAATCTCCACTCGCTAATACTGAATTTTGAATAATATTTGATTTTTGCGTGAAAGAAGTATTGTTATTCCTGGATGTGTTATTGTTTAAATTATAAGAAAATGATCGAATTCTTTTATAACTATTTCCCTCTTTAATAATAGGTGAAAGTGAAATAAAAACTTCCTTTTTATCTCTCGAGGAGGCAATTTTTAACGTTTCATTTGGTTTTTCCGGGATGTTCGCGAGTGATAAATCACCCAAATCAGAGGTTGAGACTGACTCATAAATAATGTTGGAAATTTGAACGGAAGAACTGTTAGAATAATTAGATTGATTCAAATTAAGCAATAATGTTATACTTTTCTTTGAAATATCATACCTGAAACTGTTGCCTGAAAAGTAAGGTGTCATTATTTTAAAATCGCCAAAACTCATTTCTTTTTTCGTTTGCCAATCTATTGTAAAGTCCCCATTTATTTGAGAAAATGCCAAAATTGGGACCAGAAAAAAATATAGGATTAAGGCTTGTTTCATAAGTTGAAAAAACGAAATTATTTTTAAAATATTTTAGTAAGTAAAAATATAGTATTTCATGTTATAGTAAATAATAAAAAGTATATTTTTGCGTTCGTAACTATAGGTTATTTTCTGGTAAAAAACAGCTAAATAAAATTATTAGAACAGATGTTGCTAATTAAATGTTAATTATTATATTGCAGCACCTAAATTTATCACCTAAGAATGAGTATGAAAGTAAACAAAATTGTAGCCTTGCAATTAATGATGTCAATGGTATTGATGTTGGGCACGGCTAGTTGTAGCAAAAAATCGAGTTCCAGTCACGCTTCTCGAGCAACAGGTTGGGACGTAGATAGTCAGAATGGAACTTCTGCCAGAAATGCAGGGAAAAAACAACAGGCTGGTCCTGGTTTAGTTTTTGTTGAAGGAGGTACATTTACTATGGGTAAAGTACAGGATGATGTTATGCACGATTGGAATAACACGCCAACTCAACAACACGTTCAGTCATTCTACATGGATGAAACCGAAGTTACGAACGGTATGTACTTAGAATACCTGGAGTGGTTGAAGAAAGTTTTTCCTCCAACAGAAGAAAATTACAAGAATATTTACGAAGGAGCATCGCCAGATACTTTAGTATGGAGAAATCGTTTAGGATATAACGAAACGATGACTAATAACTACTTAAGACATCCTTCATATGCGAACTACCCTGTAGTTGGTGTAAACTGGATTCAGGCAGTTGAATTTAGTAAATGGAGAACAGACCGTGTAAACGAAGCTGTTTTAGAAAAAGACGGATATCTTAAAAAAGGTGCTAAAACTACAGACGTAAGTGCTGAAAGTTTATTTAATACTGAAGCTTATCTTGCTTCACCTTCTACTACTTATGGTGGTAACGAAGAACTTGTATTAAAGAAAAATCCAAACGGAAGAAGACCAAAAGCTAATAAAGATGGTGTTGTAGAAGAAAAAAACGTGTACGCTCAACGTTCTTCAGGAGTTATTTTACCTGAGTACAGACTTCCTACTGAAGCAGAATGGGAGTATGCAGCTGCAGCTGATGTTGGACAAAGAGAATACAATATATATAAAGGACAAAAGAAATATCCTTGGTCTGGAGATTATACACGTTCATCTAAACGTAAAAACAAAGGAGATCAATTGGCTAACTTTAAACAAGGAAACGGTGATTACGGTGGAATTGCAGGTTGGTCTGATGATGGAGCTGATATTACAAACTCTGTAAAAAGTTATGCGCCAAACGATTTCGGATTGTATGATATGGCTGGTAACGTTGCAGAATGGGTAGCCGATGTTTACAGACCTATTATTGATAATGAAGCAAATGATTTTAACTACTACAGAGGAAATCAATATGCTAAAAACAAAATTGGTAAAGACGGTAAAATTGAAATCGTTTCAACTGCTAACATTAAATATGATACTTTAAGTAACGGAAAAGTTGTTGCAAGAAACCTTCCAGGAGAAATTGCTCAGGTTCCGGTTGACGAACAAGAAACATATTTGAGAACAAATTTCAGTACAAGCGATAATATCAACTATAGAGATGGTGATAAACAATCTTCTAGATATTTTGACTTTGGAGATTCTGAATCAGGGCCAAAAGCAGATCAGGCAATGTATAATTCTCCTAAACATAATATCACTACTGATAGTTTAGGTAAGATGATTAGAAAATATGACAACTCTAGCAAACGTACTACTTTAATCGATGATAAAGTAAGAGTTTACAAAGGTGGTTCTTGGAGAGACAGAGCATATTGGTTAGATCCGGCTCAAAGAAGATATTTCCCTCAGGATATGGCAACTGATTACATTGGTTTCAGATGTGCAATGTCTAGAGTAGGTTCAAAAGCTGAAAAAAGAAAATCGCCTAGAAACTAAGTCTTAGAAATTTCAATAACAAAAATTCCAAATTCCAAAAGCTGAACATTTCAGTATGGAATTTGGAATTTTTTGTATTTATTTTTTTCTACTTTTACGGTCTATTAAAAATTTTATAAATGAATATTCAAGAAATTCATAACCTGTTTTTACAATGCAAATCTCTTTCAATTGATACAAGAAAAATTGAAAAAGATTCAATGTTTTTTGCTATTAAAGGCGAAAATTTCGATGCAAATACTTTTGCTAAACAAGCACTTGAATTAGGAGCTTTATTTGTTGTTATAGACAATCAATCTTATTTTATAGATGAAAGAACGATTCTTGTTAAGAATAGTTTAGAAGCACTACAGGAATTGGCAAAATTTCACCGTGCTTATTTAAAATTACCAATTATTGCCCTTACAGGTAGTAACGGAAAAACAACTACTAAAGAGCTTATCAATGTTGTATTATCCAAAAAATACAAAACAAAAGCTACAGTTGGAAATTTGAATAATCATATTGGAGTTCCATTAACATTATTAAGTTTTACTACCGAAACTGAAATTGGAATTGTTGAAATGGGAGCAAATCACAAAAAAGAAATTGAATTTTTATGTGAAATTGCACAACCGGATTATGGATATATAACCAATTTTGGAAAAGCACATTTAGAAGGTTTTGGTGGTGTTGAAGGTGTAATAGAAGGAAAAAGCGAAATGTATAAATATTTAGCTAAGAATGATAAGTTGGCTTTTGTAAATCTTGAAGATGCGATTCAGATTGAAAAATCTGTTGGCATAAAATCTTTTACTTTTGGAATAGGGAACGAGAAAGCGGATGTCAAAATCAAAAATATTACGGCAAATCCTTTTGTGGTTATTGATTACAAAAAATTTAGTGTTCAATCACATTTAATTGGATTGTACAATGCTAATAATATTAATGCTGCAGTTTCTATTGGACGTTATTTTAAAGTGGATGACGACGCTATAAAAGCGGCAATTGAAAGTTATATTCCGGAAAACAACAGGTCACAGTTGTTGAAAAAGGGATCTAATCAAATTATTCTCGATGCTTACAATGCCAATCCGAGTAGTATGGCTGTTGCCATTACAAATTTCCTGCAATTGGATAATCAGAATAAAATAATGATTTTAGGTGATATGTTTGAATTAGGGAAAGAAAGTCAACAAGAACATAAAATCATTGTTGAATCTTTGCTTAATCAAAACAAATCAATTTGCTATTTGATTGGAAAGTCGTTTTATGAAAATAAAATTTCAAAAGAAAATATTCATTTTTTCGAAACTTTTGAAGATTTTTCAAATCATCTGAAAACGATGCATTTTGAAAATAACACCATTTTGATAAAAGGCTCCAGGGGAATGGCGCTCGAGCGTAGTTTGGAATATATTTCATAATAAAAAAAGCCATTCGTTACAACGAATGGCTTTTTAGTTTTTTTTAAATACTCATTAGAAAACCTATTAGATTTTCCTTCTTATTCAAACCTAATTTTTTTCTTAAGCGATATCTTGCCAGCTCAACTCCTCCGGTTGAAATATTCATGATTTCGGCAATTTCTTTAGTTGACATATTCATTAATAAATAAGTCGATAAGTCAAGTTCTCGTGGTGATATGGTTGGATATTTTTCCTTTAAACGCTTCAAAAATTCAAAATGAACGTTCTTGATGTGTTTTTCCAGATCTTTCCAGCTTTTATCTGTATTTACTTCTTTTACAATACTCTTATTTAGTTTACTGACTTGAAATTTTGTTGAATCATCAAGGGCTTCAACGTCAATTTCTTTTAGTTTGTGAATAATCCCGTTTAGAATTTTATTTTTCTTTACAACTTGTAGAGAATTATTTACTAGTTCCTTGTCTTTTGCTAAGATTTTGATTTGGAGCTTGTCATTTTTAAGTTTTTCGATTTCCTTTTCAAGATCATATTGCTCTTGCCTGATTTTTGATTCTTTCTCAAGATAAAGTCTTCTTTGTTCTATCGTTTCATAATATTTGTTTTTTCTGATTTTCATCTTAATTCGGCTTGAAACAACATAAATCCCAATTATAATCAGAACAAAATAAATGATAAGTGCTAAAAAATGCCTGTACCACGGTGGAGACACTGTGAATAAAAGTGTAGACGGTTCTGATTGAATTCCGTAACTGTTTCTAACTTTTACATTCATTTTATAATCTCCCTCACGAAGATTCGTATATTCTTTAATAGCAATAGTGGACCAATTGCTCCATTTGTCATCAAAAGGTTCTAATTGGTAAGAGAATTCTACATTTTCCAGGTTTTCATAAGTTGGAGATGAAAATGTAAAACGAACATGATTTGAGGAATACGGGATGCGTATATTCTGAATTTTATTCTGATTATTTCCCAGAACAATTGTATCGCCTGGAAAAGAAAAACTTCGAATAAATGCTTTGGGTTTAGTAACAAAGTTATTTAATAATTCAGAGTCGTAATGTGCTAATCCATCCGTTAATCCGATAAAAATGTTCTTAGAATCAATTGTATTTACGGATAAGTAATTACTAACCAAATTCCCTGTTAAGTTAGAAAAAGGAGCAACAATATTAGTGTAATACTTATTTCGCTTCATTAATACACCAAGAGATTCATCAAAAGCATACCATAAATTTGATTGTGAATCTTCACTTAATGCATTTATTATTGGAATGTTTTTGAATAATTTAGATAAGTTTTTGTCTTCATAAAACAAATCCTGTTCCTGAGAATATTTGTAGAAATGATTGTTGGTCTGAAAGTATAATTGGTTGTCAATTTTTTGGATACTTCCAATGTTTTTATATTTAGGAGTTAAGTGATTTATTTTTTTGATGAATGAAAATCTTGTCAAATCATTACTAAGTGACATTCTGTAAATTGATTCATCTTTTTTAAGCCATAAAAACGACTCATCAAGCTCAAAACTATTTGATGATTTATCGAAACCAATAACCTGATTTTTATAGACTAATCCGCCAGCTGTTTTTTGAAAAATTGCAAACCCGTCATAATTTGATCCTATAAAATAGCCAGACCGGTTTGGAATATTTTTAAAGCCAAAATAACCTTTCGAATCTATATTATTTGTCACTCTTCCTCCTTTTATCACTAAGGCACCTCTGTTGTTCGAACAAATTAATTCATTGTCTATAACCTGTACATTCCAGGATTGTGCGGTAGTTCCTTCAACTAGTTTAAAAGTATCTTCTTTAAAGCTATTGTTCCAGGCATGATAAAAAACACCTTGATTTGTTGCCACATATAAGTTCCCGTCATGAATCACGGAAGCATAAACAGTACTAATATCATAACTGAAACCAAAATAGGTAAAAGGAGATCCTTCATTTACAAAAGCAATACCATTATCCAAACCTAACCAGAGATTGTTTTTATTGTCAATAAAAGATGTTAGGACAGTATTATTTTGTAAGCCTTTTTTTCGATTGAGATGTTGAATTATTTTACCATTAAAATCACAAATTGCAATACCATCCAGTACAGAGTTTAAAACAATAAAATTGTTTTTAATTGTTACTCCGCCTAATGAATTGTTTTTCTTTACAAAATTATTGGCTTCGGTATTCCATGGTTTTACAGTATTGTTCTCGTATATAAATAATCCTTTTTCAAGTGTTATAATTAAAATTCTCTTTTTATCGAGAGCATACATGGCCCAGATTTCTGTGTTATTGAAGCTGGTTGTGTTTGGTAATTTATATAGCCTGCCATTTTTATATTCTAAGATTCCTTTTCCTTCGTCTTGAAAATAAAGTTTGTTTTGAACTACGAATGAAAATTGAAATCGTTTGGGAGCTTCTAATATGGTTAGTTTGTTGTTTTTAAATATATAAGCTCTGGCAAAAGATTGGAAAATAGTTTGATTATCAAAGGTGTGGATCTTCCAGATAAAATCGATTATTTTGATTTTGTTCTTGTCAATTCGTTTAGCCAGAGATGTATATTTAAGTTTTCCTTTTTCATTTGGCTGAAAATAACCAAATTCATTATAGCCACCTACGAAAATTTTGCCTGAATCATCAATTTTTAAACATCGTACAGAAGTTAAGTTAGGTAATGCATATTTTCTCCAGGAAGAGCCATCAAACTGTAAAAGACCATTATTATTTGCAAAATATAGGTTTCCATTCTTATCCTGATCAATATTCCAATTTTGGGTTCCTCCCTTATATTCGTTTCGCTTGTAATTTCTTACATCAGGTAAACCTATGCTTTTAACTTGCCCAAAAAAGGTGAATGAGAATAATGTAAAAAAAGTAATAATAAAATATGATTTTATCAATTTCATAAAATTTTTAATTTATTTCGATTTTTTGTTCTTAACTACCTGTTATTAAGGAGTTTGATGTGTTTTTGTAATTACTACATCGAGGTAGTAACACGTTTTATTGATAAAAATAAGCATTCTAATACAACTGTAGTGTTTATTTTTGCAATTAACATTTTGATAACATCTTATATTTTATTTTTAAAACATTAAAAATCAATATATTAAAAAAAAAATGATGTGTTTTTGTAATGTGATAAATTTTAGTTTGATGTGTTTTTGTAATGAATTTTAATTGTTGATAGTAAAAAAATAACATTATTATTGCATCAAATTACTAATTAATTAACCAAAATTTTTAGAAAAATGAAATTAACAAAATTACTTATTTTTTGTGTTTCGTCTTTGTTATTCTCGGTTATAGCTGTGGCTCAGGATGTCACGGTAAATGGGATGATAAATGATGAGAGTGGAATGCCAGTTCCAGGTGCAACAGTTGTATTAAAAGGAACAACAAAGTCAACGGCATCAGATTTTGATGGAAAATTCCAAATTCAAGTACCTTCAAACGGGGTTTTGACAGTTACTTTTATTGGATACGCTGCAGTTAATGAGGCTGTAAACGGAAGAACAAAAATTACAATTCAATTAAAACCAGAATCACAAACATTAAATGAAGTTGTGGTTGTTGGATACGGTACTCAAAAGAAAGCAGTAGTAACTGGAGCTATTTCTAGTGTAAAAGCAGCTGATCTTGAAAAAGTACCAAACGGACGCGTTGAGCAAGCTTTACAAGGTCGTGCGGCAGGTGTTACTGTTGCTGCTACCTCAGGACAACCTGGTGCTGCTTCAAAAGTTCGTATTAGAGGTATAACTACTTTCAGAGAAGGTGGAAATGATCCTTTATGGGTAGTTGATGGTGTAGCTATTGATGCAGGTGCAGTTGGTTTTATCAATCAAAGTGATATCGAATCTATAGAGGTTCTTAAAGATGCTGCTTCTGCTGCAATTTATGGTACTCGTGCTGCAACCGGAGTTATTTTAGTTACAACTAAAAAAGGAAAAGCAGGAAAAATTTCTGTAAATTATAATGGTTTTGCTGGTACATCTGGTCCTGCTAAAAGATTAAATTTATTGAATGGATCAGATTATGCTACATTAATGAATGAAAGATCTGTTAATGATGGTGGTGCAGTAAAATATGCTAATCCGGCATCTTATGGAAAAGGTACTGATTGGCAAGATGCAATCTTTAACAATTCAGCTTTCAGATACACGCATGAATTAAGTATTAGTGGTGGTGGTGATAAATCTACTTTCTATGCTTCTTTCGGTATTCAGGATCAGGAAGGTATCGTTGCTACGGATATTTCGAATTATACAAAGAAAAATTTCCGTTTAAACTCAACACATAAAATTTCTGACTATTTTACTTTTGGAGAGACTTTTGGTTACACACACCAAAAAACTAAAGGTATTGGAAATACAAACAGTGAGTTTGGAGGTCCTTTAAGTTCTGCAATTAACTTAGACCCGCTTACTCCTTTAGTTGAGACAAATCCTGCATTAAACACTACTGGTTATTATGGAAATGCAAATGTTGTTAAAGATGCAAATGGAAATCCTTACGGAATTTCTCCTGTAGTACAACAAGAAATGACTAACCCATTGGGTTACATTCAAACTAGATTAGGTGGATATAACTGGTCAGATGATTTTGTTGGAAATGCTTATTTGGAGGCTAACATAACAAGTCATTTAAAATTCAGAACTACGCTTGGTGGTAAAATAGCATATTGGGGAGAAGAGCAGTTTACTCCGGCTTACTACCTTAACCCAAACATGAAAGCTGATAGAAATAATTTTTATCAAAATAATGAAAAATCGTTTTCATGGACTCTTGAAAACATTTTGACTTACTCTAATAAATTCGGGAATCATACTGTAAATGTATTAGCTGGGCAAGGTGCGTATGTAGAGAATATTGGTACTACTCTTAACACAAGAATGTTTGGTCTTCCAATTACAAGTTACCAAGATGCTTCTTGGAATTTTGATATTCCTCAAGCTGACAGATCTACAGCAACAACTGACAAAGTTGAGCATAAATTGGCTTCATTGTTTGTACGTGCTAATTATGATTACATGGAGAAATATCTTTTCACAGGAATCGTTCGTCGTGATGGATCTACTCGTTTTGGTGAGAATAAAAAATGGGGAGTTTTCCCTTCATTCTCTTTAGGATGGGTTATTTCAAAAGAAGGATTCTGGAAAGAAAACGAAGTTGTTAATACTTTAAAACTACGTGGTGGTTACGGAGTTGTGGGTAACGATAATATTGACGATTTTAAATACAGAGCTTTAGTTGTTGGAGGATATAATTACTCTGTTGGAAATACAGGTGCAATTACTACAGGTTACGGAAACTCTACTTTACCAAATGCAGATTTAGGTTGGGAAGAAACATCTCAGACTACTGTTGGTCTTGATGCAAAACTTTTTAATGATTTTTCTCTTGCTGTTGATTATTACAAAAAGACAACTAAAGGAATTTTAAGAAATGTTGTTATTCCTGGATATGTAGGGGTAGTTGATGCACCTTCAGCAAATATCGCAGATATGGATAATAGTGGTCTTGAAGTAGAATTAGGATACAAGAAAAAACTTGGAGATTTTAATTTAGGAGTAAATGCAAATTTTGCTTACTTAAAAAATGAAATTACTTACGTAGGATCGTCTACTAATTATATTGTTGGAGACGCTACTTTCCAATCAATGGGTCCAGTAACAAGAACACAGGTAGGTCACTCATTCAACGAGTTCTATGGTTATAAAACAGCAGGTATTTTTCAAAATGCTGCAGAAGTTGCGGCATACAAAAATGCTGCGGGAGGTATGATCCAGCCAAATGCTAAACCAGGAGATTTCCGTTGGGAAGATGCAAATGGAGATGGTACTATTACAGATGATGATAAACAATTTTTAGGAACTAATATCCCTAAGTATACTTTTGGTCTTACTGTAAATCTGGATTACAAACGTTTTGATTTCATGGCATTTGCTCAGGGATCAGCAGGAAGCAAAATTTTTCAAGGTTTAAGAAGACTTGATGTGCCAAATGCAAATTATCAAACAGAAGCTTTAGGCCGTTGGACTGGAGAAGGAACTTCAAACGATTATCCTAGAATGACGGGTAACGATGCAAATAAAAACTTCAGTAACATGTCTGATTTTTATCTTGAAAATGGAAATTATGTACGTTTAAAAATTGTTCAGCTTGGATACACACTTCCAGTTAATATATCATCTAAAATTGGTTCAGATAGAATCCGTTTTTACTTAACAGGAGAAAATTTAATCACTTTTACAAAATACACTGGATATGATCCGGAAATTGGAGGTCAGGTTTTTGGTGTAGATAAAGGAGTTTATCCTCAAGCAAGATCTATTCTGTTAGGAGCTAACGTTCAATTTTAAAAATTAAAAGAATTATGAAAACTATAAAATTTAAATACATATATATTGCTGTAGCAATGGTGGTCTTAGGATCTTGTTCTGAAGATTTTGTGACCGTTAACCCAGAGGGGAAATTTGACACAAGTACCTATTTTTCTAACGAACAACAATGTTATTCTGCTTTAATTGGAACGTATGATCCATTAAGAAAAAACACTGGAGGTTTCGAAAACATGGTAGCATTCTTAAATGCAGGTTCAGATGATTTTTATGCTGGAGGCGGAAATGCAACTGATGGAAACGGAATTCAAAATTTCTCTACTCACTCACTTTCTTCAATCATTATTCCGGCTAGTTATTGGAATGATCATTATCAAGGTGTTTCAAGAGCAAATCTATTGTTAGAAAAACTTCCTGGAGCTACTATGGATAACGCTGTAAGAAGTAGATTTGCCGGAGAAGCTAAAGCGTTACGTGCATTTTACTATTTTAATTTGGTGAGAATGTTTAAAAACATTCCATTGGTTTTGAAATCATTAACGACTCAGACAATTTATGATCCAGAACAAGTTACACCAGATGTAATTTATGCACAAATAGAAAAAGATTTATTAGAAGCTATTCCTGCTTTACCAAACACTATTGCAGTAGCAACTGAAGGTGGAAGATTTAATAAAGGAGCTGCTCAGGCATTATTAGGAAAAGTATATTTATTTGAAGGTAAAAAAACTGAAGCTGCAGCTGTTCTGGCTCAGGTAAACGGAACTCCTGGCGCAACAAATCAATATGGAAATAAATTGCTAACTAATTTTAGTGATTTATGGGTAACTAGCAATAAATTCAATGCAGAGTCATTAATAGAAGTATCTCACAGTAGTGCGGGTAATACTGACTGGTCATTTTGGGGACAAGGTAAAGATGAAGGAAACTCTTTGAACCAAATGATTGGACCAAGAGGATATTCAAGACCAACAGGTTCTGATGCACCGGATCTTCCTTCAGGATGGGCTTTTAACGTGATAACTCAAAAATTGTATGATGTAATGAAAACTGATCCAAGATTTGGAGCTACTATCTTTGACTTAAAAGCTTTAAAAGCGGCTGGTAAAGCAGACTACATTCCAGCTTATCAGGATACAGGTTATTTCTTGAACAAATATCTTCCAAGAGCATCAGATGTTCGTACAGGTGGAGGTAATCAAGAGTTGAACTACAAACAAAATTCTTATGTTATCAGACTTGCTGATACTTATTTAATGGAAGCAGAAGCTTTGGGTTCAGGACCAAGAGCACAAGCTTTGCTTGATGCAGTTAGAGCCAGAGTAGGTTTGGGTTCTATTCCTGTAACATTAGCAGCTATTAAAAACGAGAGAAGATTAGAATTAGCTGGTGAAGGTCATAGATTTTTTGATTTAGTAAGATGGGGTGATGCTGCAACAGCATTAGCTGATAGAGGTTTCAATGCAGGTACTGACGAAATTTTGCCAATACCTTATACTGAACTTAATGGTACTAAATTAAAACAAAATCCAAATTATCAGTAAAGAACTGACTAGTCAGAAATACAAAATGAATTTAAATATAAATTTCAGAAGCGTAGAGCTGAAAGAAAAACAATAAAGTTTAAGTTAAGTTTAAGTTTGGTTGTAAATAGCCCATAATCATTATGAGTATGGGCTATTTTTTAAATCCTTAAGCAATAGAATTTTGTTTTTTGAAAAACAATTTCTCAAAAACTTCAATTTAGAATTTAAATAATAAGGAAAGAATGAAAAAAAATAGTTTTAAAATTCTATGTTTTTTGTTTTCGCTTACGGCTTTTGCCCAACAACCAAAAACAAAAAAAGAGTTTACAACCAATGGAAAAAAAATAACGGTTTATACTACCGCTGAAAATTCAAATTTGAGAATTACTTCTACAGATAATTTAACTTTTTCAGCATCAAAACAACCTCTTGAAATTGAAACTTCAGTTTTTGTAGAACCATCAAAAAAATTCCAGACTTTCATGGGAATTGGTGGTGCTATTACCGACGCGAGTGCCGAAATTTTCGCTAAACTTTCAAAAGAAAAACAAACAGAATTCTTAAATGCCTACTACGATAAAAATAAAGGAATTGGCTATTCTTTGCTAAGAACAACGATACAAAGTTCTGATTTTAGCAGTGGAAGCTATTCTTATATCGAAGAAGGTGACAAAGATTTAAAAACGTTTTCTATTGATCATGATAGACAATATCGTATTCCGTTAATAAAACAGGCAATTCAGACTGCCGGAGGAAAATTGTTAACTTATGTTGCTCCATGGTCTCCAAATGCTTTTATGAAAAGCAATAAAGATGTACTGAAAGGCGGAACATTATTACCAGAATATTATCAGACCTGGGCAAATTTTTATGCCAAATTTATAAAAGCATATGAAAAAGAAGGAATTCCAATTTGGGGGACTTCAACTCAAAACGAGCCAATGGCTGTCCAAACTTGGGAATCTTGTATTTATACCGCTGAAGCGGAAAGGGATTTTATTAAAAATTTCTTAGGCCCAACATTAAAAAAAGAAAAATTAGGTGATGTAAAAATTATAGCATGGGATCACAATCGTGATTTAATGAATTACAGAGCCAACGTTATTTATTCTGATCCGGAAGCTTCAAAATATGTTTGGGGAATGGGTTTTCACTGGTACGAAACATGGTCAGGAGGCGCATCTATGTTTGACAACGTAGCGAAAGTAAATGAAGCATATCCTGATAAAGGGCTATTGTTTACTGAAGGTTGTGTTGAAAAGTTTGATGCCAAAAAATATCAATTTTGGGGTAACGGTGAAAGATACGGAATCTCAATGATTAACGATTTTAACAACGGAACTGCAGGTTGGACAGACTGGAATATTCTTTTAGATCAAAACGGTGGACCTAATCATGTTGGAAATTTTTGTTTCTCACCAATTCATGCTGATACTACAACAGGAGAATTAATTTATACACCATCTTATTATTATATCGGGCATTTTTCAAAATTCATTCGATTGAATGCTGTACGAGTTAGTTCTGCAGTAAGCAGAAGTGCTTTATTAAGTACTTCATTTCTGAATACTGACGGAACAATGGCAACAATTGTGATGAATCAAACTGATAAAGAGATTACATATAATCTAATCATAGCTGCTGAAAAAACGGTAGTTAAAATTCCTGCGCATGCAATACAAACGCTTGTATATTAATGTTTCATAGAAAGTACGAGGGTTAATCTGAATCATCCATTTTAGCCCTCGATTACTTGAATTTTAAATTAAATCGTTTTTTTGAAAAGTAACAATGAAAATAATAAATAGAATTTTAATAGCTCCAATACTAGTTCTACAATTAAGTTGTTCTTCATCAAAGGTTGTGGAGAATACTACTGTTTCTCCATCCAAATCAAACAAGAAAATACAGGTATATACTACTGCCGAAAATACTAATTTGAGATTATCATTATCAAATAATTTAATTTCAAATCCGACTACACAACAAACAAATTCAACAGTTTCTATTGTTATAGATGCTGCAAAAACAGATCAGACTTTTTTAGGAATTGGCGGCGCCATTACAGATGCAAGTGCAGAAGTCTTCGCCAAATTATCTCCTAAAAAACAACAAGAATTTCTGACTGCTTATTACGATAAAAACAAAGGAATTGGCTACTCTTTAGCCAGAACCAACATCCATAGCTGCGATTTTAGCAGCGACAGTTACACTTATATTGCAGAAGGTGACAAAGAATTGAAAACCTTCAATATTGATCACGATAGAAAATATAGAATTCCATTACTCAAAAAAGCAATTGAAACGGCCGCCGGGAAATTAACTTTATTTGTAAGTCCTTGGAGTCCCCCAGCTTTCATGAAAGACAATAATGATATTTTGCACGGCGGCGTTTTATTGCCTGAGTTTGCTCAATCATGGGCAAATTATTATGCTAAATTTATTAAAGAATACGAAAAAGAAGGCATACCAATTTGGGGTCTAACTATTCAAAATGAGCCAATGGCCAAGCAAAGATGGGAATCTTGCATTTATACTCCAGAAGCCGAAAGAGATTTTCTGAAAAATTTCCTGGGACCAACATTAGAAAAAGAAGGACTTGGTTCTAAAAATATTATTATTTGGGATCATAATCGTGGTGATCAGTTAGAAACAAGAGCCAATCTTGTTTTCTCAGATCCAGAGGTTTCAAAATACGCTTGGGGAATTGGATTCCACTGGTATGAAACCTGGAGAGGCGGACCTCCGCAATTTCAATCTGTGGCAAATGTACACAAAGCTTTCCCAAACAAAAACTTGCTTTTTACTGAAGGCTGTGTTGAAAAATTTGATGCTACTAAGTTTCAATTTTGGGGAAATGCGGAACGTTATGGACTTAACATGATTAATGATTTTAATAACGGAACTGTTGGCTGGACAGATTGGAATATTCTTTTAGACCAAAATGGAGGACCAAACCACGTTGGAAATTTTTGTTTTGCTCCAATTCATGCTGATACCACAAAAGATGAATTGATCTTTACTCCAATGTATTACTATATTGGTCATCTTTCAAAATTTATCCAGCCAAATGCAAAGAGAATAAATCAAACGATTAGTGATCAAACCCTTTTAAGTACGTCGTTTAAAAACCCTGACGGAAAAATAGCCACTGTTGTTATGAACCAAACCGATAAAGATGTTGTGTACAATTTAACCAGCGACACTTTAAAAACTACTATAACTATTCCGGCACACGCTATACAGACTATTGTATACTAGTTGTCGACTAACCAAAAACCAAAAACCACAAAAATGAAATTAAATCTTAAAACCACTATAAAAGTACTTTTCTTTTCTTTGGCGATCTTCGCTCAGTTAAAGTGCTCTTCTTCAAATGATGCTACAGATCCACCTCCAGTTACGCCTCCGGTGACACCGCCTGTCGTAACCAATGATGTTGATTTTTGGCTGACTAAAGGAGATCAAAGTATTCTACTGGCAAAGCAATCTGGTATTTTAGGATTTAATACAACTTCTAACACCTATGCTTCAATTGAAGTCAATGAGACTCAGAAATATCAAACGATAGATGGTTTTGGATACACATTAACAGGTGGAAGCGCTGACGTTATCAATCAGTTAAATGCGTCAAAAAAGGCTGCTCTATTACAAGAATTATTTGGTTCAGGTGAAAATTCAATTGGAATAAATTATATCAGGATTAGTATTGGAGCATCTGATCT
The DNA here is from genome assembly GCF_058808175.1 of Flavobacterium sp. GW821-FHT11G01. Taxonomy (NCBI): domain Bacteria; kingdom Pseudomonadati; phylum Bacteroidota; class Flavobacteriia; order Flavobacteriales; family Flavobacteriaceae; genus Flavobacterium; species Flavobacterium sp. GW821-FHT11G01. The sequence goes on along the minus strand of NZ_JBXARK010000005.1, from coordinate 94,448 downwards.
GCATTCAACTACTTTTACCTATGATGATATTCCTAATGGCGATACCGATTTAGAGTTGTCAAAATTCTCTTTAGATAAAGATAAAAATAGTGTAATTGCCCTTTTGAAAGAAATTCTGGTGATCAATCCGAAGATATTAATTTTAGCGACACCTTGGTCTGCACCGCTTTGGATGAAAAATCAAAATAATTTTAAAGGAGGGAAATTACAAACTCAATATTATGATGTGTATGCTAAATATTTTGTGAAGTATATTCAACAAATGAAGGCTGAAGGAATTGTGATTGATGCGATCACGCCTCAAAATGAGCCTTTAAATCCATTAAATACACCAAGTATGGTAATGACCGCTTTGGAGCAGGCTAATTTTATTAAAAATAATTTAGGACCTGCATTTAAAGCTGCAAATATTACAACCAAAATTATTACATACGATCATAACTGCGATGTATCAGATTATCCAAAAACAATTTTAGCAGATGCTGGTGCATATCCTTTTGTCGACGGATCGGCTTTTCATTTGTATGCTGGAAATATCAGTGCATTATCAGATGTTTACAACGCTTACCCGGCAAAAAACCTGTATTTCACTGAACAATGGACATCTTCTACTGGTAGTTTTAATGGTGATTTAAAATGGCATCTTAAAAATGTTATAATCGGTTCAATGCGTAATTGGAGTAGAAATGCATTAGAATGGAATTTGGCAAACAATGTTAATTTCGGTCCACATACTGATGGTGGTTGTACCGAATGTAAAGGAGCTTTAACAATAAATAGTAGTGATAGTTTTCAACGAAATGTAGCCTATTATATTATTGCTCATGCATCAAAATTTGTTCCGGCAGGTTCTGTTAGAATTGCAAGTAACATCAGTGGAAATCTTCAAAACGTAGCTTTTATTACACCATCAGGTTCAAAAGTTTTAATTGTTGAAAATGATGGGTCAGCAATAGAATTCTTCAATATCAAATTCAAAGATAAATGGGTAGCAACATCACTAGAAGGTGGATCAGTTGGTACTTATACATGGAAATAGCCAGATAATTTATAAGACAAAATAAATCATTTTTCAAATGAAAAAAATAATTATAGCTATACAACTTTTGCTTTCGATTACAACTTTCGGGCAGGGTTTTTTACATAGAGATGGACAAAATATTGTTGACGGAAACGGTAAAAATATAATATTAAGAGGTCTTGGTCTCGGCGGTTGGATGGTGCAGGAAGGGTATATGTTGCAAACACAGCCATTTGCAAGTCCGCAATATAAAATCAAACAAAAAATTCAGGAAGTTGCCGGAGAAAAAGGCACAAAAGAATTCTATGCAGCTTACAAAGCAAACGGAATCACAAAACGTGATATCGATTCGTTGGCCGCATGGGGTTTCAATTCGGTTCGTTTACCAATGCATTATAACTTGTACACACCATCCATTCAGGAAGAAAAAAATGGTGAAATTACCTGGATTGAAGAAGGTTTTACAATAACTGATAATTTATTGAAATGGTGTGCCGAAAATAAAATGTACCTGATTTTAGATTTGCATGCAGCTCCGGGAGGACAAGGAAATGATGCTGCAATTTCTGATTATGATACGACTAAACCAGCTTTATGGCAAAGTGAAGCCAATCAGAAAAAAATGATTGCTTTATGGAAAAAATTGGCTTCTCGTTATAGAGATAATCCGTGGATTGGAGCTTACGACATTATTAATGAACCAAACTGGAATTTTACCGGAACAAATAAAAATGGTTGCGACGAAAATTCAAACGGACCTTTAAGAGATTTGTTGGTAGCAGTTACAAAAGCAATTCGTGAAGTTGATACCAATCACATGGTAATTATCGAAGGAAATTGCTGGGGAAATAATTATAATGGAATTTTTCCTTTATGGGATGAAAATATGGTGTTGAGCTTCCATAAATATTGGAATTACAATGACAAAGCATCTATCCAGAAAATGGTGGATTACAGAACGCAATACAACGTTCCAATTTGGTTGGGAGAAAGCGGAGAAAATTCTAACGTTTGGTTCAAAGACGTACTTACTTTAATGGAAACCAATAATATTGGGTGGGCTTTTTGGCCGATGAAAAAAATTGAAAATATTGCGGGAGTGACTTCGGTTACAAAAATTCCGGAATATGATATTCTTCTAAAATATTGGAAAGATGGCGGGCAAAAACCATCAGAAGATTTTGCTAAAAAAACCTTGATGAAAATGGCTGATAATTACAAAATGGAAAACGTAACCGTTAAGCCAGATGTTATTGATGCGATGTTCAGACAAGTTCAGACAAATGATACTAAAGCATACAAAAAACATGTAATTCCTGGAAAAATTAGTGCAACACAATATGACTTGGGTACAAATGGATATGCGTATTCTGATAAAGATTTTGTGAATTACAGAGTAGCAACCGGAAATTTCGACGAATGGAATAAGGGAAATACCATGAGAAATGATGGTGTAGATATTTTACCATGTAAAGATTCGGTATCAAATGGTTATCAGGTTTCTTTTATTGAGGATGGAGAATGGTTGCAATTTACTTCAGAAGTTAAAAAGCAAAATACATACAAAGTTGCTATTCGCTATTCAAGTGAGAATTCAGAAGGAAAACTTCATTTTGAAACTGCTGACGGAAAAAAATCAGAATCGATTATACTTCCTGCAACTGGAGGAAATGACAAATGGAAAACTATTATTTTATCTGGAGTAAATTTAAATGCCGGAACAAATAAAATCAAAGTGGTTTTTGAAAAAGGAGGTTTTAATTTGAATTATTTAGATTTTTATGAGGCTAAAAAATAAGTTAAGGCTATAAAATTTTATAAGGAAAACTAAAAAAAAGCATGGCTAATTTGATTTTAATTATAGAAGAATATTTAATTAACATTCTTTTTGGAGTTAATTTTTTTCAATAAATCCTAGGAAAACCTAGCTTTATGAGATTAAAATTTTTAAAACATGAAAAAGTTAAATAAAGTTATTTTAGTAGTATTCCTGCTTTTTGTAAGCGGTTCATTCTTTGGTCAGAATTTAAAGTTAATGACCTATAACATTCGTTTAGATGTTGCTTCGGATGGTGAAAATGCATGGCCAAACAGAAAGGATTATTTTACATCTCAAATACAATTTTATAGTCCTGATATTTTTGGAGTTCAGGAAGCTTTGCCAAATCAAGTGGCTGATATTGCTTCGGCTTTGCCCATTTATACCAAATTTGGAATTGGAAGAGAGGAAGGAGGAACAGGTGAAGCTGCTACGATTTATTACAAAAAAGATCGTTTTAAAGTACAGGAAACAAATACATTTTGGCTGTCAGAAACACCAGATGTTGTTTCCAAAGGCTGGGATGGTGCATGTAACAGAGTTTGTACCTATGGCTTATTTAAAGATGTAAAAACAAAAAAGGTATTTTGGGTTTTTAATCTGCATCTCGATCATATTGGAAATGAAGCAAGAATAAAAGGTGTTCAGTTGGTTTTGGCAAAAATAGCAGCCATTAATGCGAAAAAATATCCTGTTTTTTTAATGGGAGATTTTAATTCAGAACCCAATACGCCACAAATTGCTGAAATAAAAAAGGTTATGGATGATACGCAGGAGGTTTCTAAAGAAAAGCCTTTTGGACCATCAGGAACCTTCAACGGTTTTAAACATGATAAACCAGTGACATTATTAATAGATTACATTTTTGTATCTAAAAATAGTGGATTAAAAATTGAAAAACACGCAGTTCTAAGTGATTCTAAAGATTTAAAATATCCTTCAGATCATTTACCTGTCTTAATAGAAATCGATTAAAATGAAAAACATCAACAAAAAACTTCAAATTTTACTTTTACTGCCTCTTATCGCAGTTCAAATAAAATGTGGATCTTCAAAAAATGCAGTTGCGAATTCTGGTAAAGCTGAATCCTGGATAACAACTACAGATGAATCATCAAAATTGCAAAAGCAAAATGATTTGGTTTTTAATTCAGAAACGAATTCAAACCAAACTATTTCAGTTGACGCTTCTCAGAAATTTCAGACTATCGAAGGTTTCGGATTTTCTTTAACAGGAGGAAGTGCTCAGGCAATTTTAAAATTGGATAAAGCGAAAAGAGAAGCATTGCTGCAAGAGCTCTTTTCCAGAAAAGAAGATGCGATCGGTTTGAGTTATTTAAGAATTAGCATTGGAGCTTCTGATTTGAATGAAACTGTTTTTTCGTATGATGATATGCCGGAAGGCCAAACCGATTTAAAATTAGAAAAATTTAATCTTGGTCCGGATTTAAAAGATGTGGTGCCAGTTTTAAAAGACATTTTAGCAATTAATCCTAAGATAAAAATTATGGGTTCTCCGTGGTCTCCGCCAGTTTGGATGAAAGACAACGGAAGCTCAAAAGGAGGAAGTTTACAACCAAAATATTATCAGGTTTATGCCGAGTATTTTGTAAAATATATTCAGGCAATGAAGGCTCAGGGAATTGTAATTGATGCAATAACGCCTCAAAATGAACCTTTGCATCCGGGAAATAATCCTAGTATGTTGATGTTGGCGGAACAACAAGCAGATTTTATCGGAAATAATTTAGGACCAGCATTTAAGGCCGCAGGAATTAAAACTAAAATTATTGTTTACGATCATAATTGCAATAAGCCAGAATACCCATTGACTATCTTAAAAGATGCAAAAGCGAATCCATTTGTTACTGGTTCTGCTTTTCACTTGTACGAAGGTGATATTAGTGCGTTAACAACAGTTCACAATGCATTTCCAAACAAAGACTTATACTTTACAGAACAATATACAGGATCAAAAAACAGTTTTGAAAATGATTTGAAATGGAGTGTGAAAAATGTGGTGATTGGTTCAATGAGAAATTGGAGTAAAAACGCTCTTTCATGGGGATTGGCAAATGACGAATACTACAAGCCATTTACACCAGGCGGTTGTTCAACTTGTAAAGGTGCATTGATGATCGATCAGGCTCAGAATATCAAAAGAGAAGTAGGCTATTATATTATTGGTCATGCTTCAAAATTTGTTCCTGAAGGATCAGTAAGAATCGGAAGTAATATCGCTGGAAACTTACATAATGTTGCTTTCAAAACACCATCAGGACAAATTGTTGTAATTGTTGAAAATGACGGAACTGCAGCAGAAACATTCAATATTAAATACAATCAAAAACAAATTTCAACTACTTTAAACGCTGGTGCAGTTGCAACTTACGTTTGGTAATCAAAATTAAATTCATGAAGAAATTAACCACATTTACCTTGTTGATGGTATCGTTTTTTGCGGTCGCTCAGCAGGAAACAATAGACCAGAAAGTAAATGCTCTATTGAAAAAAATGACTATTGAAGAAAAAATAGGTCAGCTTAATCAATATACAGGAGATAATCAGGCAACAGGGCCAATTACCATAAACCCAAACAAACAAACTGAAATCAAACAGGGTTTAATAGGTTCGATGCTGAATATCATCGGAACAAAATATACGAGACAGTATCAGGAATTAGCGATGCAATCTCGTCTTAAAATTCCCTTGTTATTCGGACAAGATGTTATTCATGGTTACAAAACAACATTTCCAATCCCGTTAGCAGAAGCGGCAAGCTGGGATTTACAAGCAATTGAATTAGCAGCAAGAGTTGCGGCGACAGAAGCTGCTGCAAGCGGTATTCACTGGACATTTGCTCCAATGGTTGACATCGGGCGTGACCCGCGTTGGGGAAGAGTTATGGAAGGTGCCGGAGAAGATACTTACTTAGGTTCTAAAATTGCTTATGCAAGAGTAAAAGGTTTTCAGGGAAATAAATTGGGAGATTTAAATTCTGTTATGGCTTGCGTAAAACACTTTGCAGCTTATGGTGCAGGTGTTGGAGGAAGAGATTATAACTCAGTTGATATGAGCGAAAGAATGTTGCTTGAAACTTATTTGCCTCCTTTTAAAGCGGCTTTAGATGCTGGTGCTGCAACATTTATGAATTCATTTAATGATTTAAATGGAGTTCCTGCAACCGGAAATGCACATTTACAGCGTGATATCCTTAAAGGGAAATGGAACTTTCAGGGATTTGTAGTTTCAGACTGGGGTTCTATTGGAGAAATGGTAGCACACGGTTATTCAAAAAACCTTAAAGAAGCTGCTTACTCGGCAATTACTGCCGGAAGTGATATGGACATGGAAAGCAATGCTTATCGATATAATTTAGCAGAATTGGTTAAAGAAGGAAGAGTTTCTATTGATTTGGTCGATGACGCTGTAAAACGTATTCTTCGCAAGAAATTCGAATTAGGTTTATTTGATGATCCTTATAAATATTCAGATGATAAAAGAGCTGAAAAAGCTTTAAACAATCCTGAAAACAGAAAAGCGGCTCTTGAAGTAGCGGAGAAAAGTATCGTTTTATTAAAGAATGAAAACCAGACTTTACCACTTTCTAAAAACTTAAAAACAATTGCATTTATTGGGCCAATGGTAAAAGAATACAAAGCCAATATGGGATTTTGGTCTGTTGAATTGCCAGATCTAAATTACGATAAATGGGTTGTTTCGCAATGGGACGGTTTGCAAAATAAAGTGGGTAAAAATACCAAACTGCTTTATGCTAAAGGTTGTGAAGTTACCGGAGACAATAAAGATGGTTTTGCTGAAGCTGTTGCAACTGCTCAACAGGCTGATGTTGTAATTTTGAGTATTGGTGAAAGACACGACATGAGTGGTGAAGCAAAAAGTAGAAGTGATCTTCATTTGCCAGGTGTTCAGGAAGATTTAGTGAAAGCGATTCAGGCGACAGGAAAACCAGTTGTAGTTTTAGTAAATGCCGGAAGACCACTTATTTTTAACTGGACTGCTGATAATGTTCCTGCAATTGTATATACTTGGTGGTTAGGAACTGAAGCTGGAAACGCAATCGCCAATGTTTTATTTGGAGATTACAATCCGTCTGGAAAATTACCTATGACTTTCCCGAGAGAAGTTGGGCAAGTGCCAATTTATTACAATCATTTTAGTACTGGAAGACCAGCTAAAAATGAAGATTCAAAAAATTATGTTTCGGCTTATATTGATTTGAAAAACTCTCCTAAATTTCCTTTCGGATACGGTTTGAGTTATACAAAATTTGATTATTCTGGTTTGAAACTTTCTTCAACAAAAATAAAAAGTAATGAAACCATTAAAGTTTCTTTTCAATTATCAAATGTTGGAAAAGTTGCCGGAGAAGAAGTGGTGCAGCTGTATTTAAAAGATAAATTCGGATCTGTTGTAAGACCAGTTTTAGAATTGAGAGATTTTCAAAAAGTAAAATTAAATGCGGGAGAATCTAAAACAATCGAATTTACAATTGACAAAGAAAAACTTTCTTTCTATAATAATAAATTAGAATGGGTGGCTGAACCGGGAGATTTCGAAGTAATGATTGGAGCTTCGTCAGCAGATATTAAACTAAGATCTGACTTTGAATTAGTACAATAAAAGAAGTCAATTAAAATTGGCGTTATGGATTTTATAAAGGTTTTGAATTATTTCAAAACTGTATTTATAAAATCCATAGCGCCAATTCCTTTATAAGTTGCATATAACGCTTTATCAAATGCTTCGCGTTTTGCTTTTTTATCTTTAGCATTATTTTCAACAATCATTTGGTTGAAAATTTTTTCCTGTTGCTGACTATATTTTATTGATTCTTCTAAAAGATATGTTTTAGAAACAAATCCGAATGAAGTCCAGATTTTGGTTCTGATTTTTTGATTTATATTTTTTAACGGATTGGTACTCATATCTCTTGCACTAACTTTTTTCTTTTCTTAAATGATATAAATATAAAATTATTCTTACTTTTTATTTGAAAAAATAACAAATATTTTTTAATTGTGTTATTATGACGCAATGTACTTATTTTTTTTAAATTGCATTTTAATTTTAAGTTAAAATTGTGGTGCATACACTTCTTTATTAACAAGTTGTTTTTATGTATGAAGTTTTTGTATTGGAGGAAAAATGCTTCCATTTTATAAAAATGAATTACATTGCGAGATAATTTGAAGTACGAAAGTTGTATTTAATTGAAATTGAATGTTAAAAGACATTGTAGAAAATAATGAAAATTATCAGCCAGGATTGTCAATTGACTGTGTGATTTTTGGCTTTCACGATAATCAGCTTAAGGTTTTGCTGATTAAGGTGCCACATAGTCAAACTTGGTCTTTGCCAGGTGGATTTATTCCAATTGACCAGGATATTGATACGGCCGCGGTCACAGTTTTAAATGAAAGAACTGGGGTTGAAGGTATTTTTTTAAGACAATTTGCAACTTTTGGAAAAGTAAAACGAAATGAGCAGCACTTTGATAAAAAAATCTTAGAATATTTAAAGATAGAAGAAGAAAAAGGTAAATGGCTGATGCGTCGTTTTGTAACAATTGGTTACTATGCCTTAGTTGATTTTTTAAAAACAATTCCGAAGCCGGCCAATAAAGATGAAGTGATTGAATGGATTGATCATAAAGAAGTACCGGAACTTATCCTGGATCATAAGGAAATCCTCGATAAAGCTTTAGATACTTTAAGAACGGAACTGAATCTAATGCCTGTTGGATACAATTTATTGCCAGAGAAATTTACCATTCCGGAACTTCAAAAATTATATGAAACAATCTTGGATAAAAAATTAGACAGAAGAAATTTTCTCCGAAAAATAACTAACATTGGAATCCTGACAAAACTGGACGAAAAGAAAAGCAACGTCGCGCACAAAGCACCAAATTTGTATACTTTTGATAAAGATAAATACGAAGAAGTTCTTAAAAATGGATTAAATCAAGGTTGGTGAAAATTAGAGTTTAACTTTAAAAATAGCGATTATGGTCTCAATTGAAACTTTTAGAAAAATAGCCATGTCTTTTCCAAATGCTACTGAAGAACCTCATTTTGAGAAAACCTCATTTCGTGTCAAAAAGAAAATCTTTGCCACTTTTGATGAAAAGAATAATCGTGCAGTTTTAAAATTAAACGAAATCGATCAATCTGTTTTTTGTGCTTCAAGTGAAATGATTTTTTATCCAATTCCCAATAAGTGGGGAAAACAAGGTTGGACAATTGTCGAACTTTCAAAAGTAAGACCTGAAATGTTTGAAGATGCTTTGATACGATCTTATGAAAATGTAATTTCAAAAAAGAAGTAATTCTTTATCTGACAATCGTCCTGAAAGTCAAATTTACGCGAGGTTTTAAAGTTGTTTTGGTTGGAGGCAAACGATGCAGCCAATGTGTTTGTGTTTCATCTTTCATTACTAATAAGCTTCCATGTTCCAGAATTAAGGAAACAACTTCTTTGGTTTCTTTATGTTTGAAGGCAAACTTACGTTCAGCGCCAAAACTTACAGAACCAATAGCGCCATTCTTTTTTAAATCTTTTTCTGCATCGCTGTGCCAAGCCATTCCTTCGTCACCGGAATGGTATAAATTAAGCAAACAGGAGTTGAAAGTTTCTCCCGTTTTTTCTTCCATAATTTTTTTTAATTCCAAAAGTTCTGCTGTCCACGGAAGTGCTTTTTTAGTGGTGTTCGAATAAGTATATTCAAATTCCTGATCGCCATACCAGGCTACTTTTCGTTTGGTTAAAATTAATTTTCCAAAGATGATGGCTTCGTCATTTTTCCATTCAATAGTATTCAATAGAATGTCTAGATAATGATTTGAATCTTCTCTGGAGAATAATTTTCCATAATAATTTACAGTTCCATCTTTCGGAAGCAGATTGGTGTTTTCGTCAGTTTCAGGATTAAATAAGTCCATTTTTCCAGTTTTGATATTCGGTTTTCATACAATGCCCGCAAGGTCTGAAACCATTTTGTTTGGCTTCGTTTTCAGATAAAAAGAAAACCCGATTTTCGCGTTTCATTCTTTTTCCTGAACTGCATTTTAGTGTTCCGTAGATTTTTAGTTTTTGGTTTCCACCGAAACAAATTTCCGCATTTTTAATTTTAATGCGAAGATCTGAATCGGATATTTCAATATGTTTTATCATTTTATTTAAATGGATATTTTTTATCGTAGAGGCGCACAGCAGTGCGTCTAACGTCACGTATTTCCGTGAAAATCTTTGTTGACAATCTTTGCGGAGACGCACTGCTGTGCGCCTCTACGATATACGATGCGTTGGTTTTTTTACGATAACGCATCATGAAATATAATTCCCAATGTATGTCGCTCGCCCGAATGAATCTCACTAACACCATGTTTCATATTCACGCGATAATATCCTTTTGAACCTTTTACAGGTTTAAAATTGGTGGTAAAAATCAAAACATCGCCTTTTTTAGGTTTTAAAACAATCGCTTTCGATTGCGCTCTTGGTGTTTGTTGCGTTAGAACAAATTCGCCTCCCGTAAAATCTTCATCGGGTTCGTTTAGAAAAAGTACTATTTGAATAGGAAAATAAACATCTCCGTATAAATCCTGATGCAAAGTATTAAAACCACTTTTACCATATTTTAAAATTAAAACAGTTGCTTTTAGTTGATTGTTAGCGTGACATTGTGCTAATAATTTTTCGTGCGTTTCTGGAAAAATAGTATCTATATTTAAGACTTTCATCCACAAATTTGCAATTGGAGCCAGCTTTGGATAAATGGCTGAACGAATGTTTTGAATTAGATCCGGCAAAGGATAATTAAAATATTTATATTCGCCCAAACCAAACCGATAACGTTCCATAACAACTGTTTTGCGATATAAATTTGGATTATCATAATCGAATTTTAAATCTTCGCATTGTTCGTTATTAAGTAAATTTGAAATGATTGCAAATCCATTTTCGTGCATAGATTCGGTGATGCTTTCCCAATTTTGAGAAGCAATTTTTGATTGTATATTTTGCATAATGATTTAGATTGTGATTTTTTTTCCGCCACGAATTCACGAATTATTTTTTAAAATCTATGCGAATAGAATTATTTTAATTCGTGAATTCGTGGCGGAAAAAACTACGGATTTAGTTGCGCGCCTTCCCAGCCAATTATAGCCGTTTTACGTGTGTTTCCCCACATATAACCGCCAAAAGTTCCTGAAGATTGAATGACGCGATGACACGGAATTAAAAACGCAACCGGATTACTTCCAATAGCTGTTCCTACTGCTCTGAAAGCGTTTGGTTTTTCTATTTTTTGTGCAATGGAACCGTAAGTTGAAAGTTGTCCCATCGGAATTTTTAGTAGCGTTTCCCAAACTTTCAATTGAAAATCGGTACCCTTTAAATGAAGTTTTATTTCAGATAATTTACTCCAGTCATTTTGGAAAATAAAAAGAGCATTTTGTTGTACTAAATCCAGTTTTCGAGAGAATGTTGCGTTTGGAAATTTGTTTTTTAAATCGTGAAAACCAGTTTCTTCGTTTTCGGCGAAAGCCATAAAACAAATGCCTTTTTGGGTTGAAGCGACAATAATATTCCCAAACGGACTTTCGGCAAAACTGAAATTAATTTCCAAATTTTTCCCACCATTTTTGTATTCTGCCGGAGTCATTCCTTCAATGTTGACGAATAAATCATGAAGGCGGCTGGTTCCTGAAAGCCCAGTTTCGTAAGCTGTTTCAGAAATAGTTGCCTGATTTTCTTTAAGTAATTTCTTCGCGTGTTCCAAACTGGTATACTGCAAAAATTTCTTTGGACTTGTGCCTGCCCAATCGCTAAAAAGCCTCTGAAAGTGAAACGGACTCAAATGCACTTTCTCCGCAACCTCATCAAGATTGGGTTGCTCTTTAAAATTTGCTTTGATATAATCGATAGCTTCTGCGATCCGATTATAATTAATGGTTTCTTGTGTGTTCATTTTTATTCCATTTTATAATACAAAGATCGTTTGGTTTCTGCGGGAATAAAATCCGAAACTTGCGGAAATAGGTTTTTGTTTGTTTTGTTTCAGGTTTCAAGTTTCAAGTTCCGCACAAACCTGAAACCTGAAACAAATTATTTAACCTCTTTATGAAACTTACTTCATAAAGTTAGAAATTAATGCGCAACTGTTTTAGAAAAAACATTAATTACAATAACACCAATTACAATCAAACTCAGCCCAATTATCGCTGGCAAATCTGGTATTTCTTTGAAGAAAATAGCACCAATTGCTGTAATTAAAACAATCCCGACGCCAGACCAAATGGCGTAAGCAAAACCTACTGGAATAGTTCTGATCGCAAAACTTAAACAATAAAAAGCACCTCAATACCCGATAACGGTAATAATACTTGGAATTAATTTAGTAAATTCTGAAGATTTTTTTAATGCCGAAGTTGCTATGATTTCGAAAATTATGGCAATTCCCAGAAAGAAGAAGTTTTTCATATTTCATATTTTTACAAAGTTAATCTTTGTTTTGAAGTGAGATGTGAAAAGTATGTTGATTGTAAAAGAATAGACTTGAGAGGTTTTTGTGATTTCGACTGCGTGAGGGATAGGAGGAAGCTACCGAAGTAGCCCGGATAGCCCGACATGATTTAAGAAAAGGCCTAATGCGCGCAAAGCATATTTAGGCCTTTTTTTAAATTATGGCACGCCCTAATTATTTTAGAATTTAGATTTGTGATTTTAGATTTAAAAAAATGACTTTAAAATTTACTACGGGTTGAGTGACAATCCTACGCTAAAAAACAATCTTACTTTGTCGATATTATTGATCCATGAAGTATCAAAATGGATTGGGCCTAAAATAGACTGATAGGAAATAGCAGCTCCTCCTGATATTACAAGGCTTGGTTCGATATTATCATCCCAATTTCCTTTTGGACTAAGTGCATGATCTATATAATCGTCAAAGGTGTCAAAACCTACAGTAGCAATATTAAAATGCGGAGTGAGATAAATTTTTCCGATAAGATTTATTTGAGATGCAAGTTTAACGCCCATATATTGTGTAACGTTGAGTTCGTCTTCATGCAGACCCGGAAATGAAAAACGATTACTGCCAGAACTCGGAATAATACCGCCTAAGAAATATTTTGAAGCATAACCAAATCCTGAAAACGGAATTTGATCATTTTTAAGTTTATCCTGAAAAATAAAATAAGAATCAAACCCGACGATTCCTGTAATTTTCTTTTTTAAGGATACTCTCTTTTCAATACCAAAGCCAAATTTTGTGTAGCCATTGGTTGAACCGGAAACACTTGTTAGGTCTGGATCAGAAAAAGAGGCTTCAATATCGGTAAGGAATGATCGTGATACATTTGATTTTATAATGGTTCCGTTTGTAGCAAAGTAAACTTTATCCATGTCATTATAAGAATAATGCATATTGAATTCGATATTATTAAAGCTGTAGTTGTTTATGCTGACGGAGTTTGGATTGTATTCTCTGTCGTATTTTGGTTTTAAATTGGTGTAGCTGTAGTTTAGGCCAAAACCAAAATAACTTTTCAGAGAATTCAAATTTCTGTTAACCTCATTGTTGAATTCAAAAGCGTTATAAAGTATATTGTCTGATGCTTTTCCACCGATGTAAATTTCTTGCCTTAAAAAGGCTCCATAAAGTTCAGATGCCCACCACCATTCTCTGTTTCCTCCAAAATTTTTCTGATAATTGATTCTCACTTTTGGCTGTTCTGCAATATCTGCAGTTATAAGAAGTCGGGATGCGTCTGCAAGAATATTTCTTCCAGTGTAATTAAAAATAATTCCGACACCTCTGTAAGTGTCATAATGTATTGAGGTGTTGAGTTGGTTTTTGGCACGTTCATGTCCAAATATTGTAATTCCCAGTTTGTCACCATTTTTAACGAAATAGCTGTATGTAATCTCTTCAAAAAGATTGGTTCCCATGGCCCTGTTAATGCCATCAATTAAATCTTTGGTGGTATATTTTGTATGTGTTTTAAGATTTGTTCTTCCTATGACCAAAGGCATATTTTCCGGACTGATGTTTTTGTAAACAATCGTATCAAGAATAATTTCTGAGGGCATCTGTGGTAATTTGTGAATTCGTTGTGGATAGCCTTTTAATTTTTCTGCTAATGCAATTAATGCCGGAAGATTTTGATTTGTTGCAATTTTACCGTCTTTGTAAATTTCCTCGCTATCTGCAAAATCAGCAGTAGAAAAACGAAGGTTTGGCAGGTGATCAACTAAAATGTCGCAGAGTTTGCGATTTTCAGGATTCTTAATATTACTCGGAAACATACTGGTTTGCGTTAGTATTGTGATAACATTATTCAGTTTGTCTATTGATTCCAATCCGCCACCAACATCACTTCCAATAATAATATCAGCGCCCATTTGTTTGGCAACATCTGTTGGGAAATTATTCAAAACGCCTCCGTCTACTAATATTGTTTTTTCATAAGACATGGGTTTGAAAATAGCGGGCAATGACATACTGGCTCTCATGGCATATGCTAAACTTCCTTTGCTTAAAATAACCTCTTTTCCTTCTGACAAATCGGTTGCCATGGCTCGAAACGGAATAGGAAGGCTGTCAAAATCTCTAATATTATATACAGGGTAGGTTAATACGGAAAGATATTCTCTTAAATTTTGATCATTTAAAAGAGAGCCAATACTGTTTAGTTTTTTGTCTTTAATTCCTATTCCAACTAAATATCTCTGAAATTCTCTTTTTTCTTCTACACTTACTGATTTTAATGACTGGCCGCCGCCGAGTAATTTATCCCAATTAATACTTTTGGTTAATTTTTCAATGCTATCACCAGAATATCCCATGGCATATAGGCCTCCAATGACGCTTCCCATACTATTTCCAACAATAAGATCTGGAACAATATTTAAAGAGTCTAATTTTTGCAAAAGTGGAATATGTGCAATTCCTTTTGCGCCGCCGCCGCTTAAAACTAATACGACTTTAGGCTTTTTTTCCTGAGAAAAAATAATTTGTGGAAGACACAATAAAAAAAAGAAGACGAATAAATAAGATGTTTTTTTCAAGTTTACAATGTTTATGTAGTTGAGAAATAAGGACTTATTTGGATTCTTAAAATTAAGCAGTTATTCTTAAAAAAGTATATTTTTTGATAGAAATCTTTTTTTGTTCCTAAAATAGGGAGCCATTTATTATTTAAAAAACAGAAAACCCGACAGGTTTTTAAAATCTGTCGGGTTTGATATATAAAGAAATCTAAAATCTAAATTCAGAAATCTAAAATTTATTTAGTATCTGTAGTATTCTGGTTTGAATGGACCTTCAACCGGAACACCAATGTAAGCAGCCTGATCGTCACGTAAAGTTTCCAATTCAACTCCTAATTTAGCTAAGTGTAAAGCAGCAACTTTTTCATCTAAATGTTTTGGTAACATGTAAACGTCATTGTTGTAAGCAGCGCTGTTTTTCCATAATTCGATTTGAGCCAAAGTTTGGTTTGTAAATGAGTTACTCATTACAAAACTTGGGTGTCCTGTAGCACAACCAAGGTTTACTAAACGACCTTCAGCCAAAATGATGATATCTTTTCCAGCGATAGTATATTTGTCAACCTGAGGTTTGATTTCGATTTTAGATGCACCGTGGTTTTTGTTCAACCAAGCCATATCAATTTCGTTATCGAAGTGACCGATGTTACAAACAACAGTCTTGTCTTTCATTTGCTCGAAGTGCTCTCCAAGAACGATATCTTTATTTCCTGTAGTTGTAATGATGATATCAGCATTAGCAATTACAGTGTTTAATTTTTTAACTTCATAACCGTCCATTGCAGCTTGTAAAGCACAAATTGGATCGATTTCAGTAACTGTTACAATAGATCCTGCACCTCTAAAAGAAGCAGCAGTTCCTTTTCCAACGTCACCATATCCACAAACGATTACTCTTTTCCCAGCTAACATTAAGTCAGTTGCACGACGAACTGCATCTACAGCAGATTCTTTACAACCGTATTTGTTATCAAATTTAGATTTAGTAACAGAGTCGTTAATATTGATAGCAGGCATTGGTAAAGTTCCAGCTTTTACTCTTTCGTAAAGTCTGTGAACACCAGTTGTAGTTTCTTCAGATAAACCTTTAATTCCAGGAACCAATTCTGGGAAACGATCAATAACCATATTTGTTAAATCTCCACCATCATCCAAAATCATGTTTAATGGTTTTCTGTCTTCACCAAAGAATAAAGTTTGCTCAATACACCAGTCAAATGATTGCTCATCAAGACCTTTCCAAGCGTAAACCTGAATTCCTGCAGCAGCAATAGCTGCAGCAGCCTGATCCTGAGTAGAGAAAATGTTACAAGAAGACCAAGTAACTTCAGCACCAAGAGCGATTAAAGTTTCGATCAAAACTGCAGTTTGAATCGTCATGTGTAAACATCCAGCGATACGTGCACCTGCAAGAGGTTGTTCATCTTTATATTCAGCACGAAGTGCCATTAAACCTGGCATTTCAGCTTCAGCTAGTTCAATTTCTTTTCTTCCCCAAGCCGCTAGAGAAATGTCTTTTACTTTGAAAGCCACATATGGCGTAGTTGTAGTACTCATTTATATTATATTTGTATAATTGTAAATTTTTTGCAAATTTACGGAATACCTTTTGAATTTTACTAATTTCTCTAAGATTTGTGAAATCTTTAATTTCTTAATCTTTAGAAGGTTAGTTTGTAAATTGTTTTAAACCATATAAGTGATATAAGTTCATTTAAAAAAGATTCTTTAGAATGCTCTATCTATACTAATTGCGTAAATTTACTAAGCGTATTTTTTTAGATTCTAAAATTATATTTTCTTATATTACATATATGGTTTAAAAATTCACAATTCACAACTCATAATTCATAATTAAAAAATGCCTTTATTTCAGACTATACAATTTAACGAAACGACAAAAATTTTAATTTGGGAAATAACAGAATCTCTCGAAGAATTATTGAGTAAAGTTGTGTTGAAAGAAAAAACACAAAAAAGACTGGACGGAATGAAATCGCAAATGCATCAGCGTGCTTTTTTAAGTGTTCGTATGCTGATTCAGGAAATGGGTTTTACAGATAAAGATTTACATTATGACGAATTCGGGAAACCTTATTTTGATTGCCATAATTATATTTCAATTACACATTCGTACCATTTTGCGGCTATAATCATTAGCCATGAAACTGTAGGAATTGATATGGAATTGCAGCGTGAAAAAATTCAGAAAATTGCTGATAAATTTACGGACTTTGAATGCCGTTATTTAAAACCAGAATCTACACAGAAATATATTAAAAAGCTTACCGTTATCTGGGGTGCAAAAGAAGCAATCTTTAAAATCAGAAACGAAAAAGGAATCAGTTTTAAAGATCATATTTGGGTTGAAGATTTTTCTTTAGATAAAGCCCAAACGCAAGCAAGTCTTCACTTCGATGATTTGGTGAAAGACTTTGATGTACATTATCAGGAAGTTAAATCAAATAATTTTGAAGGAACTTTTACTTTGGTGTATGCTTTTGAAAAGTAGTTTTTCAGTCACAGTTTTTAGAATTTAAACTTCGCTTTCTTTTTTGCGATGCTCAAACATACTCACAAACAAAAAAGTACTCATTTTTCGAGCACGTCTTTTTAAGGTTTCTACATTTTCGCCTTCAAAATGTTCGTCTAAAGTTTGCGCCCAATGATTCAGCCAGATTCCGAATTCGTAAGCTGTAATTTTGCTTCCAAAATGTTCGTCAACTTCATTGTGCACTGCATGCGGATTACCTTTATATTTTTTGACTGCAAATAAATTGGTTTCCCAAAAATCAGTCAGTTTTTCGAGATGTGCATCCCAATCTTTTATTATGTTATTAAAATAAAAACCAATCTCTTTATCGGCTCTTATTTTAGCATAGAACTGATGTACTAAAAATTCGACATCAGTTCTATTTTCTATTTGCTTTTTCATAGTACAAAACTATTCAGAAATATTAGTAAAACACTCAATATAGCGCTTAAAATAATAAGATTAAAAACTACTTTATGTTTCATTTGTGCTAAAATTGAAGTGTTGGCAAAAACACAGGCCAATACAATAATTGCCAGTTGTACCATTTGTCCAATAGAGGTTCCGTGTGAAAGAATATACATGGCAGCTGCGCCACCTAAACAGCTTTGTCCAATTACAGCCATTGCTGCAGAACCCATGTAATTTTTATTGAAATTTTCGAATGTTGTTTGATATAGTGTCATGATATTGTGATTTTTATACCGCAAAGATACTTTCACTATACTGTTGTGTTTTATGACTTTAATCATAAAACAAGAATTATTTTATCTGTATACTTTCCTGTTTATAATCTTCAAAAGGCCTTTTTTTTCCAAAGATTTAATCGTTCTAATGACAGTTTCGACACGCAAACCGGTTAAATCTCCAATTTGCTGTCTGGTAAAATTAATAAGATAACCATTGGCATCTTTCTTAAAATTAAAATAAGCTATTCCGTGATCAATTAATTTTAGAACGCGATGTTCTGGTTCATGCGTAGACATTTCTGCTGCCATAACCGATTTATAATACAATCGTTGGGCTAAATTTTCGATTATTTTAATACTTATGTGAGGATTTTCTTCCAGCAATTTCATGAAATTGTTTTTAGAAAGCAGTAAAATTTCTGCATCTTCGACAGCAATAGCATTTGCAGGATAATTTTGGTTTAAGAATAAAGGCGGTTCCCCAAAAGATTGTGCTGTATAAAAAATTCCCTGAATGAATTCCCTGCCATCATCATTATAATTGCTCATTTTTACTTCTCCTGAAATAATCTGATAATAATTTATGGGTAAATTTCCTTCCTCAAAAATAATTTCATTTTTGTCGAACGACTTCTTTACAGCGCCATATTTTTCTAACAATTCAGGAGCAATCATACATTCATTTCTTTAGTTATCAAAAGCGATTGTACAAATATAATTGATTCAAAATAGTTCTTGTGCATTAAAAAACTTTTACTTTTACGGCCGTTATGAAACAAAAAATATCCAATATATACCAACAGATTTTAGAAGCTAAAAATAGGGGGCAAAAATTGCTGGCTATACTTTTAGATCCGGATAAAATCGTATGGGAAAATTTAGATCATTTATTAGATAAAATAAAGCAGTCTCCTGCTACACATATTTTTGTTGGAGGAAGTATTGTACAAGCTACAATTTTAGAAGATTTAATTACCCAATTAAAACAAAATACCAGCTTGCCCGTTGTTATATTTCCGGGTGATCCGTCGCAAATTTCGCCTCAGGCTGATGCTATTTTATTTTTGTCCTTATTATCAGGTCGTAATCCGGATTATTTAATTGAATATCAGGTTCAGGCAGCACCAATTCTTAAAAAAACAAATTTAGAAGTCATTTCTACAGGATATATTTTGATAGAAAGCGGCAACGAAACAGCGGTAGCGCGCGTGAGCAAAACAAAACCACTGAATAGGGAAAATTTTGAGTTGGTTTTGGCAACGGCACAAGCGGGAGAAATGTTAGGAAATAAATTGATGTATTTGGAGGCTGGGAGCGGAGCTAAAAATGCAGTTCCGTTGACAATGATAGAGTTAATTGCGCAAAATATAGAAATTCCTATTATTGTTGGAGGAGGAATTGTAGATTTGCACGGAATTCAAAATGCCTATAAAGCTGGTGCTGATTTAGTGGTTATTGGAACCGCTTTTGAAAACGACAGTCATTTTTTTGAATCATAAACCATAACAAATAACCAACCGCATGATTGATTTTTTTTTGGATAGTTACAAAAATGCTCCTTTATGGCATATTGCTTTGGAGTTTTTAGTTTTTGTATGTGGAATTTTGAGTGTTTGGTTTGCTAAAAAAGAAAATATCTGGGTTTATCCTACGGGATTAATTGCTACTGTAATTTCAGTATATCTTTTATATATTGCAGGTTATATTGGTGACATGATTATCAACGGATATTTCTCGATTATGAGTGTTTATGGTTGGTATGTGTGGGCAAAAGGTGGATCAACTGAGGATAATTTACCGATTACACGCACAAACTTTAATGAAAAAATAATTGGAATCGTATTATTTTTTGTTACTGTTTTTGTAGTTTTCGGTATTTATAAATATTTCGATTATAAAATCAATCCAGACAATTATGTCGATATGATTTCATCCGGAATATTTTTCGCAGGAATGTGGTACATGGCCAGGAAAAAGATCGAAAACTGGACACTTTGGATCATTGGCGACATTATTGTAGTGCCTCTCTATGCTTATCGTGGCTTAGGGATGTTGTCACTTCAGTATTTAATTTTTACAATTTTGGCTATTTCAGCTTATTTAGAATGGAGAAAAATCTTAGACAGCAAAAAACAAATATCATAAAAATTGCTTTATTTGGACCTGAGAGTACAGGGAAAACCACTTTAGCAAAACAACTTGCAGATTACTATGAAACGGAATGGGTTCAAGAGTTTGCACGCGATTATTTACAGGAAAAGTGGGAAGAAAATCAACATATTTGTGTAGCTGATGATATGCTTCCTATTGCATACGGCCAGACTACATTAGAAAACGAAAAACTTTCTTTAGCTAAAAAATATCTTTTTTGCGATACCAACTTAATGGTTACAAAAGTTTTTTCTGAAATGTATTATGGTTTCTGTGATCCTTTATTAAATGAAGCCGCGCTGAAACACGAGTATGATTTATTTTTTCTGACAGATATTGATGTTCCCTGGGAAAAAGATGATATAAGGGATACTCCGAATGGTCGGGAAACAGTATTTTCGGTTTTCAAACAGAGTCTTATAGATACTAATAAGCCATTTATTACTCTTTCGGGAGATAAAGAAAGTCGCTTAGCAAAAGCAACTTCAATTGTTGATAATTGGGCTATAGCTAAAGATCGTGGTTTTTCTTCAGCTGATTTTGTTTATATTTATAATAAGGGAATTCCTTTTGCTACTATATTAAAACAATTAGAGATTTTAAAAAACGGAATTACAAAAAGTAATTTGGTAAATCCGGTTACAATTAATAATGGAATTTTAAGTTTATCAGAGAAAGAATTCGAAGAAAAGAGTGATTTTTTTGACGCTCAAAAATCAAATTTAAAAATAAAGAAATTTGTTCCGGCTTCAGGGGCAGCAACAAGAATGTTTAAGTTCTTGCGAACTTTTTTGAACGATTTCAATATTGAAAAAGAGACTATAAATGCCTATATTAATAGAAAGAAAGATAAAGAATTATCTATTTTTATTGTGGCAATGGATAAGTTTCCGTTTTTTAAAGCTGTAGATAAAAAGTTAAAAGTGCTTTATCCTGATTTCGAAACTTTAGACAGAGATTATAAAAATTACTATTTTATAAAATTACTATTATCTTCTGATTATTTTGATTTTGCCAATAAACCAAAAGCAGTTTTACCTTTTCATAAATATAAGGATCATATTGCAAATCCAATAGAAGAACATTTGAATGAGTGTGCGCATTATGCTTCATCAAATTTAGTTTCTAATCTTCATTTTACAGTTACTGAAGCACATCAGGAGTTGTTTGAAAAGGAAGTGGAAATACTTAAGGAAAAAGTAGAAAGAGATTCTGGAATTCAAATTAATATTGGATATTCTTATCAAAATAAAAATACAGATTCTATTACTGTTGATATTGATAATGAAATTGTACGGGATAATAATGAAGCATTAGTTTTTAGACCAGGAGGGCATGGTGCTTTGATTGAAAATTTGAATCAGCTTGATTCTGATGTTATTTTTATTAAAAATATTGATAATGTAATTCAAAATCATATTGATAAAATTACGTTATACAAAAAAGCCTTGGCGGGAATTTTGATTGAAATGCAACAAAAGATTTTTGTTTATTTGAGGTCGATTGAAAATCAGGAGGTAAAAGAAGAAAATATTGAAGATATTGTTACTTTTTTGACAGAGAAATTAAACATTCAGATAACTAATGATTTTTATAAATTTACTTTTGAAAATAAAATTATAAAAATTAAGGATTTGCTTGACAGACCAATAAGGGTTTGTGGGATGGTAAAGAATGAAGGAGAACCAGGAGGAGGACCATTCTGGGTTATGAATGATAAAGGAAAGATTTCATTGCAAATTGTAGAAGCTTCTCAGGTTGATTCTTCAAATAAAAAGCAGCGTGCAATTTTGGGAGAAGCAACACATTTTAATCCGGTTGATTTAGTTTGTGGGATTAAAAATTTTAAAAGAGAAAAATTTGATTTAACACAATTTGTAGATCAAAATGCAGGATTTATTGTCGAAAAGAATTTTGAAGGGAAAGCAGTTAAAAGTTATGAATTGCCAGGTTTATGGAATGGCGCTATGGCGAACTGGTTAACGATCTTTGTTGCGGTTCCTTTAATAACTTTTAATCCTGTAAAAACGGTAAATGATTTATTAAAAGCAGCACATCAGCCACAATAATGGATATTGAAAAAATCATATCAGAGTTAAGTTTTAAAGCTGTTCGAAGTAGTGGTGCCGGTGGGCAAAACGTTAATAAAGTGTCTTCAAAAGTAGTTTTGACTTTTGATTTGAATACTTCTCAGGCTTTGTCTGAAGAAGAAAAATCGCTTTTATTGATGAATATTGCGCCAAGGTTAACGACTGAAAATATCCTGATTTTAAATTGTGATGAAGACCGAAGCCAGCTTAAAAATAAAGATATTGTTGTAAAGCGTTTTTTAGAGATTATTAAAAAAGGACTGCATGTTCCAAAAGTTAGAAAAGCAACTAAGATTCCAAAGTCAGTTATCAAAAAACGGATTAAGGATAAAAAGAATATTTCTGAAATAAAACAATCCCGGAAAAAACCAAACATAGATTAAATTCCAAATTCCAACATAAAATCATTTAAAAGTGAGTTTTTGGAATTTGGAATTTGAACATTTGGAATTTGATTTTTATGCATTACATTTGCACTGTCTCAAAGGGGTGCTCTAAATAACGAGCTGAGATCATACCCAAAGAACCTGAGCGAGTAATGTCGCTAAGGGAAAAAACGACAATTGTTAGCGTGCACACTATATCTTGTCGTAAGAAACACATTTATTAATTTAACAAAAAAGAATAATTCCCCCTTTTATTCGTAATTTTTTTACGGATGAAAACATTTTTTAAAGGTACTGAGTTGCTGAGGTACAAAGCCACAAAGGTTCAAATTACACGAACTAAATCTATTTTCTTTACTCTATTTTCTTTATTCTATTCTCTATTCTCTTTTTCTCAAGAGCAGGATTCTGTCAAAGTAAATTCTCTTGATGAGGTTTTGGTTTCAGCGGTTCGTGTTACTACAAAAACGCCGGTTACATTTAGTAATTTGGATAAAAAAGACATCAAATATAGAAATCTGGGTCAGGATATTCCAATTTTAATGAATTATCTGCCATCTGTCGTGACAACTTCTGATGCAGGAAACGGAATGGGTTACACCGGAATTCGCGTCCGCGGAAGCGATGCAACACGTGTTAATGTTACTATAAACGGAATTCCATATAATGATGCTGAAAGTCAGGGAACATTTTGGGTAAATATGCCTGATTTTGCTTCTTCTGTAGAAAGTTTACAATTGCAGCGTGGTGTTGGGACTTCAACAAATGGTTCTGCTGCTTTTGGTGCCAGTTTAAATATGCTGACAGATAATTATGCTTCAAAAGCAAATGGCGAAATATCAAGTTCTTACGGAAGTTTTAATTCTCAAAAAAATACAGTAAAATTTAGTACGGGCTTATTAAATGATCATTTTGAACTGGCCGGACGCCTCTCCAGAATCAAATCTGATGGTTATGTAGACAGAGCAAGTTCTGATTTGAAATCGTATTTCTTGCAGGGAACTTACGTTGGAAAAACCACTTTAATAAAAGCTTTGGTTTTTGGAGGAACAGAAAAAACATACCAATCCTGGAATGGAATTGATGCAGAAACCCTAAATACAAATCGTACTTTCAATTCTGCCGGAATGTATACTGATGAAGCCGGAAATATTCGTTTTTACGACAATGAAACTGATAACTATCAGCAAGATCATTATCAATTGCATTGGAGCGAATCATTGTCTGATAAATGGAGCTCGAACTTAGCGGTTCATTATACAAAAGGAAAAGGGTATTATGAAAATTATAAAGAAGATGCCGACATGGCAGATTATAATTTACTACCAGTTGGAGCA
This sequence comes from Flavobacterium sp. GW821-FHT11G01, assembly GCF_058808175.1. Taxonomy (NCBI): domain Bacteria; kingdom Pseudomonadati; phylum Bacteroidota; class Flavobacteriia; order Flavobacteriales; family Flavobacteriaceae; genus Flavobacterium; species Flavobacterium sp. GW821-FHT11G01. The sequence continues at coordinate 70,338 of NZ_JBXARK010000005.1, read as the reverse complement.
ATAACAACAACTGATTTAGTACGCCAGAAATGGTTAGACAATGATTTTTACGGAACTACTTTTTCTGTAAAATATAAAGATGAAAAACTGGATGTTATTTTTGGTGGAGGCTGGAACAAATACGAAGGTGATCATTTCGGAAAAGTAATCTGGGCGCGATATGCTTCTCAGTCAGAATTGGGAGATCATTATTACGATGATTTTTCGACTAAAACGGACGGAAATATTTTTGCGAAAGCAAATTATCAATTCACAGAAAAATTAAGTTTCTACGGAGATCTTCAATACAGAAATGTAAAATACAAAGCCAATAGTGCAGAAACAGGTTTAGTTGATGATAATTTCAATTTCTTTAATCCGAAAGCGGGTTTAAATTACGAAATCAATCAAAAAAATACCCTTTATTTTTCATACGCAAGAGCCAATCGTGAACCTAACAGGACAGATTATGAAGGCGGAAATGTGAAACCGGAAAAACTAAATGATTTTGAATTAGGCTGGAGATTCAATTCTGAGAAATTTCAATTGAATTCGAATTTCTATTATATGGCTTATAAAGATCAATTGATCTTAACCGGAACATTAGATGATGTTGGTGCGCCAATTCGTTCAAACAGTGAAAAAAGCTACCGTTTAGGTTTTGAAGTTGATGCGACAATTAAACTTTCTGATAAATTTATGCTTCGTCCAAACTTCACTTTAAGCAGTAACAAGAATGTTGATTTAGATGTTGAAGGACAAAATTACGGAACAAAAGATATTGCGTATTCGCCAGAAGTAATTGTAGGAAACATAATTGTTTACAGCCCGATTCAAAGTTTACACATTTCGTTATTACAGAAATACGTTGGCGAACAATACATGAATAATATCGAATTGCCATCAGCAAAACTGGCTGATTATTTTGTGAATGATTTGAATGTATCTTATGAAATAAAACCAAAATCTGTTTTCAAATCAATAATGATTACAGGTTTGGTAAATAATATTTTAGATAAAAAATATGTTTCAAACGGATATATGTGGGATGTTTATCCATATTATTATCCGCAGGCAGGAATTAATTTCTTAGCCGGACTGACTTTGAAATTCTAAAATATTTTAAAAATAAAAAAGCCTGAAAATTTAAACTTTCAGGCTTTTTTGTTTTTAATTATAAACGTGAATCAGCGTTCCGATAACTTCAACTCTATATTGTTTTAGGGGATATTCCTTGCCGCCAAGTCCGGTAAATAAACTATATGCTGTCTTATCGCAAGAACAAACGGCATTAATGCCATCAATCGTCATCGCAGTGCACGAATTTAAAGCCTGATTTGGGCATGCAGCATCAAAAGCATTATAACTGCTTCCTGAGTTAAAAATGATAACCCCTTTTGCTCCAAAATTCGGAACAATCACACCATTACTTGGAAATTTGAGATTTGAATAAGCTGGTAGATTCATATCTACAGACAAATTAACAGAATAATTTGGTATGTTAGGATTGTTATTGCTTCTTTCGCTGTTACTACAAGAGAAAAGCACAGAAACAAATACGATTAAGAGCCAGAATTTTTTCATTGATTTTAATAAGAATTGGTGAAACAAAAATAAATTATTTAGTTTTGAATTTTATATGATTAACATATAATTATGTACTATTAAAAATAATAGTATATTTGTAATAAGAAATCCCGTCCCGATGGGATTTTTTGTATTTATATAAACGATGAAGTTATGAGTAAAGTATCTTATTATACAGCAGAAGGATTAAAAAAATTGAAAGATGAGTTGGAGCATTTAAAAAGTGTAATGCGTCCGAAGGCATCTCAAGATATAGCAGAAGCAAGAGATAAAGGTGATTTATCTGAAAACGCCGAATATGATGCAGCAAAAGAAGCACAGGGTTTATTAGAAATGAGAATTGCTAAACTGGAAGAAGTGTATTCTAACGCCAGATTAATAGACGAATCACAATTGGATGTTTCGAAAGCATTGGTGCTTTCTAATGTAAAAATTAAGAACCAAAGCAACGGAATGGAAATGAAATATACGCTTGTTGCTGAAAGCGAAGCTGATTTGAAAACTGGAAAAATATCAGTAACATCTCCTATTGGAAAAGGTTTACTTGGGAAATCTGTTGGAGAAGTTGCCGAAATTACAGTTCCAAACGGAGTTTTGAAATTTGAAATTCTTGAAATCTCAAGAGATTAAAAAGCTTAAAAGATGAGTTCTATATTCACGAAAATAGTAAACGGAGAAATTCCTTCCTATAAAATTGCTGAAGACGATAAATATTTAGCTTTTTTAGATGTAAATCCAAATGCAAAAGGACATACGCTTTGTATTCCAAAACAAGAAATCGATAAGATTTTTGATATGGATGATGAATTATATTTAGGATTAATGAAGTTTTCTAAAAAAGTAGCAATTGCTTTAGAAAAAACGGTTCCCTGCAAAAGAATCGGAATGGCGGTTGTTGGTTTAGAAGTTCCTCACACACACGTTCATTTGATTCCTTTAAATCATATGGATGAAATGCGTTTCCAAAATAAAGTATCACTTTCTAAAGATGAATTTGAGGCTTTGGCAAAAGACATTCAGGCGAATTTGTAATAGTAATTCTGAGATAAAATAAAAAAAGAGCAGTAATTATTTACTGCTCTTTTGTATTTAAAGAAATCTGAAATGTAGTTCCTTTTCCAATTTCAGAATGCAAAACTTTTATTTTCCCCCGGTGATATTCTTCTACAATTCTTTTGGTCAATGAAAGTCCTAATCCCCAACCTCGCTTTTTGGTTGTAAAACCAGGTTCAAAAATGGTTTTGAATTGTTTTTTTAAAATTCCGGTACCAGAATCTTTGATGTTTATTTTGACATGATGTGCATCTTGCTCAATATGAAGATCTAGAGTTCCTTTTCCTTTCATAGCGTCAATCGCATTTTTAACCAAATTTTCAATCGTCCAGCTATGAAGTGTTGGATTGATCATGGCAAAAACGGGTTCCTTTGGAGCATCATAAGAAAAAGTGACTTGTTTTGAAAATCGTGATTGCAAATATTCATAACTACTTAAAGTCTCAGAAACAATATCATGAACTTCTAAAGCAGGAACTGAACCAATTTTTGAAAAACGATCTGTAATGGTTTGTAATCGTTCAATATCTTTTTCAATTTCAATTGTTATTGATTGATCAATTTCTTCTGTTCTTAAAATTTCAACCCAACCAATTAAAGAAGAAAGAGGCGTACCAATTTGATGGGCGGTTTCTTTTGCCATACCGGCCCATAGCTTATTTTGAGTAGCCATTTTGGTGCTTTTATAAAAATTGTAGATCAATGCACCAAACAAAAAGATAATCAGCAATAATGCAATTGGATAATATTTGAGTTTATTGATTAACTCCGAATTTCCATAATATAATTTTTGAAATTTCCCCGGAGCGTATTCAATAACAATAGGATCATTTTCTCTCTTTAGATTATTTAAATAGGAAAGCGATTTTTCTTCGTCTTCCATTATTTTTTCCGGCACATTGACAGAACTGATAATTTTATCGCCGTACATCGTTAGCATTACCGGAACCGAATGGTTATTGTTTAAAATCTCAAGTGGTAAATCCAAATCTGTGTTTTCATCTGCATTGACCAACGCCTTCTGTGCATTGGCTAAAAGATTCATTTTTAATCTTTCTTCATTTTTGAAAACCTGAAAAAAGATATAGGTATTCCAAAGAATCAGAGAAATGATTAAAAAGGAAATGGAAATGATAATCCAACGGGTAGTATTTCTTCTTTCGGAAAAAGACATAGGTATTTTTTTGAGGTATAAATATAACGAAATAAACACATTTTATATTTTGTTATTTGCTAAAGATTTTTGTTTTTATGTGCTAAAGTATTTCTTTGGATTAAACGATTTCTCTACTTTTGCAGATACCGAAATGAGGTTCGGTTAAAACCAAAAGATATGATTAGCATTAATCCAAAAGAGATTCCAACGGCAAAATTACACGGTTATCTGCAAAGTGCTGTAGGACCAAGACCAATTGCTTTTGCCAGTACAATCAGCGAAAAAGGAATTCCGAATTTATCGCCTTTTAGTTTCTTTAATGTTTTTAGTGCCAATCCACCAATTTTGGTTTTTTCGCCGGCACGACGCGTAAGAGATAATACTGTCAAACATACTTTAATCAATGTCGAAGCAACACGCGAAGTAGTGATTAATGTGGTTAATTACGATTTAGTACAACAAACCTCTTTGGCCAGTACAGAATATGCAGAAGGTATAAACGAATTTATTAAGGCAGGGTTAACACAAATCCCGTCAGATTTGGTAAAGCCGTATCGTGTAAAAGAGTCTCCGGTGCAGTTTGAGTGCAAAGTCACGCAGATTATTCCGTTAGGAACTGAAGGCGGAGCAGGAAATTTGATACTTTGTGAAGTGGTAAAAATGCATATTCACGAATCTGTTTTAGATGAAAATGGAGGTATTGATCAACATAAAATTGATTTGGTTTCAAGACTTGGAAATAATTGGTACTCAAGATCGAACCAAGGACTTTTTGAAGTGCCAAAACCACTAACAACTTTGGGAGTTGGAGTAGACGTAATTCCGAATTTCATCAAAGAAAGCCCCGTTTTTAACGGAAATGATCTTGGAAAATTAGGTAATATAGAAGCCTTGCCTACAACAGAAGAAGTTAGTATATTTGTGAAAGAAAATTTTTCAGTGAAAGGAGTTTTGAGCTCAGATGATCAGGAAAAAATTCATTTAGAAGCCAAAAAATACCTGAATATTGATGATATTTCATCGGCTTGGAAAGTGCTTTTAGCTAAAAAATAAGAATAGAAACAATAATTAATATAGACGAAGATGGAAGTTACAGGAAAAGTAAAAGTGGTTAATCCAGAGCAACAAGTTAGTGCTGCATTCAAAAAAAGAGAGTTGGTTGTTACTACAGACGAACAATATCCTCAACATATTTTGATTGAATTTACTCAGGATAAGTGCGATTTGTTAAGCAGCTACAAACAAGGTGAGGCAGTAAAAGTTTCTATCAATTTAAGAGGAAGAGAATGGGTTAATCCACAAGGAGAAACTAGATATTTTAATAGTATTCAAGGTTGGAGAATCGAAAGATTAGCTCCGGAAGGTCCTGCACAGACTGCACCAATGCCAGCTGCAGAAGCTTTTGCTCCGGCAACAAACTTAAACGAAGACGAACCAGACGATTTACCTTTCTAAAAAAGAGTAAATTTTAAAGTTATAAATTCCAAATTCCAAATCATTCCTATGTATTTGGGATTTGGAATTTTTTATATTGATCTCATTTTTTGTCATTTTGACGAAGGAGAAATCACACAAGTAATTCCGCAAAAAAAATAGCCAATTTTTGTAGAGTTTCTAGTGTGATTTCTCCTTCGTCAAAATGACAAGACAATGATTAATTGGAATTTGGAATTTAAAGATTGATTATTTAAAAGATGTATTATTTACGTGAAGATTTATTTTTCCCTCCCGTTTCAGAAGCCGATGAAGATGGTATTTTGGCAATTGGTGGAGATTTAAATCCAGAAAGATTAAAGCTAGCTTACAAAAGTGGTGTTTTTCCCTGGTTTAATGAAGGAGAACCAATTTTGTGGTGGTCGCCGGATCCCAGAATGGTTTTGTTTTTGGATGAATTAATCGTGTCCAAAAGCATGCGTAATATTTTAAATCGAAACCAGTTTAAAGTTACTTTTAATCAAAATTTTGAAGATGTAATTTCGAATTGCCAAAAGATAAAACGAGACGGTCAAAATGGAACATGGATTTCGAACGAAATGATTAAAGCGTATTGCAAATTGCATACTCAGGGAATTGCAAAATCAGTTGAAGTTTGGCAAGATGAGGTTTTGGTTGGTGGTTTGTATGGAATTGATTTAGGAGATATTTTTTGTGGAGAAAGTATGTTTTCAAAAGTGTCCAATGCTTCAAAAGTTGCCTTTATTGCTTTGGTAAATAAGTTAGAAAAGGAAAATTATAAACTATTAGATTGCCAGGTTTATAATCCACATTTAGAGAGTTTAGGCTGTCGCGAAATCGATCGTGATGAATTTATATCTATTTTAAAAAGTAAATAAAATGAGTGCAATTCATGTTGTAAAAGAAATTTATATCTATCCAATAAAAAGTTTGGCGGGAATTAGCTGTAAAAATGCTAAAGCAGAAGAAATGGGGTTTGAAAATGATCGCCGTTGGATGTTGCTGAATGCAGAAAATCAAATGATAACGCAAAGGGAATATCCTATTATGAGTCAGTTTTATCCGCAAATTTCTGATGGAAAAATTAGTATTATTTTTAAGGATGAAAAACATGAATTTTCTACAACGGAGCATTTAAATAATTCAATAGAAGTAAATGTTTGGGATGATAAAAGCGAAGTTGTTGAGGTAAATAAATCAACCTCAAAATGGTTTAGCAAACAATTAGGTTTTGAATGTAAGTTGGTTAAAATCATTAAAAACGGAGATCGCAAACATGAAAGTTCCCGACTAAAAGAAACTTTCAATGTAAGTCTTGCTGATGGATATCCGTATTTGTTAATCGGTACAGAAAGCCTTGATTTCTTGAATAATAAATTGGCAGAAAAAATTACAATAAAAAGATTTCGTCCAAACATTGTAATTAGTACTCAAAAAGAACATGAAGAAGACAATTTTGATACTTTCAAAATTGGTGAAGTTCAATTTAAAAATGTAAAACCTTGCGGCAGATGTATTATGGTAAATAATGATCCGCAAAAAGGTGTCGTGAAAAAAGAACCTTTGAAAACTTTAAGTAAGTATCGAAATGTAAATAACTCGGTTTTATTCGGAACTAATATTGTGAGTTTGAATTCAGGAATGATTCAGGTTGGTGATGAGGTTGTTTTTTAAAAATTCAATTTTGTAAAATTCCAATCCAAAGTATTAAAAAGTACCAATTCATTTTTTAAAGTTGGCAATTCTAAAATCAATTTAAGTGTTTCATGCGCCATCATAGTTCCAATAATTCCTGGCAAAGTTCCTAAAACGCCATTTAAATTGCAATTCGGTACCTCTTTTGGATCGGGCATTTCAGGAAATAAATCGCGCAGGTTTTTACTTCCGTTATGGTTAAAAACAGCAACCTGACCTTCAAAATTTAAAATGCTTCCGTAAATCAAAGGCTTCTGAAATTGTACACAAGTATCGTTTACTAAATAACGTGTCGTAAAATTATCAGACCCATCAACAATAACATCGTATTGCTGAATGATTATTGCGGCATTTTCACTTGTCAATTTCGCATTCATAGCTTCAACTTCAATTAAGGGATTTAGTTTTGAAACAACTTCTTTGGCAACAAGTGCTTTTTCTTTTCCAATTTCATTTTCAGTATATAAAATCTGTCGATGTAAGTTGTGAATTTCGATAGTGTCAAAATCTATAATTCCAATAAAACCAATTCCTGCCGTTGCAATATATTGTAAAATAGGACAGCCTAAACCACCGGCGCCAATTACCAAAACTTTTGCTTTTTTTAATTTTTCCTGACCTTCATCGCCAATTTCAGGAAGAATGGTTTGTCTGTTGTAACGGAGAAACTCTTGTATGATACTCATTTTAATTTTAGATTTTAGATTTTAGATTTTAGATTTTAGATTGATGAAGTGAAACTCTTATCCCAGTCTTTCCAGACCGGTTCGTAGCCAGAATTTTTTATGATTTCTGATATTTCTTTTGCAGATCTTTCGTCACTAATTTCAAATTGCTCTAAAGATTGCGGATCTACCACATAACCACCGGGATTTGTTTTAGAACCAGCGCTCATACTTGTTACACCAATCGGAATAATATTATTTCTAAATTTTTCATTTTCACGAGTGGATATGGAAATTTCCAGATCTTCATTCCATAAACGATAAGCACAAATAAGTTGTGTCAAATCTTTATCATCCATAATAAAATTAGGCTCGATAATGCCTTCAGCCGGACGTAATCTCGGAAAAGAAACAGAATATTTCGTCTGCCAATATTTCTTTTGAAGATAATGTAAATGCAGCGCGTTAAAAAAACTATCCGTTCGCCAATCTTCCAAACCTAATAAAACACCCAAGCCTATTTTATGAATTCCGGCAGTTCCAATTCGGTCAGGAGTTTCCAGTCGATAATCAAAATTTGATTTTTTTCCTTTAGTGTGATACTTTTTATAAACTTCCTGATGATAGGTTTCCTGATAGACTAAAACAGAATAAACGCCAGCTTCATGCAAACGTTCATAATCTTCGGTAGAAAGTGGCTGCACTTCCACAGAAATAATCGAAAATTGCTCTCTTATTAAGGCAATTGCGTTCAGGAAATAATTAATATTTACCGTGTAATTTGCTTCGCCGGTAACCAATAAAACATGATCAAAACCAACATTTTTTAATGCTTCAACTTCGAGTTTAATCTCACTATCAGTGAGTGTTTTGCGCTTGATTTTATTGTCTAAGCTGAAACCACAATAGGTACAAATGTTTTGGCATTCGTTGCTTAAATAAAGCGGTGCATACATTTGAATTGTTTTTCCGAAACGCTTTTTGGTGACTTCATGACATTGTTGTGCCATTTGCTCTAAATAATTTTGAGCAACAGGAGAAATCAAAACTAAAAAATCATCGAGATTTCGTTTGGTTTTTGATAACGCACGTTCAACATCTTGTGAAGTTGTTTGGTATATTTTAGATTGAATATTATCCCAATCATATTGCTCAAATATTGCTTTAAATGTTTTCATTGGATTGTGTTTTTTAACCGCAAAGTGCGCTAAGGATTACGCAAAGGACGCAAAGCTTTGTGTTTTTTGTTTTTGATGAAAAGTTCGCAAAGCTTTGCGTCCTTTGCGTAAAACCCTTGCGTCCTTCGCGGTTAAATAATTTACTCATATAAAAAAGAAGTCAAAGGACTAGAAGCCACAGCATAATTTTGTTGATTAGCAATTTTAGCTTCAAAAGCTTTTCGTCCTGCAATAACGGCTTCTTTAAAAGCTTCAGCCATTAATTTTGGATTTCCGGCAACGGCAATTGCAGTATTAACCAAAACAGCATCAGCGCCAATTTCCATTGCTTTTGCGGCATCTGATGGCGCTCCGATTCCGGCATCTACAATTACCGGAACATTACTTTGTTCGATAATAATTTCGAGAAAATCTATGGTCTTTAAACCTTTATTACTTCCAATTGGCGAGCCTAAAGGCATTACCGCAGTTGTGCCTGCACTTTCTAAATGTTTGCACAAAACAGGGTCAGCATGAATGTAGGGTAATACAAAAAATCCCAGTTTTGCTAATTCTTCCGTTGCTTTTAAAGTTTCAATTGGATCGGGCATTAAATATTTTGGATCCGGATGAATTTCAAGCTTTACCCAATTAGTTTCGAGCGCTTCTCTTGCTAACTGTGCAGCAAAAATGGCTTCTTTGGCATTTCTGGCTCCTGAAGTATTGGGTAATAAATTGATATTTGGATGTTTTAAATGAGATAAAATAGCGTCGGTATCTGTTTCTAGATCGATACGTTTTAAGGCGACCGTTACCAATTCACTTTCTGATGCCAAAATAGCTTCTTCCATCTGGATATTAGAACCAAATTTTCCTGTTCCCAAAAACAAACGGGATTTAAAGCTTTTATCGCCAATATTAAACAATGACATTTGCATATAATTTTTCGTTGAGTTGTTGAATTAATTTTTCTTTTTGATCACTTTTTGTAATCATTCCGGAAACAGCTATTCCATGAATACCCGTTTCCATTAGCGGATTTATGTCATTGATTGTGAGTCCGCCAATGGCATAAACCGGAATTTTTATTTTACTGTTTTTCATTTTTTGAAGAATAGTATAATAACCTGATAAGCCTAAAATGGGACTCAGTTTTTCTTTTGTACTTGTGAACCGGAAAGGACCTAATCCAATATAATCACAACCATTTTTTACATGATTTTCAATGTCTTCAAATGTGTTGGCTGTACCGCCAATAATTTTTGTATTATCTAAAATTGCCCTTGCGTCTGCAATATTCATGTCGGTTAAACCTAAATGAACACCATCTGCAGCGATTTGTTGTGCGAGATATAAATTGTCATTTACGATGAAATTGGCGAGATATTCTTCGCATAAAAATTTTACCGCTTCCGCTAAAGCAAAAGTATTTTTGGCCGTTTGATTTTTGAAACGCAGCTGTATCCAATCGCATCCGGCGTCTAAGGCCAGATGAATATTATGTAATTGTTCTTCGATTGTATTTCCTTGCGAAATGTATTGCAGTTTATTGTACATAGTGATATCCAATTAAAGTTGATGTTGAACTCAGGTATTTTTCTATGTAGGTTTTAGCATTTTTACAAGCTTCATGCAAAGTTTGATCTAATGCCAGATTTGCGGCGATTGCGGCTGATAAAACACAGCCTGAACCATGTTTTTCAAAGCATTTTTTTTGGGAAGGGGCTAATTCAATAATTTCATTTTTTAAGAACAAACGATCAGTGCCAATTTCCGATTCGTTATGTCCTCCTTTTAGTAAAATGTTGGTTGGAATTTCATTTTGAAGCCAAAGTTTGTTTGGAATAAAACCAGGAAATAAAATTTCAATTTCGTTGTAATTTGGCGTAATTAGCTCAATTTTTGAAAGTACCTGATTAAGATCGGAATCTTCTTCGACTTTCAAAAATTCGAATTTTGTTGTTGATTTTAAAACCGGGTCCCATACAATTTTAGTAGTTGGAGATAACAGTTTTATCGTCGACAGAATTCGGTTTAAATAATGCAGGCTTGGCATAATTCCTATTTTTACTGTTTTGATTTTATAACTTAGAAATAAGGTTTCGATCGAACGAATTACAAAACTTAAAGAGGTCCATTGAATTTCATAAAAGCGATTTTCTGTCTGAATTGTATTGGCCGTTACCACAGCAAAACCGGTTACCCGATGTTGCTCGAATGTTTTAACATCTGCCAAAACACCTGCGCCACCACAAGGATCAAATCCTGCTATGCTAAGTACGAATGGGCGATTTGCTGACATAATTTAAATTGTTTTACAGGGTTTTTACTATTCCAGATGCTTCCTAAAAGCGCAACATTATCAAAACCGTTTTCAAGAGTTCTTTTGATATTTTCAGCATCAATTCCGCCTAAAGCGATAACTTTTGCATTAAAATTTGTTCTTAGTTTTAAAGCCTCAAAAAGATCTTTTTCGGGATAATATTCTACTTTAGAAATGCTTTTGAAAACAGGACTTAGCAATGCGTATTCAAAATCTTTTTCTAAGGAATTAAAATCTTCTATAGAATGAGTTGACGTTGAATACTTACAAGGTTTTGAAAACCCTGTAGGAAAGTTTTGAGAATGTTTTCTCTCTTTTTCAGAAAAATGAATTCGATTAATCCCAAAATCTTCTGCTACTTGATGATGACTGTGTAAAACCAAATTAGTTCTGAATTTTATTTTTATCTGATTAATAAATTGAGCCATTTCAATTTTAGAAAATTCAGGTTTCCGAATATGAAGCAAAGACAATCCTTCTTCAAATAAAGAATCAATAATGCTGATTTCGTTAGAAATGACAGAAGGATTTGTAATTACAATCATATCTTTTTTTCTTTCTTCTTGACTCTTTTTTCTACTATATATAAATCTCTTTCCCTTGTTCAATAAATTCTTCTGACTTCTCCTGCATTCCTTTTTCGGCGGCAGCCACATCTCTAATTTCCTGGGATATTTTCATAGAGCAGAATTTCGGGCCACACATCGAGCAAAAATGCGCCACTTTAGCACCATCAGCCGGAAGTGTTTCATCATGAAATTCTCTGGCAGTATCAGGATCAAGAGAAAGATTAAATTGATCTTCCCAACGGAATTCAAATCGAGCTTTACTTAAAGCATTGTCACGATATTGTGCTCCCGGATGACCTTTGGCCAAATCGGCAGCATGAGCTGAAATTTTATACGTGATTACTCCATCTTTTACGTCTTTTTTATTTGGTAAACCAAGATGTTCTTTTGGCGTTACATAACACAACATCGCACAGCCATACCAGCCAATCATGGCAGCTCCAATTGCAGATGTAATATGATCATAACCCGGAGCAATATCTGTTGTTAATGGTCCAAGAGTGTAGAAAGGCGCTTCCTGACAATGCTCTAATTGTTTGTCCATATTCTCTTTAATCATGTGCATTGGTACGTGACCTGGCCCTTCGATAAAAACCTGAACATCATGTTTCCATGCAATTTTTGTTAATTCTCCAAGCGTTTCTAATTCGGCGAATTGTGCAGCATCGTTGGCATCTGCGATAGAACCCGGACGTAATCCATCTCCCAAAGAAAAAGCAACATCGTACTGTTTCATGATTTCGCAGATTTCTTCAAAATGGGTGTACAGGAAGTTTTCTTTATGATGAAACAAACACCATTTTGCCATAATTGAACCGCCACGCGAAACAATCCCGGTTACACGATCTGCAGTTAAATGAATGTAGCGCAATAAAACTCCGGCGTGAATTGTAAAATAGGAAACGCCTTGTTCTGCCTGTTCGATTAAAGTATCACGGAAAACTTCCCAAGTCAAATCTTCGGCAATTCCTTTTACTTTTTCCAAAGCCTGATAAATAGGAACCGTACCAATTGGAACGGGTGAATTGCGGATAATCCATTCTCTGGTTTCATGAATGTTTTTTCCTGTCGATAAATCCATAATGGTGTCAGCTCCCCAACGGCAAGCCCAAACCGCTTTTTCAACTTCTTCTTCAATACTCGAAGTCACGGCGCTGTTACCAATATTGGCGTTTATTTTGACCAAAAAATTACGACCGACAATCATCGGTTCGCTTTCAGGATGATTAATATTGTTTGGAATAATGGCTCTTCCGCAGGCAACTTCACTTCGAACAAATTCAGGAGTGATTTTACTTTTTGGTGTATTAGCTCCAAAACTATGTCCGGCATGTTGACATTGCATCGCTTTGGTTTGCTCGTTTAACAGTTCGATGCGTTGGTTTTCACGAATCGCGATATATTCCATTTCAGGAGTTATAATTCCCTGTTTGGCATAATACAACTGCGTTACGTTTGCTCCTTTTTTAGCACGTTTTGGTTGATGTAAATATTCGAAACGAAGATGATTTAGGCTTTCATCTTTCAATCGGGTTTGACCATAATCTGATGTTATTTCATTTAGAATTTCGACATCATTTCGATTTAGAATCCAGCTTTCGCGTAAGCGTGGCAATCCTTTTCTAATGTCGATTTCAATGTTTGGATCTGTGTAAGCACCTGAAGTGTCGTAAATCGTTACAGGTGGATTTTTCTCAATTCCGCCATTTGAAAGTTTGGTGTCGCTTAAAATGACTTCACGCATCGCCACTTTTATGGGATGAATTTCGCCATTGACATAAACTTTTTTAGAATTCGGAAAAGGGGTTCTGGAAATTTGTTCTTCTGTTGTCATAAGGAAAGAAGTTATGAGTTATAAGTTATTGTAGAGACGCACAGCAGTGCGTCTACGTTCTGTATGAAATTGGAATTTTATCCCGAGGCTTTGGGATTGGAATTTAATTTTTAGCCTCCCTGAGTAGCAGAAATAATCAGAATTTCGTCGGTTTCTTGTACGAGATGTTGGTTCCAATTAATTCTTGGAACAATAGTGTTGTTAATGGCAACAGCAATTCCGTTTTGTTTATTGGGAATTTCGAGATCGAGCAATGATTGAACGCTAAGCGATTCAGCATTGAAATTTTTAATTTGTTGGTTGATTTTTAGTTCCATTCCATCTGATTTAGAGATTATAAAGATTCACTGCGGTGAATCTCTACCTTAGGAATGGCTACAAAAACGCATAAAAATGCGCGCAGAAGTCATCTTACTTTTCCCTACGCTAGTATGAACTAGATCAGGTTCAGAGGGTAAAATCTCAGCCTGCTTTTTTAGCAGACACCCCTAAAGTGTGAAGCAAATGTAATAAAATTTTGTTTGGTTGTTTAAAAAAGTTTCAAGTTTCAGGTTTCAGGTTGTCTTTGAAAATTGAAAACTGCGACTGTTTATTTAGTTCTTTTCCAGCAATCTTCGGCGTGATCATTGACCATTCCGGTGGCTTGCATGTGTGCATAAATAACGGTTGAACCAACAAATTTAAAACCTCTTTTTTTTAAATCTTTACTGATTTCGTCAGAAAGTGGAGTAGTGGCCGGAGCGTCTTTTGAAGTTTTAAGGTTATTTATAATGGGTTTTCCATTGGTATATTTCCAAATATAATCAGAAAAACTGCCAAATTCTTCCTGGACTTTCATAAAAGCCTGAGCGTTAGAAACTGCAGCTTTTATTTTTAATTTATTGCGGATGATTCCGGGATTTTGCATTAATTCTTCGATTTTATCTTCAGAATAATGAGCTATTTTTTTATAATCGAAATGATCAAAAGCATTTCTGAAATTCTCCCTTTTATTTAAAATAGTTATCCAGCTTAAACCGGCCTGAAAAGTTTCTAAAATTAAAAATTCGAACAAGGTAAGATCGTCGTAAACAGGAACGCCCCATTCTTCGTCGTGGTATTTTTTATATAAATCGCTGGAAGTACACCAGCCACATCGAATTAAATTTTCGTTTTCCATTATTTACCAATTTGCCAATGATACCCTTTTACGCTTGGTATATAGGCGGAATGGCCTATGATTATTAAATCATTATACACTTTTCTATTGTATTTAATGCCAATTGCTTTGCCTGACATGAACATTTTATTGGCCTGAAATCTAACTTTCATATTGCCATCTTCAAGTTCAGCATCAGATGCTTTTTCAACAAGCCAGGTCGAACGCCATTTTACTGCTAGTTCATCGTGGGCAATTCGCGTAACGCTTTTAACCAGTTTAACCGCTTCTTCGGGTATTTTAAAATTTTGTGTCAAATCCTTTTGAGTCATGGTTTGGCCAATTTTAGTTCCTGAAAAGATTTTGCGGAGATTAACAAAATTCATTAAATCGTTTTCTTCCTTTTTTGGAGGAGTTGGAGCTTTTTCTGCTGTAGTTTTTGCAATCGGAATTTCTGCTGTAACAATGGGTTTAGTTACAGTAAAAACTTTGTTTTTGTTAAGAGGTGAATCATTGCTATTGTCTTCTGCGACTACTATTTTAGAAGGAATAGGATCGAGTGGTTTTTGAGGCGCAGGTTTTAAAGAACTAACAGGATATACTTTTTTATTTGGTTGTTTTTTATCATCGCTGCCACAGCTACAAAAGAAACAACTTATTGAAAATAGTAATATAAAATTAGTTTTTTTCATAACAATAAATGTTTTTAATCCTTATTAGAAATGTCTCCTTCCAAATATTTTTTAATCAAATGATGTCCTGCGTAAATTAATGGTGTCAATAAAATGGCAATAGATAATTTAAATGTATAGCCTATCAATGCTGAGGAAAGAAAGGTATCAAAGTCAATTTTTCCCGGAAGCCAAAAAGCTATTCCAAGTACAATAAACGAATCAAACAATTGCGAAATCACAGTTGATCCTGTCGTTCGAAGCCATATTTTCTTATCACCTGTTCGGTTTTTAAAGAACCAAAAGATACTCACATCTATAAGCTGCGAAACCATAAAAGCGATAATACTTCCGACGATAATCCACATACTTTGTCCAAAAACGGCCTGAAATTGTTCATCATTTACAGGGCTTATTCCTTTTGCTGCCGGAATTACAATTGCCATAAATAAAATTAAAAAGGCATATGCAATTAAACACGCTGTTATAAAAGAGAGTTTTTTAACTCCTTTTTCTCCAAAATATTCATTTATTAAATCGGTTGTCAGGAAAACTACCGGCCATGGCAAAATACCAATACTCATTACAAATGGCCCAATCTGAATTAATTTTCCTCCAATAAGCTCTGCGACAACTGCATTTGTTATAAAAATTCCCGCCAGAATTACAAAAACAATTTCTTTTTTGGTTTTGAACATAAATACGTACTATAAAATCTGATACTTCAAAGTTAACTATTTTATGCTGAAAATAGCTTTAATATTCTTCACCAAGTGATAACTCTTCTTCTTCCTTTTCTTTTTCAAAACTGGCTCTAATATGATCGCCATTCAAAGTTTCATTGATAATAAGAGCGTATGTTTTCTCGGGATCCGCTTCTATATCTATTGTTTTTATTGGAGAGGTAGTATAAGCCAAAGGATTTATTTTTTTGTTTTCATTTAAAAAGGCAATAGTGTACAATTGCTTTTTAATCGTTTTTGTTTCGTCATTTTTCCTTTGGATTTGATAAAAATAAAACGAAATTTCATGATTGTCTTTTTCTACAATTTGCTTTTTTAATAAAGTTATAGAATCCTTTTTAGAAAGATTTTGAAAATTTAAAACAGCAGATTTTGCAATCTCATCATCTGTAAAATGAATTAAATCTTTTTTATTTTGATTTAATAATAAATTGATTGTAATAAATTCCGTTTTAGGATCATTTAAAAAGCCTTCAATTTCGGTCTTATTTAAGGTGTTATGTGTAATTCCTAATCGGGCTAATTCTATATTTAATTCTGGAATATTGAGGGTTTTTATTTTTTTCAATACTTCTTTAACAGCATTATCATCGGCGTAATTATAAATTAAATTCGTGTAATTTATCAAATCAGTTAATGATCTTGATGATTCAGAATAAAATGTCACTTCGTCTTCTGCTGTCGCAGCAGCTTGTGTAGCCTTGTTTTTTTCATTCCAGCTTGCTACCCTTTTGTATTCAAGTTTTGTGTTGGTCAGGATTATTTTTTTGAATGCTTTTAATTTTTTAACCGAAATCAATTTTTTCTCTAATAATGAATTACAAAAGCTAATGATTGGTTTGTTGTATTCTTTGATACTGTAATACTGAAAAATTTCAGGAAACAATTCTTTACTGTTTTCCGGGTCTCTTTCAAACGTATAAAAAAGACTTCCAATCTCATATTGTAAATCGGAAATCGGTAAATCATACTCTAATAATTCATTGATTTTTTTGTATGCTGCTTTTGATTTTTGGTACGAAATACTTTTTAAGATACTAATCTGTACATCTGTTTTAGTAGATTCTTTTTTATAATAATTTTCCAGATACGGAATTACTCTTTGATCCTCTATTTTGCCAATTTTTTCCAGCAATGAAATTATGGCATCGGTTTCACTTTCTTTAAAATTAAAAGTATTGATGAAATTTGTAATAGTTTCAAAATCATTTTTTGTAATATCCAGATTGTCTATTGTGTTTAAAGCAGAATAGCGAATAGTGTCTTTTTCGCTTTTAGCGTCTTCTATAAAAAGTTTTACTTTGTCCTCTGTTATATCAGTTTTGATGTTGTCAACAAGATCTAATGAGTTAAAAGTTTTTTCGATAAAAGGATCGTCATTTTTATAGTTTTTTGCTACCAAAGTATTCAGCAAATAATACGTATTATTTTTATAAAGAACTTTGTATTTGATGGCTTGAGTTGCGTTTGCTTTTGTAATGACGGCATTGATAGTATAACTATTTTGGTCTTTATTAAAAGTGGTGCTTTGCGATAAAAACTCATAATTGTCTTTTTTGCCAGCAAGAATTTCATCCCATAAAGATTGTGAGAATCCTTTTTTAAGAAACAATTCAGGACTTAGTAATGAAGTTGCCGTTTCGTAAATTTCATCATCTTCTGCTTCAAAATAATTTTGTTCAGAATCATTTTCATATTGATTTAGAAATTCTTTTTTAAGCATACGCTGAACAGAATCAATCGATAATGTTCGTTCGTATTTTGGGAATTTATGATAGGCTAATTTAATTTTTCTACCTGTTTCAGAATTAAATGTCTGAAACTGATTTACAACCTTAAATGCATTTTTTGTCTCACGTTTGTTTTTGTTTAACTTTAAAAATAGATTTTCGTTTTCCTTTTCGGGAATTTCTATTTTATAGTTCGCTGTTGAATCTATCAAAACTTTCGATTTAGATTTGTAATCAAACGGAGTAAGTACAAATGAATTAAAAAATCGATTTGTGTTCACTTCTGATGCATTTACAGAACCCAATAAATAATATTTGTTACCAGAAATAATTGTTTTTAATTTGATACTTCGGTCACCAATTTTAGAGGTTGAAACAAAAGAATTTTCTGTTTTATTATATTGCGTAGCGGTTGAATCCTGATTTTGTTGAAGATAAAATTGATAGTGAATTTGCTTTTGCTCGTATTCAGAATTTTCAAGAAAACTGGTATCATTCAATGTTTTTTCTTTTAAAAAATAATAAGCTTTTTCCTGATTGTCGTATGCCTGAATATCAATATTAGTTCCTTTTGCGATACTGTTTCCAAAGACAAAATTAAATGAAGGAATTTCTGCCTCAAAACCGCCTTTCAAAGGTTTGATCTTTTCCCATTCGTTTTTAAAAGGCTTTATTTTGATATTATCAAAAACTTCATTTTCATATTGTCGAACGTAATTTGCCGGTCCGGTCATCGAAATAGAAATGATTTCTAAAGGCGTGATGTAAAATTTAGAATGCTGAGCGTTTCCTGTCTTTGTAATGTTTTTTATATCAAAGCTTGAATAATTGGGCTGTTCGGCATATTTTTTTTCAATAATATCTCCCGGAATTTTTTCAAAAAACAAACTATCCAATGATTTTGGATTATATGGAACACCAGTATTTTTTAGAAAATAATTTAGAGGAATTCGTTTTATTGTAATGGCGCCACCGTTAGTGAAATCTGGAGAGCCCATACTTTCGTTTTCTTCGATAGTAGTTTTGTATAATGGCAATTGTACCATTTTGTCTTTAGTATTCGAAACAGTAAAATTTGGATTTGGGAAATAAGCCTCAATAGTTTTCTTTTGATTTTTTCCGTTTTCAGTAAAAGTGTCAATTATAGGTTTTACTGTGTAACCTTTTTGTCTTAAAAGCGTAATTATACCGTCGTTACCCGCAAGATGTGCTGCTCCGACTGCTGAGAATAAACTACCTGTTTTGGCAATAGAATCAATGCTTTTGGTCATTATTTTATTGCGGTTAACGATAAGGGCATCATGTGCTTTTTTTGAAAATATTAATTTATAAATCGAGTCAAGCATTATAATGTCTTTCTCTCTGTAATATTCTTTTAAAACCTCTTGCGGATTTCTGTTTTTTAATATTTTTACTAGCGCAAGTTTGTTTTCTTCTTTTGGTTTTGCGTCTTCATCAATAATTTGTAATATCGAAAGCATTGATTCTTTGGCATCTTCCAAACCAACAATTTTCTTTTTGTATTTTTTTCCGGTTTGAAAAATAAACATATCTAATACGGTGTCTTCCTGAAAATCTGCCTGATCTCCCTCAGCTCCCGATAACATGTTTCTAAAGTATTTACCATTATCATTAATAAAAATGGTTTGAATATTTTCTTTTGTTGTCGGAAACAAATAGAATTCTGTATAAAACTTTTTATAGGAATTAAAATCATTACTTTTCATCAGATCATTCAAATCTCCCCATGTTTCAGGATTGCTTTCATTGGCCACAATGTCAGAACCCAGAAGATTTGTAAAAAACGAATCTGATAAATGAAACGAAATTTTATCGTTAACATGCATAGTTCCGTATATATAAGATTTTTTGGTTAAACCGTTACCGGATATTTCCCAAAATAAACTTTTGTTTTGCGCCTGAAGAACTGAAGTTATTAGTAATGAGATGTAAAGTAGTTTTTTCAAGAGGGTTGGTTTAGTGGTTTTGCTAAACAAATATAAAATAGATTGCGGTCTTTTCGTTTATGAATTTTACTTTTTCTTTGTTTTTTATAAGGTATTTTCTTAAAAACTAAAAATGGCCTTTGAGAACTGTGCTGGTTTATGCGATCAATCTTTTTTAAGATAATTGAATTTGCTTTTGATTGGTAATTTTTAGGTACTTTTGAAACAAGAACAAGTTCTATTATTTAAAATAAAATTAATGAGAATGAAAAAATTAATGTCAATTTTTATCATGGGTACAACCTTTTTTGCGGCTACCGCACAAAACAATTCTGATAACCCATTGCTTAAACCATGGACTGGTCCTTACGGAGGAGTTCCTGCTTTTAATGAGTATAAGGTGTCAGATTTTAAACCGGCAATTCAATTTGCTATTCAGGAAAAACTAAACGAAGTAGATGCTATTGCAAATGATCCAAAAGCGGCAACTTTTGAAAATACTATTGTTGCGTTGGAGCGTTCCGGGAAAACAATTGAAAGCATTATGACGGTTTACGGAATTTACAGATCAAACCTAAGCAGCCCTGAATTTAGTGCAATTGATAGAGAATTATCACCAAAGTTTTCTGAGTTTTCAGACAAGATAAATCAGAATAAAAAATTGTTTACCAGAATTGAAGCGGTTTACAATTCAAAAGAAAAAAGTAAACTTACAGGTGAACAACAACGTTTAATTTGGTTGTATTATACCAATTTTGTTCGCCAGGGAGCAAAGTTAAATGATGCTGATAAAGTAAAAGTAGCGGCAATAAATAAAGATTTGGCATCGCTTTTTACTCGTTTCAGTCAAAACTTATTAGCGGAAGAAAATAATCAGTATGTAGCATTAAAAACGGAAAGTGATTTTGATGGTTTACCATTAGAAGTTAAAAATGCAGCAATTGCTGAAGCAAAAAACCGTAAGATTGATGCTTTGGGTTGTATTGCAAACACGCGCTCGTCTATTGAGCCTTTCTTAACTTTTTCGACACGCAGAGATTTAAGAGAAAAAGCATTTGATATTTTTGTAAAACGTGGCGATAACGGAAACGAAAATGATAACAATGCAACACTTGTTTCTATTTTGGAATTGCGTACTCAGAAAGCAAAATTATTAGGTTACCCAACTTTTGCAGACTGGAGTTTGTCTAACAAAATGGCAAAAGATCCTAAAAAGACTTTAGCACTTATGGAATCTGTTTGGGAGCCGGCTGTTGCTCAGGTACATAAAGATGTTGCCGAAATGCAAAAGATTGTTGATGCTGAAGGAGGAAAATTTAAAATTCAGCCTTGGGATTACCGTTATTATGCAGAGAAAGTTAGAAAAGCAAAATACGATTTAGATCAAAATGAAGTGAAACCTTATCTTCAGTTAGAAAACTTACGTGAAGGTATGTTTTGGGTAGCCGGAGAATTATTTAATCTGAGCTTTAAGCAAATTACTGATGTTCCTGTTTATCACCCTGATGTTCGTGTTTGGGAAGTAACCAACAAAATAACAGGTAAAAAAGTTGGTTTGTGGTATTTTGATCCTTATGCGCGTGCAGGAAAACGTTCTGGGGCGTGGATGAACGCATACCGTAATCAGGAAAAACTAGATGGAGATGTATTAACTATTGTATCTAATAACTGTAATTTTATTAAAGGAACAGCAAATGAGCCGGTTTTAATTTCATGGACAGATGCAACCACTTTATTTCATGAGTTCGGGCATGCATTGCACGGATTATGCTCAAATGTAACCTACCCAAGTTTAGCCGGAACATCAGTTGCGCGCGATTATGTAGAGTTTCCATCTCAACTGTTGGAGCACTGGTTAGCAACTCCGGAAGTATTGAATAAGTTTGCTTTACACTACAAAACAAACCAGCCATTGCCACAAGTTCTTGTAGACAGAATTAAAGAAGCTGCTAATTTTGGTGAAGGATTTTCTACTGTAGAAACTATTTCGAGTTCTTTAGTAGATATGAAACTGCATTTGACCACTACTAAAATTGATCCTCATAAATTTGAAAAAGAAACTTTAGATGCACTTCATATGCCATCAGAAATTGTAATGCGTCACCGTATCCCACAATTTGGACATATTTTTTCTAGTGATGGATATGCTGCCGGATATTATAGTTATTTATGGGCCGATGTTATCAATGCTGATGCATGGGAGGCTTTTACAGAAGGAAAAGGACCATACGATAAAGCAGTTGCAAAACGACTTTATGAAAGTGTTTTTAGCGTCGGAAATACGATCGATCAGGAAAAAGCGTACGAAAACTTCAGAGGAAGAGCACCAAAATCTGATGCTTTAATGCGTGCAAGAAATTTTCCTATTACTAATAAAAAATAAGAAATTAATGTTCTAAGGAATATTAATGGAATTATGGAATCGGGACAGTTTTATACTGTTCCGATTTTTTTTTACTTTAATTCAATTTTATGCTATAAGACATAAACAAAAAAAGTCCCGAATAACTGAATATTCGGGACTTTTTATATTGAAATAATAATATATTAACCTAAAGTAACTCTTTTGAAACCTGTGATTTCAACATTGTATCCTTTAACATAATCGCCAACTTTTTTACTGTCATCTTTGATGAAGTTTTGGTCAAGTAAAGCTTTTTCCTGATCTAAAGTTGTATTGTCAGAGATGAAACGTTGAACTTTTCCTGGGATGATTTTGTCCCAAATTTGCTCTGGTTTACCTTCAGCTTTTAATTCAGCTTTAGCATCTTCTTCAGCTTGTTTTAAAACTTCTTCAGTCAATTGAGAGTAAGAAATATATTTAGGAACATTTTTTAAAGTTTTCCCTAAACGTTTTGCTTCTTCATTATCCTTTTCGATTACAGCAATACGAGCAGCAAGTTCAGATTCAACGAAAGCAGGATCAAAATCTTTGTAAGATAATGTATCAGCTCCCATAGAAGCAACTTGCATAGAAACATCTTTAGTTAAAACGTCAGCATTAGGAATTGCAGCAGAAATTGCAGTTAATGCAGCAATTTTGTTAACGTGAACATATGATCCAACGAAAGCACCTTCTAAAATTTCAAAACCACCGATTTCGATTTTTTCACCGATAACACCAGTTTGCTCGATTAATTTTTCAGCAACAGTAATTCCGTTGAAATCTGAAGCTAAAAATTCTTCTTTAGAAGAGAAGTTAATAGCTCTTTCTACTAATTCTTTAGCCAAAGTTACGAAAGCCTCATTTTTACCTACGAAATCAGTTTCGCAGTTTAAAGTGATGATAGCTCCTTTAGTATTGTCAGCATTGATAAAAGAAACAGCAGCTCCTTCAGAAGACTCACGGTCAGAACGGTTAGCAGCAACTTTTTGTCCTTTTTCTCTAAGGTTTTGTATAGCTTTATCGAAATCTCCATCAGCTTCAACTAAAGCTTTTTTACAGTCCATCATTCCGGCACCTGTAGTTTGTCTTAATTTATTTACGTCTGCAGCAGTAATTGTTGCCATAATATTTTGAATTTTAATGTTAAAAGTAAAAATTCCATCTTTTAAATTCCAAATTCCAATTTTAATAAATTATCAACATAACGTTTTTAATTATTCTTGGATTTTGGAACTTAAAATTTGGAATTTAAATTTGATTTATTCTTCAGTTGCAGGAGCAGCTTCAGCAGCTGGTGCAGCTTCAACAGCAGCAGCAACTTCTTCAGTAGCTTCAGTTTCTTTTTCAGAACCTCTGTCAGAAAGACCTTCGATTACAGCAGCAGTTACTAAAGATAAAATTTTGTCAATTGATTTAGAAGCATCATCATTTGCAGGAATAACGTAATCAACCTCTCTTGGGTCAGAATTCGTATCAACCATTGCGAAAACTGGAATGTTTAATTTTTGTGCTTCTTTTATTGCGATGTGTTCAGCTTTGATATCTACTACGAACAATGCTGCAGGTAGTCTAGACATATCAGCAATTGAACCTAAGTTTTTCTCCAATTTAGCACGTAGACGATCAACTTGCAAACGCTCTTTTTTAGATAACGTCATGAAAGTACCATCTTTCTTCATTTTATCAATAGATGACATTTTTTTAACTGCCTTTCTGATAGTTACGAAGTTAGTTAGCATTCCACCAGGCCATCTTTCAGTGATGTAAGGCATGTTTGCAGCCTTTGCTTTATCAGCAACGATGTCTTTTGCTTGTTTTTTGGTAGCTACGAATAAGATTTTTCTACCTGATGCAGCGATTTTTTTCAAAGCTTCGTTAGCTTCTTCAATTTTTGCTGCAGTTTTATATAGATTGATAATGTGAATACCATTACGCTCCATATAAATGTAAGGAGCCATGTTTGGATCCCATTTTCTAGTCATGTGTCCGAAGTGAACACCTGCTTCTAGTAAGTCTTTTACTTCTATTTTGTTTGCCATTTTTGTACTAGTTTACGTTCTGTTGATTAGCAATGTATAAATGGCGGTTTCCCAGGCTTTATACATTTAGATGCTAAACTATTTCCTACCTCGATAGGAGAGCAACAACAACTGTGTTTTTTAATTTCAATAAATAATTGATCATGTCTTGTACCATATGTACAAGACAGGTAATATTAACGTTTAGAGAATTGGAATCTCTTACGAGCTTTCTTCTGACCGAATTTCTTACGTTCAACCATTCTTGGATCTCTTGTTAATAAACCTTCTGGTTTAAGGATAGCTCTGTTTTCAGCATTTACTTCACACATAACGCGTGCCAATGCCATTCTTACAGCTTCTGCCTGACCAGTTGAACCACCTCCGTAAACGTTTACTTTTACGTCAAAGTTGTTTACATTTTCTGTCATAGACATTGGTTGTAAAACTTTGTATTGTAAAGTTGCAGTTGGAAAGTAAGTTGCGAATTCTTTTTTGTTTACAGTGATTTTTCCTGTTCCTTCAGAAACATATACACGTGCAACAGCGGTTTTTCTTCTACCGATTTTGTGAATAACTCCCATTACTTAAGATCGTTTAGGTTAACAGTTCTAGGTTTTTGAGCTCCGTGAGTATGCTCAGCACCTACAACAACATTTAGATTTCTAAAAAGTTCAGCTCCTAATTTGTTTTTAGGTAACATTCCTTTTACAGCTTTTTCTACTAATAATGCAGGGTTTTTAGATTGCAATACTTTAGCAGTTAAAGTTCTTTGTCCTCCTGGGTAACCTGTATGACGCATGTAAATTTTGTCATTCATTTTTGTACCTGTAAGGTTAATTTTTTCTGAGTTGATAACAATTACGTTATCTCCACAGTCAACGTGTGGTGTGTAACTTGGTTTGTACTTACCTCTTAAGATCATCGCAACCTTTGAAGCAAGACGACCTAAGTTATGACCTTCAGCGTCAACAACAATCCACTCTTTAGTTACAGTGGCTTTGCTAGCTGAAATTGTCTTGTAGCTTAATGCGTCCATAATATTATTTTAATTAAACATTCCATCCCCAATAAAGGGGATGCAAAAGTACAATTAATTATTTTAAAACCAAATA
Organism: Flavobacterium sp. GW821-FHT11G01; assembly: GCF_058808175.1. NCBI lineage: Bacteria > Pseudomonadati > Bacteroidota > Flavobacteriia > Flavobacteriales > Flavobacteriaceae > Flavobacterium > Flavobacterium sp. GW821-FHT11G01. The sequence goes on along the minus strand of NZ_JBXARK010000005.1, from coordinate 45,118 downwards.
CCTGAAAAGAATATTTTATATACTGAAAATCAGGCATTCAGTTTTTTATTTAAAACAATAAAAAAAACCGCCCTCACAATAACGCGAGGGCGGTTCAAAATTAAGTTTATTTTTGACTAAACAATAAACAAATTTGCGATATCTACAACTTGTTGTGTTGTAAGTGGCTCGTCGTAAGCTTCTGATCCTGCGGCGGCTCCAAATAAACTGGCAGTATTATAGCCAGCCTGCATGGTAACGCCTTCGCCATCATATACGGCTTGTGTGGCTGCAGGCATTCCGGCGCCTCTTTCTGCATTTGAAATCCAGCCTTTCAGTCCACGTAATCTTCTTACTTCTGAAGCATGTCTCGCTTCAACAGAATGAATTTGTAGCGCTGCAGTTAATAAATCCGGAGTTGAAATTAAATTCGCCGCCTGACCTTTGTAAGCTCTGACACCTGTATCTTCAAAGGCTTGTGCCAATGCTAAAAAGGTTGGGTAATCTCCAAAAGGATTAAATGCACCACCTACGGTAAAATCAAAAGTAGGTTTCGGAACAAAATTAGCACTCATCGTTCCGCCCAGTCCTGCAATTAAGAATTTTACGTGATCTGATTCGTGTGCAGCAATTTGTTGAAAAACCTTTCTGTCACGTCCGCCGTTTTCAGATGCCGGAATGACTCCTGAATCTAGCGCCATGGCATAAAATTCATTTTCAAGATATTCTAAGGTTAATGCAAATTGCAAAGCTCCAATAGGAGTTGCCGGTGTTGCAGTAATGTCTTTTGCTAATGCTTTATTAGCTAAGGCCGATAATCCGAATGGAATAGAAGCCATTGCCAGATTTTTTCCAATATTCCCAAACTGATTAAAACTGTCTCTTCTTGAGCCAGTGCTTCTCATTAAACTATCGTCAGTGAAGGTTTCTATAAATTTTAAGATATTCATAATTTCTAATTTTTAGCTAGTTAGGATTAAGGTAAATATTTGGCAGTAAATTTTGTAGTAATGAAACCTCCGGCAATTGGTAAAATTTTAGAAGGATCGCTTGCAACGTCTAAACCTGTAGAAGTATTTACAATATCATCACCCGCAAAATCATTAGAATTTGGATTAATCAAACTTCTTATTGCTGAAGCATGTCTGGCTTCTACCGAAACAATTTTTCCGGCCAATAATAAATAGTCGGCACTTTTAATCAGTTTTCCGGCTCCGTTATAGGCGGCAACTCCGGTATCTTCCAAAGCTTTTGCTGTAGCAAGAACTTCAGTACGGCTATTGAAATTTAGAGAGCCATAATTAAAAGCCAATGAAGGAAGTAATTGTGAACTTGGATCAGGAAGTGCTCCGGTTAAAGCGGCTTTAAAAAAATCTCTGTGAATTACTTCATGATGATATAAATCAGTTAGAACTTGTTTTTCAATAGTGTTAAAAGTGGTATTGAAATTTGAGGCATTTACAACCTTAGTATAAAAATCAGCTTCTAATTGTTCTAAAGCATATGCATATGTCAAAACTCCAAAATCTCCAGAGCCTAAATCAAATACACCATTTTTTATTCCAGGCAGGGTATTGTCCTGCATATTATCTTCATTATCATTGTCGCTGCAGCCAGCTAAAACCAAACCTGCGCCAACTAGTGTTAAGCCGCTGAGCTTTAGAAAGCTTCTTCTGTTATTCAGTGAAGGGTCAACTTCATGAATTTTAACTTCGTTTTTCATAATCAAGGTCTTTTAAAAGGTTAATAACATATATTAAGGTATTAACGAGATTTTTGTAAGTGCGGTTTTGAGAAATGGAGTTATTTTTGTTTTATTTCGGAAAGGCCTTATATTTTTAAATACTGGTGGGTGTTTTTTGTTTTATTTTAGGTAATTCTACTATATTTGTATTAATTACATAAAATATTAATAGATGAAAGCTAAAGCAACTCTAAAACAAATTGCGAAAGAACTTGGTGTTTCTGTATCTACGGTGTCTAAGGCGCTAAATGATAGTCCGGAAATTAGTGAGCAAACGAAGGTGAAGATTAAGGAGTATGCCAAACTCAAAAATTATAAGCCTAATGTTATTGGTCTGAATCTGAAAAATCGAAAAACCAAAACAATCGGTGTAATTATACCTAATATATTAAATTCCTTTTTTGCAAAGGTTTTTAGTGGTATCGAAAAAGTAGCCGATAAAAAAGGATATAATGTAATTACCTGTATTTCTAATGAATCTTTAGAGAAAGAAATTCACACGCTTGAAATGCTGAGCAACGGAACAATTGACGGATTTATTCTTTCAGTTTCTGAGGAAGCTCAAAAATTACAAGATTACAGTCATTTCTCTGCTATTATTAATGACGGAACTCCAATTGTAATGTTTGACCGAATTGCAGATGAAGTAGAATGTGATAAAGTTGTAGTTGATGATTTTGATTCAGCTTTAAATTCAACACAGCATTTAATCAATTTAGGATGTAAAAATATTGCTCTAATTTCTTCAGTAGATAATTTAAGTGTTGGAAAATTAAGAGCTGACGGATATTTGAAAGCTTTGGCTGATAATAATATTCCGGTAAACGAAAAAATCATTCTTCGTACCGATTCTGAAGATGATATGAAGAGTAAAATTGATGCGATTTTTGATAATAAAATTGATGCGATTTTTGCTTTGGATGAAAATGATTCAGTTGCCGCTTTAAGAGTGAGTTTAAAAAAGGGATACAAAGTTCCGGAAGATATTTCGATAATAGGTTTTGCTGACGGAATTTTAGCTTCAAGACGTTTGTCTCCAAGTTTAACAACTGTAAGTCAACACGGAATTGAAATTGGAGAAGTTGCAGCCAAAAAACTAATAGAAAGACTGGAAGAATCTGAAGATGAAACCTCAGATTATGAAACTATCGTTATCAAAACAAAATTGAAAGAACGAGAGTCGACAAGAAAAGTATAGTAAAAAAAATCCATCAGCCGCGGCAGATGGATTTTTTTTAGTTTTCCTGAATGAATTTTATTAAGTAGACAAAAAGAATCACAATTAAAAGAGTAATTCTAAAGGTCTTTTGTTGTTTTGCTTTTAAGATGTAGCCGTCTTTTTTTAACTCCCAAGTAAATAGTAATTCAAATAAGGTACTTCTTGGAGTTAAAATAAAATCCAAAATATGATAACTTTTATTTGCCTTTTTTAATCTTTCTACTTCCTCTTTTTCATTTGCTGATTTGATTGCATTCTCTATTTCCGAAGTATCTACATTTCTATTTGCCAATTCATATTTGGCAAGATAAAGAGCATCACGGTTCCATTTCTTTGGAGAACCAACAATATTTAAAAGCTCTTGAGTGGTTCTGCTTTTTATTGGGGGCTTAAAATTGTCTATCATTCATTATGAATTAAAATCTAAAATTATTTAATGCGCCGCCAACCAATCAGCACCCAAACCAAGTTCCACATCTAAGGGAACGCTCATCATAAAAGCATTTTCCATTTCGTGTTTGATCATTGGTTGGATTTTTTCTAATTCGTCGTTGTGCACATCAAACACAAGCTCATCATGAACCTGAAGCAACATTTTAGATTTCCAGTTTTCTTCTGTTAGTTTTTTATGAATATTGATCATTGCAATTTTAATGACATCGGCAGCACTTCCCTGAATTGGTGCGTTAACAGCATTTCGTTCAGCAGCACTTCGAACTACAGCATTTGCCGAGTTTATATCTTTTAAATAACGACGTCGACCTAAAATCGTTTGTACGTATCCTTTTTCGCGTGCAAATTCAATTTGTTCACTGATATAAGATTTTAATCTAGGGTATGTTTTGTAATACGCTTCAATTAAAGCAGCACTTTCACTACGAGATAATGAAGTTTGATTGCTTAATCCGAAAGCAGAAACGCCATATATAATTCCGAAGTTTACTGTTTTTGCATTACTTCTTTGTTCGCGAGAAACTTCTTCTAAAGGAACATTGAAAACTTTAGCAGCAGTTGCTTTGTGAATATCTTCTCCGTCCTGAAAAGCCTTAATCATATTTTCTTCACCACTTAAAGCAGCAATAATTCTTAATTCTATCTGAGAGTAATCGGCAGAGATTAAAGTATGGTTTTCATCACGTGCAACGAAAGCTTTACGAATCTGACGGCCTCTTTCTGTACGAATCGGAATATTTTGTAAGTTCGGATTATTAGAACTCAAACGTCCGGTTGCAGCAACAGTCTGCATATAATCGGTATGAACGCGTAATGTTTTTTTGTCTACTTGTTCTGGCAAAGCCAAAATGTAAGTACTTTGTAATTTTACCATTTGGCGCCAATCCAGAATTTCTTTTATAATTGGATTGTCATTGGCTAAATACGTTAAAACATCTTCACCAGTCGCATATTGACCCGTTTTGGTTTTCTTTTGTTTCGCCCCGCCAATTTTCATTTTATCAAATAAAATGTCTCCTAATTGTTTTGGAGAAGCCAAATTGAATTTCTCACCGGCAGTTTCGTATATTTTTTGTTCCAAAGATTTAATTTCAACCTCCATTTCAGTTGACATTTGCTTCAGAAAATCAACATCTAGACGAATTCCTTCAGTTTCCATAGCGGCCAAAACAGTTACTAACGGAATTTCGATTTCATCAAATAACTTTTTGGTTTCTGTTTTATCTAATTCTGTTGTGAAGAGTTCTTTTAATTGAAAAGTAACATCAGCATCTTCAGCAGCATATTCCTTGATATCTTCAAGGGCAACATCGCGCATTGTAATTTGATTTTTACCTTTTTTACCAATTAAAGTTTCAATTGATTTTGGAGAATATTTTAAATACGTTTCAGATAAAATATCCATATTATGACGCATATCCGGATTAATAAGATAATGCGCAATCATTGTGTCAAAAAGTTTTCCTTTTACATTAATGCCATAATTAGAAAGGATTTTTAAATCGTATTTTAAATTCTGGCCAATTTTTTCGATGTTTTCATTCTCGAAAAAAGGTCTGAATTTTTCAATTAAGGTATGGGCTTCTTCCTGATTTTCCGGAAATGGAACATAATACCCTTTTCCTTTTTCATAAGAAAATGAAATACCAACCAATTCCGCATGCAAAGCATCTAAACCAGTAGTTTCAGTGTCAAAACAAACTTCAGTCTGTTTTTGTAAATTCTGCAAAAGCAATTTAATTCCTAAATCACCTTCAATAGCCTGATAGGAGTGAGGTGTGTTTTCTAAAGTATTATAAAATGAAGTTCTTTCAGTTTCAGAATTCTCATCAGAAGTTCCCCCGCCTCCAAACAGATCAAATTGGTCTTCATTTTTAGGTTGTGGTTTTTTGTATAATTTAGCATCAGAAGCTGGAGTTGATGAAGTTGCTAATTCATTTCCGCCACCAATTTTAAATAAATTATCAAATTGTTCTGCCATTCTTCTGAATTCTAATTCCTGAAAAATAGCATCAGTTTTTTCAATATCAGGACGTGAAAGTTCGTAGTCATCTTCATTAAAAACAACATCACAATCACAAATAATAGTAGCCAGTTTTTTAGATAAAATCCCTTTTTCTTTATTAGCTTCGATGTTTTCTTTCATTTTACCTTTTAGTAAATGTGTGTTTTCTAAAAGGTTTTCCATCGTACCAAATTCTTTCAGGAACTTTTTGGCTGTAACTTCACCAACACCTGGCAATCCCGGAATATTATCAACAGCATCTCCCATCATTCCAAGAAAATCGATAACCTGATCCGGTCTTTCGATTTCAAATTTTGCCAAAACTTCGGGAACACCCCAAATTTCGATACCATTCCCCATTCGGGCTGGTTTGTACATGAATATATTTTCAGAAACTAATTGCGCAAAATCCTTATCCGGAGTAACCATAAAAACTTTGTAGTTTTCTTTTTCAGCTTGTTTGGCAATAGTTCCAATTAAATCATCTGCTTCACATCCGGCCATTTCAATGATAGGAATATGCATTGCTCTTAATAAATCCTGAATGTACGGAATCGCAATCTTAATCGCCTCAGGCGTAGCATCACGATTGGCTTTATAGTCAGAATACATTTCGGTTCTGACTTGGCTTCCTTCTTTATCAAAAGCAACGGCCAAATGATCTGGTTTTTCACGTTTAATAACATCCAAAAGCGAATTCATGAATCCCATGATTGCTGATGTATCCATTCCTTTTGAGTTAATTCTCGGGTTTTTTATAAAGGCATAATAACCACGAAAAATTAGAGCGTAAGCATCGAGAAGAAAAAGACGTTTTTGAGTTGACATAAAAAAAATATTAGTCTGTAAAAATAAACAATTGGGTTCTCAAAAATCAAACTAGGAAGATTTTTTTTCCACCATATGAGTTATATAAGTTCATTTTAGTAGAGACACACTGCCGTGTGTCTTTTCAGCTCAGAAAAAATGTCATGAAACGTATTTTTTATCATCATAAAAAATATATTAGGTCTGGATTCTGCAAAATTGATTAATGAACTGATATAACTTATATGGTGAAAAATATTTAAATAGTTAATATCAAGTTAAAGTATTCAGTCTGATGTAATTCTTCATTTTTCCTTCATTTTGCAGAGGTACTTTTGATCTGTAAAATAAAAAGTATTAATTTAAACTTTAGAAATCATGAGAAATTTATTGATGTTACTAGTGGCAGTTTTAGGAACAAGTGTAATGGTACATGCATTTCCGCCTGCTGTAAAAGTTGGTCCTGCAAAAGAAGTAAAAGAGCTTCCTGCAAAAGAAGTAAAAGCAACAAAACATCCTAAAAACAAAACGGATAAAAAAGCAAAATCAGCAAAAACAGAAACTCCGAAAGCAGAAACTCCGAAAGCAGAAACTCCGAAAGTGAAAAAATAAGTATTGCTTTTGTTTTGTTTTCGAAGAATTTTAAAGGAAACAAAACAGGAATAATGGTTATGGAATGTGGATGAGAAAGCTGATGAAGAAATTTGTCAGCTTTTTTTGATTCGTTAATTTTTTAATAATACGCAACAACACTTTTTTTTATTGCTTAAATTTAGTTGCGCTTAAACGCTGTTTTTATGAATATTTTAATTGTTGAAGATAATAAAGAACTTGCTGTAGAGGTTTATGATTTTTTGTGTAATGTTGGTTACATATGCAAAATAGCAAATAATTGCAGTGACGCTCTTGAAGAAGTAAGTAGTAACGATTACGATGCGATGCTGCTGGATCTTGGTTTGCCTGACGGAGATGGTTTTGATGTTTTGAAAACTATTCGTAAAACCAAATCTAAAATGGCTGTAATTGTTTTGACAGCGCGTGGTGAATTAGATGACAGAATAAATGGTCTTCATTTGGGTGCCGATGATTATTTGACAAAACCATTTGCCCTGACCGAATTAAGTGCAAGATTGTTTGCGGTTATTCGAAGAATTCATAGTTTTACTTTGAACAATTTAGAAGTGCACGGGTTTTTATTACAGCTGCAGGATTATAAAGTGACTTATGATCAGATCCCTATTAATCTAACGAAAAAAGAATTTGATATTTTTCAATATCTTGTTTTGAATAAAGGTCGCGTAATTACCCGATTGCAATTAACGGAACATATATGGGGAGATATTCTGGAGGTTAATTCGGATTCAAATTTTATTGATGTTCATGTTCGAAATCTTCGAAAAAAACTGGATAAACATACTTCAATAGACTGGTTTGAAACGGTTCGAAATGTGGGTTATCGTATAAACGAGTAAATAATTTTCTGTGAAAATAAAACACCAATTAGCCATTTTTAATGCACTAACACGATTGTTGGTGATTCTTGTTTTATGGTTAATGTTGCCCATTTTAGTTGAAAATGTGGTTTACAGACACATTAATAATGGACTGGTAGAGAAAAAGAAAAAATTTATTGATCATCTAAACAAAAAAGAAATCAATGATTTTATCGAAAACTCAGATGATTCTACCGAAACGTATTCGCAGTTCTCTACCTTACACAGTGAATTTTTAGTGCTTTCTAAAATTCCTTTGAAACCAAATCAAAAGAAAACAATTTTCAGCAATGATTACCGGGTTATTGAAGGTGAAGAAAATGAATATAGAATCTTGCAATATCATTTTACTTACGAAAATCAAGGTTATCAGCTAGAAATTGGAAGTAGTTTAAGTGAAGTAAATGATCTTACTTTTATTATTCGATTGTTTATTATCATTGTATTGGTTGTTATTCTTTTAGTCACCTTTCTGGCAGATACGGTTTATATCGAATATTTACTTAAACCTTTTTATAAAATTATTGATACTAAGATCAGGCGTGTCAATGAGCCTGAAGCTTTTGACCATACTCCAATTAATGCAAGATCAAGAGACTTTCGTGAACTGGATTTGGTTTTAAATCAAATGATGGATAGAATTGCCGAGCTTTTCAAAAAAGAAAAACAATTTATATCTAATGTTTCTCATGAATTACTAACGCCAATTGCTTTACTGAAAAATAAGTTTGAAAATTTATTACAGAATGAATCTTTAGATGATAATGCATTCGATAAAATTGCTGGCGCTTTAAGAACCTTAGATATGCTAAAAAAAATCATCAATAACTTATTGTTGATTTCCAGAATCGAAAACAATCAGTACGAGTCTAATGAAAAAATCAATTTCAAAGATATCTTAAAAGATTTAGAGGAAGATTTACAAGACAGAATTGAGGACAGAGAAATTCAGTTTTCAAACAATATAAAACAGGATTTTATTTTTACAGGAAATAAAACATTGATTCATATACTGATTTATAATCTGGTAATTAATGCTATAAAGTATAACAAGACAAAAGGTAGTATAATAGTTGAAGATGGTTTTTATAACAATCATTATTTTATTACTATTAAAGATTCAGGTATTGGAATGAACGCTAGTCAAATAGAAAAGATATTCAACAGATTTGCCCGAATAAGTTCTGATCAGGACGGTCAGGGTTTAGGACTTGCTATAGCTGATAGTATTGCAGTATTTCACCATATTGAAATTAAAGTTACTTCTGAAATAAATGAAGGAACAAACTTTACACTTTTGTTTCCTGAAGTGCATTTGCATAATTAAAAGTTAAATTTTTAAAACCATCTCAATCTTCATTTTGTCTTCATTTTCGGATTATATCTTTGAGCTATAAATAATAAGATAGTAATCATAAAAACTTAAATCATGAAAAAATTATTAATGTTAGCAGCAGCTGTTTTAGGAACAACTGCAATGGTAAGCGCTCAAACAACTCCAGCTCAAACAACTCCGGCAAAAGAAGCTAAAGCTCCTAAAAAAGACAAAAAAGCAGATAAAAAAACCAAAAAAGCAGAAGCCAAGCCAGAAGCGGCAAAAGCTCAAAAATAAAAAAGCATAAGTTTATTTGTAAACTTTATTGTGGATTAAAAGGTTTTAAAAAATTTGGTAGAGAAAAAGCTGGTAGAGAAATTTACCAGCTTTTTTGTTGTTATTTGAGTTAAATTTTTGATAATAAAAAGTGATAAGATTTTCATTCTTTGTTACTTTGCTTAAAACTATACCTACATGATCCTTCGTTTTGTAATTCTTTGTGCTCTATTTCTATTTATTGAGTTTTATTCTTATCAGGCTTTTCGAACGTTAATCAAGTTAAGATGGGCTTTGATTAGTTATCAAATTATAAGCTTACTGCTTCTGGTTTTTATTATTTATTCCTTTACACAGTTTGATCGTTCTGTTGGGCAAACCAAGCAAACTATGTTTACAATGGGTTTGATGTTATTGGTTTATGTGCCTAAAATTGTATTAACGCTTATAATGTTTGGAGAAGATATTTTTAGAATAGGTGCAAGTCTTTTAAATTATTTCATGTACAATGCTCCAAGAAAAGAAATGATGCCAGATAGACGAAAGTTTGTCAGTCAAATCGCATTAGGTTTAGCGGCTGTTCCTTTTTTATCACTGATCTACGGAATTTTTGAAGGAAAATATAATTTTAAAGTATTTAAACAAACCGTCTTTTTTCCTGATTTGCCAGATGCTTTTGATGGTTTTAGAATCACTCAGATTTCAGATGTTCATAGTGGAAGTTTTGATAATCCAGATAAAATAAATTATGCGATTGATCTGATCAATGAACAAGAAGCAGATATGATTTTATTTACTGGCGATATTGTAAATACACATGCAAAAGAAATGCATCCGTGGCTGGAAACTTTTAATAGAATTAAAGAATATAAATATGGTAAGTTTTCTGTTTTAGGGAATCATGATTATGGAGAATATGTTACATGGCCGTCTGAAAAGCAAAAAGACGAAAACTTTCAGGAGATTAAAAGTCTTTATGGGAAAATAGGATTTCAACTTTTGCTAAATGAACATACCTATATTCAAAAAGGCAATGATAAAATTGCCTTAATTGGAGTAGAGAATTGGGGAGTTAATTTTAAAAAAGCCGGCGATTTAAATAAAGCATCTCAAAATGTTCATCAGGATGACTTTAAAGTTCTAATGAGTCACGACCCAAGTCATTGGGAGGCTGAAATTAAAGAACATCCTAAAAACTTTCATTTAACATTGTCAGGCCATACCCATGGAATGCAATTTGGAATAGAAATTCCGGGCTATTTTAAATGGAGTCTGGCACAATATATTTACAAACAATGGGCTGGATTGTATGAAAATGTGGGCCGATACGTTTACGTAAATCGCGGATTTGGTTTCCATGCGTACCCGGGACGAGTTGGTATCATGCCTGAAATAACAGTCATTGAACTAAAAAAAGGTAAGAATGTGGCTTAATTCGTTAAAAATGCTACATTTGTATTAATTATCTCTTTTTAATAGATTAAAAGAATTAAATTTTTGGTTTATGTCAAAATTTGGAGAACTTATAAATGCCCAAGTTCCAGTGTTAATAGACTTTTACACAGATTGGAACGAATCATCTGTATCAATGCATCCTGTTATTAAGGATGTAGCTGCTGCGCTAGGCGATAAAGCCAAAGTAATTAAAATTGATGTAGATAAAAATCAGGAACTTGCTGAAGCCTTACGTATAAAGGGACTTCCTACTTTAATGATTTATAAAGAAGGACAAATGATATGGAGACAATCAGGAGAACTTGATGCAAATACCATTATCGGAATTGTTCAGGATCAATTCAATCCGTAAATAAAACTTTCCTCTTTAGTTGGTATTGTTTAATGAATAATATCAAAAGTATATCCGTTTTCTTTTAAAAAATGCAAAGTTTTAGGTAGCGCAAATTTTAAATTATGCGATGCTTTTATACTGTCATGAAAAACGATTACACTCCCTGATTGCACATTTTTTGTTACGTTTTCAAGACATTTTTCAGGTGTAATGCTTTGGTCAAAATCAGCACTTAAAACATCCCACATCACTATTTTATATCCCAGATTTCTTAATATTTTAGATTGTGCTTTTTTAATTTTTCCGTAAGGCGGACGAAATAATAAGCCGTTCAGTCTTTTTTCATTTGATAAAATAGAAGCGCAGTGTTTTACATTCTCAATATAGTCACTTGTTTGGCTTTTCCATCCGTTTATATGGTTCATGGTGTGATTTCCAATAGAATGACCTTCTGTTATTAATCTTTCAAACAAAGACGAATTTGCATTGATGTTTTTTCCAATACAAAAGAAGGTTGCTTTTGCATCAAATTTCTTTAATTCAGATAAAACCCAATCCGTAACTTCGGGAGTTGGGCCATCATCAAAAGTGAGATATATTTTCTTTTCTTGATTTGGAATATCCCAACAATACTTAGAAAACACCCTTTTTATAAATGAATTTGTTTTTACCCAATAAAAGCTCATTTGCGAGATGATTTAGAGATATGTAAAAATAAAAAATGCAGCGCTATTTAACTAGAAGCGCTGCATTTTTTTAATCAGTATATTTTTCGTATATTATTATTCTTTTTCGCGTCCAAAACGTTCAAAAACATTTACATAAGTATTAAAAGTGACTTTATGTTTTTCGTAGAATGCTTTGTCTTTGTTATGTTCCATAACCTGTAAAAGACTTCTGTAACGCTCGATGTCAGTAATGATATCCATTGCTAAATCGGTTTGGTCACCTGGAGTCAATGTTGCATAATAATTTAAGTTCTCTTTGTATTTCTGAACTAATTTATTTAACAAGTCATGTGCTTTTGCGGTTTCTCCTACTTTGTAATATCCATTAGCAAAAGGTTCTACTAGTGAATAGTATCCAAATTTATCCACAGGTAATTTTGTCATTGCCAAATTAATTACATTTTTAGCTTTGTCTATTTTACCTTCTGCAATTAATTGATCGCTTAAACGAGATAAATTAGTGCGGTATGTAATACTGTTTCTTCTGGTTTCAGGATCGTGGTAAATTTTATCACTATCACTGTTGCCCCAATCCCATTTCATTACAATATCATACATTTTATCGGCATCAATTTGTCCCATATCCATTGGTCCGCCTTCTTTTGAAGGGACATTTCTAATCGGAACTAATTTGTAAACCATTCCGTCTAATTGTAAATAATCTTTTAGCCATAAATAATCTTCATCGTCAAAAGCACCACCGCTAAAATAGATTGGCCTTTTCCAATTGTTATTAGCTAAGATGTCAAGCATCATCAAGCGATTTTTGTAGATTGCACTTCCTTTTATATCGATATCCATATACGGAACGATAGAATCATTATATCTAGGATTAACAACTTTGTTCTTGATGATTAGATTTTTATCAACTGGAACTCTGATTTTATTAGTTGGGTAAAAATGAATTGTTTGCCCGTTTTGCAAACCAACAGTCGATTTTGGATTCTTAATAAAACTAATAAAGTCATTAATGTTCCAACGTGTATCAATTTTCTGAATATAAGCCACATAATCTAATTTGTCACCCACATATTCATCGTGGTTAAATGATATTGGTAAAGGAGCAGATTCATATGATTTTGCTTTCATTTGATCAATATACCAATCTGTCATGAATAGACTTGTATTTACAATTTTCACATCTGTTCTGATGCCTTCGATTTCTTGTGCATACCACAATGGGAAAGTATCATTGTCACCAATGGTAAATAAAATAGCATTTTTGTCGCACGAATTCAAATAAGCTTTTGCCATTGCAACTGCTGTATATTTGTTAGATCTGTCATGATCATCCCAGTTTTGAGAAGCCATTAAAATAGGTGCAGCTAATAAACTTGCGGTAATAATAATTGGTCCGGCAATTTTTGGAGCAATATATTTTTGGATGCTTTCGTATAATGAATAAACTCCAAAGCCTATCCAGATCGCAAATACATAAAATGATCCTACAAGTGCATAATCTCTTTCGCGAGGCTCAAAAGGTCTTTCGTTCAAATAAATTTTCAATGCAATACCGGTAAATAAAAACAATGCTAAAAGCACATAAAAGCTTTTAAGATCTTTATTAGCATGATACATTATTCCGATTAGTCCTAAGATAAATGGAAGGAAAAAGTAAACATTTCTTCCTTTGTTGTTTAAAACATCTGAAGGTAAATTATCCTGAGAACCCAAATGTAACGAATCAAGAGCTTTGATTCCGCTGATCCAGTTTCCGTCTAAATTATCATATTTACCTTGTTCGTCGCTTTGACGTCCTACGAAGTTCCACATTAGATATCTCCAATACATATATCCAAATTGATATTCGAACATAAAGCTGAAGTTGTCTGCAGTTGAAGGTTTTTCAATGATTAAATAATCTTTATAGCTATTTAAGAACTTAACATAACCTTCGTTGTCAATTTGTTTTTGAGCGTAAGCTTTTCTGAATTCAGAAACTGTTTTTTCAACTTCATTTCTTAATTGAGCTGTAGCTTTATTGTATTCCTCTTCACTTAATTGACTGGCATCGATTCCGTATTTCGCTAAATCATCTTCATAAGGATAATTAGGATTAATTTTAAATGCAGGAGGATTTGTAAAGCTGATATAGTTTTGAATATGTCCTGTTTCTGTACTCCACATTCTTGGCAGTATGGTTTTTTGATTGTCATCAGAATTTTGATCTGCGTTTTTATAATTGTTGGTAATGATGTATTTACCTGTTTTGTAATCTCTTTCGTAATTTGGTTTTTTATCTAAATAAGGCGTTTTTTCGTCCAGTCCTGAGAAAACTTCAGTGTATTGAGGGCCATAAAATAATGGGTTTACACCATATTGTTCACGGTTGTAATAAGCTAAAACCTCAGTTGCATCAGAAGGTTTGTTTTCATTGATTACAGTGTTGGCATTTGCACGTACAGGCAGCATTATCCAGGTTGAAAAACCAATCAGGATAAACAAAACACAAAGTATAATAGTGTTATAGAAAATTAATCCTTTTTGCTTGGTGTATTTTAATCCAAAATAGAAGAAAGCAATAAAAAGTAATGCAACAAATATAGTTCCTGAGTTAAAAGGAAGTCCCATGCTGTTTACCATAAAAACTTCAGTTTTTCCAAAGAAAGCCATGGTTAATGGTAAAAGTAATTTGAAAATAAACAACAAAATAGCAATTACAACTGCGTTTGCAATGATGAAATTTTTGATTGTAACTTTTTCGTAATGTTTAAAATAATATAGAAAACCAATTGCAGGAATGGTCAATAAAGCCATAAAGTGAACTCCAAATGAAAGCCCGACAACAAGTGAAATGATTAACAACCATTTATTTCCTTTAGGTTGATCCATATCTTGTTCCCAACGAAGACCAAGCCAGAAAAGCAATGCAATTAATAAAGATGCCATCGCATAAACTTCGGCTTCAACGGCATTAAACCAAAAACTATCAGAGAAAGTGTAGGCAAGAGCCCCAACAAATGAACTTCCTAAAATAACAATTGAATTGTTTTGGTCAATTTCTGCAAAGCGAGCTACAATTTTTTTCAAAATCATAGAAGATGACCAAAACATAAATAAAATAGTAAAGGCGCTAGAAAAAACAGACATCATATTTACCATTACCGCCACATGTTGGTTATCTATAGCAAACATGGCAAAAAAAGCTCCCATCATCTGGAATAAAGGTGCTCCGGGTGGGTGACCAACTTCTAGTTTAGCGGCTGTAGCAATATATTCGCCACAATCCCAGAAGCTCATAGTAGGTTCGACAGTCAGTGTATAAGTAGTTAAAGCGATTGCAAATGCAAACCAACCAATAATTGTATTCCATTTATTGAAATTGAATTGTGCCATATTTAGGTGTTAAAATTTTGTATGTTTTCTATCCTACAAAGAAAATGTTTTTTTGTGTAAAGAAACTAGCATTAACAAAAAATTCTACAAAACTATCTGTGAAAAGTAATTCGTTGTCTGTGAGTAGTTTCTGTTGTTGTGCGGGATTCTAAATTTAAAAAAACCTAAAAAAAAGATTTTTTTTAGTTAAAAAATTTGCACAAACTAAATAAAGCTTTAAATTTGCACTCGCTTAACAGCACTGCTGGTCTATGGTGTAATGGTAACACAACTGTTTTTGGTGCAGTCTTTCTAGGTTCGAGTCCTAGTAGACCAACATAAAAAGCCTCTCAATCGAGAGGCTTTTTTTATGCAAAAAAAAGTTTCCTGAAATTTGCGTAAACTAAATAAATTTCTAATTTTGCACTCGCTTAACAGCACTGCTGGTCTATGGTGTAATGGTAACACAACTGTTTTTGGTGCAGTCTTTCTAGGTTC